>JBJHBM010000004.1:0-100905 GCA_050485485.1 Alphaproteobacteria bacterium | reverse complement strand
GTGCGGGCCTCCAGCGCGCGCGCGGCCTGCTCGGCCTCCGCCACCAGCGCGGCGAGCTCGGCGCGCATGGCGGCGGCGCGCTCGCGGTTGCGCTCGGCGAGCGCGTCGGCGTTGGCGGCGGCGCGTTCCAGCGCACCCTCGAAACGCGCGAGTTCCTCCGCGAGGGCGGCACCGGCAGCGCCGGTGCGCGGCTCCAGGGCGCCCGCGGCCGCCTCCAGCGCAGCGCGGGTCGCGGCGGCGCGGCGCTCGACCTCCTCGGTCCCGGTGCCGAGCGCGGCGGCGGCGGCGGCCAGCGCTTCCTCCTGCGCCTTGAGCCCGGCGAGCAGCGGCTCCAGGCGTCCGGCGGCGCCCTGGACGGCCGTGCCGAGGACGGTGCCGCGCGCGTCCAGGCTCTCGACCGCCGCGTCCAGGCGCCCGGCGGCGGTTTCGGCCGCGGCCGTGAGGGTATCGGCGCCGGCGCCGAGGCGCTCCTCGAAGGAGCGGGCGAGCGCCTCGACGCGCAGCTCGGTGTCGCCCGTCGCCGCCTCCGCCGCGGCCGCGAAGCGCGCCTGGGCGGCCTCGATGGCGGCGATGACGTCGTCGGTTCGCTCCGTGGCGTCCGCGGGCGGATAGATCAGGGCGTCGAGGCGCGCGCCGATGGTCTCGGCGGCCTCGTTCGCGCGGGCGCGGGCGCCGAGCGCCAGCAGCACCAGCCACAGGAACGCGAGCGGCGCGAACACGCCGGCGAGGAAGGCGCCGATCTCGTGCGGCAGCATGAAGGCGAGGTTGCCCCAGCCGACCTGCGTGCCGACGTAGGCCGCAGCCAGATAGAGCCACAGGAGCGTGAGCACGGCTCCGACGGCGATGGCGATGCGAAAGCGCGACAGGCGCATGACCCGCTATGTCCCCCCTCGCGGGCCGGAGCCCGCGTCGATTCCCCGTGGAAACCCTAGAACGTCGCAGGGAGTCCGTAAAGAAAAGGCTACCAGAGAAGGGCCGGGACCGCAGCCGCGACGCGCACCCCGGCGGCGCGGGCGGCGGCGGCGATGCGGGCGCCGTCGGCGCGCTCGCCGTAGCCGACGCCGAGCTCGGCGCCGTGGATGCCCGAGGTCACCAGCACCGCGTCCACCCCGGCGGCGTTGGCGCCCTTGACGTCGGTCGAGAGCGAATCGCCGATGGCGACGATGCGGGACCTGTCGGGGATGCCCATGAGGGCGAGGCAGGCCTCGTAGGCATGGGCGTGGGGCTTGCCGAACTCGCGCACCGGGCCGCCGAGCGTGCGGTACCGGGCTGCCAGCGCGCCCGCGCAGATGATGCGGGCCCCGCCCCGGATCACCTCGAGGTCGGGGTTGGCGCAGATCATCGGCAGGGCGAGCCGCGCCGAGGCCGCGAGCAGGTCCTCGTAGTCCTCGACCCGCTCCTCGTCGCGCCATGGGCCGGTGTTGAGGATGAAGGCGCCCGCCTCGGGCGCCGCGATCCGCTCGAGGCCGAGTCCGTCGAACAGGCCGAGGTCGCGCGCCGGCCCGATGTGGACGCAGCGCCGCCCCAGCGCCGCGAGGTCGGGCTCCGCGCGCGCGGCGAGCGCCCGCCAGGCGAGCTCGCCCGAGGACAGCACGTCGGTGTAGAGGTCGCGCGCGATGCCCATCGCGGCCATGGCGTCGGCCACCGCCCGGGCGCGGCGCGGCGCGTTCGACAGCATCACCACCTTCTTGCCCGCCGCCTTGAGGGCGGCGAGCGTCGCCACCGCGTGCGGATAGGGGTCGCGACCGTCGTGGACGACGCCCCAAAGGTCGAGGACGACGCCGTCGTAGCGCGCCATGAGCGCGCCGATGCCGTCGAGGACGGTCACCGTTGCGTCGTCGGGCGTCACGAAAGGCATGGGGCGGGCGCACGAAAGGGGGTGGACGGGGCCGCCCTTGTGCCACGGAAGGGTGCCGATGTGAAGGGGAAAGGGCCGCGCGGGGCCCCTTTCAGGCCTCTTTCGCCAGCCGCGGCTCGCCGAACAGGTAGCCCTGGCCGTAGTCGATGCGGAAGTCGAGCAGCTCCACAAGGTCCTGTTCGGCCTCGATCTTCTCCGCGATGAGGTCAATTCCGTGCAGGTCGAGCACGCGCTTGAGGGCTTGCGCGTCGACGCCGACCAGGGTTGCGGTGTCGCCGCCCGGCTCGTCCGTCGTGCCGCCCGGCGCCGCGCGCTGCAGCAGGTAGCCCGCCTCGATCTTCAGGTACTTGAAGCGGCGCCGCGCGAGCGCCGGGATCTCGAGCCGCGCGAGGTCGTGGACGCGGTCGAGCGAGAAGCTGAAGCCGAGCCGCCCGAGCCGCGCGATGTATTCGCCCACCTCGTCCCCGCGCTCGGCCAGGTCGTCCTGGCGGAACTCGAAGATCAGGTTGCGCGCGAGCTCCGTGTTCGACGCCATGAAGTCCACGAAATCCGCGAAGAACGCGCGGTCGGCGAGCGTGTTCGCCGAGATGTTGCAGAAGAACCCGAGCGCGTGGTTGTGGCTCTGGGCGCGACGCACCAGCTGGACGCAGCGGAACAGCAGCAGGTTGTCGATGGCGCCCATCAGGCCTTCGCGCTTGGCGACGTCGAGGTACTGCTCGGGCAGCACGATCGCGCCGTCCTCGGCGCGGATGCGCGAGAAGCATTCGTAGAAGCGAATCTTGCGCTGGGGCAGGCTGACGATGGGCTGGAGGTAGAGGTCCACGCGGTCGCGCCTGAGACCCTCGCGCACCAGATCGAGCACCTGCACCTCGTCGAGCTCGTGGCGGACCTGCGCCGCGGCGGGCGCGGGCCGGGGCACGGCCCCGGCGTCATCGTCATCCCCCTGACCGGCGCCCGACAGGCGCTCGATCAGCCCCTGCAGCACGCGCACCTCGGACACGACCCGGTCGAGGTCCCTCTTCGCCCTGGAGTCGCCCTCTTCGGCGAGCGTCGCGAGCGAGCCGTCGAGGCGCAATATCTCGCCCTGCATGCGATCGATGTCGTGGCGCAGCGCCATCTGGTGCTCGCGCAGCGCCTGGAGGCGCCCGGCGGCGAGCGCGGCGGCCTCGGAGCGGGTCCAGGCCTCGTGAGCGATCAGCCCGGCGAGTCCCACCAGGGCACCCGCCAGCACCGCCTCCACGTGGCTCGCGCCCGGCACCGCCGCCGGCAGCACCAGGGCGACGGCCACCGCCAGCAGCGCATAGGCGGACGCGATCAGGGCATGCTTCGGCAACGACAGGCTCCGCGTCGCGGGCGGCCCGGGCCGCCCGTCTTGATCCGCCACCACTCTCGCGCCGAGGTCTTGAGATATGGTTAACGAATCCTGAGGCGCCGGCTACGCAGCGGCCGTCAGCGGTGATCGGCGCCGACCGCGTCGGCGACGCCCGCCAAGCCGTCGGCCGCGAGCCGCTCCAGAAGCCCCGCGAGGATCGTTCCCACCAGCGCCGGCCCGTCGTAGACGAGCGCGGTGTAGAGCTGCACCAGCGCGGCCCCGGCGCGCAGCTTGGCATAGGCCTCGTCCGGCCCCGACACACCGCCTACCCCTACCAGCGGCACGTGGCCCCCGGTCGTGCACCAGGTCTCGGCCAAAAGCCGGGTCGCGGGGTCGAACAGCGGCGCGCCCGAGAGTCCCCCTGCCTCGTCCCGATGGCGGCTCCTGAGGCCGGGCGGGCGCGCGACGGTGGTGTTGGAGACGGCGATGCCGTCCATCAGTCCGCGCGCGGCGAGCGCGCAGACGTCCGCGAGCTGGCCATCGGCGAGGTCGGGGGCGATCTTGACCACGACCGGCGGTGGCTTCGCAAGCGGCGCGAGCGCGCCACGCACCGCCTCCAGAATCTCCGCGAGCTCGCGCGGCCCCTGCAGGTCGCGCAGGCCCGGCGTATTGGGTGAGGAAACGTTGACCGTCAGGTAATCCGCATAGGGCCCGAGCCGGGCCGCGCCCGCGCGATAGTCCGCGACCGCGTCCACGGCGTCCTTGTTCTTGCCGATGTTGACGCCGACGCGCCCCAGGTGCCCGGTCGCGCGAAACCGGGCAAGGCGCGCGGCGGCGGCCTCGGCGCCCCGGTTGTTGAAGCCGAGGCGGTTGATGACGGCGCGGTCCTCGGGGAGGCGAAACAGGCGCGGGCGCGGATTGCCCGGCTGCGCGCGCGGCGTCACCGTGCCGATCTCGACGAAGCCGAAGCCGAAGCCGAGCATCGGCGTAATCACGCGCGCGTCCTTGTCGAAGCCGGCGGCGAGCCCGACGGGATTGGGGAAGTCGAGTCCCCACACCTTCTGGGCGAGGCGCGGATCGGCGGCGGCGCGGGCGCGGGGCCCCGCGAGGGACCCGAAACCGAGGGCGAGCCCGGCGAGCGTCGCGTCATGGGCGCACTCGGCCGGCAGCCGGTGCAGCGCCGCGCGCAGGAGCGGCCACGGGTTCACAGGAAGCCTTCCCTGGACGGCAGGACGTGGCGGCCGTCGGGGCCGAGCCGGATCGGGCCGAGATTGCGCGCGAGTTCCACCCGCAGCTTGCCGTAGTAGTGCGGGAAGACGTCGTCGCCCATGCGCTCCCAGCGCAATACGCCGCCGAGCAGCCCGGTCTCGGCCTCCAGCAGGATCAGGTCGCGCCGACCGGGAAAGAACCGCGCCAGCGTGCCCGGCAACTGTTCCCAGGTCGAGAAATGGATGAAGCCGTCCATGCGGCAGGCGGGGCCGCCCGGATAGGCGCCCGCGTCCTCCGCCCGCGGCCAAGCCTCGGCCTCGGCGACGTGATAAATCTTGTCGGTACGCGGCGCGTCTTCCCCGGACATGGGCGGAAGGTAGCCGAAACCGTCCGCGCTGGACAGATGCCGAAATCCACTTGGGCCGGCGTTCGCCTTGGGCCAGTATCAGCGCATGGCGATGGAGACTTCCCCCAACACCGCACCACCGCGCGCGCGCGACGACCGCAACGGCCTGCACTGGATCGAGGATCGTTGGCAGTGGGGCAACCCGCCGATCATGGGCCCCATGACCAACGGTGCGTGGATGGCCTCGGTCGTGTTCGACGGCGCACGCGCCTTCGCGGACGTGGCCCCCGATCTCGACCGTCACTGCGCGCGCGCGGTGCGTTCCGCCGAGGTGCTGGGACTCGCGCCGCCGGTCACGGCCGCCGAGATCGAACGGCTGGCCTGGGAGGGCATCGAGCAGTTTCCGGCGGGGGCCGAGCTCTACATCCGCCCCATGTTCTACGCCGAAGAAGGCTTCGTGAGCCCCAAGGCGGAAACTACCCGGTTCGTGCTCACCCTGTTCGAGGCGCCGATGCCCGAACCGCGCGGCTTCACCGCGCATCTCTCCAGGGTGCGCCGGCCGTCGCCCGAGAGCGCGCCGACGCTGGCCAAGGCGTCGTGCCTCTATCCGCAGTCCGCGCGCGCGCTGCGCGAGGCGCGCACCGCCGGGTTCGGCAATGCCGTCGTGCTCGACATGAACGGCAACGTCGCCGAGTTCGCCACCGCCAACATCTTCATGGCAAAAGATGGTCGAGTGGCGACGCCTGTGCCCAACGGCACCTTCCTCGACGGCATCACGCGCCGGCGCGTGATCGCGCTGATGCGCGCCGACGGGGTCGATGTGTCGGAATGCATCGTCACCTTCGACGACCTGATGGCGGCCGACGAGGTGTTCTCGACCGGCAACTACGCCAAGGTCACGCCGCTGGTGCGCCTCGAGGATCGCACGCTTCAGCCGGGCCCGTTCTACGCGCGGGCGCGACAGCTCTATTTCGAATGGGCGAAGGCACAGGGCCCCGGAGGCGGAGCCGGCAAACGCGGCTGAAACCCCTCAGGCGCGCGCGGCCGTCATGGGACGTACCGCGGCGGCCAACTCCTCCACGCTTTCGACGCGGTTGCGGCCGCGCTCCTTGGCGCGGTAGAGGCCGCGGTCGGCGCGGGTGACGAAATCGTCGAGTGATTCGGTCGGCTTGAACTGGGCGACCCCGAAGGACAGCGTCACCATGCCGAGGCTTTCGCCGGTGGACTTGCGGGCGATGCGCTTGGAACTGATGGTGTCGCGGATGTTCTCGGCCACGGCGAAGGCGCCCTCAAGCCCGGTCTTGGGCAGCAGCACCGCGAATTCCTCGCCACCGTAGCGCGCCGCGAAGTCGCGCCCGCGCACGCATTCGGCAAGCGTGCCCGCCACCAGCCGCAGCACCATGTCGCCGACCGGATGGCCGTGGGCGTCGTTGAACGCCTTGAAACGATCGACGTCCCCCATCAGCAGCGAGAGCGGCTCGCCCGAGCGCGCGCAGTCTTCCGCATATTCGCGCAACCGGATGTCGAAATGTTTGCGGTTGGCGATGCCGGTCAGCGCATCGGTAGTGGCGGCGTGGCGCATCTCGTCGAGATTGCGGCGCAGCTCGATGATTTCCTCGCCGGTGGCGGCGAAGCGGCGCTCGAGGTTCTGGGAGCGCGCCTCCATCTTGCGGGTCTCCGTCAGAATCTGCTCGATCGCCGCGCGCAGCGCGACCGCCGGTTCCGCCGCACCGGCCCCCGCACCGACCCGGCCGCTGAAGTCCTCCAGCACGCGGCCGTAGGATTTCACGTCCTTGCCGGCCTCGCCCAGGGCGTCGAGGACGCGCGCCAGCGTGCGTTCGATTACAGCGGAGGCGTCGCGGATGGCACGCGCCTCGGCATCGAGCCCGAATATCTCCTCGTAAAGCCGGGCGCAGGAACGCCGGTTGAAGGCCCCGGCCGCGATCAGGTGGTCGATCTCGCTGCGCACCTGGGGGTGGCTGCCGGCGTGATAGACGTAGGCAAGCGTGAAGGCGTGCGGTTCGGTGGCGATGTCGTTCGCGTCCAGGAACTCGAGCGCCCGACGCGCAAGGTCGCGCGATTGGGCAATGGCGACGTCGTGGTCCACGGGCTCCTCTCCCGAACGATCCTGAGTCGCTTCGTCCGCCCACGGCGGCACGGGACGGAAGGATGTCAGCCCGTCCTGCATAGCCCGCGATGTATGAAGGAATCGCTAAGCTCTAACCACGTAGCGGCGTCTTGACCCCAGGCAAGCGGAGAGATCGACGGCCATTCGGTCCTAGGCGCGGTCGCCCGCGGGACCGTCCGGCTCGCCCGGGTAGTTGTAATGCAGCGTCTTGGTGGTCGAGCGTGTCTGCGGGCCGATGCCGACACGGCGCTTGGAGCCGTCGTTGGCCGAGGCCACCACCTGGAGCAGGTGCAGCTCCTCGTCGCCGACCTGGTTGAAGCTGTAGCGCGCGTAGCGCGGCACCATGATCCCCTCGCCCGGGCCGAACGTGCCGATGACGTCGCCATCGACGTTGCGCCACTCGACCTTGCCCTTGAGCACGAACCAGAAACCGTCGGCATCCGGGTGGCAATGGACGTTGGTGTCGCCGCCCGACGGCAGGACCTGGACCGTGCCGCGCACCAGGCTGCCCTTGCACAGCCGCACGTGCGCGCGGCGGCCCGGCGGAATATCGTCGGGACGCTTGAACGAGAACGGCGTGAACTTTTTTTCCTTCTCGCGGAAGAAAGCTTCCTTCTTCGCCGCTCCGCGCAGTGCCTCGTGCGAGATGTTGAGAGTCTCCTTGTCCGTCAGCTCTGACGGGATTTCGCCGGTGTCGATCCGGGTTGCCATTGGCTGCCTCCTCTGTGCCGGGCCGCCGTTTGTGATTGTGGCGACGGTCGCGGCCCGATGAAATAAGCTTACGCCCGCCCGCGCGCCGCGCCAACCGCCGCCGCGACGGGCCGCAAGGCCTTGAAACCGCCGGAATCGGCGGCGCCCGGGCCGGAGCGGGCTTGACGGCCCGGGGCCGTTGCCCCACCATGGCAACGTTCCTGGGGGTGCCCCCGACTTGATCGGGGGCTGAGATTCGCCGCAGGCGGCGGAACCCTTCGAACCTGATCCGGGTCGTTCCGGCGTAGGGAAAGGAATGGGGCGTTTCGCCCGATCCCTCCTCTTCTCCGCAGGCTCCCCGGACCTTAAGAACCGCGCCCCGCGCCGCCCGCGCGGCACCGCGCGCAGAACGCACGCCCCCGCCCGGGGGCCGGAGGAGGATACACATGGCCGACGGCACCAAAGCCCAGGACTTCACGGTCACCACCGGGCCGCTGCCCGCCTCGCGGAAGATCCACGTCGAGGGCAAGCGCCATCCCGGCGTCGCCGTCGCGATGCGCGAGATCATGCTCGACGCCAAGGACGAGCCCGCGGTCCGGGTCTACGACCCGTCGGGCCCCTACACCGACCCCGCCCAGGCCATCGACATCCGCAAGGGCCTGCCGGGGCTGCGTCACGAGTGGATTCTCGCGCGCGACGACGTCGAGTTCTACCGGGGCCGCGACGTGAAGCCCGAGGACAACGGCTTCTCCGGCACGAAGCAGGACCCGTTCGTCGAATTCCCGTCGAAGCCCGCGCGCCCGCTGCGCGCCAAGCCGGGCAAGGCGGTGACCCAGCTCGCCTACGCCAAGGCCGGGATCGTGACCCCGGAGATGGAGTACATCGCGATCCGCGAGAACATCGGGCGCGAGCAGGCCGGCACCGCGCCGTCCGGTGGCGAGAGCTTCGGCGCGAGCCTGCCCGGCTACGTCACGCCCGAGTTCGTGCGCGACGAGGTGGCGCGCGGGCGCGCCATCATCCCGGCCAACATCAACCACCCGGAAGCGGAGCCGATGATCATCGGCCGCAACTTCCTGGTGAAGATCAACGCCAACATCGGCAATTCCGCCGTCACCTCCACCGCGGCGGAGGAAGTGGACAAGATGGTGTGGGCGATCCGCTGGGGCGCCGACACGGTGATGGACCTGTCCACCGGCTCCAACATCCACAACATCCGCGAGTGGATCATCCGCAACTCGCCGGTACCGATCGGGACCGTGCCGATCTACCAGGCGCTCGAGAAGGTGGGCGGCATTGCCGAGGACCTGACCTGGGAGATCTTCCGCGACACGCTGATCGAGCAGGCCGAGCAGGGCGTGGACTACTTCACCATCCACGCGGGCGTGCGGCTGCCGTTCGTCCCTATGACGGCGAAGCGCGTCACCGGCATCGTCTCGCGCGGCGGCTCGATCATGGCGAAGTGGTGCCTTTCCCACCACAAGGAGAGCTTCCTCTACGAGAACTTCGAGGAAATCTGCGAGATCATGAAGGCTTACGACGTGTCGTTCTCGCTCGGCGACGGGCTCCGGCCCGGCTCCATCGCGGACGCCAACGACGAGGCCCAGTTCGCGGAACTGCGCACGCTCGGCGAGCTCACCAAGATCGCGTGGAAGCACGACTGCCAGGTGATGATCGAGGGCCCCGGCCATGTGCCGATGCACAAGATCAAGGCCAACATGGACGAGCAGCTCAAGCACTGCCACGAGGCGCCGTTCTACACGCTTGGGCCGCTGACCACCGACATCGCGCCGGGCTACGACCACATCACGTCCGGCATCGGCGCCGCCATGATCGGCTGGTTCGGCACGGCGATGCTGTGCTACGTGACGCCCAAGGAGCACCTCGGCCTGCCCGACCGCGACGACGTCAAGGTCGGCGTCGTCACCTACAAGATCGCGGCCCACGCGGCCGACCTCGCCAAGGGCCTGCCGGCGGCGCAGGAACGCGACGACGCGCTCTCCCGGGCGCGCTTCGAGTTCCGCTGGCGCGACCAGTTCAACCTGTCGCTCGATCCCGACACGGCGCTGCAGTACCACGACGAGACCCTGCCGGCGGAAGGCGCCAAGGTGGCGCATTTCTGCTCCATGTGCGGGCCCAAGTTCTGCTCCATGAAGATCACCCAGGAGGTCCGCGAGTACGCCGAGAAGGGCATGGCGGAAATGTCCCAGGCCTTCAAGGAGACCGGCGGCGAGGTCTATCAGGACAAGGCCAGGCTGGAGAAGAAGGCCCAGGAAACGAAAGTGGGGGAGATGCCGCCCGCGGCGGAGTGACCCTCAGCTCCGAGGAGCCGGAACGCGCGTGACGCCAGGGCGCGGGAACGATCCCGCGCCCTTCGTCGTTTCCGTCCGTCCTCCCCGCGCGCCCGGCGTATACTCGGCGGCACGGAGGGGAACGACAGCGGCCGTCGCGGCCGCCATCGGGAGACGTGCCGATGGAAGAGAGGCACCTCGACATCCTGCGCCGGCACATGGTCGAGCTGATCGAGATATATGCCGAGGTCAGCCACGACCAGCTCGGCAAGGATGCCCTCGACGCGCGGGTCATGGCGGCGATGGGGCGCATCCCGCGCCACATGTTCGTGCCGCCGGACCTCGCGGCCTACGCCTACGAGAACACGCCGCTGCCGATCGGCTTCGACAAGACGATCTCCCAGCCGTTCATCGTCGCCGTCATGACAGACCTGCTCGATCCCCGGGAAGACAGCATGGTGCTCGAGATCGGGACCGGGCTCGGCTACCAGGCGGCCGTGCTCTCCGCCCTCGTGCGCCAGGTCTACAGCATCGAGATCGTCGAGGAGCTCGCGGTCGGGGCGCAGGCGCGCCTGCGGCGGCAGGGGTACGCCAACGTCGAGGTACGCCTCGGTGACGGCTCCAAGGGCTGGCCCGAGCACGCGCCCTACGACCGCATCCTGGTGGCGGCCTCGGCGGAGCGCGTGCCGGAGGCCCTGACCGCGCAGCTCAAGCCCGGCGGCCGCATGGTGCTGCCCATCGGCCCCCCGGAGGCGCAGGCGCTCACGCTGGTCGAGAAGGACGCCGAAGGCGACGCCCGCGCCCGCCGCCTGATGCCGGTGCGCTTCACCATGCTGGAGACGGTCAGATAACGGCATGGCGGGCGCAGTCCCCTACGCCGCCCCCGCCTTTTCCGGCCGGTAGGCGAGGTTGGGGGCGAGCCACTTCTCGGCCTGCGCGACGGAGACGCCCTTGCGGCCGGCGTAGTCCTCGACCTGGTCGCGGCCGATCTTGCCGATGCCGAAGTAGCGCGCCTCGGGATGGCCGATGTAGTAGCCCGAGACGCTTGCGGCGGGCAGCATGGCGAAGCCGTCGGTGAGCGTCATGCCGGCGTTCTGGCGCGCGGCGAGGAGCGCGAACAGCGCCGGCTTCTCCGAATGGTCGGGGCAGGCGGGATAGCCCGGCGCCGGGCGGATGCCGCGGTACTTCTCGGCGACCAACTCCTCGTTGGAGAGGTCCTCGTCCGGCGCGTAGCCCCACAGCTCCTTGCGCACGCGCTCGTGCAGGCGCTCGGCGAAGGCCTCCGCCAGGCGGTCGGCGAGCGCCTTCAGGAGAATCGACTGGTAGTCGTCGTGGGCGGCCTCGAACGCCTTGGCCCGCTCGTCGCAGCCGATCCCGGCCGTCACCGCGAACGCGCCCATGTAGTCGGCGACGCCGGAGTCCCTGGGCGCGACGAAGTCGGCGAGGCCGAGGTTGGGCCCGCGCGTCTTGCGCTGCTGCTGGCGCAGGAAGTGGACCGTCTCCACCGCCCGCGTCCGCGCCTCGTCGGCATAGAGCACGACGTCGTCGCCCTCGGCATTGGCGGGCCATAGCCCGACCACGCCGCGCGCGACCAGCCAGCGCTCCGCGACGATACGCTCCAGCATCGTCCGGGCGTCGCGCCACAGGCCGCGCGCGGCCTCGCCCTGCTTCGCGTCGTCGAGGATCGCGGGATAGCTCCCCCGGAGCTCCCAGGTCTGGAAGAACGGCGTCCAGTCGATCCGAGTCGCAAGCTCGGCAAGGTCGTAGTCCGCGAAGGCGCGGATGCCGACGAAACCGGGCCGCGTCGGCGCGTAGCCCCCCCAGTCCACCGGCGCGCGGTTGGCGCGGGCCTCCGCGATCGGCAGCAGGCGGCCGGCGTCGTCGCCGCCCTCGAAGCGCGTGCGGATCTCCGCGTAGTCGTTGGCCACCTGCGCGACGAAGGTCTCGCGATTGCCTTCGGAGACGAGGTTCTGGGCGACGCCGACGGCGCGCGAGGCGTCCACCACGTGCACCACCGGCCCCTGGTAGTTAGGCGCGATCTTGACGGCGGTATGCACCTTCGACGTGGTGGCGCCGCCGATCAGGAGCGGCAGCTCGAATCCCTGGCGCTGCATCTCGGCCGCGACCGTCGCCATCTCCTCGAGCGACGGCGTGATCAGCCCCGAGAGCCCGATCATGTCGGCGCCCTTCTCCTTCGCGGTCGCGAGGATGCGGTCGTAGGGCACCATCACGCCGAGGTCCACCACCTCGAAGTTGTTGCACTGCAGCACCACGCCGACGATGTTCTTGCCGATGTCGTGGACGTCGCCCTTGACGGTGGCGAGAACGATCCGGCCCTTGGGGCCGCCGCCGCCCGACTTCTCCTTTTCCGCCTCGATATAGGGGATCAGGTGCGCCACCGCCTGCTTCATCACGCGCGCGGACTTCACCACCTGCGGCAGGAACATCTGGCCCGACCCGAACAGGTCGCCCACCACGTTCATGCCGTCCATCAGCGGCCCCTCGATCACCTGGATCGGGCGCGGGTACTTGAGGCGCGCCTCCTCGGTATCGGCGACCACGTGCTCGGCGATGCCCTTGACCAGCGCGTGCTTGAGGCGCTCCTCGACCGGCGCGTCGCGCCAGGCCGCGTCCTCGACCTTGTCCCTGGCCTTGCCCTTGAGCCCCTCGGCGATCTCCAGCAGGCGTTCGGTGGCGTCCCTGCGGCGGTTGAGTACCACGTCCTCGACCCGCTCGCGCACGTCTTCCGGAATCTCGGCATAGACCGCGAGCTGACCCGCGTTGACGATGCCCATGTCCATCCCCGCGCGCGTCGCGTGGTAGAGGAACACGGCGTGCATCGCCTCGCGCACCGGATCGTTGCCGCGGAACGAGAACGACAGGTTCGACACACCGCCCGAGACGTGCACGTGCGGCAGCGTGCGCTTGATCTCGCGCGTCGCCTCGATGAAATCGACGGCGTAGTTGTCGTGCTCCTCGATGCCGGTGGCGACCGCGAAGATGTTGGGGTCGAAGATGATGTCCTCGGGCGGGAGGCCGACCTTTTCGGTGAGCAGGCGATAGGCGCGCGCGCAGATATCGACCTTGCGCGCGCGCGTGTCGGCCTGTCCCTTCTCGTCGAAGGCCATCACCACCACGGCGGCGCCGTTGCGGCGCACCTCGCGGGCCTGGGCCAGGAACGGCTCCTCCCCCTCCTTGAGGCTGATGGAATTGACGATGCTCTTGCCCTGCAGGCACTTGAGGCCCGCCGTCACCACCGCGAACTTGGACGAATCGACCATCACGGGCACGCGCGCGATATCGGGCTCGGTCGCCACGAGGCGCAGGAATCGCACCATCGCGGCCTCGGCGTCGAGCATGGCGTCGTCCATGTTAACGTCGATCACCTGGGCACCGTTCTCGACCTGCTGGCGGGCGACGTCGAGCGCGGATTCGTAGTCGCCCTCGCGGATCAGCTTGGCGAAGCGGATCGAACCCGCGACGTTGGTGCGCTCGCCCACGTTGACAAAGCGCGCGCCGTCGCGCCCGTCCCCGCCGATGGCGAGCGGCTCGAGGCCCGAGAGGCGGCACGCGGGGCGGATTTCGGGCAGCTTGCGCGGCGGTACGCCCGCGACCGCGTCGGCGATCGCGCGGATGTGCTCGGGCGTGGTACCGCAGCAACCGCCGACGATATTGACGAAGCCCGAACGCGCGAACTCGCCGATCAAGGCCGCCATGTTCTCGGGCGTATCGTCGTAGCCGCCGAAGGCGTTGGGAAGCCCTGCGTTGGGATGGACCGAGACGCGCGTGCCCGCCACCCGGGCGATCTCCTGGACGTGGGGACGCAGCTCCTTCGCGCCGAGCGAGCAGTTGAACCCGACCGCGACGGGACGCGCGTGGGCCACCGAATTCCAGAACGCCTCCGGCGTCTGGCCCGAGAGCGTGCGCCCGGAGGCGTCCGTGATGGTGCCCGACACCATGATCGGCAACTCCGTCCCGCGCGCCTCGAACACCTTGAAGATGGCGTAGATCGCCGCCTTGGCGTTGAGCGTGTCGAACGAGGTCTCGATCATCAGGAGGTCGGCGCCGCCCGCGACCAGCGCCTCGGCCGCCTCCTCATAGGTCGCGACCAGGTCGTCGAAGGTGACGTTGCGGAAGCCCGCGTCGGAGACGTCAGGCGACATGGAGGCGGTGCGGTTGGTGGGCCCCAGGATGCCGGCCACGAAGCGCGGCCGGTCGGGTGTCTTCGTACTCCAGGCGTCGGCGACCTCGCGCGCGAGCCGGGCACCCACCTCGTTCAGCTCGCGCACCAGCCCTTCCATGCCGTAATCGGCCTGGGAGATGGCGGTGGAGTTGAAGGTGTTGGTCTCGAGGATGTCGGCACCCGCCGCGAGGAACGAATCGTGGATATCGCGGATCACATCCGGCCGCGTCAGCGTGAGCAGGTCGTTGTTGCCCTTGAGGTCGCGTGTCCAGTTGCCGAAGCGCGCCCCGCGGAACGCCGCCTCGTCGAAGCGGTGCTCCTGGATCATGGTCCCCATCGCGCCATCGAGCACCAGGATGCGCTCGTCCAGCAGGCGCGCGAGCAGCTTGCCTTTGTCGGTCATGGGTGCGCCTCTGCGGCGGCCGCCGGGCGCAGGCCCAGGACGTGGCAAATGGCGTAGGCGAGGTCGGCACGGTTGAGCGTGTAGAAATGGAACTCGCGCACGCCCCCCGCCTGCAGCGCGCGGCACAGCTCGGCGGCGACCGTCGCCGCTACCAGGCGGCGTGTCTCCGGGTCCTCGTCCAGCCCCTCGAACATGCGGGCAAGCCACCCCGGCACCGAGGCGCCGCACATGGCCGCGAACCTGGTCACTTGGGCGAAGTTGGTGACCGGCAGGATGCCCGGCACCACCGGCACCGTGATCCCGGCGCGCGCGACCCGCTCCATGAAGCGGAAATAGACGTCCGCGTCGAAGAAGAACTGGGTGATGGCGCGGGTCGCACCGGCGTCGATCTTGCGCTTGAGGTTGTCGATGTCGGCCTCGGGACTTGCCGCCTCGGGGTGGGTCTCGGGATAGGCCGCGACCGAGATCTCGAAGTCGTGGGCGGCCCTGAGCCCCGCCACGAGGTCATAGGCGAAGGCGAAGCCGCCGGGATGCAGCGCGTAGCGCCCCTGGCCTTCGGGCGGATCGCCGCGCAAGGCCACCACGTGGCGAATGCCGGCCTGCCAGTAGCGGTCGGCGACGTCCAGCACTTCGTCGCGGGTCGCGCCGACACAGGTCAGATGCGCGGCGGGCGTGAGGCCGGTTTCCTTCAGGATGCGCACCACGGTCGCATGGGTGCGCTCGCGCGTCGAGCCGCCCGCGCCATAGGTCACGGAGACGAAGCGCGGGCGAAGCGGCGCGAGCCGGGCGACGGAGGCCCACAGGGTCTCCTCCATCTTCTCGGTCTTGGGCGGAAAGAACTCGAACGAGACCTCGAGACCGGGCTCCGCACGGGGCGCGGCGCCGGTCGGAACGGATTCGTTTGCTTGTGCTGTCATGTCGTCTACGCCTTTTCGAGGGCCGGCCTGTGGCGGGACGCCCGTGCGCCCGGCGCCTCGGCCAGCCAAATCTTGACCGTGAGCGGATCGCCCGGCAGCGCTGCCGCACGCGGCGGCCTGAGCCCGGCTGCCTTGAGCCATTGGGCCATCTCTGCATCAGCGAAGCCGAGCCGCCGGTGGGCGTGCTCGGCGCGCAGGTGCTCGAGCTCGTGGGGGGCGAAGTCAACCACCAGCAGCCGCCCGCCCGGCGCCAGCACCCGCGCGGCCTCCGCGAGCGCATGGCCGGGTTGGTCGGCATAGTGCAGCACCAGATGGAGGGTCACGAGGTCGAAAGCGCCGTTCTCCGCGTTGAGGGCGTTCATATCGCCGAGCCGCACCGTACAGTTGGCGAGTCCCTCGTGCTCCAGCTTGGCGCGCGCCACGGCGAGCATCTCGCGCGAGCGGTCGATGCCGACGGCACGGCCGACCCGCGGTCCCAGGACCGACAGCATGCGTCCGGTACCGGTACCGACGTCGAGCATGGCGCCGACATCGCGTTCGCCGAGCAGGTCGAGCACGGCGCGCTCGACCTCCGCATCGTCCACGCGTAGGCGGCGGATCTCGTCCCAGCCCGCTGCATTCTCGCGGAAATAGGCGTCGGCGGCGGCGCGCCGCTCCGCCTTGATCGCATCGAGCCGGTCGGCATCACGGCGCAGCACGGGATCGTCCGCCGGCGCCATCGTCACCAGCGCGCGCGCCGCCTCGGCCTGGGGCCCCGCCGGCGCCAGGCGATAAAACGCCCAAGTGCCCTCGCGGAAACGCTCGAGCAGGCCCGCGTCCACCATCAGCTTGAGATGGCGCGACACACGCGGCTGGCTCTGGCCCAGAATCTGGGTCAGCTCCGTCACGGTGAGCTCGCTGCCGGCACAGAGCGCAAGCAGACGCAGCCGTGTCGGCTCCGCCGCAGCACGCAATGCACCGAGATAGGCGTCGAGGTCCAAGGCCATCTCCATTGGCCGGAAAACGGACCATCCGTCCCGACCCGGGTGCCGCACCCATGAGGGGAAAAGACACCATGTCCGGTCTCTCTTACACGAATTTTATTGATAGAGAAATAAAGATATAGTTATGTATCAAAGGGTGCGATGAACTGCTAAAATAAGGAATTAGAACGCATCTGGCCTTTCGGATAACGCTATGCTAGTGAAATGCTCGTGTTCGCTGCTCGTCGGAGCTGGGTCACGGGCTGGGCGCCCGGTTAAGAAAGCGTTCAGCTTGGCCGGCCATCATGCCGAAGAGTATGGGGTGGGGCGTTCCATAGAGGTTCCGCAGGCATGGCAGGCGGGACCGGGGAGGATTGGTTCGGCCATGAGGCGCATCGGTACCAAGTCGCGTGCTGTTTTTCCCGCATTGAGGAGACGTGCCGCCGGCGTAGCCCTGGCCACCGTCGCCGTGCTCGGGCTGACGGCCTGCGCCACGCCGCCGTCCGATCCCGTGGCGCGTGCAGAGTTCGAGGCGGAGAACGATCCCCTCGAGCCGCTCAACCGCGCGATCTTCGACTTCAACAAGGTCGTGGACGGAATGTTCCTGCGTCCCGCAGCCGTTGTCTACCGCGAGGTGCTACCGCGGCCGGCCCAGCGCGGCGTCAACAATTTCCTCGCCAACCTGCGCTCGCCGGTGGTGCTCGCGAACGACCTGCTGCAGGGCGAGATGGAGCGTGCCGGCAATACGGCGGGCCGCTTCCTCATCAACACCACGGTCGGCCTGCTCGGCGTATGGGACGCCGCCGGCGGGATGGGTATTCCCCGCCACAGCGAGGACTTCGGTCAGACCTTCGCCACCTGGGGCGTGGGCGAGGGCTTCTATCTGGTGCTGCCGATCTTCGGTCCCTCCAATCCGCGCGACGCGGCCGGCCTCCTCGTCGAATGGTATGTGGACCCGGTCAACATCTGGCTGCGCAACGATGACATGGAAGGTTGGATTATCGCCCGCTCGCTCGTGACGGGCGTTGACTTCCGTTCACGCAACCTCGAAACTATGGACGAGATCGAGCGCACTTCGCTCGATCATTACGCGGCCATCCGCTCGCTCTACCGGCAACGGCGCGCCGAGGAGATTCGCAACAGTCGGCCCTCCTCCGGCACTATCGCGCCCGGCATTTCGGGTGCTCCCGACGAGACGCCTGCCACCGAGTCCAAGACTTCCCAAGCATTCTAGTAACAGGGGGAAGCCATGTTCCCGTCCTTCATCCCGACCGCTCTGGTACGCGCTACGGCGATCGTTCTGTTGCTGCTCGCCGTCTCCATACCGGGAGCCTCCGCCTCGGCTCAGCAGGACGCGGTATCCTTCGCCCAGAAGCTCGGCCAGAGCGCCATCACCGACCTCACCGATCCCAAGCTCTCCGATTCGGAGCGCGTTACACGGATGCGCCAGCTCCTGGCCGACGCATTCGACGTGGACGCCGTCACTCGCTTCGTGCTCGGCCCTTATGCGCGCCAGACCACGCCGGAACAGTTCCAGGAGATGATGCGCCTCTACGAGATCTATGTTGCGCATAACTACGCCGGCCTGTTCCGTCGCTATAACGGCGAGAAAGTCGAGTTCACCCGTGCCCAGAAGCAGGGCGACGGCGACAGCGTGGTGCAAGGGGTGGTACGCCAGTCGGACGGCCCACCGATCAACGTAGAGTTGCGCCTGCGCCCCGCCAACAACGCCTATAAGGCCGTCGATCTACGCATCGAGGGCGTGAGCATGCCGCTCACCCACCGCCAGCAGTTCGCCTCGGTCATCAACCAGCGAGGCGGCAAGGTCGAAGGTCTGCTCGGCGCGCTGCGCGACGCGACCCAGCGGTTCGAACGTCAAACCCCGTCCCAGTAATCTTCCCTGCCCATCTCCGGACCGTGGCAGGCGCGGCCCACGCCGGCTATGCGTCCTCGCGGGACCTTGCGCTAACCGCGCACGAGCGGCTTATAGCGGATGCGGTGGGGCTGGTCGGCCTCGGCGCCGAGACGACGACGGCGGTCGACTTCATAAGCATCGTAGTTGCCCTCGAACCACTCGACATGGGCATCCCCCTCGAAGGCAAGGATGTGGGTGGCAATGCGGTCGAGGAACCAGCGGTCGTGGCTGACCACCAACGCCGAGCCCGCAAACTCGACGAGCGCCTCCTCCAGCGCGCGCAGCGTGTCCACGTCGAGGTCGTTGGTGGGCTCGTCGAGTAGCAGGAAATTAGCACCCGACTTCAGCATCTTAGCGAGGTGGACGCGGTTGCGCTCGCCACCCGAGAGCTGGCCGACCTTCTTCTGCTGGTCGGGGCCGCGGAAATTGAAGGCACCGACGTAGGCACGCGACGCTACCTTGCGCTTGCCGAGTTCGATTTCGTCGCGCCCTTCCGAAATCTCCTCCCACACCGTCTTGTCGGGAGCAAGGGCGTCGCGCGACTGGTCCACATAGCCAAGCCGGACGGTTTCGCCGACGCGTAGGCGCCCGCGATCGGGCGCCTCCTGCCCCGTAATCATGCGCATGAGCGTGGTCTTGCCGGCGCCGTTGGGGCCGATCACGCCGACGATGCCGCCGGGCGGCAAACGGAACGACATGTCCTCGATCAGGAGCCGGTCACCGTAGGCCTTGGCGACGCCCTCGGCCTCCACCACCATGTCGCCGAGGCGCGGGCCCGGCGGGATCACGATCTGGGCGTTGCCCTGGGCGGCGCGGGCGTCGGCCTCGGCCACCAGGCGGTCGTAGGCGGCGAGGCGCGCCTTGGACTTGGTGCGCCGGGCTTCGGGCGTGGCGCGCACCCATTCCAGCTCGCGCGCGATGGTGCGGGCGCGGGCAGCCGCCTCGCGCTCTTCCTGCAGCAGACGCTTCTCCTTGGCCTCTAGCCAGGCCGAATAATTGCCCTCGAACGGCAGCGCGCGACCGCGGTCGAGTTCGAGGATCCAGCCCGCCACATTATCGAGGAAGTAGCGGTCGTGGGTGACGGCAACCACCGTGCCGGGGTATTCGGCGAGATGGCGCTCGAGCCAGGCCACCGATTCGGCGTCGAGGTGATTGGTCGGCTCGTCCAGCAGCAGGAGGTCGGGGCGCGATAGCAGGAGGCGACATAGCGCCACGCGGCGGCGCTCGCCGCCCGACAGGTTGGCCACCGGGGCGTCGCCCGGCGGACAACGCAGCGCGTCCAAGGCGATCTCGACGGTGCGTTCGAGTTCCCAGCCGTTGGCCGCGTCGATCTTCTCCTGGAGCTCGGCCTGTTCGGCCAAGAGCGTGTTCATCTCGTCGTCCGAGAGCCCCTCGGCGAAACGCGCCGAGACCTGCTCGAAGCGTTCGAGCAGCGCCTTCACCGGCGCCACGCCTTCGAGCACGTTGCCCATCACGTCCTTCTCGGGGTCGAGGGCGGGCTCCTGGGGCAGGTAGCCGACGGAGGCGCCGTCAGCCGCCCAGGCCTCGCCGGTGTAGTCGGTGTCGATCCCGGCCATGATCCGGAGCAGCGTCGACTTGCCCGCGCCGTTGACGCCGAGCACCCCAATCTTGGCCCCCGGCAGGAAGGCGAGCGTCACGTCGCGCACGCATTCGCGGTGGCCCGGATAGACCTTGGTGAGCCCGCGCATGACGTAGATGTACTGGTAAGCGGCCATATCCTTCCCTTCGTTCCGTCGCCCGCCATTGCGAACGGCGCGCAAGGTAGCGGAAACCCCGGTCGGGTCAAGCGCAGGGACGGCCGTTTGCTCGTTGCCCTCCCCGTCCACGATCCGCCGGGCGGGGGAACGGCCCGGTGCAATCGAGAGGTGGTGGGGGTGGTTTTAGAGGTGCATCTGACGAATTTACGGCACCCTTGTGCGGTATTTTCTAGACAACTTATCCAACCAAAGGAATATAACTAACCGGGCGGAAGGCTTTCCCGGCGAGGCGTCCCTCACCGGGGGTGAGCCAAGGGCATGCCTCGTCGTGCCGCTTACGCCGTGGATGTATGTCCTGTGGATTACGCTGGGATCATCCGTGACGTGATAGCGCTGACATTGATGGGGATTTACTTACAAGGCACATCAATACAAGTAATATTTTTCATATAAGTTTTAAACATTATGCTTTTTCTACTAAGTTGAATGACTGGACAGGAGCACGGTGGTGAGTGATATACACGCATGTATAGTCGGGACATTTTCCCACCTGCCAACTTTTTGTTTTTCGGGGGGCCTTCGGCACCGATGAAAGTCTTGATTGCCGACGACCATTGGATATCGAGGGCCGGCCTGTCCCATCTTCTGTCCACCATGGACCCCGAAGGTGCGATAACCGAGGCTACAACTTTAGACGAAGCGACAGCATTGCTTGCCGCCCGTTCTTTCGACGCCTGCCTGATCGATCCCACAATATCGCACGGCGACCCGCTCGTCGCCCTGAAATCCCTGCGCCTCACGGCACCGCACGTCCCCGTCATCGTGATCACGGCCTATGCGTCGCGGCGTATGGCGCTTCAAGCAATCGAGTGCGGCGCGCAAGGATTTATCCCGAAATCCGCGTCGGCCGACGAGATTCGCCGCACCATCGAGCGCGTTCTGACGGGCGAGATCGCCTTGCCCGCCAACTTTCTCGATTTGCCTGCCGGCCTCGGAGTGACAGACATCCAAAGCTCCGTTGATAGTGCAGGTCCCGATAGCCCACTTGCCGTACTGACTCAGCGCCAGCGCGACGTGCTTGCCCTGATCGCTACCGGCAAACGCAACGCGGAGATCGGTGCCACGCTCAACATCTCCCCACGGACCGTGCAGATCCATGTCTCCACCATCCTCAAGCTGCTGGGAGTGGGCAACCGCACCGAAGCTGCCTTGCTGGCCCGCCGGCACGACATAGGCATCGAATAGCCGCAGCACGCCATGGCCAGGGCGGGTGTATAATTCCGCCATGTTCCGAATCCGCCAAGTGTTCGACGCGTCTTCGCCGCAGAACCAATCGGTAGTGGCGCAAGTCGCGCGCATCTACCAGGCCGCCTTCGCCTACTACCCCGAATACGCGGCCACTATCGCCCGCCTGCTCCAGTTCGAGGGCGAACGCGACTTCGAGGTCGTGCTTCTAGTAGCCGAGGGCTTAAAGAACCGGATTCTAGGCTTCGCACTTTCCTTCGCCTTCCCCGATCTGAAGCTCGCCTACCTCGACTATGTCGTAAGCGATCCCAAGCGCTCGCGCCGCGGTTATGGCACTGCGCTCTACGAGGCCATTGTCGAACATTACGCCAAGCGCCGCTACGCTGGACTGCTGATGGACGTGCCGCCCGACGAAGAATCCATGCTCAAGGAACCGAAACGGCTCACCGTGAACCGGCGCCGCATGGCGTTTTACGAGCGCGCCGGCGCCAGGCCGATCATCGGCACGCTCTACGACGCGGTCACGACGCCCGCCAATCAAGGATACCTTACCTTCCTCGTATACGATGATCTCGAAACCGGGCGGCCGCTCGCGCGTGCGCGCTTGCGCGCGTTCCTGCCACATCTGCTCGCAGTCAAGGGCGGCATGGCGCCGGACGATCCTGAAGTTCGACGCATTGTCGATTCGGTCAAGGACGATCCCGTGCGTCTGCGCGCTCCGCGCTACGTTCTGCCACGCCCGGTGACGCCCGAATTCCGCCCAGTGCTGCATCTTGTCTCCACCGGCGATGCCCATCAGATCCACCACCTGCGGGAAAAGGGCTATGTCGAGAAGCCGGCGCGTGTATCCGCGATCCTGCGCGGCCTCCGCGGCTTCGCCATAGAGAGCCATCCAGTAAGGACGTTCGGGCTTCGTCATGTAACTGCCGTTCATGATCCCGACCTTGTCCGTTTTCTGCGTCTTGCAGAAACGGAGCTGCGCCCGGGCCGGTTGGTCTATCCCAACGTATTCCCGATCCGCCGGCCTGACCGCATGCCTAAGACTTGGGAAATGCAGGCGGGCTATTACTGCATGGATACATTTACGCCAGTGACGCGCAACGCCTTCGCCGCCGCGCGTGCCGCCGCCAATGCCGCACTTACTGGCGCGGAATTACTGCGCAAGGGGACCACGCCCGTCTATGTGTTGTGCCGTCCACCCGGTCATCATGCCGAGAGACGCGCGTTTGGCGGATTTTGTTATTTTAATAACGCTGCCGTCGCGGCGCACTACCTGTCGCATGAGGGCAAGGTCGCGCTGCTCGACATCGATCATCATCACGGCAATGGCACGCAGGACATATTCTGGAAGCGCGATGACGTGTTCTTCGTCTCGATCCACGGCCATCCACGTGCCGCCTATCCCTACTTCGCAGGCTACGTCGACGAGCGCGGCGACGGCGCGGGCGACGGTTATAATCGCAATTTTCCCCTCTATCCAGGTGCCGACAACCACGAATACATCGAGACGCTTGAGCGCGCGCTACGCCTGTTTGTGCGCTTTCGGCCGAAATACTTGGTGGTCTCGCTCGGTTTCGACATCATGGCGGGCGATCCTACCGGTACTTTCGACGTAACCGAGCGCGGCATGCGTCGTATCGGCGCTATGCTGCGCGAGACCGGCTGGCCGATACTGGCGGTTCAGGAAGGAGGCTATGCGCTTCGTAACCTGCGCACCGGAGCAGCCGAATTTTTTCGGGGGCTCGCGGGAGGCTAATTTCCGGCCGCAAGGGAAAAATCTCGGAATCCCTATTACTTATCACTGGATTTTCACGAGGAGCGGTATATGATTTTTTACCGGTCAGCGTTATCAGGGTTGTTGCCTTTGCCGATGCCGACGAGCCGCCGATATTATCCCCCAGCCGCCACATTGGCTGCTCCCCTTCCGCCACGACATCACAAGGTTCCCGGTTTCACGCCGGGAGCCTTTTTCGTTTCCGGCGCCGTACCGCTCGCACGCCATTTGTTACCGCCACCACCAGGAGGTCGCCTTGGGTAAACGTTCCGCACGCAAGACGTGGCGCAACGACGCGCGCATTCATCCGCTGCTACCGGCACACGAGGATCAGGGACCGGGCTTTCCGCCCGCCTTTCTCGGGGTCGGACAGCCGCGCTACGTGCGGAAGGTAAAGCCCAAGAGCGCCA
The DNA here is from genome assembly GCA_050485485.1 of Alphaproteobacteria bacterium. Lineage (GTDB taxonomy): Bacteria > Pseudomonadota > Alphaproteobacteria > SMXQ01 > SMXQ01 > WHSO01. The sequence continues at coordinate 77,547 of JBJHBM010000004.1, read as the reverse complement.
ACCAAGCGGTGCTGCTCGAGGCGCTGGACCGCGATAGCGTGGTCCTGGCCCTGGGGCCCGCCGGGACCGGCAAAACCTTTCTCGCCATCGCCAAAGCGGTCGAAGCGTTCGACGCCGGACGGGTGGAACGGATCGTACTGTCCCGCCCTGCGGTCGAAGCTGGCGAGACGCTCGGCTTCCTGCCAGGCGACCTGCAGGCCAAGCTCGCGCCCTACCTCAAGCCGTTCTACGACGCCCTCGGCGAGCGCCTCGGCGGCAAGCGCCTCAAGCAGCTGATGGCGGACGGCGCGATCGAGATCGCACCAGTCGCCTACATGCGCGGGCGCACTCTCAACAATGCCTTCATTGTCATCGACGAAGCCCAGAACTGCACCTTCGGCCAGCTCAAAATGTTGCTGACGCGGCTCGGATGGCAATCGACCATGGTGATCGCGGGCGACCCGGACCAGACCGACCTGCTGCCGGGCCTTTCTGGACTACGCGACGTTGCCGACAGGCTCGATGCGGTCGGACGCGTTACCGTGATCCGCCTCACCGATTCGGACGTGGTGCGCCACCCGTTGGTGTCGTCGATGCTGGCGGTGCTGTAGCACACGCTCTTTTCCCGTCGTCCGATCCGTGCCAGCATGCGGTTTCGGCATGTTCAGTCTGTCCCCGGGGAAGAATGAACGAGGAGGGGTACATGATTGGCCAGAATTCCATCAGCTTTCTCATTCTTGCGGCAATCGCCGTCGTGGTCGCGGCGATCCTACATTACGGCTGCAAGTATTACGTGAAGGACGACATCTGGTCGTTCCTGTCCAAATGCGTGGTGGCGTGGTTCGGCGCCTGGCTCGGCAGCCCGGTCCTGGGACACTGGTTTGCCGGGCTCAACTACCACAGCATCTATTACGTCCCTGCGGTTCTCGGCGCCGTGGGTGCGGTGATCGTCGCTGTCGACATGGCACGTATGTTCGGCGCGCGCAGCAGCTGAGACGGATAAAGCGAAGGGGCGGCCCGAAGGTCGCCCCTTCTCCATGCTCGGCTCACCGCTCTAGTTGCGCCGGGTGCCGAGGATGGCGTTGGCGCGATCGATCACGTCCTTGGGAGCCCCGTAAACACGCGCGATGATCTTTTCGATGGCGGCACCGGAGACCGGGTCAATTTCCATCTTCTGCTTTTTCGCGTCCGCCAGGAAATCCTCGTCTTTCATGGTAGCATCGAACGCCGTACGCAGGGCCTCGACACGACCCGCGGGCACACCCGGCGGCGCGATGTAGGGTCTCCCCATGATCTGGCTCGACAAAAGCACTTCCAGAACCTGGCGGTCGGCGTTGCTCCTCGCTATATCCATGACTAGCGGCACATCGGGCAGCTCGGGATGCTTCTCAAGCGCGAGCTGGACCAACAGGTTGATCTTCTTCTCCGCGATCCACGACGGGTGACTCGACTTGATCGACGACCATGACCAACCGGTGCGGCCGTCGAGCTCGCCGCGCTCGATCGCAAGGTTGATCTGCGCGCCCGGATAGCCCGTCACGGTCTTGAATTTCGTGCCGAGCAGCTCGTTCATAGCCGTCGCATAGATGGCGTCGGCTCCGGCAGCACCGCTCGCGCCGATCACCATCTCGCGTTGGCGGGCATCGTCGATAGTCTTGAAACCCTTGTCGTGCCACGCGACGGTGACGCTCACCTCCTGGTTGCTGCTGCCTATCCAGTTGAACTTGGTGGCGTCATACTGCGCGCCCTCGGCGCCGAACAGGGGCTCGAAAGCGATCCCGCGCTGCACCGCCGCGAGGTGAAGGCCGTCCCGCGGCGCCGCGTTGAACAGGAAGTTCGTGGCCCTAATGCTTCCGCCACCCTGCATGTTGCTGCCGATCATATTGGGATTACCGGGAATATGCTTGACCATATGACGCATCAGCAACCTGGCGTATTGGTCGTAACCGCCGCCAACACTGGAGCCGACGTAGACCGTGATGTTCTTGCCACGATAGAAATTGGCCACCTCGTCCGCGACGGCCACCGGCCCCGCGAACGCCGCCATGGCTCCTATGCAAATGGCCCAAGTCGAGACTTTCAGGTTCTCCCTCGACGCCATCTTCTTCGCCTCCTAGCCATTGTTTTGACGCTTCCGTAATCATGTTAGCGCGATGGCGATGCCCGGCAACCATAAAGTCCATAACAAAAGGGGCGGCCCGGAGGCCGCCCCTCATGCACGTCTCGAAAACGACGATCACTTGATCGCGGCGCTTGCCTTGGCGAGAAGCTCCGGCGGAGCCGCATAGATCTCGTCGATGATCTTGGCCGCGTCCTCTCCGTTGACCGGAAATACCGGCAGATTCTGCTTCTGCGCGTCGGCGAGGAAGCTCTTGTCGTTCACGGTTGCCCAAAACGCTGCGCGCATCGCATTGATGCGATCAGTCGGCACCTGCTTCGACATGATGTAGGGACGTCCGAGCTCGCCCGGGGCGATCAGAATGTTGAGCAGCGCCTTTTGCTCGGCGGTCTTGGCGTATTCACCAATGAACGGCACATTTTCCGGAATATCCGGCGTACGTGCCGGCGAGAATCGCACGAACACGTTGACGCGGTTGTTCTCGACCCATTCCCGCGGGATGCTGCTCATGGAGCCGCAGTCCCCCTCGAGTTCGCCGCGCTCGATCGCGATGCGCTGTTCGGCGGAGCCGGGATACCCTAGGATGTGTTTGATGTTCGCACCGAACACGTTGCGCATGATGGCGCCATTGACGTAGGAGCCTGTGCCGGCCGCCGTCGCGCCCATCACGTATTCCTTGCGCTTGAGGACGTCGTCGAAGGTCTTGATCCCGGTCGCGTGCCACGCGTAGCAGACGCGGAAGTCCCGCGTGATGCTGCCGACCCACGCGAAGTCCGAGAGCTTGAGCTTGACCTTCTCGGGGTTCGCGAAGGATTCCGTGATGACGCCCGGGTTGAAGGCCACCATGACGGTCCCATCCTTGGGCGCCACCGCGTCGAGATGACGCACGGCAGTGAGGCTACCGGCGCCCGGCATGTTCTGGACGATGACGCGCGGGTTGCCAGGAACGTGTGCATCGAGATGGCGCGCCAGCGTACGCGCATAGGTGTCGTAGCCGCCGCCCGGCGAGAAGCCGACGACGATATTGACGGTGCGGCCCTTGTAGAATCCGTCCTGTGCCGACGCGACACCGGGCCCGACGACCAGAGCGCCCGCCGTCAAGGCGGCCAGGCCGGCCACATAAAACTGCTTCATGATCTAGTCTCCTCTGCCGGACCCCGGGGCCTGGGCCGCCGAAGGTTCGGCCGGTTGAACCCTCCTGCCTGAAATGGCGGCTTATTGTAGTAAGGGATAGCCTGCGCTGCCACCCCCCTCGTCCGGGTCCGGATCGGCCACGATTTGACCGCGTTGACCGGGTGGGACAGACTTGCATGGGTGCCACGAACATAAGGGAGTAACGAAATCGTGACGGAGACCAGCGACAAGAAAAACGCCGAGAATCTCCCCATTCTCTCGCTCCATGCGGGCTATGAGACGGACGGCGATTACATGGATGCCTTCTTGGCACGTCCGGCGGACGGCAAGCCGCGGCCGGGAATGGTGCTGCTGTCGGGCATGGGCGGGCTGACCTGGACCCAGCGCGAGATCACCCGGCGTTATGCGCGGGCCGGGTTCGTGGCGCTTTCGCCCGACTACATGGGCGGCAAACAGCCCAAAAACCACGCTGAGGCGCTGCACGCCAAGAACTCGCTCGATGTCGATTCGGTGGTACGCCACCTCGCGGGCGGCGCCGCCTTCCTGAAGAGCCTGCCTTGGGTCGGCGCAGCGAACAAGGTCGGCATCATGGGATTCTGTCTCGGCGGCGGGCTGGTGCTGCTGGCGGCAGGACGCACCCGCGCCTTCGATGCGGCAGTAGTCTATCACCACAGCCTGTTCCCCGACGAGCGTGAGCTCGCCGGGATCGAATGTCCGCTGCAAGGGCATTACGGCACCGCCGACCATTCGACGCCGCGCGACGAAGTGGAGGCGTTCCAGCGCGCGCTCGACCGTCTCGGCAAGACCTACGAGCTCCACTGGTACGAAGGCATGCCCCATAGCTTCGCCCAAGTGCCACCCGACGCCGACCTGCCGTCGGAACGGCGGGCCGCATCGGACCTATCCTATACTCGTAGCTTCGCCTTCCTCCAGCGCGAACTCGAACGCGGCGCCGAGGGGCACGCTGCAAAGCTGGCGGCCGGCTGAGAGTTTTATCCGACGACACGATAGTTTGACTGAAACATCAGTTTGCAATGACGTGCGACCCGACATAAAGCCGTGCGATAAAAATTCTGTTACGCGTGCTTTTGATCAACGATACAGGATTCTGCTACCGGTCGTACTCGCCCGCGTAAAACTCGGGGCAGTCAGCCGCCGTCAGTCCGCGACGGCGCGGAAGCGCAAGATGAATTAGAACGCCCGCTCCGTGGCCCCTTCGAGCGCCTGGGCCATACGCGCCCGGCGGCCGCGTCCCCACAGCCATACCAGCAGGCACAGGGCGGCACTGGTCGCAAGCGGCCAGTGCCAACCGAAGATTTCGGAGAGCCCGCCGATCGTAAGCGCGCCCGTCGCCGGCCCGGCCCGGAAGATCATGCCGTAGATGCTGACCACCCGCCCACGCAACTCGCCGGTCACCGCGCTCTGAATCAGGGCTTGGCCGCTCACTCCTGTCACCGTGATGCCGAAGCTCGCAGCCGCCAGCAAGGGCAGCGCGAGCCATAGCGACGGCGCCACCGCGAAGGCGAGCGTCGAGACCGCCATGACACCCGCGTTGGCGACTGCAAGTCCGGCCAGCCCCGACACACGGCCACGCTGGGCGATGACGAAGGCCGCGAGCATCGAGCCGGCCCCCATCGCCATGGTCATCCAGGCGAGGCCGGTGGCGCCCGCCTGGAACACGGCCCCAGCGAAGCCCGGCAGCAGGTCGGCAAGCGGGCGCACCAGGAGCGAAGTAGCCATTAGCAGTACCATCATCGGACCGATACCGGGATGCCCCGCGATGTAGCGCACACCTTCGCCGAGCTGGGCCAGAAGGGTCTGGCGCTTGCGCTGGAATTTCTCGAGGTACGGCACCTCGATCGTCATCAGGGCGAAGATGAACACCAGGAACGAGAGCGCATTATAGGCGAAGGCGGGCGCGATGCCGAAGTTGGCGATGATGAGCCCGGCCACCGCCGGGCCGATGAAGCGCGCGACGTTGAACACCATCGAGTTGAAGGCGATCGCCGAGGACAGCTCCGAGGACGGCACTAGGCTCGGAACCAGGGCCTGACGCGCGGGATGGCTGCCCGCGTTCACCACGCCGCGCATCAGCGTGAGGGAAGCGAGAATCCAGATATCGATGATTTCGGTCCAGGTGAATACCGCCAGCGCAATCGCCTGGCTCATCAGGATAAACTCGGCGACGATCGCGATCTTGCGCCGGTCCCACTTGTCGGCGAGGGCGCCCCCAAGCGGAGCGAACAGGATAGAAGGAAACAACTCGGTCATGGCAATGATACCAAGCCACAGGCCGGAATGGGTCAGTTCCCAAGCGAGCCAGCCGACAGCGACACGCTGCACCCAGTCGCCGATCAGCGAGATGCCGTCACCGCCGACATAGCGGCGGTAGTTGCGGTGGCGCATCGCGCGCGCGATGCCGCCCTCTGTCAGGGACTTGAACACGGAACCGTTGGCCTCGGCGTTGGGGTACGGGACTGGGTGGCGGCCCCCAGTCTAAAGCATGCCCTTCCCAGGGTGAACGGTTCCGACGCCGTACCGGGCTTCACGCCCCATCTCGGGCGGGCCACGCCAGCCTCCCCGATAGGGCGGCCGTCGGGGCCACCTCAGCTTTCACTTTTTGAAACTGTTGTGCGATCCGCTCAATGTGGTATTCGGTAGTCTAATAAAGATAACCGGATAGGGAGAGCGCAATGGCTGGGTCGTTCCGCAAAACATCCGTTTTTCTTGGCGCGTTCCTCGCGCTCGGCATCGGAACCGCTGCGGCGAGCGAGGTCGCCAGCACCCGCGATCTTGCAGCGTACTTCTCGGGCAAAACCGTCGAACTGATCGCGCCATCGCCGCCCGGCGGCGGCTACGACGCCACCGCCCGCATGCTCGCCAAGCACATCCACCAATACCTGCCGGGCAAGCCCAAGAGCGTGGTTCGCAATGTACCCGGCGCCGGCGGCAACCGCGCGCTGGAGCACACCATGCGCGCCGCCCCGGACGGGCTGCGCGCGCTTTCCATCCCAATCCGCCATATCCTGCTCGACCTATCCGGCCAGCCGGTTCAGGGCTTCAGCATCGACGAAATTCCCTGGGTGGGGGCACCCAACTACGTCGAGATCTACTTCCTGATCTGCGGCAACCGCGGCGTCGTCAATTCGTGGGAGGACGTGCTCAAGCACGGCAAGCCGCTGCTGATGGGCTCCGAGTCGCCCGGTTCGCGCGTCCACATGGGCGCCCATTTCATCGACATGACCGGCGGGCCGATTCGGATGGTTTGGGGCTATCCCAGCACCGGCGAGCAGCTCGCCGCCATGTACCGCGGGGAAACCCAGATCAGCACATGCCTGCAGCGCAGGCTGCCCAACGTGCTACCCGAGCTGGTCAAGGAAAAGCGTTTGGTGCCGCTGTTCTACTGGAACGGCAAGCCCTCCGACGAATGGGTCGCGGAGCTGGGTGGCCCGCAACCGCGCCATCTGTTCGACCTGCCCGGCCTCAACTACACCCCCGCGCAGCGCACCGCGTTCGAAGTGGCAGTCGAAATCTATCAGTTCTTCCGCATCTTCATGCTGCGGCCCGGCACGCCGGAGGATCTCCATCAGGCCTGGGTCAAGGCGTTCCGGGACACGCTCCACGACGCCACCTACCTGGCGGAGGCCAAAGCCTCGGGTTACGACCCCGGCTACGGCTCGCCGGAGCAGTTCCTGAAGACGCTGGAGCTGTTCAAAACGCTTGACGCGGATAGCCGCAAGCTGTTCCGCGAGTTGGTGCTTGGCTCCAACTAGCGGGCCCGTTCAGGACGCGGCCCGCCTGCCTATCCGGGGCAGGCGGGCCGCCGTACGATAGGAAAAGATTCGGAGGCGCACGTGCTCGACGCGGCCATCAGTGCGGCGCAGCATCTTTTTTCCCTCGGCCCCATCGTCGGCATGCTCATCGCCCTACCGATTGCCCTGATATCGGGGCTGATGCCGGGCGGGGGCCTTCCCATCGCAGTGGTGGTGCTGGGTCTCTCGAGCTATCTCGACCCCTGGGTCGCCGCCACCATCGTGATCTTCCACATGGCGGCGAGCGACATCACCCAGCCAATTCCCTCCATCCTGATGGGCATACCGGGTTCGCGCACGGCCCAGGCAACAATCCTCGACGGCTATCCTATGGCCCAGCGCGGCGAGGCCGGCATCGCGCTCGGCGCAAGCTACAGCTGTACTCTGGTGGGCGGCATCATCGGCGCCCTCGCCCTGCTTGCGGTGCTGCCGATCTCGCGCCAGATTCTGTTCGTGTTCGGCTCGGCCGAATTCTTCCTGCTGACGCTGCTCGGCATCCTGGCGGTCGCCATCGTCAGCGCCGGCGCCTTCGTCAAAGGCTGCCTCACGGCGGCGCTCGGCCTCGGCATCGCCACTATCGGCATGACCAATATCGGCGGCCATATCCGGGCGACCATGGGGATCGACTATCTGTGGGAAGGGGTCGGCATCGTGCCGATCGTGGTCGGTCTGTTCGCGCTGCCGGAGGCCATCGACCTCGTGACCGGCAACACGCCGATCGCGCGTCATCGGGTCGTGGAGATGCTGCGCGATAGCCGCCGTGACGTATATCGGGGCATGGCGACCGTGCTCCGGCATAAGTGGCTGCTGGTGCGCTCATCCCTGATCGGCACCTTCGTCGGCATGATGCCGGGCGTCGGGGGCTCGGCCGGCCACTGGATCGCCTACGCCCAGGCGCGCGAGACCGAAAAGGGCGGCAAGCAGACCTTCGGCACCGGCGACGTACGCGGTGTGATCGCCGCGGACGCGGCCAACAACTCGAGCGACGGCGGCGTGCTGATCCCGACCGTGGTATTCGGTATCCCGGGCAGCCCCGGCATGGCAATCCTACTCGCCATCCTCGTGCTGGGTGGTGTCATGCCTGGTCCGGGGATGCTCGACCGACACCTCGACCTCACCATCAGCTTCGTCTACACGCTGGTGCTCGCGAATGTGATCGTGGTGCCGATCGTCCTTATGCTCGCGCCTTGGATCACCCGCATCGCCGCCATTCCGCCCAACGTTCTGGCGCCCATCGTGATCGGCATCGTGACGCTGAGCGCCTTCGTTGCCACCTCCTCGATGGGCGATCTCGTGCTGGTGCTGGCATTCGGCGTTCTCGGCGTGTTCATGAAACGCTACGGCTGGCCGCGTCCTGCCATTCTGATCGCGGTAGTGCTGGGCGAGATTCTGGAGCGCTATCTGTACATCGCAGTCAACACCTACGGGTTCTCCATGTTTCTGCGCCCGCAGTTCCTCGTCATCATGGGTCTCATGGCGTTGGTGATCATCGCCAGTCTCAGAGTCCAGAAGGGAGCGCGGGCGGCGATGCAGATGACGCCGGACAGCGATGCCGGGAAGGAAAAACCATGAGCGGACACGGGGATTCCACCACCCCTCGCAAGCGCGACTTCGTCGAGTTCATCGGCGAGATCGTGCTGCTCGCCGTGGTCGGCGCATTCTTTATCTATCTTTTTGTGGAATCGTTCAAATGGAGTGCTGGCGCCGCACTGATGCCACGCATCGCCGTGTTCCTGGGCGTTCCGTTCCTGGTAATCCGGGCGGTGGTGCTGCTCCGCGGCGTCCGCGAGGCCGTCGAAAGGCCGCCCCCCCAGATCATGGACGTGGGCTTCCGCAAGTCCGACGACCCGAAGGAAGCCGCGCGCAGGTTTTTCCGCATCTGCGGCTTCATCGTGCTGCTCTATGCCGGCATCTGGCTGCTCGGCATCCACATCTCGTTGCCACTTGGCATCGCCATTTACCTGTGGCTCTACAGCGAACTCCGGTGGTACTGGATCGCCACCATCGCAGGTGCCTTTCTCGCCTTGATCGTTGGCGTCTGGGACCTCATCCTGCGCGCGACCTGGACGCCGCCGCTCCTGCTCGACTGGCTCGATCTCGCCTGGTAGCCCCGGGCAGACCACCCCCGATTCGCGCAAGCGCACGACGCAGCGTTGCGGGCTTCACGGGCGCGAGTTCGCGCTCGATCGCTGCATGGGTCGCTTCCCACACCGGATAGGTTTCGCCCAATAGCACGCGCCCCGCCGGCAAGAGGACGAGGCGCCGGCTGCGGCGATCTCTAGGGTCGGGCCCGACCGCCACTAGGCCACGCCGAGCCAGCGCCTTGAGCGCGGCGGTGAGGGTCGTGCGGTCCATACCAAGCAGCGCCGCAACCTCGCCCATCGTGGGTGGCTGCGGGCGGTTGAGCGACATCATCAGCGAGAACTGCCCATTGGTGATCCCGAACGGCCTGAACGCCTCGTCGAAGACGCGCGAGAGAGAGCGCGCGGCCCGCTGCACGCGGAAGCACAGGCAGGTGTCGCGCACATGGAGGGTCTTTTCGTAAGGAAGAGGCTTTTGCGTTGACATGGCGAATTATATTGATATCAACCTAAAAAGGCAAATCGGCCTTGTTGAAACGAGGGGGCCACGACTATTTCCAGGTCGCGGACATCGACGCGGCCACCCATCGCGTCCGCAAGGCCGGCGGGCAGGTCTTGATGAGGCCGGTCGAGGTACCCGGCAAGGCTTAGACTCTGCACGGGCACGATCCACAGGGCGCGCCGTTCCAGTTGCTCGGCCCGAAATAGCACGCACCGCATGCGTGCGTTAAGGGCGCCCCCCGAATCGGGCGATAGTTTTACTGAATATTATATATAATTCACAATGCTTCGGTGGGCGGTGCCTCCGGCGCGGATCATGCCGGGCCATCGCCAGCCGGGTACGGCGCGAGCATCTCTGGGAATGTTCGTTGGTAGCCTGCTTTGGGCTTGCGGCCGTCGATCACGTAACGAACGGATGTCCGCATGCGCCGCAGCCTGCAGTACACGCTCCTGGGAATATTCCTCTTTTCGGCCGTGGTGGGCGTCCTGGCCGGCTTCGTCGCGAACGATTGGCTGACCCGCCAGTTCATAGAGCGCGACATTGCCGCCACCAATGCCGACATTCTCAACAAGTTCCATGCCTTCGACGTGCTCCTGGAGCAAGAGGAGAAACTGATCGATCGACGCATGGAATCTGCGCTCGCGATCGTGATCGACGAACTCCTTCGGCCGTCGCCGTCTTTCGCCGGGCGCACGCAAGACCAACTGGTCGATTTGTCCCGTCGGGCCGGCGTGGATAATATCTATATCATCGACAGAAATACGGTCGTCGTCGCGACCGACTTCACCCCCGATATGGGCTTCGAGTTGGGCACGATTTCTGGCGAGATGCGCGCTTTCCTCACCGACCTCGTCGGAAGCGGAAGATACGTGGCCGATCGCATCAACATGTCCAGCAAGACGGGCATCCTCTACAAATACGGCTACCTGAGCCCGCCCGGCAGCGAATACATCGCCGAAGTCTCCATAGATGTCCGGAAGTTTCTCGCACGGGAGAGATCCCAGGCCTTCGTGGACTTCCTGTTCGGCTCGTTCTTCCGCGACTTGGTCCGAACGCATCAATTCCTGACCAGCCTCGACATCAACATGGTCAATCCGGTCGGGCGTTTTTCCCTTTTCGACTCCGGATCGGAGCTACCGCTCGCCGTTTCCGAACGCCTCCGGACACGGGACTACATCATCGAGCAGAGCGACAACCTGTGGCGGGTCTACAGCCGGGTGTCCCCCGTGAATTCGCGGCTCTCCACGGCCAATTTTCTCGCCATCACGGCAACCTACAATTTCACGAAGCTCGCTGAGCTGGTACGGACCGTGATCCTGTTCCTCGTCGGAACACTGATACTGGCCTCGGCGATCGCTTATGCCGTGGCAGCAAGGATATCCGCACGGCAGATCGTCGAGCGCATCGAAACCGTGCGCCGTGGCGTCTCGACGATCGCCGGCGGCAACTACGGACACGAGCTGACCGTCGGCGGTCACGACGAGATCAACGACATCGCCAATGACATCAACATCATGCGCGTTCAAATCGGGCGGGACATGGAGGAGAAGGAGAAGGCCCGGGAAGCGGCGGAAGCCGCCAGCCGGGCAAAATCGCAGTTTCTATCCTCCGTCAGTCACGAGCTGCGGACGCCGCTGAACGCCATCGCGGGGTACGCGCAGCTGCTGCATCTCGAAGAGAAGAAGGGAACGGGCTCCGAGCGGTCCGAACACCTGTCGAAGCTCCTGAAGGCCACCAACCAGCTGGCGCGGCTGATCGACAACGTGCTCGATCTTTCTCAGGCCGAGAAGGGCGTACTGTCGCTCCACATCAGGACGGTGGCGCCGGAGCCGCTCGTCGAGGCGGCCATCGAGATGATCGAATCGCATGCCGGATCCCGGGGAATAGAGCTTCGCAACCGCATTCGGTCGCATGCACTGCCGAACGTCCATGCGGACCCCGACCGTTTTTCCCAGGTCGTGGCGAATCTTCTGTCCAACAGCGTCAAGTATTGCAGCGAAGGAGACAATATCTATCTCGATGCCGAGGTCCGCCAGGGGGGATTCCTCCGGATCACCGTTACGGACACCGGTCCCGGCATCCCTCCGGACAAAAGCGACAGGCTTTTCCAGTGGTTCGAGCGGCTCGGCAGGGAAACCGGGAGCGTCGACGGCATCGGGATCGGCCTCGCGTTGTGCCACGATCTCGTGACCCGCATGAATGGCCGCATCGGCTTCGAGAATCTTGCGCGCGGGTGCAGCTTCTGGATCGAACTGCCCATAGACCCGGCCGACGCCGTCGCGGAGCACGTCGAAAGCGAGCCATGCATCCCTGCGGGATCGGCGCATCCGGCACGGCCTTCGATCCTTTACATCGAGGACAGCACCGACCTCATCGATCTGATGCGTGCGATCTTCAAGCACTTCCCCGGCTACACACTATACACCGCCAACGACGCCGAATCCGGGCTACGCATGGCGACAAGGCATCTTCCGGACCTCATCCTCATGGACATCAATCTGCCGGGCATGGATGGGATCGCCGCATGCCGGAGGCTCAAGAACAACCTCGCGACGGCCCGCATCCCGGTCATCGCTATCACCGGCGCGGCGATGGTCGATGACGTCGAGAAGGCAAGCGGCACGGACTTCTTCACCTACATCACCAAGCCGTTTCCGATAAGCGCCGTAAGAAGCAGCATCAGCGCGGCTCTGCATGCGCGATCACGGGAAACGAGATGACTCGCATTCCCCGTCATAAGGGGCAAGAAAATGGGCCGCATCCCGCGATGCGGCCCAGGTTTTAGCTATGCGATGACTATAGCTGCACGCAAACGGAGTGGCTTTGCCTAATTCAGTTCGGCGTGATGGCCTTTTGCGTAGCCTGCACCACCTCCGGAGGCATGGCGTAGAGTTCCTTCAGAAGCTCGTCGATCTCTTCACCCGTCACGAGATCGATGTTCAGCTTGAGGTTTTCCGCCTCCTCCAGAAACGACTTGTCCCTCGTCATTTGGTAGAACGCCTCGCGTACCGCCTTTACACGATCCGCCGGCACGTCCGGCGGCAGCAGATAGGGCCGTCCCCAATGCTGGCTGGCTAGAATCAGATCTATCATCTGCGCCTGTATCCTGTCCTTGGCGAACTCCCTCAGAATAGGGACGTCCGGCATCTGCTGGCTCCGTCGTGAGGCGGTGACCGCCAGGAAGCGTACCTTGTTCTCCTTGATCCAAGGCCCGAGCACCGAATCGAGTCCAGACGTGGAACCGACGATCCTCCCTTGGACCTCGCCCCGTTCCATAGCGAGTAGAATCTCGGTCCCACTCTTGTAACCCGAGACGATCTTGAGCTTGGTGCCGAGCACGTTGTTGAGGAACAGGGGGATGACCTCCGAGGACGGATTGGACGAGCCGATGATCAACTCGTGCTCGAACAGATCCTCCATCTTGTGGTGAGGGGTCGTATGCCAGGCCATGACGAAGCCTATGTCGCTGCTCAGACTGCCGATCCAGTTGAACTTCATAACGTCGAAGTTCATCTGCCTCTCACGCGGCTCGAGCAAAGGGGCGGACAGAATGGCGCGCTGGATCAACGCCATCGCCGTCCCGTCCCGCGGCGCGACGTTGTACATGTGGCCCGTCACCCGCAATCCGCCGGCTCCCGGCATGTTCTGCACGATGAAGGGAGGATTGCCTGGAATGAAGCGGGTCATGTGGCGCGCTGTCAGCCGCGCGTAGCTGTCGTAGCCGCCGCCGGGCGGGTTGCCCACGAACATGGTAGCTCTCTTGTCCTTATAGAAGTCCGCGACGTCCTGGGCGTCGGCGGATATCCCGAACGCTGCTGCGGTGACCAGACCGACGGCGGCGCACACGGCTATCCTTGTCTTTGTCATGATCGCTGTCCTCCTTCTGTTCGTTCCGAAACCCTAGCCAGACGATGTGCGTATACCACACCCCCTGTCGAGCGTCCGCCCAAACCGGCCATCTGGCGTCCCATGTGGATCGGCGACGGTTTGGCGGTAAATCCCGGTTCTCTTCGGGCAGGCCCGGCTTATTCCTGCGGGAGAAGGATGACCCTTCCGATGGCCCGGCGGGTGCGGATCTCCCCCATCGCCGCGCGGAAGTCGGCCAACGGGTAGCGCGCATGGACGACCGGCGCGATCCTGCCTTCCCGCCACCATGCCACGAGCTGGTCCCACAGCGCCCGCGCGCGGGGCGCATAAAACGCCCGGTTGTCCCCCGGCGACCAGCCGATGTAGAGGCCCCAGTTGAGCCCCGCCACGGCGATGTTCTTCAGCATCACTATATTGGCGGCGACCTCTGGGATGCGGCCGCTCACGTAGCCGATGGTCACGAGCGTCCCGCCTTCGGCAAGGCAGCGCAGGCTCTCGTCGAACACGGGACCGCCGAGCGGGTCGAGAACGGCCTGCGCGCCGCCGCCGGTGAGCCGTAGGGCCTCGTCGCGGAAGGACGGGGCCGCGCTGTCGATGACGGCATCGGCACCGCGCGCCCGGAGAACATCGTGCTTGTCCCTTCCGGCGCGTGCCACAACATGGGCGCCGAGGGCCTTGGCGATCTCGACGGCGGCGAGGCCGACCCCGCCGCCTGCCCCGTGGATCAGGACCCGGTCACCCTCGCGGACGCGCGCGCGCCACATCAGGGCGGCGGCCGCGGTGCTGTAGCTGACCGGCAGAGCGACGGAAGCGGCGAGATCGAGCGGCTCGGGCAGGACCGTCGCGTGAATAGCGTCGACGACGACCTGCTCGGCCGACCCGCCCCAGTCCACCGGGGCGAACACGCGCATGCCGGGCGCGAGTCCGGCCACGTCGTCCGCGACTTCGATCACGGTCCCCGCGACATCGGTGCCGGGCACGAACGGCAGGGGCGGCTTGCGCTGGTATTTCCCGGCCACCACGATTTGGGTCGAATAGCTAACGCCCGTGGCTTCGACGCGGACGCGGACGGAACCCGGCCTGAGTTCGGGCTCGGGAAACTCCCGCACCGTCAGATCGTCGTAATCGCACCAGTGATCGCAAACCAGCGCGCGCATGGCACCTCCTCCTCGTCTTTGCGGCTCGTGCCCGCATCGCGCCGATGGACACGGCTGACGGCGTTTCGGGCCATGCTGCCTTGAATAATTATTATCGAGCAAAGATGGTGGGCCCGCCAGGATTCGAACCTGGGACAACACCGTTATGAGCGGTGCGTTCTGACCGCTGAACTACGGGCCCCCTCACCCCGCGCGGATTGCGCGGCTTGCGGCTTGCGTGCTGTCTATAGCAGACACGGGGTGAAGCGTCACCCGGCGGGTGCCTTCGACACTTCGGTGCGGCTCTGCCCCGGGCGCCGCCCGGCCTCGCGCAAGACGGCGTGCAGGCGTGCGAGCGGAGCCTCATCGCGGTAGAGACCGAGCGCCGCCGAGAAGTGGCCAAGCGGGCGCACGAACAGGTTACGCACCGGCACGCCCCAGGCCGTCGCGAGCGCACGACCGCCGCCGTAGGGGGTGATTTCGTCCTCGGAGCCCAGCACCGCGACGATGCGCGCGGGATCGAGCGGCGCCGCAGGCCCGGGCTCCAGCAACGGAAGCCAGGGCGCGAGCGCGGCCTCGTCCCAGCCGGCGGCGGCGAGCCGCGCGGGCAGGCCGAGCGCGGCGGTGAGGCCGCCCGCAAGGGCGACGTCCATCAGCGAGCCCGAGGTGGTAACGAGCAGGCCCGCATCGGGGCGGCACGGTGCGGGCCAGCGCGGCGCGGCGGCGAGCGCGAGCTGAGCCACGAGCGCGCCGAGGCTCACGCCGCCGACCGCCACCGGGCCGCCCGCCGCGGCGCGGGCCCAGCGCACCAGACGCGCGAGCTCGCGGGCGTGCGCCTCGAAATAGTCGAGCATACCAAGCGGCCCCGTCGCCAGCACCGGCTCACCTCCGAAGCGGCCCGGCACGCGCCGGCGGCCGTGCCACGGGCCTTCCGGGCGCACCACCCAGACGCCGGCGCGCGCAAGCTCCGTGACGGGCCCCGCGATGCCGCGCCAGAATTCCGTCTCCATCGCGATGCCGTGGGTGAACACGATGGCGGGCGCGGGACCGGCGCGCGCGGCGCCGAGCGGACGCTCGACCCGCGCCCACAGCGTGTCGGGCTCCCCGGCAACCGTGGTTTCGGCGCGCAGCCACAGGGTTTCCCATCCGTCGCCCGGCACCACGCGCGATTCGACGATCGCGTCGGGACCGTCGGGCACCGCGAAGGCGGCGTCGGGATTCGCGCGACGCCGGCCATGGCGGGCCTCCACCGCCGCAGGCGTCGCGATGTCCCAGCCGAACGGCTCGAGTCCCTTGGCACGCGCGAACGGGAGGAACCCCACCCGCGTGGTCATCAACGCCTGGGCGGCCGCCGCGCGCTCGGCCTCGAGCGCGGCGAGGACGCCGGAAGGAACCGTCGGATCGACGCCGTCGATGCCGAACGTGAGCGCCCGCCAGCGCGCGTGCACCGAGTCATGAACGGCGGCACGCTTGCGCGTCCGCGTTACGGCACGCTCCAGCCCGCGGCCCACCCCCGCGAGTCCCGACACCAATGCCCGCAGCGCGACCGAGACTTCGACGTCGCTCCTCGCCGCCGGCGCCGCCAGCGCGAGCGCCCACAGCCGCGACACCGGGAAATAGACGCGCGCGAGCAGCGGCACCGCCATGCGGTCGTAGGACGGGCGCAGGATCAGGCGCGAGAGCGGCGAGTTGAGGAGGCTGGACAGATTCACGCGCGGCGCCCTCCGGGCGCGGTCGGCGCCCGGCAACCGGCGGAGCGCCCATGCCGACCCTAGCGCGGGCCAGGTGCGCCGTCGAGGGTGGAAGCGGAAACGCGACGGGCGACCCGATCCGGATGGGGGCGCCCGCCAATAGGCCCGCGATGCGGGGCCGCGTCAGGTATCGAGAAAGCTGCGCAGCAGGCGGGAGCGCGACGGATGTTTGAGCTTGCGCAGCGCCTTGGCCTCGATCTGGCGGATACGCTCGCGCGTCACCGAGAACTGCTGGCCGACCTCCTCCAGGGTGTGGTCAGTATTCATGCCGATACCGAAGCGCATGCGCAGCACGCGCTCCTCGCGGGGGGTGAGCGAGGCCAGCACCCGCGTCGTGGTCTCGCGCAGGTTCGACTGGATCGCCGCCTCCACCGGCAGCACCGCGTTCTTGTCCTCGATGAAGTCACCGAGGTGGCTGTCCTCCTCGTCGCCGATCGGCGTCTCGAGGCTGATCGGCTCCTTGGCGATCTTGAGCACCTTGCGCACCTTCTCGAGCGGCATGGCGAGGCGCTCGGCAAGCTCCTCGGGCGTCGGCTCGCGGCCGAACTCGTGGAGCATCTGGCGCGAGGTGCGCACCAGCTTGTTGATGGTCTCGATCATGTGGACCGGGATGCGGATGGTGCGCGCCTGATCCGCGATCGAGCGCGTGATGGCTTGGCGAATCCACCATGTTGCGTAGGTCGAGAACTTGTAGCCGCGGCGGTACTCGAACTTGTCCACTGCCTTCATCAAGCCGATGTTGCCCTCCTGGATCAGATCGAGGAACTGCAACCCACGGTTGGTGTATTTCTTGGCGATCGAGATGACCAGGCGCAGGTTGGCCTCCACCATCTCCTTCTTGGCACGGCCGGCCTCGCGCTCGCCTCTCTGGACACGATGCACGATGCGCTTGAACTCGTCGATGTCGAGCATCGCTTGGGCGGCGATGTCCGCTATGTCCTTGCGGATATCCTTGATCTCGTCACGGTGTTTGGTGGCAAAAGCATTCCAGCCTTTATGCTTGACGCGCGCAAGGCGACGCAGCCAATTGGGGTCGATCTCGTGGCCAGTGTAGCGCTCAAGAAAGTCCTCGCGCGTGACGCGGCACTTGAGTGCGAGCCGCAGCAGCTTGCCCTCGCAGGTGACGAGGCGACGGTTAAGCCCGTAAAGCTCGTCCATGAGCTGCTCGATGCGCCCGTTGTTGAGGTGCACCTGGTTCATCAGCTCGATCAGCTCGGCGGTCAGCTTCTCGTAGCGCTTGTCTGTCGCGGGGGGCAGCGCCTGGCCCTTGCGCTGCGCCTCGAGGCGCTTGTCTTGCACCGCCTTGAGCTTTTTCCAGGTCGCGGCGATCTCATCGAAGGTCTCCAACACCTCGGGCTTGAGGCGCGCCTCCATGGTCGCAAGCGAAACGTTGGCTTCGCCCTCGTCGTAATCGTCGTCGTCGCCGTCCTCGTCCGTCTTGGCAGCGCCTTCGGCCTGCTCTTCCTCGTCTTCGGACTTAGCGGCCTTCTTGCCCTTTGGCTCGACACCCCCCTTCTTCGCATCCTTGTCCTCGCCGTTCCCGGACGGTGCCTCGGCCGCGGGCTGGGCGGCCTTGCCCTCCCCGTCGGGTCCGCCACCGTAGGTGGCGTCGAGATCGATGATGTCGCGCAGCAGCACCTCATCTTTAAGCAACATCTCGCGCCAGCGCATGATCGCGGCGAGCGTCAGGGGACTCTCACAGATGCCGCCGATCATCTCCTCGCGGCCGGCCTCGATGCGCTTGGCGATTTCGATCTCGCCCTCGCGCGACAGCAGCTCGACCGAGCCCATCTCGCGCAGGTACATGCGCACAGGGTCGTCAGTACGACCGTATTCCTCCTCGTCGGAAGACTTCTCGACGGCCTCGCCATCGTCGTCGGCAGCCGCCTCGTTGGCCTCTACGGGGGCGGCTTCCTCGCTCTCCTCGTTCTCGACCACGTTGATGCCCATCTCGTTGAGCATCGCCATGGTGTCCTCGATCTGCTCGGAGGAGAACTGGTCGGGCGGCAGAGCGGCGTTCAACTCGTCGTAGGTGACGTAGCCGCGCTCCTTGCCCTTCGCGAGCATCTTCTTAATGGTGGCGCCGAGCGAATCGATCACCGGCCCCTCAGGGGTCGGTTCGTCCTGCGTTTCCTCGGCGGATTCGTTGGCTTTCGCCGGCTTCTTGGTTGCCATGTATCCCTTTACCCGCTGCATCGAGCCCGGGGCCGCGTGCCCCCGCACGGCCGATCCCCCTCACGCTGGCGTGCCTCTCGGACACACACAGGCATAATGGCGCGGCCGGCCCGTTCTGACCGCCGCGCTGCCGCACTCATTTAATGAGTAAGCGAACGATGTTCAATACCCCCTCCCACCTCACGGAAATTCTGCATAATCCATTGATCCTCAGAATTTCCCTCCGACCGTGCGCGGGCCGCCCCGTCATACCCCGCTCTTGCGGCCCGAAGCCAGGCCGAAATCGTCGATTTCGGCCCCGAGTGCGCCCAGGCCCTCTGCCTCCGCCTTAAGTGCCCGGAACCGCTCCCAGGCAGCCTCGCTCATGTCCTCGGCCAGCTCCGATTCGCACGCCTCCAGCGCCGTTCTGAGGTCGCCAAACCGCCGATGCAGCGCCAGCACCTGACGGAACCCGATCAGCGCGTCGGCGGGCGCGGCATCCGCGCGCGCGAACCAGTCGAGCACCCGCGCCGACGGCCCGGACAGCATCACCACGGTGCGCTCGAAGCCGCGCTCGGCAAGCGCGTTCCGAAGGCACGCGGCATCCATCTCTCCCCCTGCCGCCACGTCGAGCAGCGCCTGACGCAGCGCATCCAGCTCGTGGCTGCCGATCTCCACCCCGGCGAGTTCCTCGGCCACCTCGGCGAGCAGGGCGGGATGGTTGAGCACCGTTGCCACCAGCACGCGCTCGCGCGCTTCTGCGCGCCCGTCCTCGGTTCCGATCAGCGGATCGCTGGCGAGTTTGCCACCCATTATCCGTGCATCGCGCGCGAAGTTCCCCGGCCGCCGCCGCGCGCCCACGACGGGGGAAAAGTCGGCAAAGGCTTCGCGTAGGCGCGCGCGGAACTCACCGACGTAGTGCTCTTGCACCGAACGATCAGCGATGCGGCGCGCGCGCTCCAGCAGCGCCTTCTCGATGGCCGCGCGGCGTTCGGGCGTGTCCACCGGCCTGCCGCGCGTCTCCATCTCCCACACGAAGGTAGCGAGCGGCCTCTTCGCGGCGAGCGCCGATTCGATGCCGACTCGCCCGCGCGAGCGGATCAGGCTGTCGGGATCCTCGCCCCGCGGCAATTGCACGAAATCGAGGCTGGTTCCCGGCCTGAGCAGCGGCAGCGCGCGCTCCGCGGCCCGTGCCGCCGCGCGCTGGCCAGCGGCGTCGCCGTCGAAGCACAGCACCGGCTCGGGCACCGCGCGCCACAACAGCTCGATCTGGCTCTCGGTCAGCGCCGTACCGAGCGGCGCCACCGCCGGAATGCCCGCGCGTAACAGCGCGATCGCGTCCATGTAGCCCTCGGTGACCACCAGCACGCCGCCCGCGCGCGCGTCCTTGAGAGCGTGCGACCAGCCGTAAAGCACTTGGCCCTTCTGGAACAGCGGCGTTTCGGGGGAGTTGAGATACTTGGGCTCGCCCTCGCCCATGATGCGCCCGCCGAAGGCGACCGGGCGGCCGCGCCGGTCGAGGATCGGGAACATCACGCGGCCGCGGAAGCGGTCGTAGCTGGCCCGGCCTTCCTCCTCAGGCGCGATCAGAAGCCCGGCCGTGACCAGCAGGCTCTCGGTGATGCTGCCGCCCATCAGCGCGGTCTTGAGGGCGGTGCGCGAGTCGGGCGCATAGCCGAGTCGGAAGCGGCGCATGGTATCCGCGTCGAGGCCGCGCCCCGCGAGGTAGTCGCGCGCCGCCGCCCCGCGCGGGGACTGCAGCTCCTTCTCGAAGAACGCGGCGGCGGCCTCGACGACGGCATAGAGCGAGACGGCCGCCTCTTGGCGGCGGCGCTCCTCGGGGCTCGACACCGGTATCTCGAGCCCGGCCTCGGCGGCGAGCCGCTCGACCGCCTCGGGGAAGATCAGGTTTTCGGTGCCCATGACGAAGCCGAACAAATCGCCGTGCGCGCCGCAGCCGAAGCAGTGATAGAATCCCTTGTCCTCGTTGACGGTGAAGGACGGCGTTTTCTCGTTGTGGAACGGGCATAGGCCCGAATGCTCGCGCCCTTTGCGGGTGAGCTTGACCTTGCGGGAGATCCTATCTGCGAGCCCGACGCGGGCGCGGATCTCATCGAGGAACTGGGGTGTGAAGCTCATCCTGCCTGCTCGTCCCTTCACTGGGCACACAATATCTTGTGTCGCCCTCTCCAGCAGGGGGCATATCGAGGAACGATACGCCTCCCGGACCCGAAACTCAACGGGCGCGGCTGTGGATAAGCGAAATCAGCGGGGAAAAAACCGCTGACATGGATAGCCCCCGGTCAAACTGGGATATGATTAGAAGAAAGGCGTTGTCGCAGAGATAGCCTCGGCCATTTCATGTGGGGACGTCACATGTTGGGGTAGTTGGGTCCGCCGCCGCCTTCGGGGGGCACCCAGTCGATGTTCTCGCCAGGGTCCTTGATGTCGCAGGTCTTGCAGTGGACGCAGTTCTGGGCGTTGATCTGCAGCCTGGGGCCACCCTCCCCCTCCACGATCTCGTACACGGCGGCCGGGCAGTAGCGCGTCTCGGGCGACGCGTAGACCGCGAGGTTGAACGCGATCGCCTTGTCCGGCACGCGCAGCTGGAGGTGGCAAGGCTGGTTCTCCACGTGGTTGGTGTTGGAGACGAACACCGAAGAGAGCCGGTCGAAGGTGAGGACGCCGTCGGGCTTTGGGTAGGCGATGGGCTTCGCGCGCGCGGCAGGCTTGAGGGTCTCGTGGTCGGTCCGGTGCGCGAGGGTCCACGGCGCGCGGCCCCGCAGCACGTAGGTATCGAGCGCGGCGAGCGCAAGCCCCGGCAGCAGGCCGAAGCGGAAGCCCGGCCGCACGTTCCGCGCGGCCTTCAACTCCGCCAGCACCCAGGTCGCCTCCAGCCGCGCGCGGTAGTCGGCAGCGTGGACCGGGCCGGCGGGCGCGCCCGCGAGCGCGTCGAACACGGCCTCCGCCGCCACCATGCCCGACTTCATGGCATTGTGGATGCCCTTGATCCGGGGCACGTCGAGGAACCCGGCCGTATCGCCGATCAGCAGCCCGCCTGGAAAATCGAGCCGGGGTAGCGCCTGCCAGCCGCCTTCCACCAGCGCGCGCGCACCATAGGCGACGCGGCGACCGCCCTCGAACAGCGGGCGGATGGCGGGATGGGTCTTGAAACGCTGGAACTCCTCGAACGGCGAGAGGTAGGGATTCTCGTAGTCGAGACCGACGACGAAGCCGACCGCGACCTGTCCGCCCGCCAGGTGATAGAGGAACGAACCGCCGTAGGTGCCGTGATCGAGAGGCCAGCCGACCGTGTGGACGACGGTGCCGGGGGCGTGCTTCTCGGCCGCGACCTCCCACAGCTCCTTGACGCCGAGTCCGTAGGTTTGCGGCGCCGCGTCGCGCGCGAGGCCGAGGCGCGCGATCAGGCCCTTCGAGAGCGAGCCGCGGCAACCCTCGGCCAGCAGGGTCGCGCGGGCGCGCAACTCCACCCCCGGCTGGTATCCGG
Source organism: Alphaproteobacteria bacterium (assembly GCA_050485485.1). Taxonomy (GTDB): domain Bacteria; phylum Pseudomonadota; class Alphaproteobacteria; order SMXQ01; family SMXQ01; genus WHSO01. Next base: position 55,504 of record JBJHBM010000004.1, on the reverse strand, counting down.
CGGTGGGCTGGCCATCCTTCCCCATCCCCATGTCGCCAGTGGCGACGCCCACGACCGCGCCGGCGGCGTCCCACAGGAGCTCGGTCGCGGCGAAGCCGGGGAACACCTCGACGCCCATCTCCTCTGCCTGCGCCGCGAGCCAACGCGCGAGGTTGCCGAGGGAGACGATAAAGTTGCCTTCGTTGCGCATCTGTGGGGGCGTCGGCAGCCGGATCGCACGGCGGCGCGTGAGCAGGAGGAAGCGGTCGCGCGCGGCGGGCGTCTCCAGCGGCGCGCCCCGCGCCTCCCAGTCGGGGAACAACTCCGCGAGCGAGCGCGGGTCCAGCACCGCGCCGGACAGGAGGTGCGCGCCGACCTCGGAGCCCTTCTCGACCACGCACACCGAGACCTCGCGCCCGGCGGCGGCGGCGCGCTGCTTCAGGCGGATCGCGGCGGCAAGGCCCGCCGGCCCCGCGCCCACGACCACCACGTCGAATTCCATGGACTCCCGCTCAGGCATGATACCGGCGCGCGCTCCCGCAGAGGACGTTCGTTATCGCGGCCTTGGCTTAGCGCATATGGACGGGAGGGGGAAGTGGGCGATGGGGCCGGTTCAGGTGCTTCGTCCCGCCAGATTTGTTCGGACCATTCATTCTTCCACATGTCACGGCACAGCTGCATGGGTGTCCCGCGTCGTGCGAAGCACACATTCGCATGACAAACGAGGCATGACGGAAATGGGGCCCCGCTCCTCGGAGCGGCGCGAGATAGTGATCGGCTGCAAAGGCCGGCTACCTGTCGCCGCGCGTGGCGCGCCAGGTGCCGGCGACGGAGCCCCGGAAGGTGCCCTGCATCGCGTCGCCGGAGACGCGCCCGGCGTAGCGGACGCCGGCGACGGTAAAGGCAATCTCGTCGCCCCGCAGGCGACCGTCCTCGACCGGCGCGCCGCCGAGGGTGCCAGTGAGCCGCTGGAACGTCTGATTGATCACGAGGTCGGTGTTGCCAAGCCGCCAAGTGCCGGCCACGCGCGCGGGCACATAATAGAGGTACACTTCGCACCACGTTTCGCATTCCTCCCCCGCGGCGAGATCGGCCTCGTCGTGATCCCAGCCGGTGGGGGTGAAATGATTGAGGACGATACGCGTGCCCGGGCGCAGACTGAGGAAGGTCGGCACCAGCCTGTCGAGATTGTCGGGCAGGAGGAACAGCAGCAGCACGGTCGCGCGCGAAATATCGGCCTCGAACATGTCGCCCTGTACGAACTCCACCCTGTCGGCAACGCCGGCCTCATGCGCGCGGCGGTTCGAGTACGCGACGAGATCCGGATTGAACTCGACCCCATGGCCGCGGGCACCGCGCTGGACGGCTGCGGCAATCACCAGCCGGCCGTCGCCGGAGCCGAGATCGACGACGTAGTCGTCAGCAGTCACCCCGCCCATGTCGAGCATCTTGCGGACTGTGTGGTCGGGCGTCGGCACCCAGGGCGTGTCCTGGCCGGGTTGGCCGTCGTAGGGCCGATAGTCGTCCCCTGCAGGCGCTTCGGCGACGGGCGCGTCGTTGGCGGAAGGCTGAGCGGGAGCAAGCGCCGCCGCAACCGTGAAAGCAAGACAACTGCCCAGCACAAGGCGCCAGGCGCGAAGGGCGACCATTACCGGTTCTCCATGGTTCAGACGGGACATGAACGCAGCAAACCGGCTTACCCCCCGGCGCATCGCCTCGATAGCCGCCGAACGTGGCCGGATAATGGCAATGGTGTCGGGATTTGTAGGCTAGGACTACACCTCCGGCCCCCAGGCGACGTGATAGATCGGCGCGAGGAAGCCCGCCACATGGGCCCACTTGGCGCCGCCGTCCGTGCCGATCCACAGGTTGCCGGTGGTCGAGCCCATTGCCAGGGTCTCCCCTTCCGGGTCGAGGGCAAGCCCGTGGCGGTAGACCAAATCGAAACAATTCTCCTGCGGCAGGCCGTCACGCAGCACCTCGAAGCTCCTGCCGCCGTCAGTGGTGCGGGTGACGCACATGGCGCCGTTCACCGCCACGCGGTATTGATCCTTGACCGCGGGCGCGAACCACGCCGTATCCGGGTCGGCCGGATGCGCTGCCACGGCGAAGCCGAAGCGCGAGGGGGCATCCGCCATGATCTCGGTGAAGGTGTTGCCGCCGTCCTCAGAGCGGAAGATGCCGTTGTGGTGCTGGACCCAGACCGTCTCCGGCCGTGCGGCACAAGCCTGCATGCGGTGAACGTCCTGGCTGAGGGGATCTTGGGCCTGCTCGGGCGGCATGTACTCGGCGCGCATGCCGTGCCCGTAGAGCGTCCAATTCGCACCCGCGTCCTCGGTGCGCCACACGCCGCCGGTGGAGACCGCGAGGGTAAGGCGGTCCGAGTTGCGCGGGTCCACCAGCACCGAATGGATGCCGGGGTGGTCGTAGACGACGCCGGCCCACTTGGGCCGCGACGGCAGGTTCCACAGGCCGTCCACGAGGTGCCAGCTCGCGCCCCGGTCGTCGGAGCGGAACAGACCGCCCGGCACAGTGCCGGCCCATAGCACGCCGGGCCTATCGGCGCCGCCCGGCACCAGGGTCCAGATCAGTTCCACCGTCGGGCCCTCCTTCTTGGGCGGCCATTCCTGCATGGGATCGGGCGGGGGGCGGTCCTTCTCCTCGGGGAAGGCGGGGGCGGCGATCTCCGCCCAGGTCCTGCCGGCGTCGTCGGAACGGTGGAGCTTGACGCCGAAATGGCCGAGATCGAGCGCGGCATAGAGCGTGCCGTCACGCGGGTCGTGCAGCGTCGCGCTCACCGGCTCGCCGAGGAACGCCGCCGCGCCGTCACAGCGCCATGCGCCACGCGCGCCCGGCTGGAAAGTGAGAAGACCCTTGCGGGTCGAGACGTGAAGCGCCCGTGCCATCGATCAACCTCCGCAATCATTGAGTGGTGAGCCTCCGCAATCATCCAGTGGCAAGCCTCCGCTCAACGCCTGGAAGACGAAGATCTCGCCGCCTGAGGCGACGGGATCAGAAAGCCGGTCGCGATCGACGATCGGCGCGCCGTCCACGAATACGTTGACGTGGCGGCGCAGTCGCCCCTGGTCGTCGAGCAGGTAGCCGCGCAGCCGGGGATTGGCCGCGAACACCACCGCCAGCGCCTCGGCAACCGTGGCGCCCGCGACCTCGTGGCTCGGCACCGCGAGATGACGCTCGAGATTGCTGGTGAAATGGACGTGCGGCACGTCAGTAGTCCCGGAGAGGCTTCCTTTAATACGTTGATATCAACCATATCATCCGGCCCCGCGCCCTGCAACCATACCGGGTCGCGCGTGCGATCACGAATGCGTCAACCGGTCAGTTCCTGAGGCGCCAGCCGGTACAGAAAATCCAGCCGATCGCGACGAGGCACGCCGCCATGAAAGCACCGGTCATGGCGAGGCTGACGGCGACGTGGACCTCGGCGGTGCCGTGAAACGCCCAACGGAAGCCGCTGATGAGATAGACTACCGGGTTGAACAGCGACAACGCACGCCAGAACGGCGGCAGCATGTCGATCGAGTAGAAGCTGCCGCCGAGGAAGGCGAGCGGCGTCACCACCAAGAGCGGCACCAGCTGGAGCTTCTCGAACCCGTCGGCCCAGATGCCGATAACGAAGCCGAACAGCGAGAAGGTGACGGCAGTGAGCACCAGGAACAGCATCATCAGCACCGGGTGTGCGATCTCGAGCGGCACGATGAAGGCGGCGGTCGCGAGGATGATGAGGCCGAGGATCATGGATTTGGTGGCGGCAGCACCGACGTAGCCCGCCACGATCTCCATCGCCGAGACCGGTGCCGACAGCACCTCGTAAATGGTGCCGGTGAAGCGCGGGAAGTAGATGCCGAAGGAGGCGTTGGCGATGCTCTGGGTGAGCAGCGACATCATGATCAGCCCCGGCACGATGAAGGCGCCGTAGGAAACGCCGTGGATGTCGGTCATCTGTGCACCGATGGCGGCTCCGAACACGACAAAGTAGAGCACCGTCGAGATCACCGGCGAGACAATGCTCTGAGCCAGGGTGCGCCAGGTGCGCGCCATCTCGAACAGATAGATAGCGCGGATCGCATGGAGGTTCATCGCCGCCCCCGCACCAGGTCCACGAAGATCTCCTCGAGCGAGCTCTGCTCGGTCTGCAGGTCCTTGACCGGGATGCCGGCCTCCGAGAACGCAGCGAGCAGCCGCGCGATACCGGTGCGCGCCGCCTGGGTGTCGTAGGTGAAGGTGAGCTCGCCGCCGTCCGCGCCGAGCTCGAGGCCGAAGCCGGCGAGCGCGTCGGGCACGCGCGCGAGCGGCGCGTGGAGTTGCACCGTGAGACGCTTGCTGCCGAGCTTGCGCATCAGCTCCGCCTTCTCCTCCACCACGATCAGCGCGCCCCTGCTGACGACGCCGACGCGGTCGGCCATCTCCTCCGCCTCCTCGATGTAGTGGGTGGTGAGGATGACGGTGACGCCGGTCTCGCGCAGGGCGCGCACCAGCGCCCACATGTCGCGGCGCAGCTCCACGTCGACGCCCGCGGTGGGCTCGTCGAGGAACAGGATGCTGGGCTCGTGGGAGAGCGCCTTGGCGATCATCACCCGGCGCTTCATGCCGCCGGACAGCGTCATGATCTTGCTGTCCTTCTTGTCCCACAGCGACAGCGCCCTCAGCACCTTCTCGATGTGGGCGGGCGCGGGCGGCTTGCCGAACAGGCCGCGCGAGAAGCTGACCGTGGCCCATACCGTCTCGAAGGCGTCGGTGGTGAGTTCCTGGGGCACTAGGCCGACGCGCGCGCGCGCCTGACGGAATTCGGCGACGACGTCGAAGCCGTCCACCAACACCCGCCCCGCGCTCGGCCGCACGATGCCGCAGACTATGCTGATGAGCGTGGTCTTGCCGGCGCCGTTGGGGCCCAGCAGCGCGAAGATCTCACCGCGCCGGATGTCGAGGCTCACGCCCTTGAGCGCCTCGAAGCCAGAGGCATAGGTCTTGGCGAGGCCGCGGATCGAAACGACGATGGACGGATCGAGGGCGGATGGATCGGGGGCGGGCTGCATGGCGCGGAACCATAGCCGATAACGAGCGGGACGCGAATGCCATCCGCAACGCCCCTATCCGCGTTTCGTTCCCCCGCTTCGTTCCGTCACCGCGCCGTGCTAGGGTTCGCCCATGGCGGAACGGGACGAGCTGTTCGAGGCCCTGCGCTGGCAGGTGGAGGCGGGTGCCGACGAGGCGCTGGCCGCGATGCCCGCCGACCGCTTCGCGGAAAGCGCGGCCCCGCCACCGGCGCCACCGACGCTTCCCCCGTCCCTCGCCAGGCCCACACCTCCGCCCAGACCGCCCTCAGCCGCGCCGGCGGCCATGACGCCCGCCTCCCTCGGCGCCGGCGGCGACGGCGCGACACGCGCGGCGCTCGCGGGCATCGCGACACTCGAGGAGCTGCGGGCCGCGCTCGCGGCGTTCGACGGCTGCCCGCTCAAGGCGACCGCCACAAACCTGTGCTACTACGACGGCAACCCGCAGGCGCGCGTGCTGCTGGTGGGCGAGGCGCCGGGCGCCGAGGAGGACCGCCAGGGCAAGCCCTTCGTCGGCGCGGCAGGCAAGCTGCTCGACCGCATGCTGGCGGCGATCGGCCTCGACCGCGACCACGTGCTCATCACCAACACGATCTTCTGGCGCCCGCCCGGCAACCGCAACCCGACCCCCGCCGAGATCTCCGCCTGCCTGCCGTTCGTCGAGCGCACCATCGAAATCGTCGATCCCGTGGTGCTGGTGATGGTGGGGGGCGTCGCCGCCAAGACCCTGCTCGCGACCTCCGACGGCATCATGAAGCTGCGCGGGCGCTGGGTGGACTACGCCACGCCCGGCATGGCCCGCCCGGTGCCCGCCATGCCGATCTACCATCCGGCGTTCCTGCTGCGCTCGCCCGCCCAGAAGCGCGCCGCCTGGCGCGACCTGCTGGAGATCCGCCGCCGTATCGAAGCCGGCTGAGGCCGGGGGCGAAGGCCGGCGCGCTTGCCCCCTGCCCCGAGGCCGGGGTATGTACCTTGGCATGATCCGCAGTACGGTAAGGGGGGACGGCCCGGAGGCCGCAAATCCGGGACCGGGCCGATGGTCCGGTGTGTGCCTGCGCGTGGCCGCGGGGATGGGGCTGGGGAGCCTCCTCCTGCTCGCGGGCCTCGCCGGTGCGCCTGCTTCCGCCTCCGATACGACCGTTGTCTCCCTGCCGCCCGCCGACGCCCCATTCACCCGCCCCCCGCGCGCGGTCGAGGTGCCGGAGATTCTCTCGGTGGCCGACGCCGCGCTCTATCGCGAGATCTTCGCGCTGCAGGAGGCGGGCCGCTGGGCCGAGGCCGACCGGCAGATTGCGCGTCTCCACGACCGCGTTCTGATGGGCCACGTCCAGGCCCAGCGCTACCTGCACCCGACCGCCTACCGCTCACGCTACGCGGAACTGCGCGACTGGCTCGGAACCCATGCCGATCATCCCGACGCCCAGCGCATCCATGCGCTCGCACTCCAGCGCAAGCCCGCCAACGTCCCCGCGCCCGAGCGCCCGCGCGACCGCTTCACCGTGTCGTCGAACAACGTCGATCCCGCCGCCGCCGCCAACGGGCCCGCGCGCCGCGTCGGTATCAACGCCGCCGAGCGCCACGCCGTCGCCCATGTCGCCGCCAACGTGCGGCGCGAGTACCTGACCGTCTCCGAGCGCTACCTCGACCAGCCCGAGATCGCGCGCGCGGTCGGCCCCGCCGGCATCGATCGGGCGCGCGCCCTGATCGCGGCAGGCTGGTTCCGGCGCGGCGACACCGACAAGGCCTACGCGCTCGCGCGCCGCGCCGCCGACCGCTCCGGGGCGGAGGCCCCCCAGGCGCTGTGGTGGGCCGGGCTTGCCGCCTTCCGGCTCGGCTTCCTCGACGACGCCCGGCGCTACCTGGAGGCCCTGTCGCAGGCCGATACCGCCACGCCCGCCGAGCAGGCAGCGGGCGCCTTCTGGGCGGGGCGCGCCGCCCTCAAGGGCGGCGACATGGCACGCGTCGGCGCGCTGATGGCAAGCGCCGCGCGCCATGACCGCACCTTCTACGGCCAGCTCGCCGCGCGCATCCGCGGCCATGAGCCCGGCTACGAGTGGGGCGCGTCCGACGTGGTCGCCCGCGACCTCGCCGCCTTCTCCGCCAAGCCCGCCGGGCGTCGCGTGCTGGCGCTGCTCCAGATTGGCGAGGGGGAACGCGCCGAGGCCGAGCTGCGCGCCGTGCGCCTCGGCCTCTCGCCCGCGGTGCTGCGCACCGTCGCCCTCCTGTCGGACGCCGCCGACATGCCGGGCGCTGCGCTGCGAGCGGGGCGCGTACTGCTCACCGGCACCGGGGAACGGCTTGATGCCGCGCTCTACCCCCTGCCCCACTGGATGCCGAACGGCGGCTACCGCATCGACCGCGCACTGGTCTATGCCCTTACCCGCCAGGAATCGGCGTTCAACGTGCGTGCGCGCTCGCGCGCTGGCGCGCGCGGGCTGATGCAGCTCATGCCCGCGACCGCGCGCTATATGTCCGAGGACCGTCGCAGCTTCCGCGGCGCCAACGGCACCGAGTTGTTCGACCCGCAGCTCAACCTCGAGCTCGGCCAGCGCTACGTCAGCTACCTGCTCGGGGGCGAGGTCGTGTCAGGCAACCTGATCCTCGCCATCGCTGCTTATAACGGCGGGCCGGGCAACCTTGCCAGGTGGCAGCGCGAGATACTCCACGATTCGGACCCGCTGCTGTTCATAGAGATGATTCCGCTCGCCGAGACCCGCGGCTTCGTTAAGTCGGTGCTGCAGAACCTGTGGGCCTACCGCTCGCGCCTCGGCCAGGAGAATCCGTCGCTGGACGCCCTTGCGGGCGGGCGCTGGCCCGTCTATGTAAGTCTCGACGGCGCGACCTTCGGCGTGGCCGAAGAGCGTCCCTGACGCACGCCGCCCGCGCGTTCCGCAGCTTCATCGACAGGAATCCCGCCATGCCCGGCATCGACGAATCGCGCAAGTTCCTCCCCGTCCACATCGCGGTGCTCACCGTCTCCGACACCCGTACCGAGGCCGACGACGAATCGGGCAGGACGCTGGTGGACCGGCTACAGGGATCGGGACACAAGCTCGCCGCGCGCGCCATCGTCAAGGACGACCCCAAGCTGATCCAGGAGCGGGTCCACGCATGGATCATCGACCCTGAGATCGACGTCGTCATCACCAACGGCGGCACCGGAATCACCGGGCGCGACGTGACGCCGGAGGCACTCAAGCCGATGTTCGACAAGGAGATCGAGGGCTTCGGCGAGCTGTTCCGGATGATCTCCTACCAGAAGGTCGGCACCTCCACGATGCAGTCGCGCGCCATCGGCGGTGTCGCCGGCGGCACCTACGTCTTCGCCCTGCCGGGCTCGCCCTCGGCGTGCCGCGACGGCTGGGACGAGATCCTCAAGTACCAGCTCGACTCGCGCAACGGCCCCTGCAACCTGGTCGAGCTGATGCCGCGCCTCAGGGAGAAGTAGGAGCGGCATTTTTCTTTTCGTCGCGTTCCGTATGACGCGGGCCATGACGCCCAGGACGCGCCTCACCCTCCGCCGCGGCGCTCCAGCAGGTCGCGGATCTCCGCCAGCTCCTTGCGGATCGTCCCGATCTCGCGCTTGAACAGGGCCGTCTCCTCGGCCTTGGCGTCCTCGATCGCGGCTATCTCCTCTGCGTGGTCGTGCTCCGCCTGTTCCTGCATGGCGGAGACGATGATGGCGATGAACAGGTTGAGCATGGTGAAGGTGGCGATCAGGATGAACGGCACGAAGAACAGCCAGGCGTACGGGTAAACCTCCATCACCGGGCGCACGATCCCCATCGACCAGCTTTCCAGCGTCATGATCTGGAACAGCGAGTACATGGAGCGCCCGACGGTTCCGAACCAGTCGTCGAAGCTGGCGGCGAACAGGTTGGTTGCGATCACCGCGAAGACGTAGAAGATCAGCAGCAGGATCGCCGCGATAGAGGAGATTCCCGGCACCGCGCGCAGCAGAGATTCGACCACGCGCCGCATCTTCGGCACCACCGAGAGGAGCCGCAGGACGCGCAGGATGCGCAGGGCGCGCAGCACCGTGAACGGCCCCGCGGCGGGCACCAACGCGATCGACACCACGATGAAGTCGAAGACGTTCCAGCCGCTCTTGAAGAAGCCGAATCCACGCCCAATGAGCTTGGCCGCGATCTCCACCACGAACACGGCGAGCACGGCGCGGTCGATGGCGTGCAACAGGTCGCCGGCATGGGCCATGACCGTGGGCGAGGTCTCGAGCCCGAGCGTCACGGCGTTGAGCACGATCAACGCCATGATGACGCGCTGGATGCGCGGACTTTCGACAAAGTTCGCCACCTGCTCGCGCCACGAAACCGCCGTTGCCATGCTCATGCCCCGCTTCGTTGCCGCCGCCCGGCGATCCGCCGGGCTCGCAGGGCGTTTAGCAAACGCGCGCCGCGCGCGCCACGGCTTTCTGGCGCCGTAGGGCCGCCGCGTCGTCCACGTCCTCCAGCACCGCGAGCGGCTCAGCCTCCGCCCCCGGCGGCAGATTGGCGCGGGTGTCCGCGAGCGCCTGCGCGGTGGACCAACGCACGCCCCGGAACAGGCGCCGCGCCAACGCGCCCGGTGCGCGCCGGCGCGCGAGCCCGACAAGCCAATAGCCGCCGTCGGCAGCCGGGCCGAACACCGCCTCGGCGGTGCCGAGCGCCGCGAACGCCGCCGCGACGTGGGCGGGCACGATCGCGGGAATGTCGCTGCCGACGATCACGGCGGGGCCCGGCGGCAGTCGCGCGAACACACGCGCCATGCGTGCGCCCAGGTCGCCCGTTCCCTGGGGCATGCGCGCGACGCCCTGGGGCCAGAACCGGCCGCGCCGGGCGAAGCCATCGGGCGTCACCGCGAGCACGAGTCGCCAGCGCGGGTCGCGGCCGAGGCGCCGGAGGAGCGCACGAGTGGTGTCCACATAGAAGCGGTGGGCGGCGCGGTCGCCGATGGCGGCGGCGAGGCGGCGCTTGACGGCGCCGCGCCGGGGGGCGCGTGCGAATACGACGAGGTGACGGTGCGCGCGCAAACCTTCCGTCAGCGCCCGTAGAGGCGCGCAATCACGGGCGCCGGCAGGCCGAGGAAATAGAGGCCGAGGCAGGACAGGTTGCGCAGCGGCCGGAGCAGCCAACCGCCCTTGCGGTAGCGCACAGCCGAGGTGACCGCCGCCACCGGCAGGAGTCGCAACCGCTCCGCCCCGATCCGGCACACCAGGTCCACGTCCTCCATCAGAGGCTGGGTGCGGAAGCCACCAAGTGCGCGGTAGAGCCCGGCCGAGATCAGGAGCCCCTGGTCGCCGTAAGGCAGCGCCAGCGCGCGGCAGCGCCATGCCACCAGCGCCTCGATCAGGCGCGCGGCCGGAGCCGTGTCGTCGAGGGTGAAGCGGAACGCCGCCGCCTTTCCTGGGTTGGCGGGATTGTTCATGTGGCCGGCGGCGGCGCACAGCCAGGCGGGGTCGAGCCGCGTGTCCGCGTGCAGGAACAGGAGCCAGTCGCCGTTGGCGGCCGCCGCGCCCGCCGCAAGCTGGGTGCCGCGCCCGCGCGGCGCCGCGATCACGCGGGCGCCCCGATCCGCCGCGAGCACCGCCGTGCCGTCGGTCGAGCCACCATCGGCGACGATCACCTCGAGCGCGGGCGCCGAAACCCCGGCGACCTCGGCCACGCGCGCGCCTTCGGCGACGGCATCCAGGCAACCCGGCAGATGGGCCGCCGCGTCCAGGGTCGGAATCACAATGCTAAGCACGGTACCGTCTCCTCGTTCCCCTATTCATACACCACCGGTCGAGCCTAGGAAGGCCGCGTGAACAAAGACTTTACGGCCCAGATGGTTAGCGGCGCGGCCAACGCCCGCGCCAATATGTTCTTGATTTGTTCCTTAACTTCTGCCAGGATGCAATATGGACCGATTGCCGGATCTTGCGGGCGGGCGCCCCCTCAAGGGGCGTGGCGCCGTCTCCAACCCCACCGGGCGCTACGAGCGTGAGGTGCGCGAGCGCGCCGACGACGGCTGGGCCACGGCGGCGCGGGACAACGACACGGGCACCCCGGAGCCCGACGCCGCCCCCTATGCCGCGGCCGACGCCGAGCGCCCGCGCACCCGCATCCTGGTGGACGTGACCCGCACCGCGATCACCCGCAACACCTCGCCCGACATTCCCTTCGACCGCTCAATCAATCCCTATCGCGGCTGCGAGCACGGCTGCATCTACTGCTTCGCGCGGCCGACCCACGCCTATCTCGGCCTTTCCCCCGGGCTCGACTTCGAGACCCGTATCCTCGCCAAGCCCGACGCGCCGCGCCTGCTCGCGCGCGAGCTCGCGCGCAAGGGCTACGTCTGCAAGCCGATCGCGATGGGCACCAACACCGACCCCTACCAACCGATCGAGCGCCGCCTGCGCATCACGCGCGGCATCCTGGAGGTGCTGTCGGCCTTCAACCACCCGGTCTCGATCGTCACCAAGTCGGACGCGGTGCTGGCCGACCGCGACCTGCTCGCCGACATGGCGCGGCGGCGCCTCGCCAAGGTCTATCTCTCGGTCACCACCCTCGACACCGAGCTCACCCGCAAGCTCGAGCCGCGCGCGAGCGCGCCCACGCGCCGACTGGCGGCTGTCACGGCACTCAAGGCGGCGGGGGTGCCGGTCGGCGTGATGGTAGCCCCGGTGATCCCGGCGCTCACCGACGCCGAGATGGAGGCGATCCTCGCGCACGCCAAGGAGGCGGGCGCCGACGACGCCGGCTACATCCTGCTGCGCCTGCCGCTCGAGGTGAAGGAGCTGTTCGAGGAATGGCTGCTGACCCATTACCCCGACCGCGCTCGCAAGGTGCTGTCGCTGGTGCGCGACACGCGCGGCGGCGCGCTCAACGATCCCAACTTCGGCTCGCGCATGCGCGGTGAGGGCCCCTACGCCGCCCTGATCGCGGCGCGCTTCAACATGGCAGCACGGCGCCTCGGCCTCTCGCGCGAGCGCGCTCGGGTGCCGGGCGAGCGCGGACGCACCTACGAGGGCGGCCGCGCGCTCGGCAGCCTCGACTGCTCGCGCTTCGCGCCGCCGGTTCGCAAGGGCGACCAGCTCCGGCTGTTCTAGACGGTTTTCGCTCTCCGCCACCGTCACGGGATCATCCTCGCCGCTTCCGCGCGCGCGCCTTCGTCGTTAGGATGCGCGCATGGAAAGGGGGGATGGTGCCTGACTTCTCGGTGGAGCGTGCCTTGGGCGGTATCGTCTGCGGGATCGACGAAGCGGGCCGCGGTCCCTGGGCCGGGCCGGTGGTGGCCGCCGCCGTGGTGCTGGACGCGCGCTGCCTGCCGCGCGCGCTGCGGAGCGGCCTCGACGATTCCAAGAAGATCCTGCCCGCCCGGCGCGCGGCGCTGTTCGAGATCCTGATGGCGGAACGCGGCGCCGGACGCATCCATGTCGGCGTGGGCGAGGCCTCGGTCGCCGAGATCGACGAGATCAACATCCTGCAGGCGACCTATCGCGCCATGGCGCGCGCGGTGGCGGCGCTCGGCTGCGCGCCCGATCATGCCATCGTCGACGGCACCGGGTTGCCGGAGCTGCCGTGCCCCGCGCGCGCGGTGCCGAAGGGCGACGGGCTGTGTTTCTCCGTCGCCGCCGCCTCGATCGTTGCCAAGGTCACGCGCGACCGCGCCATGGCGGCGCTCGACGCAGCCTTCCCGGGCTACGGATTTGCCGCCAACATGGGCTACGGCACGCCCGGGCACCGGGCGGCGCTGGACCAGCTCGGTCCCACCGCGCACCACCGCCGTAGCTTCGCGCCCGTCCGCCTCGTGCTGGAGCGCACCACTATATCTGGTATGCCCGAATCGGAACGACTCCCGGATATAGGTTAACCCATTGATTCCACTAAAAAATTCTTGACCCACCGGAATCCGCGGCCCATCGTCCCGCCATGACCAGCGACGCGACCAGGGACGCGGCCAACGTCGGCGAGGTGCTCGTCGGCGATGCGGTCGAGGTGATGAACTGCCTGAAGGAAGGGACGGCGGACATGGTCTTCGCCGACCCGCCCTATAACCTTCAGCTGCAGGGCGAGCTGATCCGCCCCAACAACACCCGCGTCGACGGCGTCACCCAGGACTGGGACCGCTTCACCGACTTCGCCGAGTACGACCGCTTCACCCGGCGCTGGCTCGCGGCCGCGCGGCGCGTGCTCAAGGACGATGGCACGCTATGGGTGATCGGCAGCTACCACAATATCTACCGCGTCGGCGCGATCCTGCAGGACCTCGGCTTCTGGATTCTCAACGACGTGGTATGGCGCAAGGCCAACCCGATGCCGAACTTCCGCGGCCGGCGCTTCACCAACGCCCACGAGACCATGATCTGGTGCACCAAGTCGCCGGACGCCAAGGGCTACACCTTCAACTACGAGGCCATGAAGTCGGCCAACGACGACATGCAGATGCGCTCCGACTGGCTGCTGCCGATCTGCTCGGGGGGCGAGCGCCTCAAGAAGGACGGCGCCAAGGCGCACCCGACCCAGAAGCCGGAGGCGCTGCTTCACCGCGTCATTCTGGCCGCGACCCAGCCCGGCGACGTGGTGCTCGACCCGTTCTTCGGCACCGGCACCACCGGCGCGGTCGCCAAGCGCCTCGGGCGCGGCTACATCGGCATCGAGCGCGACCCGGCCTACGCCGCGCTCGCGCAGAAGCGCATCGACCAGGTCGCTCCGGCCGATCCCACGACGCTCGAGGTGAGCGCGAAGAAGCGCGAGCCGCGCATCCCGTTCGGCTGGGTGGTGGAGCGCGGGCTGCTCAACCCCGGCGACGTGCTGGCCGACGCACGCGGGCGCTACACCGCCAAGGTGCGCGCCGACGGCTCGCTGGTGGGGGTTGACATCACCGGCTCGATCCACAAGGTCGGCGCCCACGTCCAGGGGCTGTCCGCCTGCAATGGCTGGACCTTCTGGCACTTCGACGTGGAAGGAAAGCCCAAGCCCATCGATCTCCTGCGCCAGCAGATCCGCGCAGACCTCGCGGCGGGCGGGCTGATCCCGGCGCCCGGCGCGGCCCGCGCCCGATCCGGGCCCGAGGCCGAGGGCGCCGAGGCCTGAGCTTCAATCCATCGGCTCGAGCAGCACGTCATAGCCGCGCGCATTGAACTCGATCAGACAAAAGCCGTGGCCGAACGGATCCGACAGCTGTGCCAGCTTGCCGTGAGGTTCGTCGCGCACCGCGCCCTCGAGGCGCGCGCCGGCAGCGATCGCCCGCGCAATCGCGCCGTCGATGTCGTCGACCACGAAATCCGCATGCACTGGCGTCCAGTGTCGCGCGTAGTCGCGGGGTGGCGCGCCAGGTGCCGGCGTGCTGCCGGCGGGCGTAACCAGCAGATAAAGCGAGATGGCGCCGTAGCGCAGCTCGGCGAACGCCTCGTCGAAGCGGCGACCGACCTCGCACCCCAGTCCATCGCGGTAGAAGGCGAGGCCCCGCGCGAGATCGTCGACATCGATGTTGATGAGTATGGTGCCGGTCATTTCCTGCTCCCGTGCGGCCACGTAGACACGCCCGCCGCGAGCACCTTCTTCATTACGGTGGGCAGCGCATGGGCAGGCAGCCTGTCTTCCGCGACCCAACGCGCATCTTCTCCGAACCGGGATGCGTCCATGGCGTCGATCCGTGCGACGCGCACCGCGAGTTCAAGCCGGAAATGGGTGAAGACGTGGACCACCTCGCCGGCATCGCGCCAGTCCGCCGCCACGGGCGGATCGGATACCGCATCGCCGTCCGTGCCCCAGCCGCCCGTTTCCTTCCATTCGGAGGAGGGTACCTCCCACAATCCGCCCAAGAGGCCCTGCTCCGCGCGGCGGCGCAGCAGCACGGCACCGGCATTGTCGAACAGGACCCAGGCGGTGCCGCGCCGCACCGGGCGCGCCGCCTTGCGGGCGCGCCGCGGCAGCTCGGCTGCGAAGCCCCGCGCCCGTGCCGCGCAGTCCGCCGCCACCGGGCACAGCACGCAGGCCGGCCCCCTCGGCGTGCAGACCGTGGCGCCGAGGTCCATCATCGCCTGGGCGTAGTCGCCCGCGCGCGCCGCGGGCGTGAGCGTCGCGGCGAGCTCGCGCAGGCGAGGCTTCGCGGCGGGCAGCGGCGCCTCCACCGCGAACAGGCGCGCGATCACGCGCTCGACGTTGCCGTCCACCACGGTCGCCGCCTCGCCGAAGGCGATCGCGGCGATGGCGGCGGCGGTGTAGGGACCGACACCGGGCAGCCGGCGCAGCCCGTCCGACGTTTCGGGGAAGCGCCCGCCGAGGTCGCGCACCACCGTCTCGGCGCAGCGCTTGAGGTTGCGGGCGCGCGCGTAGTAGCCGAGCCCCTGCCATTCCGCCAGCACGTCGTCGATAGACGCCGCGGCGAGCGCCTCGACGGTCGGCCAGCGCGCGAGGAAGCGCCCGAAGTAGGGGCCGACCGCCGCCACCGTGGTCTGCTGCAGCATGATCTCCGACAGCCACACGCGGTAGGGGTCGGCGCGCCCGCCCAGCGGCGCGCGCCACGGCAGCGCGCGATGGCCGCGGTCGTACCAGGCGAGCAGACGACGCGCGAAGGCGGCCGGATCGACGGGCGCGGCGGGAACGGCAGGCGCGGCCGCGTTGAGGGCTTTGCGAGCGGTCATTTCCGGTCCATCATGGCGCGCGCGCGGCCGGCGCGCCAGAGCCGCCGCAGCCCGACCGGAGCCGCCATGGCCGACGACCCCAAATCCTCCGAACCGCCCCGGCGCCGCGGCATGACCACGCTCGCAAGCAGCGTCAATCGCGTCACCACGCCCGCCATGCGCCGGCGCGGCTTCGCCGAGGCCGCCATCGTCACCGACTGGCCGACCATCGTCGGGCGCCCGCTCAGCGACCACACGCGCCCGTCGCGCATCGTGTTCGCCCGCGGCGAGCGCGCCGAGGGCACGCTGCACCTGGTGGTATCGGGCGCCTTCGCGCCCGAGGTGAGCCATCTCGCGCCCCAGATCATCGAACGCATCAACGCGCATTTCGGCTACCGCGCGGTCGCCCGCATGGAGCTGCACCACGGCCGCGTGACGCCGCCCGAGGCCGGCGCCGGAGAACCGCCCCCCGCCGTCGAGCCGGCACCCGCGGTGACCGCCGCGATCGACCGCGTCGCCGATGACGGCGTGCGCGCGGCGCTCGGCCGGCTCGCCCGCGCCCGGGAAGGCGCCGCTGTCCGCGCCCGGGGCGTGCCCGCGCGCCCGCGCCGCTGAAGCGCCGGGACGTGCATTTCTGTGGATAGTTCGGAATCCCCGCTTTACGGTACCGACACGCGAACGCTATATTTTGTGGCAAGGGAGCTATAGATGCGTAACATCTTGTTGGTCTTGGCGGGAATCGCTGCCGTCACGGTGGGCGCGCTGGCGCTCTACCAGTGGCAGGGCCGTACCCCCGCCCCGCCGCCCCAGGCGACGGGCCCCGTCACCGACGCCGAAGCGCGCACCCGCGCGCTTGAGGTCGGCCCCGACGACATGGTGCTGGGCAACCCCGACGCGCCCGTCACCGTGATCGAGTACGCCTCCCTCACCTGTCCCGCCTGCCGCACCTTCCACGTGGACGTGCTGCCCGCGATCAAGACGAGCTACATCGACGCCGGCACCGTGCGCTTGGTGATGCGCGACTTCCCGCTCGACCAGGGGGCGCTCGCCGCCGCCATGCTGGCGCGCTGCGCTGGCCCCGAGCGGCGCTACGCCTTCCTCGACCTGTTCTTCCAGCGCCAGAATGCCTGGGCCGGCGCACCCGACCCGTTCGCAGGCCTCGCCCGCGTGGCGGGGATCGGCGGCATGGGCGAGGCCGACGTCGGCGCCTGCTTCCAGAACGAGGACGTACAGCGCGCGGTGCTCGAGCAGCGCCTCGATGGCGAGCGCGGCCTCGGCGTCAACTCCACACCCAGCTTCATCATCGACGGCAACAAGTACGCCGGCGTGATGTCGTTCGAGGAATTCAAGGCCGTGGTCGATCCGTTGATCGCCAAGGGCCGCTAGGAAAGGTTCGCGCGTGCATTTCACCAAGCTGACGCTCTCCGGCTTCAAGTCCTTCGTCGACGAGACCGAGTTGCTGATCGAGCCGGGCACCACCGGTATCGTCGGTCCCAACGGCTGCGGCAAGTCCAACATCGTGGACGCATTGCGCTGGTGCATGGGCGAGATCTCGGCCCGCAAGCTGCGCGGCGAGGGCATGGACGACGTCATCTTCGGCGGCACCGTCAACCGCCCGGCGCGCAACTTGGCGCAGGTGTCGCTCCATCTCGACAATGCCGACCGCGTGGCGCCGGCCGCCTTCAACGATTCCGAGATGCTCGAGATCGTGCGCCGGATCGAGCGCGGTGTGGGCTCCAACTACCAAGTCAACGGCAAGGAGGTGCGCCAGCGCGACGTACAGCTCCTGTTCGCCGACGCCGCTACCGGCGCGCGCTCGACCGCTATGGTGAGCCAGGGCCAGATCGAGGCCTTGATCCAGGCCAAGCCGGTCAACCGCCGCTCGATCCTGGAGGAGGCTGCCGGCATCACCGGCCTCTACTCGCGCCGCCACGAAGCCGAGCTGCGCCTCAAGGCCGCCGAGGGCAACCTTGAGCGCCTGGAGGACGTCATCGCGGCGCTCGAATCCCAGCTCCAGAACCTCAAGAAGCAGGCCCGCCAGGCAGTGCGCTACCGCAACCTGTCCGACCTGATCCGCAAGGCAGAGGCGGCGGTGCTGCACCTGCGTTGGATCGCCGCCGAAAAGACCGCCGCCGAAAGCGCCGAGCGTCTCGCCGCTACGACCGACCGCGTCGCTGCCCTCACCCGCGAGGCCGCTCAGGCCTCGGCGCGCGAGGCCGAGGCCGCCGAGGCATTGCCGCCCCTGCGCCAGGCCGAGGCCGAGGCCGCCGCCGCGTTGCAGCGCCTGGTGCTGGCGCGCGACGCCCTGATCGAGGAGGAGGCACGCGTCACCCGCGAGATCGAAGCCGCCCGCGCCCGGGTCTCCCAGAACGGCGCCGACCGCACGCGCGAGGCCGCGCGGCTCGAGGACGCCGAAGGCGCGCTCGCACGGCTCGACGCCGAGCGCACGACGCTCGAAGCCGCCGCCGAGAGCGAGGCCGCAGCCGAGAGCGAGGCCAAGACCGCCCTCGATGCTGCACGCGAGGAAGCGCAAACGGCCGAAGGCCAGCTCGCCGAACTGTCCCAGCGCGTCGCCGCGGCGGAAGCGCGCCGCGCCGACCTCGCCAACCGCCTGATCGGCATCGAAGCGCGCAAGGCGCGGCTCGGCGAGCGCCTCGCCGAGTCCGAGGCGACCCGCGCCGCGATCGCCGCCGAGCCCGGTAACCGCGAGCAGGTGGCGGCACTCGAGGCAACCATCGAGACCGCACGCACCACCCTGGAAGACCTGCGCGAGCGGGCCGAGCGCGCCGAGGAGGACCGTGCCGCACGCGAGACCACGGAGAAGGCCGCGCGCGAGACACTGCGCGAGGCCGAGGCAGACGCCGCCCGGCTGCGCGCCGAGGCGCGCGCGCTCGGCGCGCTGCTGGCCACCGGCGATTCCGACCTGTGGCCGCCGCTGATCGACGCGGTGACGGTGGACGCCGGCTACGAGGACGCGCTCGGCGCGGCGGTCGGCGACGATCTCGCCGTGCCCGCCAACGAGGCCGCGCCGATCCACTGGCGCACGCTCGGACCGCTCGCCGAAGCGCGCCCGCTGCCCGAGGGCGCGGTACCGCTTGCCCGTTTCGTGCGCGCGCCCGAGGCACTCGCCCGCCGCCTTTCCCAGATCGGCGTGGTGCCTGACGTCGAAGCCGGCAACCGTCTCGCCACGGCGCTCTCCGTCGGCCAGCGACTGGTGTCGAAGGACGGCCGGCTGTGGCGCTGGGACGGTTTCACGGTGGTTGACAGCGAGGCTACCGCCGCCGCGCGCCGACTCGCCCAACGCAACCGTCTCGCGGAGGTCGAAGACGCCATCGGCACCGCCGAGGGCCGCCTCGCCGACGTCCGTGCCGCGCACGAGCACACCGCCGCCGACGTCCACGAAGCGACCGAGCGCGAACGTGCCTTGCGTGCCCAGTCGCGCGACACCGAGGCCGACCTGGAGGCGCGCCGCGAGGAGCGCGCGCGCCTGATCCAGGAGGCTGCCGAGACCAATTCGCGCCTGCAGGCGGCGGAGGAATCGATCGCGCGCCTTAAGGCCGACATCGAGGAAGCCGAGCGCGAGATCACCGACGTGCGCACCTCCCAGGCGACCCTCGCCGACCTCGACAGCCGCCGCGCGCGGCTGGAAGAGCTGCGCCGCGAGATGAACGAGCTACGCTCGGCCCTCGCCGACCGCCAGCGCACCTACGACCTGCTCACGCGCGAAGCCGAAGCCCGCCGCCAGCGCCTCGCCACCATCGCGACCGAGAGCAGGTCCTGGGCGAGTCGCGCTGAGAGCGCCCGCGCCCAGGTCGCCGAGTTTGAATCGCGCTGCATCGCCGCCGGAGCCGAGGTAGAAGCGCTCGCGCCGAGGCCTGCCGAGATCGCCGCCGAACGCATGGGCCTCGGCGACCGCGTGGCCGAGGCCGAACGCGCCCGGAGCGGCGCCGCCGACGCGCTCGCCGTCGCCGAGCGCGCGCTCAAAGAGGCCGACGAAACCCTCAAGGCCAAGGAGACGGCGCTCGCAACCGCACGCGAGGACCGCGTGCGCGCCGAAGGGCTGGTGGAACAGGCCGACCAGGCGATCACTGCGCTGCGCGAGCGTGTCGCCGAGCGGCTCGAGGCCACCCCGGACCAACTTGTCGCCATCGGCGAACTCAACCCCGACAATCTGCCCGACCCGGAACAGGCCGAGCGCAAGCTAGAGCGGCTTACCCGCGAGCGCGACAACATGGGCCCGGTCAACCTGCGCGCCCAGCAGGAGGCCGAGGAACTGGGTCAGCAGATCGCCTCGATGGAGACCGAGCGCGAGGACCTGATCAAGGCCATCGCGCGGCTGCGCCACGGCATCGGCGAACTCAACCGCGAAGGCCGTCAGCGCTTCGTCGCCGCCTTCGAGCAGGTGAACACGCATTTCAGCGACCTGTTCACGCGCCTGTTCGGCGGCGGCCGGGCGCATCTGGAGCTAACCGAATCGGACGATCCGCTGGAAGCGGGGCTCGAGATCATGGCAAGCCCGCCGGGCAAGCGCCTGCAGGTGCTGTCGCTGCTGTCGGGCGGCGAAAAGGCGCTCACCACCATCGCGCTGCTGTTCGCCGTGTTTCTCACCAACCCAGCACCGATCTGCGTGCTGGACGAGGTGGACGCGCCGCTCGACGATTCCAACGTGACGCGCTTCTGCACCCTGGTCGAGGAGTTGGCCAAGGCGGGCAACACGCGCTTCCTGCTGGTCACGCACCATCGCATCACCATGGCACGCATGGACCGGCTGTTCGGCGTGACCATGCCGGAGCGCGGCGTCTCGCGCCTCGTTTCGGTGGACCTGCAGGGGGTTTCGCACCTCAAGGCGATCGCCTGAAAAGGTGCCTTTTTTGCTTGCCCGCGAAGGGCTTGGGCCCAGGGCTCTGGGCGCTTGACAGCCCCGGTGGCGGCCCGTAAGGTGCCCCCGCTTTCGCCGGGGGTGCGGCCTTTTTCGGGCGGTTCGGGGGAGATTCGAAACCGTCGCGCAGCCTTCATCGAGGATGTGATGGCAGATAGGGATCCCCACCCGTCCGGTTCGCCGCTCACGGACCTGAAAGCGCGCCTCAAGGCGGCGCGCGGACGCGACGAGCAGCACGGATCGGGGGACGACGAGCCGGCGGCGATGAGCGGCTGGGGCGTCGGCTTCCGGGTCGGTGTCGAGCTGGTGGGAGCGCTGGCGGTGGGTGTCGCCATCGGCTGGGCGCTCGACAGATGGCTCGGAACCGGGCCGTGGTTGTTGGTTGTGTTTTTCTTTCTTGGGGCCGCAGCGGGCGTCCTCAACGTCTATCGGGCGGTCAGCGGCTTCGGCCTCACCCCCGGCTACCGGCGGGACACCGACCGTCCCGGTGGTAGTGACAATAACCTGGACAGGTAAACGAATCGGGCCGGGATCGGTAACGTGGCATCACCCCTCGAACAGTTCGAAATCAAGACCATCGTTCCGGCCAGCGTCGCCGGCGTGGACGTCTCCTTCACCAATTCCGCCCTGTTCATGCTGATCGCCATCACGGCTATCACCGCCTTTCTTGTCCTCGGGATGCGCCATCGCGCGCTGGTGCCGGGACGCTGGCAGTCGATGACGGAGCTTTCCTACGAGTTCATAGCAGGGCTGGTGCGTGACAACGTGGGCAGCGCGGGACGGCCTTACTTCCCGTTTATCTTCACGCTGTTCATGTTCATCCTGTTCGCCAACACTATCGGACTGATCCCGGGCTCGTTCACGGTGACGAGCCACATCATCGTCACCTTCGCGCTCGCCGCCGTGGTGTTCGTGGGCGTCACCATCATCGGCGTCGTCAAGCACGGCACCAAGTGGTTCTCCTACTTCTTCCCGCCCGGCGCGCCGATCTACATGGCGCCGCTGTTGGTCCCCATCGAGATACTGAGCTATCTGGCGCGCCCCGTGACGCTGGCGCTACGCCTGTTCGCCAACATGATGGCGGGCCACACCATGCTCAAGGTGTTCGCGGGCTTCGTGGTCGCGCTCGGCCTGCTGGGCGTGGCGCCGCTCGCCATCCTGATCGCGCTCTACGCGCTCGAGCTGATCGTTGCCGTGCTTCAGGCCTTCGTGTTCACGATCCTGACCTGTCTTTACCTCCACGACGCGCTGCACCTGCACTAGGGCTTGGCGTCGCCGTTCCTCAACCGTAGTTACGAAAAGGATTGAAAGATGGATGTTGAAGCCGCGAAGTTGATCGGCGCCGGTCTTGCGGTCATCGGCCTTGCCGGCGTGGGCGTGGGCATCGGCAACGTGTTCGCCGCCTTCATCTCGTCGGTGGCCCGCAACCCGTCGGCTCAGTCGACGGTGTTCCCGTTCACGATGCTGGGCTTCGCGCTGGTGGAAGCCATCGCGCTGTTCGCGCTCCTGATCGCGTTCCTGATCCTGTTCGGCTGAGCCCGGACCGGAACCGACCAACGCGCATCGGAGATCCCGGCCCATGCCGCAGCTCGACGTCGCATCCTACGCGCCGCAGCTCGTCTGGCTCGCCATCAGCTTCGTGCTCCTGTACCTGCTGATGGCGCGCGTTGCGCTGCCGCGCATCGGTGACGTCCTCGAAGGGCGCCGCAAGCGGCGCGAGGACAACCTCGCCAAGGCCGAGGGGTTCCAAAGGGAAGCCGAACAGGTGGCCGAAAGCTACGAAGCCGCGCTCGCGCGCTCGCGCGACAGCGCCCATACCAAGGTGGCCGAGGCTGTCGAAGCCGCCAAGCGCCGCGCCGAAGTGGAGGTTGCTCGGTTCGACGCCGAGCTGCGCACCCGCACCGAGGAGGCCGAAGCCGCCATAGCGCGGGCCCGCGCCGGCGCGCTGGCCGATGCGGCGGCCATCGCCGCCGAAGCCGCACGTCTCGCCGCCGAGAAGGTGGCCGGCCTGCACGTGGACGAGGACGAGGCGCGCGAAGCCGCCGAGGCCGCGCGGAGGGCACGAGCATGATCGCGCGCGCCTACGCCGCCACTGTGCCGGGGGAATCCGTGCCGTTCTGGGAACTGCCTGAAACCTGGATCGCGGTCGGCTTTTTTGTCTTCGTCGCCCTCGTGGCCAAGCCCGCGTGGAAGCGGATCACCGGCGGGCTCGACGCCCGAACGGCGCAGATCGAGACCGAGCTTGAGGAAGCCCGCAAGCTACGCGAGGAAGCGCAGGCGGCCTTGGCCTCCTATCAGCGCAAGCAACGCGACGCCGCCAAGGAGGCGGAAGCTATCCTCGTCCACGCCGAAGAGGAGGCGAAGCGCATCACCGCTGCCGCCGAGACCGCGCTCGCCGAAACCCTCAAGCGGCGCGAGCAACTCACAGCCGAGCGCATCGCCCTGGCTCAGGCCAAAGCAGTGGAGGAGGTCAAGGCGGAAGCGGTCGAGATCGCGCTGGCTGCGACGCGCCGGCTGCTCGACGAGCGGCTCGACGACACGCGGCGCGCCGCGCTGGTGGACCAAGCGATCGACGAGCTGACTGGTAAGCTACATTAGCGGAAACGGACGGACGCGAAAACCCCGACCCGAAGGCCGGGGTTTTCCTTTTCGGAAGGTCGGACTCCGGCCTTCCCCCTTTACTGGTTTTCGTTCAGGGTCGACTCATCTGGCATCACCGCGCTACCGCCCGGCATCGGCGATCCAGCCGGACGGTTCTCGATGACGTTGCCCGGATGCTCGCTGAAATGCGAGCCGGGAACCCTGTGCTGAGTGCGATCCCGTTCCCTCAGTTCGCTCCCTTGCGGGTCGTCCGACCGCGCGCCGAAGTGCCGGTTCCATTCGGATCGGCTGATCACGCCGTCGTTGTTCGCATCGATCCTGTCGAACCGTTCCTGATACCCCGTCTGGCTGGTCGCCTGCGCGATAGTCATATCGTTGGCGGAAACGGTTGCGGGAACCGCCCAGACCAACACCGCAGCGGTACCGATAAGCAGGGCACTCTTCAACATGAATAAATCTCCTTCCGTGTCGGGGTTCGACCTCGAACGAGCACCGCTCGAGCCCTCATGAAAAGGGCGCGGCGCCGTGGCCGCGTCCTAACTACCCCAAGAACGGGAGGCCCCCTAGGCCCGTTCCAATCTTTCGGGCCGGCATGCGTGACATCGGTGTGAGGCCGATCCGATCAAATCGCGGAAGCGAAAACGCTACTTACTTAACCCGGACGCGCTCCGGCATGCGGCAGAACGACACTATTGCGCCGTTTCGGATCCTTTGGACGGCGACCAGCGTAGCACGGGCACGCGAGCGGCCCGGGTCTCGTCGAGGCGGCGGCGCGGGCTCCAATGCGGCGCCGTACGGAGGCGCTCGGCTCCGCCCGCATCGAGCCGCACCTTCAGCCCCTTCACGGCCACAACGAAACGGTCGAGCTCCGCGAGCGGCTCGGTCTCAGTGGGCTCCACCAGCATGGCGCCGTGGACCACCAGCGGGAAATAGATGGTGGTCGGGTGGAAGCCCTCGTCGATCAGCGCTTTGGCGAAGTCGAGCGTGGACACGTCGTGGCCGCGTAAGGACTCGTCGTCGAACAGACATTCGTGCATGCAGGGCCCGTCGTAGGCGGGCGAGAGCGTATCCTTGAGCCGTGCCAGCAGGTAGTTGGCGGCAAGCACCGCGTCCTCCGCCACCTGAAGCAGCCCGTCGCCGCCGTGGGACAGCATGTAGGCGTAGGCGCGCACAAACATGCCCATCTGGCCGTGGAACGCCTTGAGCCGGCCGATAGTGCCGGCCGCCGCGCCCTCGGCCTGTTCCTGCAGCGCGAAACCGTCCGGCCCCGAGACCAGCCACGGCAGGGGCGCGTAAGGGGCCAGCGCCGCCGCCAGCGCCACCGGCCCCGCTCCCGGCCCACCACCACCGTGGGGCGTCGAGAAGGTCTTGTGGAGGTTCATGTGCATCACGTCGATGCCGAGGTCGGCCGGACGCACCTTACCGACGATAGCGTTGAAGTTGGCGCCGTCGCAGTAGAAGTAGGCGCCGGCCGCGTGCACCGCGTCGGCGATCTCGATGATGTCGTTCTCGAACAGGCCGCAGGTGTTGGGATTGGTCAGCATGATCGCGGCAACGTCGGGTCCGAGCTTGGCCTTGAAGGCGGCGACGTCCACGCGCCCGCGCGCATCCGCCGGAATCGGGTCCACCGTGTAGCCGCATAGCGCCGCGGTCGCGGGATTCGTGCCATGGGCCGATTCGGGCACCAGCACGCGGCGCCGCGTCATGCCCGCCGCGTCGTGGGCGGCGCGGATCACCATCATGCCGCACAACTCCCCGTGGGCGCCCGCCGCCGGTGGCAGCGCGATGGCGGGCATGCCGGTGAGGGTCTTGAGCCAGTGGACGAGCCGGTCCATCAGCTCGAGCGCGCCCTGCACGGTCGAAAGCGGCTGCAGCGGATGGAGGTCGGCAAAGCCCGGCAGCCGCGCCACCTTCTCGTTGAGGCGCGGGTTGTGCTTCATGGTGCAGGAACCGAGCGGGAACAGCCCGGCGTCGATGGCGTAGTTCTTCTGCGAGAGCCGTGTGAAGTGGCGCACCACCTCGGGCTCCGAAAGACCCGGCAGGCCGATGGCGCCCCGACGCGCGAGCCCGCCCAGGCGCGGCGGTATATCGCCTGGGTCCGGCAGGTCCACCCCGGCTCGGCCGGGCGCGCCCTGCTCGAACAGCAGCGTTTCGTCGATCTGGAGCGCGCGGTTGCCGGAGACGGTCGCGGCGAAGGACTCCGGCGCGGCGCTTGCCGCGGCCGCGCCCGACGGCCGGCGCGGGCCCCGCGTGCGCGTCTTCCCATTGCTTGCATCGCTCATTTGAGGGCTCCCGCGAGGGCGGCGCCGAGCCGCGCGATATCATCGTCGGTGACGGTCTCGGTCGCGCAGGCGATCAGCAGATTCTCCATACCGGGCGCTTCCGGGTAGAGCCGCGCGGCGGGCACGCCCGCAAACACGCGCTCGGCCGCAAGCGCGTCCACCAACGGCGCGGCGGGTACCGGCAGGCGCACCGTCACCTCGTTGAAGAAGGCCTTGTTCAGCACCGCGACGCCCGGCACCGTCGCGAGTCGGTCGGCCATGCGACAGGCGGCGGCGTGGTTGAGGCGCGCGAGCCGCCGGAAGCCTTCCTCACCGAGCAGCGCCATGTGGACCGTGAAGGCAAGCGCACACAGGCCCGAGTTGGTGCAGATGTTGGAAGTCGCCTTCTCGCGCCGGATGTGCTGCTCGCGCGTGGACAGCGTCAGCACCCAGCCGCGGCGCCCGTCGGCGTCCACCGTCTCGCCCGCGATGCGGCCCGGCATCTGGCGCACGAAACGCTCGCGCGTCGCGAACAGGCCGAGGTAGGGGCCGCCGAAGTTGAGGCCGGGACCGAGTCCCTGCCCCTCGCCCACCACGATGTCGGCGCCCATCGCGCCGGGCGGCGCGACCAGTCCGAGCGAGGCCACATCCGCCACGCACACGACCAGCAGCACTCCTCTGGCGCGGCATGCCTCGGCAAGCGGCGCGAGATCGCGCAGATGGCCGAACACGTCGGGGTTCTGGACGATGACG
This sequence comes from Alphaproteobacteria bacterium, assembly GCA_050485485.1. GTDB lineage: Bacteria > Pseudomonadota > Alphaproteobacteria > SMXQ01 > SMXQ01 > WHSO01. The sequence goes on along the minus strand of JBJHBM010000004.1, from coordinate 29,350 downwards.
CAGGCGGTCTCGTCATCGGGCAGTGCTGCGAGGTCGTCGTCGCCCCCGGGCGCGGGCACTGTGGCGTGGAAGGTGGCATCCGACCATCGCAGCAGGGTCGCGACCGCATCGCGCCAATGGGGATGGAGACCACCCGCCGTCACCACCTTATCGCGGCGCGTCACGCGACGCGCCATCATCGCAGCCTCGGCCGCGCCCGAGGCGCCGTCGTAGAGCGAGGCGTTGGCAATCTCCATGCCAGTGATCATCGCCACCTGGGTCTGAAACTCGAACAGGTACTGGAGCGTGCCCTGGCTGATTTCGGGCTGGTAGGGCGTGTAGGAAGTCAGGAACTCGCCGCGCTGGATGATGTGGTCCACCGCCGCCGGGATGAAGTGACGGTAGGCGCCGGCGCCGAGGAAGCTCGCCGCCTCCCCCGCCGGCACGTTCTTCGCCGCGAGCACGCGTAGCTGGCGCTCGACCTCGATCTCGCCGGCGTGCGGCGGCAGGTCGAGCGGCGCCGAGAGCCGGGCGGCTGCGGGCACGTCCACGAACAGGTCGTCCACGGCTCCAACGCCGATCGCATCGAGCATGTGGCGGCGATCGTCGGGCGTGAGGGGAAGATAGCGCATGGGGGCTCCGCCTCAGTCGAGGGATTCGACGTAATTGCGATAGGCCTCGACGTCCATCAGGTCGGCCAGCGCATCCGCGTCCACCCCCTTGAGACGGACGAACCAGCCGGCTCCCTCGGCGTCCTCATTGATGGTTTCGGGTTTGGCGGAGAGTTCGTCGTTGACCTCTGCCACCTCGCCCGCGACGGGTGCATAGACCTCGCTCGCGGCCTTGACCGATTCCACCACCGCCATGTCGTCGCCGGCGGTGACCTTGCGGCCGACCTCGGGCAGCTCGACATAGACCACGTCGCCCAGCTGCGCCTGGGCGTAGGCCGAGATGCCGACGGTGGCGAGACCGCCGTCGAGGCGGATCCACTCGTGTTCCTTGGTGTAGCGGGTGTCGCTCATGCTGCGGATCTCCGTAAGGGTCAACCCTTGTGGTAACGATGCGGAACGAAAGGAAGCGGCGCCACGCGCGCTGGCAGCGCCTTGCCGCGTACGTCGAGGAAAAGCGCGGTGCCAGGGGTGGCGGCGGCGCGGGCGACATAGCCCATCGCCACCGGCCCGCCGACGCTCGGCCCGAAGCCGCCGGAGGTAACGGCGCCGACGGCGACGCCCATGGCGTCGCGGACGGCCGTACCCTCGCGCGCGGGCGCGCGACCCTCGGGACGGATGCCGACGCGCACCCGGGCGGGGCCCTCGGCGAGCTCCCGCAGGATGCGCGCCGCGCCCGGAAAATCGCCTTCCTCGCGGCGGCGCCGGGAGATGGTCCAGGCAAGGCCGGCCTCGACGGGCGAGGTGGCGGTGTCGATGTCGTGGCCGTAGAGGCACAGCCCAGCCTCGAGGCGGAGCGTGTCGCGAGCGCCGAGTCCAATGGGCCTCACCTCGGGCGCGGCCAGCAGGGCGCGGGCGAGATCTTCTGCGCGTGCCGCCGGGACCGAAATCTCGAACCCGTCCTCGCCGGTGTAGCCCGAGCGCGAGACGAGGCAGGAGATTCCCACGACTTCCGCTACCGCCGCCGACATGAAGCGGAGCCGCTCCGTGCCGGGTGCGAGGCGCGCCATGACCGCTGCCGCTGCCGGCCCCTGCAGCGCGAGCAGGGCGCGGTCGTCGAGCGGATGGATATGGGTGCCGCCCGCGAGGTCGGCCGAAAGGTGCTTGAGGTCGGCAGCCTTGCGGGCCGCGTTCAGTACCACGATCAGGCGTCCCTCGCCCGCAGCCGTCACCATGAGGTCGTCGAGGATGCCGCCCGCGTCGTCGGTCAGCACGGTGTAGCGCATCCGCCCGGGAGCGAGCGCGGCGACGTCGCCCGGCACCAGCGCCTCCAACGCGGCGACGGGGTCGCCGCCGGCGATCTCCGCCTGCCCCATGTGGGAGACGTCGAACAGGCCGGCGGCCGCGCGGCTGTGAAGATGCTCCTTGAGGATACCGTCCGGGTACTGAACCGGCATATCGTAGCCCGCGAACGGCACCATCTTCGCGCCAAGTTCCAGATGGAGCGCGTGCAGCGGCGTGCGGGCGAGCGTCGCAGAGGGCGCGGGGTCGGTTCCTGGCACTCGGTTCTCCCTCGTCGGGGGCGGACGGAATCGCCCGTCCACCCCGCCCCCTCTGTCCCAGGACCTGAAAGATTCACCGGCCCGCGCCCGGAACCGGCTTACTTCTTCGGTGAGGCGGCGCTACGCGCCCCCTGCTTTCCAGAGTGCCATCCCCCTGCGGTCCTTTTGCCTGAGAGTTTCCGAGGCCGTTGCTCCTTCGGCGCCGGCGCTGGCCCCTCGTCGCGCGACTGTGGGCCGGCCGGTCTCTCCCGCAGGGATCATATGACGTGCATGGTCACCCAGGCATCTTAGCGGGCGGCAGGATGCGGTCAACCGCGCCCGGGCACTTATCCACAGGGATCAACGCGGGCGCATCTGGTACGGATCGCGGGTCTGCTCATGGACCGGGCGCCGGTCGATGCCGCCGGTATCGAGCAGCGGACGCTCCTGGGCGGGCGGCATCGGCCCCAAGAGACCGGTCGGGCCGTTTGCACGGTTGAAGGCGAGTTGCTCCGCGTCGAGCTGGAAGCCGACGATGATGACGTGGTCGGCAGCATTACCGCCCTCGGGCAAGGGGATGCGCTGCACGATCTGGTCGGTGATGCCGCCACGGTCGAGGTTGGGCGGGAACTGCAGGTTATTCTCGAATTCGGCCTTGGCGAGGATACGGTTGTCGCCGTCGAGCACGGCCACGAAATAGCGCACGTCGGCACGGCGCTCGCGGTTGGCAGGACCACGCGCGGCGGTCACCACCACCGAGGTCTCGACCTCCGCGACACCGCCCGAATAGCCGCACGTGATCGCGATGCGCGGCAGGCGTGCCTCGTACATCACGTCGGTGATGTCGCGGCCTGGCCCCGGCTGGAACACCGTAACGCGCGAGAGATCGCGCACGATCACGCCTCCCGGGCACGGTGGCGGCGGCTCGCGCTTGACGATGTCGCCGAGACCGCATGCCGCGAGCGGCAGCGTGAGCAGAAGCGCCAGCGCGGCGGCGCGAAAATGGCTACAGGACATAGTGTGTGCCATCGCAGTAAGGTGCATCGGTGGTTCGCTTGCAGCCGCACAGGTAAAGCGTCATGGCCTCGCGCACTACCAATTGACGGGGGGCGAAGCCGGTACCCTTGTGGGAGCCGTCGCAGAACGGTTGGTCAGCCGACAGGCCGCAGGAACACCACCAGTATTCCTTGCCGGGATCGAGGTCGACCTCGTAATAGTTCTTGCGGGGAAGGGCGGGCTCGTCCATTACGCGGTCCTCTGAAAAACGCTCCGGAAGCACGTTCCGGGCCAGATACTACCCCCCGTCGGGATTGGAAAACAGCGTGAATCCCTTATAGTCTGCCACCATATCTGGACTGGGACCGAAAACCATGCCGGAAGCGCCGGAACTGCAGAAAAGACGCCCTCTCCGGGTGCTGCTCGCCAATCCGCGCGGGTATTGCGCCGGGGTGGAACGCGCCGTCCAGATCGTCGAAGCGGCTCTCGCCCGGCGCGAGGAGCCGGTCTACGTACGCCACGAGATCGTCCACAATCGCCATGTGGTGGAGGAGTTGGAGGCCCGCGGCGCGGTGTTCGTGGACGAGATCGCCGAGGTCCCGCCCGGCGCCGTGGTGATCTTCTCGGCCCACGGGGTCGCCCGCAAGGTGGTGGACGACACCGAAGCGCGTCGCCTCGAATACTTGGATGCCACCTGCCCGCTGGTGAACAAGGTTCACGCCGAAGCCCAGAGCCGGGCGCGCCAGGGCTGCCACGTGCTGTTGATCGGCCATGCCGGCCATCCTGAGGTCGAGGGGACCATGGGCCAGGTGCCGCCCGGCACCATCACTCTCGTCGAATCGGTCGCCGACGCGGAAACCATCGCGGTGCCCGATCCCGCGCACGTCGCCTGCACCACCCAGACCACGCTCTCGGTGGACGACACCGCCGCCATCCTCGCCGTGCTGCGGCGCCGCTTCCCCGGCCTGCAGGAGCCGGGGCGCGCCGATATCTGCTACGCCACCACCAACCGCCAGGACGCGGTCAAGACAATCGCCGCGCGCGCCGATGCGCTCCTTGTGGTGGGTGCGCCCAACTCCTCCAACTCGCGCCGTCTGGTGGAAGTCGCCGCCGCCGCTGGCTGCGCGCGTGCCATGCTGATCGAGCGCGCCGCCGACATCGACTGGTCGATGCTGGAAGGTACCGCCACGATTGGCCTCACCGCAGGCGCCTCCGCACCGGAAGTCTTGGTACGCGAGGTGATCGAGGCGCTGACACAGCGTTTCGACGTGACGGTCGAAGACGTGACCGTGCGGGAGGAGAACGTCGTGTTCCATCTTCCCAAGGCGCTGGCTGGCTAGAACTGGAACGGGGGCAGCGCCGCGCATGGCCGTCTATACCGAGGTGGGCGACGACGAGCTGGAGGACTTCCTCGCCCGCTACGATCTCGGGCGGCTGCTGTCCTACAAGGGCATCGCCGAGGGTGTCGAGAATTCCAACTACCTGCTCCAGACCGAGACCGGCAGCTACATCCTCACCCTCTACGAGAAGCGAGTGCGGCCCGACGACCTGCCGTTCTTTCTCGCACTCATGGATCACCTGGCGGCGGAGGACTTCGCCTGCCCGACCCCGATCCACGACCGCACCGGCCAGGCGCTCGGCCACCTCGCAGGGCGGCCCGCCGCCATCGTCACCTTCCTCGCGGGCGTCTGGCCGCGCCGCATCCAGCCGTTCCATGCCGCCGAATTGGGCGAGGCGACCGCGCGGCTCCATCTCGCCGGCGCGAGCTTCGACGGCGAACGCCCCAACGACCTTGGCCTCCATCAATGGCGCCCGCTGTTCGCCCAGGTGGCCGATCGCGCCGACATCGTCGCCCCTGGCCTTGCCGAGACCATCGCCACGGAGCTCGACGCTCTCGAGGCCCATTGGCCCGACGACCTGCCGACCGGGGTGATCCACGCCGACCTGTTCCCCGACAACGTGTTCTTCATCGGCCAGGAACTGTCGGGCATCATCGACTTCTACTTCGCCTGCACCGACATGCTGGCCTACGAGCTGGCGATCTGCCTCAACGCCTGGTGCTTCGAGCCCGACTTCTCGTTCAACATCACTAAGGCACGCCTCATGTTTGCGGGCTACCAGAAGGTGCGCCCGCTGGAGCCGGCGGAGCTCGGCACGATTACCTGGCTCGCGCGCGGCGCGGCGATGCGCTTTCTGCTGACCCGCCTTTACGACTGGTTCAACCACCCGGAGGGCGCGCGGGTGACGCGCAAGGACCCGCGCGAATATCTCGCCAAGCTGCGCTTCCACCAGGGGCTCGCGGGTCCCGGCGCCTACGGCCTCGATGTCTGAAGGGACCGGCGCGGGCGGCGTGGTGGACGCCTTCACCGACGGCGCCTGCTCGGGCAACCCGGGCCCCGGCGGCTGGGGCGCGATCCTACGCTGGAACGGCGTCGAGAAGGAGCTTTCGGGCTGCGAGGCGCTCACCACCAACAACCGCATGGAGCTGACGGCGGCGATCGCTGCACTGGAGGCGCTGTCGCGCCCGGTGCGGGTGCGCATCCATACCGACAGCCAGTACGTCCGCGACGGCATTACCCGCTGGATTCACGCCTGGAAGAAGAACGGCTGGAAGACCGCCGCGAAGAAGCCGGTCAAGAACGCCGACCTGTGGCAACGGCTCGAGGCCGCCTGTGCCCGCCACCGGATCGAGTGGCACTGGGTCAGGGGTCATGCCGGGCACCCCGAGAACGAGCGCGCCGACGCGCTGGCGCGCGCCGCTATCCCCAGGTAGGCGTAAACGAAAATGAAAAGGGCCGCCCCGGGGCGGCCCTTCTTCCGGTCCGGCACGCCGGCGTTCAGAGCGCGGCGAGGACGGTCTCGGCGCTCGACTTGTCGAAGGCGCCCGCCTCCTCCACGTTGAGGAGCGTGACCTTGCCGTCCTCCACCACCATGGCATAGCGCTGCGAGCGCACGCCGAGGCCGCGCTCGGTGAGGTCGAGGTCAAGGCCGAGCGCCTTGGCGAGCTTGCCCGAACCGTCCGCCAGCATGGTCACCTTGCCGTCCGCGCTCTGGTTCTTGCCCCAGGCGTCCATCACGAAGGCGTCGTTGACGGCGACGCAGGCGATCTCGTCCACCCCCTTGGACCTGATGGCCTCGGCGTTCTTGACGAAGCCGGGCAGATGCTTGGCCGAGCAGGTCGGCGTGAACGCACCCGGAACCGCGAACAGCACCACCTTCTTGCCCTTGAAGAAATCGTCGGTCGTCACCGACTGTATGCCGTCGGCGGTCTTGTGCTGAAGGGTGACGGAGGGAATCTTGTCGCCCACCTTGATGGTCATGACTGGCTCTCCCGATGATCTTGGTGAAGGGACACGAAACGGATGCCGGCCCCGGGATCGAATCGCCGGGCATTTTCCGTCAAAGGCGCGGCGGCGTCCACCCCGGGCGCAGTGGGGTTATTGCGCACGCGCCGGTTCGTTGCCGGCAGCCGCCAGTGCCTCCATGACCGTGCCGGAATCGAGCAGTTCCGGCAGCACGATGCCGCCCGGCGCGCCGGGACCGTAGACCACGTTGAACGGGATGCCGTAGCGGCCGAAGCTGCGGAGGTAGTCGGAGATGTCGGAATCGGGCCGGGTCCAGTCGGCCTGCATCGCCACCACTCCGTCGCCCGCGAGCGCCGCCGCCACGCGGCCGCGCTCGATGACCAGCACCTTGTTGGCGCGGCAGGTGATGCACCAGTCGGCGGTCACGTCCACGAACACCGTCTTGCCGCCGGCCACGTGGTTGCGGAGCGCCACCCGGTCGAAGGGCTGCCACGCGATCGCCGCGTCGGGGCGCGCGGCCCTGCCGGGGTCGCCGTCGCGCGCGAGCAACGCCGGAACCATGACCGCCCCCGCCGAGACCGCGAGCGCGAGCGCGAAGCCGCCCGCGCGTGCCGGCCCCGCTACCCGCGGGCGCAGCGCGAGTACGCCGAGCAGGGCCGCCAGCGCGAGGCCCGCCGCCAGCGCGCCGGGCGTCCCCGCCACCGTCCACAGCACCGAGAGCAGCCACAGCGCCGTCGCCAGCAGCGCGAGCGCGAGCACGATCCGCAGCCGTCCCATCCACGGGCCCGGGCGCGGCAGGCGCGTCGCCAGGCCCGGGAAGGCGGCCACCGCGAGGTAGGGCAGCGCGAGGCCGAGGCCGAGCGCGGTGAACACCGCGAAGATGTCGTCCCACGCGCGCGTGAGCGCGAAGCCGAGCGCGGTGCCGAGGAACGGCGCCGAGCACGGCGTCGCCAGCAGCGTCGCGAAGGCACCGGTGGCAAAGGCGCCGGAGAGGCTGCCCCGATCCTCGGGTGCATGCGCGGCCATGCGCCCGGCGAAGCCCGGTAGCGGAATCCGGAACAGGCCGAACAGGTTGGCCGCGAACAGCGTCACCACCACGGCGAGGAAGCCGAGGAAGGCGGGCGACTGGAACTGCATGCCCCACCCCACCGCGACGCCCGCACCCTTGAGCGCGACCGCGCCCGCTGCCAGCAGCCAGAACGACACCAGGATGCCGGCCGAGGTCGCGAGGAAGCCGCGCCGCACGACGCCGCGCGCGGCGCCGCCCTGCCCGACCACCGACAGAACCTTGAGGGAGAGGACCGGCAGCACGCACGGCATCAGGTTGAGGATGAGGCCACCCAACAGCGCGATCGCCAGCATCGTCCAGCGTCCCCCGCCGGCGACGCCCTGGACGCGGCCTTCTGCCGTCACCACCTGCTCGACCGCGCGTGTGCCATCGGCCAACGTCAGGATCAGGCGTGGGGCGTCGGGCACCGAGCCGCGCTGCCCAGCCAGCGTCACCGGCACGCGGATCAAGGCTTCGCGCGCATCGCGCCCGCGCTCCGTCACCGGCACGCCGAAGCGCAGCATGGCCGGACCTTCGACCAGCAGTTCGGGCCGATCGAACGGCGCATCGGCGCGCGCCAGAACCTCGAGCGCGAGGCCGTCGCGGGCCTGCACCAGCGCGGCCCCGGTCACGGCAAGCGGGCCTTCTGCCAGATCGGCGACCCGCGGCGGCACCCGTGCCGCGAAGGATTCGATCCGTGCCGCGAACGGGCCCGAGGCTCCCGTCCCCGACGAGACCATAAGGGCAAGCTCGGCCTCGTAGGGAATACAGATCTTCTCGCACACGAGGTAACTGACCTTGCCCCTGAGCGCGAGCGGGCGGGACGGGTCCACGACGCGTACGTCCATCGGCAGGATCACCTCGCCGCCGTAGACGAAGGTGGTCAGGCCGAAGATCGTGTAGCGCTCGGGTATGGGCCACTGGACCTCGACCCCGGCGAGATTGTCGGAGTTGGACCAGTCGACCCGGGGCGGATAGCCCGCATCGCCCGGCGAGCGCCAGTAGATATGCCAGCCCGGCGCCATCTCGAACTCGAGGCCGATACGCACGCTGCCTGTATCGCCCACCGAATTCCGGGCACTCACGAGGCGCACGGCGGCATGCTCGTTGCGGTCCCAGGCCGAAGCGGCCTCGCCCGCGTGCGGCGCGGCAACGGGCGCCAGCATTCCGAAGCCGAGCGCGAGCGCAAGCAGCACGGCGGAAATCGCAGCTTTGAAGGGCATGGACGGTATCATGGCACGGCGGCGCGTCATGGACGGCCCCTTTCTAGCAGGGGACGGCCCCCCGATTCACCACAATACGGACACAGTCCGGGCCGATACTGGCAATGTATAGAGCGAACGGGCCTCGGCCCGGCCTTGGCAGGCGCGCACGGAGTACCTAAGTTACAGAAATGGCGCAGAACGGCACCGATACGTCCGCGGACGGCGGCTGGCTGACCGGCCAGCTCCTGATCGCGATGCCTCAGATGGAAGACCCGCGCTTCGCGCGGGCGGTCGTCTATGTCTGCGCGCATACGGCCGACGGCGCCATGGGGCTCGTCGTCAACCATCCGATCGAATCGGTGACCTTTCCCGATCTCCTCGAACAGCTCAATATCGAGGCCCCTACCGGAAACGGCGACATGCGGATCATGTTCGGCGGGCCGGTCGAGACCGGACGCGGATTCGTGCTCCATTCTGCCGATTACGTCCACGATTCGACCCTGCTGGTGTCGCAGTCGATAGGACTCACGGCGACGCTCGAGATTCTCCGCGACATCGCCGGCGGCAAGGGCCCGCGCCACCGCCTGCTGGCGCTCGGCTATGCCGGCTGGGGGCCGGGCCAACTCGACGCCGAGATTCAGGCCAACGGCTGGCTCACCGCACCCGCCGACGACGCGCTGCTGTTCGACGGCGATATCGGCGGCAAGTGGAAGCGCGCGCTCGACCGGCTCGGCGTCAGCGCGGCGCTCCTGTCGGGCGACGCAGGACACGCCTGAGCGGCTTCCCTTCTAGCGCGCGTTCCAGGCCAACCCATCGCGGGCGCGCAGCGCCACCGCCTCGTTCTCGAGGATCGCGAACAGCAGGTGGTCTTCCCATGTCCCGTTGATCTTGAGGTACTTGGGAGCGAAACCTTCCTCGCGGAAGCCGGTCCGGGTGAGCACGCCCCGGCTCGCCGCGTTGCGCGGCAGGCAGGCCGCCTCGACCCTGTGCAGGCGCAGGTGGTCGAAGGCGAAGCGCAGCATGCAACGCAACGCATCCGACATCACGCCCTGGCGCGCGAACGGCTTGCCGACCCAATAGCCGAGCGTGCCGGTCTGGGCCACGCCGCGCCGCACGTTGGAAAGCGTGATACCGCCCCGAAGCCCGTCGTCGGCGCGCGCGAAGACGAAGAAAGCATAGCCAATGCCGCCGTGCCATTCCTCCGCGTAATGACGGAGGCGACGGCGGTAGGCGGCACGTGTCAGGCAGTCGGCCGGCCAGGTCGGCTCCCACGGCGTGAGGAAGTCGCGCGATGCCTCGCGCAGTTGCGCCCAATCGCCCCAGTCGTGATCGGCGGGCGGACGAATGTAGACGTTGCGTCCGTCGATCCGCTCGTCGGTGGGAAGACCAAGCCCCCCTCGGAACAGATCGAACATCGCCCCTACTCCGCCGCCGCCAGCGCCTCGGCCACCGACGGCAGCGCCGCGAAGCCCGAGGCCTTCCCCATGACGGCGAGGGTCGGCGGCGAGGCGAAGGTGCGCGCGGCGACGCGCGCGATCGCCGCCGCGTCCACCGCGTCGATCTTCGCCACGATCTCCTCGGCCGGGATCGGACGACCGTAGATCAGGATATGTTGGCCGAGCCGCTCGGTCCGCGCGCGGGTATGCTCCATCGCCATCAGCAGGCCGGCACGAAGCTGCGCCTTGACGCGCGCGATCTCCGCCGGCGTGACCGTCCGCTCGATGCTTTGCAGCTCGTTCACCAGCACCGGCATCAGGGTCTGGACCTCATCCTCCCCGGTGCCCGCATAGATTCCGAACAGGCCGCCGTCGCAGTAGGAGGAAGCGAAGGAGTAGATCGAATAGACCAGGCCGCGCTTTTCGCGAATCTCCTGGAACAGGCGCGATGACATGCCGCCGCCAAGGATCGAGCTGAGCGCGCTCATGGCGTAGTAGTCGGGATCGTCGTAGGCGACGCCCGCGAAGCCGAGCACGAGATGGACCTGCTCCAGCGCGCGCTCCTCGATGCGCTCGCCGCCGGCGTAGCGCGCCGGCTCCACCACGGCGGGACCAAGGGCGGGCAGCCCGGCGAAGGCGGCTTCCGCGAGGCGCACCAGGGCGTCATGGTCGACCTTGCCGGCCGCTGCCAGCACCATGCGGTCGGCGCCGTAGTGGCCCGCCATGTAGCCCGCCACCGCGTCCCGCGTCATGGCAGCGATGCCGCCGGCCGAGCCGAGGATGGGCCGGCCCACCGCCTGGCCCGGATAGGCCGCCTCCTGGAAGCGGTCGAACACGATGTCGTCGGGGGTGTCCTCGGCCTGGCCGATCTCCTGCAGGATCACGGCGCGCTCGCGTTCCAGCTCCTCGGGATCGAAGGCCGAGTTCTGCAGAATATCGGCGAGAATATCGACCGCGAGCGGCAGGTCGGCGGCCAGCACCCGCAGGTAATAGGCGGTGTTCTCGCGCGAGGTGTAGGCGTTGATGTGGCCGCCCACGTTCTCCACTTCCTCGGCGATGTCCTGGGCGGTGCGCCGCCGGGTGCCCTTGAACGCCATGTGCTCGAGCATGTGGGAGACGCCGTTGAGCTCGGACCGCTCGTGGCGCGCGCCGATGCCGACCCAGACGCCGACCGCGACGCTCTCCACCGACGCCATGGAATCGGTCGCGACCGTGAGGCCGCCCGCGAGCCGCGTGACCTCGACCGTCATCGCGCGGCCCCTGCGAGGCGGGCCCGAATCTCCGCCTTCACCGCGTCCGCATCGTTGGGGACCACGGTGAAACGCTCCTGGCGGGCGTGAAGGTCCGCCATGTGCGGCGGTAGCTCGGGCATGCGCCCGGTGGCACGCGCGACCGCATCGGGGAACTTGGCCGGGTGGGCGGTGGCGAGCGCCACCGTCGGCACCGGCGCCGCTGCGCCGCGCGCCCGCGCGCCCGCGACCGCGATCGCCGAATGGGGGTCCAGCACCTCGCCGGTCGCAGCGAAGGTATCACGGATCTCCGCGACGGTGCCGGCGTCGTCGAGGCGGAACGCCGCGAAGGTGCGGCGCGCCTCAGCCCACTGGTCCTTCGAAAGATCGAGCGCGCCGGTGTCCTGGAAGCGCGCCATGGTCTGCGCCACGCGCGCGCCGCCGCGGCCCGCCAGTTCGAACAGGAAGCGCTCGAAGTTGGACGCCACCTCGATGTCCATCGAAGGCGAAAGCGAGGGCGTGACGCCCTCCCGCTGCATAGTGCCGGTCTCCAGCATGCGGTACAGGATATCATTGACGTTCGTGGCCAGCACAAGGCGGGAAATGGGCAGCCCCATGCGCCCCGCCACCAGGCCCGCATAGATATTACCGAAATTGCCGGTCGGCACAGAATAGGCGACCGGCCGGTCGGGAGCGCCCAGCGCCGCGCCGGCGACGAAGTAATAGACCAGCTGGCCCAGAATCCGGGCCCAGTTGATCGAGTTGACCCCGGACAGGGAAATCTCGTCCCGGAACGGGATGTCGTTGAACAGCGCCTTCAGGATCGCCTGGCAATCGTCGAACGTGCCTTCCACCGCGAAGGCGTGGACGTTGGGTGCGTCCACCGTGGTCATCTGGCGGCGCTGGACCTCGGAGACCCGCCCCTGGGGGTAGAGGATGAAGATGTCGATGGCGTCACGGCCCTTGCACGCCTCAATGGCCGCAGAGCCGGTGTCGCCCGAGGTCGCACCGACGATGGTGGCGCGGCGCGCGCGCGCGGCGAGGACGTGGTTGAAGAGGTTGCCGAGGAGCTGCATCGCGTAGTCCTTGAACGCGAGCGTCGGCCCGTGGAACAGCTCCAGCAGCCACAGGCCGGGGGCGAACTGACGCAGCGGTGCCACCGCGGCATGGGAGAAGACGCGGTAGGTCTCGGCCACGATCTCGCGGTAGGCGTCCTCGGCGATAGCGCCGCCCACGAACGGATAGGTGACGCGGAACGCGGCCTCGTCGTAGGGAAGTCCGGCGAGCGCCCGGATTTCCGCCGCCGTCATGCACGGCCAGCTTTCGGGCACGTAGAGCCCGCCGTCGCGGGCGAGGCCCGCGAGCAAGGCATCGCAGAAATCGAGGACCGGGGCCTGCCCCCGGGTGGAAACGTAACGCAACGGACGATCCTTTTTGCCCCACAGGGCGCCGGAAAACGGGGCTAGAGACTAGCGGCCACACCCACCTCAGGCAAGATAGCGCTCGGCGAGGTGGGCCTCGAAGGCGGCGGGGTCGAGCGGGCGACCGGTAGCCTCGATCAGAAGCTCGCGGGTGCCGAGCAAGGAGCCCTTGCCGTGGACGTGCGCGCGCAGCCAGCCCATCAGCGGGCGGAAATCGCCCCGCGCGAGCGCCGCCGGGATGTCCGGCACCGCCTTCTGCGCCGCCTGGAACAGCTGCGCCGCCATCATGGCGCCGAGGGTATAGGTCGGGAAATAGCCCCACGAGCCCGAATACCAGTGAATGTCCTGCAGGCAGCCCTCGGTGTCGTCGCGGGGACGGATGCCGAGCAGCGCCGCCATGCCGTCGTTCCAGGCGCCAGGCAGGTCGCCGAGCGCGAGATCGCCCGCGACGATCGCGCGCTCCAGCCGGTAGCGCAGGATGACATGGGCGGGATAGGTCGCCTCGTCGGCATCGACGCGGATGAAGGAGCGCTCGACGCGGGTGTAATGGCGATGGATGTTGTCGGCCTCCCACGCCGGCCCGGCGCCGCCGAAGGCCTCCCGCATCAGGGGCGCGGCGAAGCCGATAAAGTCGCGCGAGCGGCTCGCCTGCATCTCGATCATCAGCGACTGACTCTCGTGGACCGACATGCCGCGCGCCTCGCCCACCGGCTGGTGGCGCCACGCCACCGGCAGGCCCTGGTCGTAGAGCGCATGACCGGTCTCGTGCAGCACGCCCATGATACCGGGCATGAAGTCGTCGGCCTCGTAGCGGGTGGTGATGCGCACGTCCTCCGGCACGCCACCGCAGAACGGATGGTGGCTCTCGTCGAGGCGGCCGTGGCGGAAGTCGAAGCCGACCGCCTCCATCAGGCGGCGGCACAGGCGGCGCTGGGCCGCGATGTCGAACGGGCCCGGCAGCGGCAGAGGGGCCGGCCGCGCATCCTGGAGCGCGATCGCGCGGTCGATGAGGCCCGGCAGGAACGACGCCAGACGGTCGAAGACGGGATCGATCTCGGCGGCACGGCCGTCGGGCTCGTAGCCGTCGAGCAAGGCATCGTAGGGATCGAGCCCGAGCGCGCCGGCGAGCGCCTGGGCGCGCTCGCGCACGAGCGCCGCCACTTCGGCGAGCGCCGGCAGGATGCGGGCATAGTCGGCGGCGGGCCTGGCCTCGCGCCAGATCATCTCGCACCGGGCGCTGGCATCCGACAGCGCCGCCACCAGCCGGCCGTCCACCGCGTTGGCGCGCGTCCAGGCGCGGCGCATCTCGCGCAGGTTGGTCCGCTGCCAGGAATCCAGCGTGCCGTCCCCGGCCGCCGCGTCGAAGAAGTCGCCGAGCGCCGGGTCGGTCATCATGTCGTGAGCCAGCACCTTGAGCACGGCGAGCTGCCCGGCGCGCGCCTCGGCGCCGCCGTCAGGCATCATGCAGGCCATGTCCCAGTGCAGGACCTCGATGGCGTCGCGGAGCTTGGCATGGTGCTCGAAGCGGGCCTCGAGCTCACGATAGGGCGAGAGAGGAACTGTCATGGATGCTGGTCGGTATGTGGCACGGGTCCGGAGCGGCGCCGCCGTGCGATCAGAGCGATCACGACCAGTGCCACCGCCAGAGAATACCATGTGATCGCATACTGGAGGTGGTTGTCGGGCAGGTCGAGCCGCGTTCCCCCGCCACGCGGCCAGCCCCCGGGATTGGGGGTGGCATCGGCCTCCAGCACCAGCGGCAGGGTTTCCGCCAGTCCCAGGGCGGCGGCGATGGCGGCGGGCTCGGCCACCAGCCAGAATCCGGTGGCGGGGTCGCCCGCCGGCGTGAACGGGCCCGGCGGGGCCGGCACCCGGGCGATCCCCGCCACCGTGACCATGCCCCCGACCTGGCCGTCCGGGCGGCGCGCGGGGTCGGCAAGCGTCCCCGGTACCCAGCCGCGGTCCACCAGCACGGTGGCACCATCCGGACGCGCGAGCGGCGTTACCACCTGCACACCCACCACGCCGTTGCGCACCCGGTTGGCGAGGTGGACTTCGCGGTCGTGGCGGAACACGCCGGTGACGTGGACACGACGGTAGTCCCAGGCGTCCGGGTCCTCTATGCGGGCCGGCAGGGTGGCCGCGGGCTCGGCAAGGCGCGACTCCATGGTCGCGATCAAGGCATGCTTCTCCGCGCGCCGCGCCATCTGCCAGGTCCCGAGCCCCACCAGAACCGCAAAAGCCGCAAGCGCCAGCGCTGCCATGAACCAGCCCGAGCGGCGGCGCGGTTCAGCGTTCGACGTCATTGCGCCGGTGGCGATAATGCATCGCCGCGAGCCACGCCTTCAGCGGACGCAGAAGGGCGAGCGCGCCGCCTATAATCAGCGGCGGCCACAGGAGCGCGTGCAGCCACAGCGACGGCTGGTAGCGCACCTCCACCACCAGCGCGGCGCCGACGACGATGAAGCCGAGGATCAGGACGACGAACACCGCCGGCCCGTCGCCCTGCTCGCAGGCGGAGAGGTCGGTGCCGCACTTCGTGCAGCGTGGCGCGAT
Organism: Alphaproteobacteria bacterium; assembly: GCA_050485485.1. Taxonomy (GTDB): domain Bacteria; phylum Pseudomonadota; class Alphaproteobacteria; order SMXQ01; family SMXQ01; genus WHSO01. Next base: position 14,026 of record JBJHBM010000004.1, on the reverse strand, counting down.
GGTCAGGAAGCCATCGTAGAGCGGGCCTTCGCCGCAGGCAGGACAGCGGCACAGGAGGCCTGCGCGCAGCAGCGGAACGGGCGGGCGGGAGCCGTCGTCGCTCACGACGCCCGTCCGAGCGATTCCGACGGGCTCAGGCGCCCCACCAGTAGATGCAGAAGAACAGGAACAGCCACACCACGTCCACGAAGTGCCAGTACCAGGCTGCCGCCTCGAAGCCGACGTGATGGTCGGGCTTGAAGTGGCCCTTCATCGCCCGCACCAGGCATACGATCAGGAACGTGGTTCCGACGATCACGTGGAAGCCATGGAAGCCGGTCGCCATGTAGAAAGTCGATGCGTAGATGCCGTCCTGGAAGCCGAAGGCGGCGTGCGAGTACTCGTAGGCCTGGACCGCCGTGAAGATCAGGCCCAGCAGCACGGTAAGCGCGAGGCCGCGGATCAGGTCGCGACGGTTGTTCTCGAGCAGCGCATGGTGCGCCCAGGTGATGGTGACGCCCGAGGTCAGCAGGATCAGCGTATTGAGGAACGGCAGGTCCCACGGATTGAAGGTTTCGATCCCCTGGGGCGGCCAGATGCCGCCGATGGCCTCGGTCGGGAACAGGCTCGCGTTGAAGAACGCCCAGAAGAACGCGGCGAAGAACATCACCTCGGAAGCGATGAACAGCACCATGCCGTAGCGCAGCCCGATGCGGACCACGGGATTGTGGTAGCCGAGACGCTCGCCCTCGTCCACCACGTCGATCCACCAGCGCGCCATGACATAGAGCACGCCGACGAGGCCGGCCAGCATCAGCCAGATCGGGCCTTCGTGCATGAACCAGATGGCACCGACGGCGAGGACCAGGGTGGCGATGGAGCCCAGTAGCGGCCACGGGCTCGGGTCCACCAGATGATAGGGATGCTTCGGCGCGTGGGCGTCGTGCGCTGCGTGCGAATTGGCCATGAATGCTTACCCCCGGGTCCTCACGTCACGTTCCTAGGTTCGAATCTCACAAGGCGTTGCGGTCGGCCGCGCCGTCCACGCTGCGGGCCTGGCGCCCCTGCGCGGACCTGTCGGCCGGGAAGAAGGTATAGGACAAGACAATGTCGGTGACGTCATCGAGATTGCGGTTCTTGGCGATGTCGGGATCGACGAAGAACGCGACCGGCATGTCGATGCTCTCCCCCGGCGCGAGGGTCTGCTCGGTAAAGCAGAAGCACTCGATCTTGTCGAAATAGGCGCCGACCTTGAACGGCGTCACGTTGAAGGTGGCGACGCCGGTGACCGGCCGGTCACCGGTGTTCACGGCACGATAGTAGATCAGCGTGTGCTCGCCCACCTTGAGGCGCACGTTGCGCTGCAGCGGCTCGAACCGCCACGGCAGGCCACGGTTGACGTTGGCGTCGAACGTCACCGTCACCTCGCGGTCCGAGATCGCGCCCGGAGCCTGGTTGCCCGAAGCCTGGGTGGTGCCGCCGTAACCCGTGACCTGGCAGAACAGTTCGTAGAGCGGTACGGCAGCATAGGACATGACCACCATCACCGCGACCAGCCCGGTCGCGGCGTAGGCGACGAAAGCGTTGCGACGTCTGTTCATCCCTGGCCTCCAAGCTTGACGAGGGTGATGACATAGAACAGCACGACCAGCCCGAACAACACCAGCAGCAACGCGATATTGCGCCCACGCCGCTTGCGGTGCATCTCCGAGTAGCCGCCCTCGCGGTCCTTCCTGCCGGCCGCCATCATGCCGTCCCTCCGGTGGCGGAAAGAAGCATCGCGTCGGCCATGACGAAGGCGAACAGCAGGAACAGGTAGAGGATCGAATAGCCGAACAGGGCCCGGGCGGCGCGCTCGGTCGCCTCGCGCCACACCCGCAGCGCGGCCGCCACGAACACGAGGCCGAGCGCCATGGCCGCCGCGCCATAGATCCAGCCGGCGAGGCCGAGCGCCCAGGGCGCAAGCGTGAGCGGCGCCAGGATCAGCGAATAGAGCAGGATCTGGCGGCGCGTTTCTTCCTTGCCCGCCACCACGGGCAGCATCGGCACGCCCACCTTGGCGTACTCTCCGGCCCTGTAGAGGGCGAGCGCCCAGAAGTGCGGCGGCGTCCAGAAGAACACCACGGCGAACAGCAGAACCGGCATCAACGTCACGTCGCCGGTCACCGCGGCCCAACCGATCATCGGAGGGAATGCGCCGGCGGCGCCTCCGATGACGATGTTCTGAGGCGTGCGGCGCTTGAGCCACATGGTATAGACGAAGACATAGAAGGCGATGGTGAGGGCGAGCAACCCGGCCGCCGTCCAGTTGACCGCAAGCCCCATCACCGCGACCGAGGCGACCGCGAGCGTCGCGCCGAAGCCAAGCGCCGCATCCGGCGCCATGCGCCCCGCCGGCAGGGGGCGGTCGCGGGTGCGCGCCATGCCGGCATCGATGTCGCGGTCGTACCACATATTGATGGCGCCGGAGGCGCCCGCGCCGACCGCAATGCAGAGCAGCGCCACCGCCGCCAGAACCGGGTGAAGATGCCCGGGCGCGGCCACCAGCCCGGCGAGGCCGGTGAACACCACCAGCGACATCACGCGCGGCTTGAGCAGGACGACGAAGTCCCGCACCGAAGGCGAGAATTCCCCGCCCTCGGCGATCGCGGCATTGCGCACGGACATGGCTTGCTCGGACACCCGCAGTCTCTCGCTACTTGACCTTCGGGAGTTCCTCGAAGGTATGGAACGGCGGCGGGCTGGAGACGGTCCATTCCAGCGTGGTGGCGCCCTCGCCCCACGGATTCTCGCCCACGCGCTCCTTGGTGGTGAACAGCTTCCACAGCAACAGCAGGAACACGAGGATGCTGATGCCGCTGATGTAGGAGCCGATCGACGCGACGTAGTTCCAGCCGGCATAGACGTCCGGATAGTCGGGAATCCGGCGCGGCATGCCGGCGAGGCCCAGGAAGTGCATCGGGAAGAACGTCAGGTTGACGCCGACGAACATGGTCCAGAAGTGCAGCTTGCCCAGGAACTCGGAATAGGGCCGCCCGCTCATCTTTGGGATCCAGTAGTAGAATCCGGCAAAGATCGCGAACACGGCGCCGAGCGACAGCACGTAGTGGAAATGCGCCACGACGTAGTAGGTGTCGTGCAGCGCGACATCCACGCCCGCGTTGGCCAGCACCACACCGGTCACGCCGCCGACCGTGAACAGGAAGATGAATCCGATCGCGAACAGCATGGGTGTCGGGAAGGTCAGAGAGCCGCCCCACATGGTCGCGATCCACGAGAAGATCTTGATGCCAGTGGGCACCGCGATCACCATCGTCGCCGCGACGAAGTAGGCGCGGGTATCGACGTTGAGGCCGACCGTGTACATGTGGTGCGCCCACACGATGAAGCCGACGAAGCCGATCGCCACCATCGCGTAGGCCATGCCGAGGTAGCCGAACACCGGCTTCCGCGAGAAGGTGGACACCACCTGGCTGATGATGCCGAAGCCCGGCAGGATCAGGATGTACACCTCCGGGTGCCCGAAGAACCAGAACAGGTGCTGGAACAGGATCGGGTCGCCGCCCTCGGCCGCTTCGAAGAAGGCGGTGCCGAAGTTGCGGTCGGTCAGCAGCATGGTGATGGCGCCCGCAAGCACCGGCAGCGACAGCAGCAGCAGGAAGGCCGTCACCAGCACCGACCACACGAACAGCGGCATCTTGTGGAGCGTCATGCCGGGCGCGCGCATGTTGAAGATGGTGGTGATGAAGTTGATGGCTCCGAGGATCGAGGAGGCGCCCGCGATGTGCAGGCTCAGGATCGCCATGTCGACGGCGGCACCGGGATGCCCGAGCGCGCCCGAGAGCGGCGGGTAGATCGTCCAGCCCGCGCCCACGCCCGAACCGACGAAGACCGAGCCCACCAGCAGCAGGATCGCCGGAACAAGCAACCAGAAGGAAATGTTGTTCATGCGCGGGAACGCCATGTCGGGCGCTCCGATCATGATGGGCACGAACCAGTTGCCGAAGCCGCCGATCAGCGCCGGCATCACCATGAAGAAGATCATCAGCAGCGCATGCGCGGTGATCACCACGTTAAAGAACTGGTGGTCGCCGCCCAGCACCTGGTCGCCCGGCGCCTGCAACTCCAGCCGAATGATGAGCGAGAAGGCTCCGCCGAGCAACCCCGCGATCACGGCGAAGATCAGGTACATCGTGCCGATGTCCTTGTGGTTGGTGGAATACAGCCACCGCTTGATGCCGTAGGGGGTATGGCCGTGGTCGTCGTGGCCCGCAGTCGCCGTGTGGTCGCTCATGACTGCCCTCTCACTCCAATCAGTTGGCGGCCGCGGTTTGGTCCGCGTTCCGCTCCAGTTCGACTTTCTGCAAGGCTTCGGGCATGCCCGGGGTCGCGGCCGTCTTCCGCGACTCCACCCACTTCTCGAATTCGGCCTTGGACACCGCTTCGACGGCGATCGGCATGAAGCCGTGGTTGACGCCGCACAGTTCCGAGCACTGGCCGTAGTAGACGCCCGGGCGCTCGACGCGGAACCAGGTCTCGTTGAGGCGCCCCGGCACGGTGTCGGTCTTGATGCCGAAAGCGGGCACCGCCCAGGCGTGGAGCACGTCGGCGGCCGTCAGCAGCACGCGGATATTGGTATCCACCGGCACCACCACGCGATTATCCACCTCGAGCAGGCGCGGCTGGCCGGGCTTGAGCTGGTCCTCGGGAATCATCAGGCTGTCGAAGGCGATGTTGCCGTGATCAGGATATTCGTAGGACCAGTACCACTGGTGGCCCGTGACCTTGAGCGTCATGTCGGGGGCCGGATGGCGGTCCTGGTAGTAGAGCAGGCGGAACGACGGGATCGCGATGCCGACCAGAATCAGGACCGGCACCACCGTCCACAGCACCTCGATCGTGGTGTTGTGGGTGGTGCGCGACGGCGTCGGATTAGCCTTGGCATTGAAGCGCACCACCACGTAGATGAGCAGCCCCAGGACGAATAGCGTGATCGCGGTGATGATGACCAGCAACAGGTTGTGAAGGTCGTGGATCTGTTGGGCGACCGGCGTCGCCGCTTCCTGCATCCCGAGTTGCCAGGGTACCGCCATCTGGGCGAAGGCCGGCGCCGACAGGCCGGCGACGATGGCCGCGGCCCCGGCGGCGCGCGCCGCGATCGAGGCAAGTATCCGGTTCAACCGCATTCTCGTTTCCCCGTCTGAAATCAGCTGAAAATTCACCCAAGCGTTGAAGGGATATTTCCCTCGGGCACGCGCAAACTACACTAGGGAAAGGGGGCGAAACAACCGAAACCTAGTGTTTTGCCGGCAGCGCGCGCGGCCATGGCGGACCGTGCCGGAACAAGCACTTGCCGCACGCCCGAACGGGCATGCGCGGGGGTGTCGAATCGGGCGCGCGCAAGGTGCGCCGAACGGGATGCGCGCCCTGCTGCCCGGGTGGCGCGGCGCGCGCGGCTTCCTATATGTTAGACAGCGTCCAACCCGCGCCCGAAAGGCCCGTTCCCGAAAGGCCCGCCCTCATGTCCGACCTTGAAACCGCAGAAAAGCTGTTCTTCGCCCGCGACGCGCTGACGCGTGCCGGCGCCGAAGCCGGGCTCGCCCGCGCGCTCGCGCGCGCCGACGACGGCGAGCTGTTCCTCGAATACGCGGTCTCCGAGAGCCTCGCCTTCGACGACGGGCGCCTGAGCGCAGCCAATTTCGACACGTCCCAGGGCTTCGGCCTGCGCGCGGTCGCCGGGGAGGCGACCGGCTACGCCCACTCGTCGGAACTTTCCGACGCGGCCATCGCGCGTGCCGCCGACACCGTCGCCGCGGTCGCGCGCGGCCACGGCGGCACCCTCGCCCTGCCGCCGCCCGGCACCAACCGCGCGCTCTATGGCGACGCCAATCCGCTGGAAGAGGTGCCTTTCGCCGCCAAGACCCGGCTACTTGCCGACATCGACGCCTATCTGCGGGCCAAGAATCCGCGCGTGCGCCAGGTGATGGTGTCGCTCACCGGCGAATGGCGGGTGGTCGAGATCATCCGCGCGGGTGGCGAGCGCATCGCCGACGTGCGCCCGCTGGTGCGCATGAATGTTTCAGTCATGGCGGGCGACGGCGACCGCCAGGAGACCGGCAGCTTCGGCACCGGCGGACGTGAGGGCTACGGCCGCTTCATCGCCGAAGGCAGCTGGCGCCGGGCCGCCGACGAGGCACTGCGCCAGGCGCTGGTCAAGCTCGACGCGGTGCCTGCGCCGGCGGGCGAGATGGAGGTGGTGCTCGGCCCCGGCTGGCCCGGCATCCTGCTGCACGAGGCCATCGGCCACGGGCTCGAGGGCGACTTCAACCGCAAGAAGACCTCGGTGTTCTCCGGGATGCTGGGCGAGCGCGTGGCCGCCCCCGGCATCACGGTAGTGGACGACGGCACGATCCCCGACCGGCGCGGCTCGCTCACGGTGGACGACGAAGGCACGCCCACCTCCCGCACCACGCTGATCGAGGACGGCATCCTGGTCGGCTACATGCAGGACCGTATGAACGCGCGCCTGATGGGCACGAAGCCGACCGGCAACGGCCGGCGCCAGGATTTCGCCCACCGGCCCATGCCGCGCATGACCAACACCTACATGCTGAACGGCAAGTACGCCAAGGACGAGATCGTGGCGAGCGTGAAGAAGGGCCTCTACGCCGTCAACTTCGGCGGCGGCCAGGTGGACATCACCTCGGGCAAGTTCGTGTTCTCGGCCTCGGAGGCCTACCTGATCGAGGACGGAAAGATCGGCCCCGCGGTCAAGGGCGCGACCCTGATCGGCAACGGCGCCGACGCGCTCACGCGCATCGCCATGGTGGGCGACGACATGGCCCTCGACCCCGGCATCGGCACCTGCGGCAAGGACGGCCAAGGGGTGCCGGTAGGCGTCGGCCAGCCGACCCTCAAGATCGCGGCACTCACGGTCGGCGGCACCGCCGCCTGACGGCGCGCCCCGCACCGCTTTGCGCCCGGGCACGACGTCATGCTCCCGCCCCGCCGCTCCCCGCGCGGCTCGCCCGCCCTCTGGATCTGGTTCGCGGTCCTGGCGGCCGCGCTCACCGCGCTCGTGCTGTGGCTCGCGGCCGGTACCGGTGGACTGCCCGACGACCACGGCAGCGGCGCGCGCCTGGTCCACGGCGTCGTCCTCGCCGCGCTGATCGGCGCGGGCCTGATCCACGGCCGCCAGGTCGGCTTCCGGGGCGCCCTCGGCGCGGCCTTCGTGTGGCTCGCCCTCGGCGCGGGGCTGGTGCTGGGCTACAGCTACCGCCACGACTTCCAGCGCGCCTGGGACCGGATCGTGGGCGAGCTGGCGCCCGACCGCGCGCGCGGGGGCGACGGCGAGATTTCGGTGCGGCGCGCCGCCGACGGCCATTTCTACGTCCGCGCCGAGGTCGATGGCGTGACGGTGCGCTTCATGGTGGACACCGGCGCCAGCACGACCGTGCTCGACCCGCGCGACGCCGCGCGCCTCGGCTTCGACCCGGCGCGGCTCTCCTATACCCAGGTCTTCCGCACCGCCAACGGCATGGTGCGCGCCGCGCCGGTGACGCTCGAGCGGATCGCGATCGGATCGGTGGAGTTCAGGAACGTGCGCGCCTCTGTCAACGCCGCGCCGCTCGGCACCTCGCTGCTCGGCCTCTCGACGCTGGAACGCTTCCGCGCCTGGCGCGTCGAGGACGGCACGCTCACCCTGGTCTATTGAGGATCAATAGGCGTATTCGCTGAACACCGGGTCCACGGAGCCGCCCCAGGCGCCGTGGTAGAGTTCGAGCTTGGTCTCGGCCGGGGTGCGGCCACGCCGCAGGGTCTCCTCGAGCGGGCCGAGGAAGTGGCCTTCGCCGGTTCCCGAGTCGTCGAGCCTGTGGCGCGCGGCGAGCCCGGCGCGCGCGATCGCCACCAGCTCGCGGGCAAGCTCCAGCAGCGGGCGCCCCCGGAACTCGGTCGCGAGCGCCCGCCTCGGGACCTCGCGGCGCAGGTAGTCGTGCTCCGCCGCCGTCCAGTCCTTGCAGAGGTCCCATGCGGCGTCCATCGCGGCCCCGTCGTAGAGCAGCCCCACCCACAGCGCCGGCAGCGCGCAGATGCGCCGCCACGGCCCGCCGTCGGCGCCGCGCATCTCCAGGTAGCGCTTGAGCCGGACCTCCGGAAACACGGTGGTCATGTGGTCGGTCCAGTCGCCCATGGTCGGCAGCTCGCCCGGGCGCGCCGGCAGCCGCCCCGCCATGAAGTCGCGGAACGACTGGCCGGCGGCATCGATGTAGCGTCCGTCGCGATAGACGAAGTACATCGGTACGTCGAGCAGGTAGTCGACGTAGCGCTCGAAGCCGAAGCCGTCCTCGAACACGAACGGCAGGATGCCGCAGCGGTCGGGATCGGTGTCGGTCCAGACGTGGCTGCGGTAGGACAGGAACCCGTTGGGCCTGCCTTCCGTGAAGGGCGAGTTGGCGAAGAGTGCCGTGGCGACGGGCTGCAGCGCGAGGCCGACGCGGAACTTCCGCACCATGTCGGCTTCCGAGGCGAAGTCGAGGTTCACCTGGATGGTGCAGGTGCGCAGCATCATGTCGAGGCCGAGGCTGCCCTTGGTCGGCATATAGCGGCGCATGATCCCGTAGCGCCCCTTGGGCATCCACGGCACGTCGGCACGCGCCCATTTCGGGTTGAAGCCCATGCCGATCAGGCCGGCGCCGATCTCGCCCGCCACCTCCTTGACCTGGGCAAGATGCTGCTGTGCCTCGCGGCAGGTCTGGTGCAGGTTCTCGAGCGTGTCGCCCGAGAGCTCCACCTGCCCGCCCGGCTCCAGCGTGATCGAGGCGCCGCCCTGGGTGAGCGCGATCGGGCGGCCGCCCTCCGTCACCGGCTCCCAGCCGAAGCGCGTCAGGCCTTCGAGCAACGCGCGGATCGAGCGGGCGCCCTCGTAGGGCAGCGGGCGCAGGGTATCGAGGTCGAAGGCGAACTTCTCGTGCTCGGTGCCGATGCGCCATTCCTCACGCGGCTTGGCGCCCGCCGCGTGGTAGGCCACGAGCTGATCGCGCGAGACGATCTGCTCGCCGGATGACTTGGGGGGACCGGACATGCGCGGGCGCGGCCTGTGGCGTTTCCTGGATGCCCCTCGCGGGGCCGGGGTTGGGATGGAGCCGCCCGGGGCGGCCTCACGCGCCGGGGACGGCGTCCGCCCAGTCGCCGAGCGCCGCCTGCCAGCACGCAAGCGCCGCGACGGCGGCCGTGTCTGCACGCAGCAGCCTCGGGCCGAGGCTGACCGGCATAACAAAGGGCAGTTTCCGGAGCGCGTCAAGCTCCCGCGCGGAGAAGCCGCCCTCGGGGCCGATCAGGACGGCCCAGGGGCCGCGCCCGGCCTGTGCGAGCGCCTGCGCCACCGGCGGGCCCGCGCCCCCCTCGTCGCACAGCATGATGCGGCGCCGGGCGGGCCAGCCGTCGAGGACGCGTGCGAGCGGTGCGGCCTCCATCACCTCCGGCACAGTGAGGCGGCCGGTCTGCTGCGCCGCCTCCAGCGCGTTGGCGGCGAGCCGCGCGCGGTTGACCCGGCTCACCGTAGTGAACTCGGTCAGCACCGGCTGGAGCCGCGCGCAGCCGAGCTCGGTCGCCTTCTGGGCAAGATAGTCGATGCGCCCGTGCTTGATCGGCGCGAACAGCAGCCACAGGTCGGGCTCGGCGCGCGGCGCGCGGCGGCGCGCGAGCACCCGGGCGCGGCCCGCGCCCTTGCCGAGCGCCGCGATCTCCGCCGCCCATTCGCCGTCCTCGCCGTTGAACAGCGCGACGGGCGCCCCGGCGGCGAGCCGAAGCACGTTGCGCAGGCGGTGGACCGCGTCGGCGGCGAGCGCCACCTCGGCACCCGCCGCGAGCGGCGCGGCGACGAACAGCCGCGCGCGGACCGTCGCGGGTGCGTCCTGGATATCGTCGGAGCTTCGTGCCATCGCCGGGACCGTGCGCGCGCTTGTGGCGGGAAGGGTGCGGCATTAAGACTTACGCCATGAGCGGCCCCGACACAAATCCCCCCGGTGCCAGTCCCGGCCCCACGCCCGGCAGCGCGCGGAGCGACATCCCGGAAACCGGCTGGCTGGTGCGCGCCACCCCCGCCTGGGCGCTGCCCTACGTGCGGCTCGGCCGCTTCGACCGACTGATCGGCGTATGGATCCTGGTGTTCCCGTGCTGGTGGTCGGTCGCGCTCGCGAGCCCCGGCCTCGCCCACGGCTGGGAGTTGGCGCGGCTCGCGCTGCTGTTCGCGGCGGGGGCGCTGGTGATGCGCGCCGCCGGCTGCACCATCAACGACATCGTGGACCGCGACATCGACCGCCAGGTGGCGCGCACCCGCGACCGCCCGCTCGCCTCCGGCGCTCTCACGGTGCCCCGGGCGCTCGCCTTCCTCGTTGTCCTTCTGGCGCTCGGCCTCGCCATCCTGCTCGCGTTCAACCGTCTCACCATCCTGCTCGCCGTGGGCTCGCTCGCGCTGGTGGTGGCCTATCCCTTCATGAAGCGCATCACCTGGGCGCCGCAGGCGTGGCTCGGCCTCACCATGACGTTCGGCACGCTGCTCGGCTTCGCGGCGGTGCAGGGCGCGCTCGCGCCGGAGGCGTTCCTGCTCTACGCCGGCGCCTGGTTCTGGACGCTCGGCTACGACACCATCTATGCCTACGCCGACATCGCCGACGACCGCGCGGCCGGCACCAAGACGCTCTCGATCGTGCTGGGGGACCGCGCCAAGCCGTGGTTCACCGCCTTCTACGCCGCCGCCGTCCTGCTGTTCGGCGCGGCCGGCCACGTGGCGGGCCTCGGCTGGGCATTCTGGCCGCTGCTCGCGGCGGTCGCGGCATACCTCCTGTGGCAGGCGTGGGCCGTGGACCTCGACGACCCGGAGGACTGCATGCGCAAGTTCCGCGCGACGCGCGGCTTCCTCGTCCTTCTGCTGGCGGCGATCGTCGCCGGACAGGCGAGCGCGTGATGGCGCCCGCGACCGAGCCCGCGCGCTTCATCGCCGATAACACGCGCCCCGGGCGCCATCCGCTGGTGCCCGAGATCACGCTGCGCCTTGCCGATCGGATCACGCCGATCTGGCACGCGACCGAGACCGGGCTCGAAGCGCAAGGGGTGGAGCCGCCCTATTGGGCGTTCGTATGGCCGGGCGGCGCCGCGACCGCGCGGCTGCTGCTCGACCGGCCGGAGCGCGTCGCCGGGCGCCGGGTACTCGACGTCGCAGCGGGCTCGGGGATCGCGGCCATCGCGGCGGCGCGGGCCGGGGCCGCCGCCGTGACCGCGAGCGAGATCGACGCTCTGGCCGCGGCCGCCATCGCCGAGAACGCGCGCGCCAACGGCGTCGACGTGGAAGTGGTGCTCGACGATCTGCTGGCGGCGCCGGCGCCCGCCGGCGAGCGGCTGATCCTCGCGGGCGACGTGTGCTACGAGCGCCGCATGGCGGAACGCATGGCCATCTGGCTCGGCGCGGCAGCGCGCGCGGGCGCCGAGGTGTGGCTCGCCGACCCCGGCCGCGCCTACCTGCCCGGCGCCGGCCTCGAGGAGATCGCGCGCTACGCGGTGCCGACCACCCGCGAGCTCGAGGACCGCGAGACGCGCGAGACCGTGATCTATCGCCTCGCCGGCACCTGACAGGCCACCGGCACCACCTCCATGCCGGGATGGGCGAAGGCGCGGGCGGCGGCGGCGAGCAGGCCCGAGCGCGCGCGGCGCAGCGCCTCGTCCGCCACCGTTTCCAGGATGAAGGCGTCGAGGTCCGCGCCGGGCGCCACCAAGTCGCGCACCAGCGCCAGCATCTCCGCCTGGGTGCGCGCGGGATAGCGCCGCCCCTGCGCCGGCACCTCGGCGAGGCTCACCGGCCCCTCGCAGTGGATCAGGCAGCCCGCCACCGAGACGTAGGCATAGGCTTCGCCGAGCGCGCCGATCCCGTCCACCTCGACCTCGAGACCCACGAGCCGGGTGTAGTGGTAGTTGACGCCCGGCTGCTCGGTCGCGTGCATGATCTCGAGCTGTTCCGCGTCGAGCCAGGTGACGAAGGTCGTGAGCACCGTGTCCGACGACGGGAACAGCGTCGCCGGCACCGAGCCGTAGGCCGCGATATGGGCGTTGTAGACCGAATCGAAATGGCGCAGCCGCGCGCGTGTCACGGGAATCTCCGCGTCGGCCGCGGCGGCATATTTCCGCGCGAGCTGCAGCGGCGCCGCGTTCGAGCCCGAGGCCAGCACCGGCACGCGCCCGCGGATGGCCGCGCCCGCGTCCGCGAGCGGCTCGGCGCGGCCCGCGCGGAACAGGTAGGAGCGCTCGGGGTGGCCGAACGGATAGGACTTGGCGCGCAGGATGCGCTCGGCCGGGCTGTCCGGGATCGTCATTGGCGCGCGAACGGCCCGAACGGGACCCCGAACATCTCGGCGGGCGCGTGGCTGCGCAGCACCGTTGCGACGTCTCCGGGCGGCGCGTTCATGATCACGTCGCGGAACAGCGGATCGTCGGAGCGCAGCTCGCCCGGCACCCGGAGCGGCGCGACGAAGGTCATGACAGGATACTGGTTGGTGTAGAGCAGCGTCACCGAACCGTCCGGGTCCACGCGGTAGCTCGCGAAGCGGTGCACCGTGCGCCCGTCCACCAGGCTGGGCCCGCGCTCGGCGATGACGGCGACGCCGTTGAGCTCGTGGAAGCGCAGCTGGTGACGGCTCTCGCGCGGGGCGAGCCCGCGCTGGGCGCCTTCGATGGAAACCGAACGCAGCGTGACCTCGAGCGTGCCCGCCGCGCCGCGCGTCACCTCGGCGACATGGACGTTGCCGAGCAGCTCCGTCCGCCAGGTGCCGATCAGGCGCTCGTCCACGGCAAGCCGCGTGTCCTCGGGCAGCGAGCTGCGCGATTCGGGCACGCAGGCGGCCAGCATCAGCGCAAGCACCGCGACCACGACATGGAAAGGCTTCACGGCACGCATTCGTCCCCTACCCGCTGTGCGTCCGATTGTGCGGCGCGCGCGCGGCGCTGGCAAGGGCGCGGGCGGACGCCGTCAGGCGGCAGCGTCGCTCTCGGCCTCGATCCGGTAGCGGATGTTGCAGGAATCGACCCATCGCCAGGACAGCTCCTGCCATTTGCGGTACGCCTCGTCGTAGGAGGCGAAGGGGCCTTCGCGCACCTCGGGGCTTCCGGGTTTGAGCGTCTTGAAATCGGTCGTCGCATATTCGCCGCCGACGACCCAATACTTCGCCATGACTGGCCTCCAGCTTCGGACACGTTACCGACATTCGGCGCGGAGGCTCATGCCCCCGCCCCGCCCCGTGCCCCCCTCTCCCGGTCGCGCGGCTTGCCGGGAAAACTAGCGGAATCGCTATTAATATAACGTAAGATCGCCGCCATGAAACACCGGAACCTCCGCGATTTTCTCGACTTCCTGCGCGCGCGCGGCGCGCTCGCCGCCGTCGCCGCCCCGGTCTCCCCCAGGCTCGAGATGACCGAGATCGGTACTCGGCTGATCGCGCGCGGCGGCCCCGCCGTGCTGTTCGAAAATCTCGTGGCCGACGGGGCCGGCCCCGCCTACGGCCCGCCCTGGCCGCGGCGCGTGCTCGCCAACCTGTTCGGCACCGAAGAGCGCGTCGCCTGGGCGATGGGGCGCGAGCGCGCCGAACTGCCGGTCCTGGGCGAAGCGCTAGCCTTCCTCAACAGCCCCGAGCCGCCCCATAATCTCAAGGAGGCGCTGGCGCTGCTGCCGACCCTCAGGCTCGCGCTCTCCAAGAACCCGCGCACGGTCGCGCGCGCGCCATGCCAGGAGGTGGTGCTGCGCGGCGCCGACATCGACCTCGCGCGCCTGCCGGTCCAGACCTGCTGGCCGGGGGAGCCCGCGCCGCTCATCACCTTCCCGCTGGTCGTCACCAAGGCGCCGGGCGCGCGCGGCGAGGACGCCAACCTCGGCATCTACCGGATGCAGGTGGTCGGGCGCGACCGCACCCTGATGCGCTGGCTGCAGCACCGGGGCGGCGCCCAGCACGCCGCCGCCCATGCCGCCGCCGCGCCGGGCCCGGTGCCGGTCGCCGCCGTGCTG
>JBJHBM010000003.1:0-118125 GCA_050485485.1 Alphaproteobacteria bacterium | reverse complement strand
GCGCGGGGGCGGCGCCCGCCGACGCGGGCCGCGAGATCGCCGGCGCCCGGCTCGTCACCCGCGCGGTCGAGGGCGTGCCCGCCAAGGACCTCAAGTCGATGGTGGACGAGCTCAAGAAGCAGGGGCCGGGCGTCTATGCCGTGGTCGGCGCGGACGGCGGCAAGGCTTCGATCGTGGTCGGCGTCACCGACGGCCTGACCGGGCGTTTCGACGCGGTGCGGCTGGTGCGCGCGGGCGCGGAGGCGCTCGGCGGCAAGGGCGGCGGCGGGCGGCCCGACATGGCCCAGGCCGGCGGGCCCGACCCCTCCAAGGCCGACGCCGCCTTCGACGCTATCGCCCGCGCGATGGAAGCCGCCCACGCCTGAGGCCTCCGCCGCCGCTTCCCGTCTTCGTATTCTCGTCTGCCCGCGCGGATCACGTCCACGCAAGACGGGAATATCGCGGGTCCGGCCCCTTTCCATCGTCATGCCCGCGCCCACGGGTCCGGCCGAAGGCCGGCCCGAGGACAGGCTTCACGACGCGGGCATCCACGAGTTTTCCGTCGCCGATGGCCTAGGCCATCTTCTTCTTCAGGTTCTCGTCGATCCTGTCGAGGAACTCGGTGGTGTTGAGCCACTTCTGGTCGGGGCCGATCAGGAGCGCGAGGTCCTTGGTCATGTCGCCCGCCTCGACCGTCTCGATGCATACCTCCTCGAGCGCGGTGGCGAACTGCTCGACGTCGGTCGTGTCGTCCATCTTGCCGCGGAACTGGAGGCCGCGGGTCCAGGCGAAGATCGAGGCGATCGGGTTGGTGGAGGTCGGGTTGCCCTTCTGGTGCTCGCGGAAGTGGCGCGTCACCGTGCCGTGGGCGGCCTCGGCCTCGACGGTCTTGCCGTCGGCGGTCATCAGCACGCTGGTCATGAGGCCGAGCGAGCCGAAGCCCTGGGCCGCGGTGTCGGACTGCACGTCGCCGTCGTAGTTCTTGCAGGCCCAGACGTAGCCGCCCGACCACTTGAGCGCCGCCGCCACCATGTCGTCGATCAGGCGGTGCTCGTAGAAGATTTTCTTCTTCTCGAAGGCGCCCTTGAACTCCTCGTCGTAGACCTTCTGGAACAGGTCCTTGAAGCGCCCGTCGTAGGCCTTGAGGATGGTGTTCTTGGTGGAGAGGTACACCGGCCAGCCGCGCGTGAGGCCGTAGTTGAAGCACGAGCGCGCGAAGTCGACGATCGAGTCGTCGAGGTTGTACATCGACATGGCGATGCCGCCGCCGGGGAAGTCGAACACCTCGCGCTCGATCACCTTGCCGTCGGCGCCCTCGAAGCGGAGCGTGAGCTTGCCCTTGCCCGGCACCACGAAGTCGGTGGCGCGGTACTGGTCGCCGTAGGCGTGGCGGCCGATCACGAACGGCTTGGTCCAGCCCGGCACCAGGCGCGGCACGTTCTTGATCACGATCGGCTCGCGGAAGATGGTGCCGCCCAGGATGTTGCGGATCGTGCCGTTGGGCGACTTCCACATCTCCTTGAGGTTGAACTCCTTCACCCGGGCCTCGTCGGGGGTGATGGTGGCGCACTTGACGCCGACGCCGTACTGCTTGATCGCGTTGGCGGCGTCCACCGTCACTTGGTCGTCGGTGGCGTCGCGGTACTCGATGCCGAGGTCGTAGTACTTGAGGTCGATGTCGAGGTAGGGGAGGATCAGCTTGTCCTTGATGAACTTCCAGATGATGCGGGTCATCTCGTCGCCGTCGAGCTCGACGACCGGGGTCTTGACCTTGATCTTGGCCATTCGTTCCTCTCCCTAGCGGCAGTATGCCTGGCGGCAGTGTACAGGCGGATGGTGGCGGGGGCGGACCCGGGCGTGCTGAGGCGCGCGGGGACGCGGCAGAAAACTCGCGCGCACCATATCCAGAGCGGCTCCGGAGCGCAAGCGGAGGGGGCCTCAGGTGCGCTCGGGCAGGGCCGGGGTGGGCGAGGCCGGCATCCGGGCGATGGCGGGCAGCACCTCGTCCACGCTCTCCACCACCGTGAACAGGTCGCGCACCTCGGGGCCGGAGAACCCGGCGGCGACGGTGTGGTCGATCAGGTCGAGCAAGGGCCGCCAGTAGCCGTCCTGGTTGACGATCACGATCGGGCGGCCGTGCAGGCCGAGCTGGCGCCAAGTGATGATCTCGAAGGTCTCGTCGAGGGTGCCGACGCCGCCCGCCAGCGCGCAGAAGGCGTCGGCGCGCTCGAACATGCGGCGCTTGCGCTCGTGCATCGAGTCCACCACCACCAGCTCGTCGAGGCCGCCGTGGGCGAGCTCGACGCGCTCGAGGTCGGTCGGGATCACGCCGGTGACGCGCGCGCCGGCCTCGAGGGCGGCGTCGGCCAGCACCCCCATCAGCCCGATGTTGCCGCCGCCGTAGACCAGCTCCAGGCAGGCCTCGCCGATTAGCCGGCCGAAGCGGCGGGCGGCATTCCGGTAGCGCGGGTCGGCGCCCGTGGAGGACCCGCAGTAGACGCAGATCGAGCCGATGTCCGGCATGTGTTTCTTGCCTGCCCGTTGGGGGTTTCAGGGGGTGTGCCGGGTGATTTTGGACGACCGCGCCGACGCCGTACACGATTTCGTGAGGGCGGGGTTCCGCGCCCGCCCCGGTGTTGAAGGCCGAGGCATCCTGCGGCACACTGTGCGCCGCTCACAAACCGTGGAGGCATCCTCATGAGGCGTTGCTTCACCGTCCCGTCGGTCCTCGTCTGCGCCGCGCTCGCGTTCGGATTCGGCGCCGCGACCCTGTCGTCCGGGGCTTTCGCCCAGGACGCCGCCGCCGCCGCACAGCAGCGGTCGGAGATCATGAAGTTCGTCGCCAGCACCACCAAGGAGCTCGACGGCGCTGCTAGGGCGGGCCAGGCCGGCGCGGCCGAGGCGGCCAAGGCCGCGGAGCTGCAGACCCGGATCAAGCGGTTCCTCACGCTGTTTCCGCAAGGATCGGGCTCGGACGCGGTCAAGACCCGCGCCAAGCCGGAAATCTGGGCGGAATGGCCGAAGTTCGAGGCGACCGGTAAGACGTTCCTGGCCGCCCTCGGCGAGGTCGAGGCGGCGGCAAAGGCCGGCGACCAGGCCGCCATGGCGGGCGCCGTGAAAAAGGCCCAGGGGGTATGCGCCACCTGCCACCGCGCCTATCGCGGGCCCCAGCCCTGATTCGCATTGGCATGCCGCGCGGGAGCTCCGGCCGGTTCCGGTGGCCCCGTGGCGGTGCCGTCATGTAATCTGCGGTCATGGTTTCGCGTTTCCGGTATTCGCCATCGGCGGCGGTCCTGGCGGTGCTGCTGCTCTGGCTCGCGGCGCCGGCGCCGGCCGGCGCGCAGGCCGACGCGGGGACGCCGGCGCGCGGCGCCGCCCTGTTCGCGGCGGGCGGCTGCGCCAACTGCCATACCGATACCGGCAACAAGGGGCCGCTCTTGGGTGGCGGGACGCCGCTCAAGACCCCTTTCGGCGTGTTCTACGGCCCCAATATCTCGTCCGATCCCGAGCATGGCATCGGCAACTGGTCCGATAACGACTTCATCCGTGCGATGCGGGACGGCATTTCGCCGTCCGGACGGCACTATTATCCGTCCTTTCCCTACACCTCGTTCACC
Organism: Alphaproteobacteria bacterium; assembly: GCA_050485485.1. GTDB lineage: Bacteria > Pseudomonadota > Alphaproteobacteria > SMXQ01 > SMXQ01 > WHSO01. The sequence continues at coordinate 114,529 of JBJHBM010000003.1, read as the reverse complement.
AACCTGACCGACGCCGACATGCTGGCGATCAAGGCCCATATCATGTCGCTGCCGCCGGTGGCGACCCCGAGCCGGCCGCACGAGCTGTCCTTCCCCTACAACATCCGGCTCGGCATGATGGTCTGGAAGTGGCTCTACCTGGAGAAGGGGCCGCTGGCGCCCGACCCCGCGCGCCCGGACGCGTGGAACCGCGGGCGCTACCTCGCCGAGGGGCTCGCCCATTGCGCGGAATGCCATACCCCCCGCGGGCGCCTGGGCGCACTCGACCGCAGCCGCTGGATGGCGGGTACGGCGCGGGGCGAGGGGCCCGACGGGCTCGCCGTCCCCAACATCACGCCCCATGCCGACGGAATCGGCGACTGGACGGTCGAGGACATCGCCGAATCCCTCAAGTCCGGCATGCTGCCCGACGGCGATTTCTTCGGCTCCCTGATGGCCGACGTGGTCGAGAACGGGACCGACCAGCTCACCGACGAGGATCGCCACGCGATCGCGGTCTACCTCAAGTCCTTGACGTCCCTGCCGCGCCCCGCCCCGCGCAACTGAGGCTCCCGGCCCGCCCGCGCCGCAACGCAGGTGGTTCAATCTCGGGGCATAATGTTCTAATGTAGGTTCAAGCCCGAGGGGCTACTGCCTTGATAAGGGAAGGCGCCGGTGAACCGCGCTCTCGTCATAGCAGCGCTGGGTGCCGTCGTTCTCGCGGCCGCCCTGCTGCTCAATTTCTATCTCGGCCGCGATGGCGATCCGGAGGTGGCGGCCCCGCACGTGCCGACGCCCACCGTCGCGGTGCCGCCCGTCGCCCGGGAGAGCGGCCCGGTGGCGCCCGACATCCGGGCGCGCGCCGACGAGCCCACCTTCGACATCGTCCGGGTCAACCCGGAAGGCAATGCGGTGATCGCCGGGCGCGCGGCGCCGGGTGCGGAGGTGCTCGTGCTCGACGGGGACAAGGTCATCGGCCGGGTCACCGCCGACGGGCGCGGGGAATGGGTGCTGGTGCCCGACAAGCCGCTCGAGCCGGGCGCCCGTCATCTGGGGCTTTCCGCGCGGCTGAAGGGCGGGGAGACGGTGACCTCGGAAGGCGAGGTGGTGCTGGTGGTGCCGGAGCGCGGCAAGGATGTCGCCGGCCGCCCGGCGGAAGGCGGTTCCGGCGCGCTCGCGTTCCGCGTGCCGCCGCGCGAAAGCGAAGGCCGCGCCAAGGGGCCGGCCACGGTGCTGCAAACCCCCGACGGCGCCACGCCCACCAAGACCGCCGACGACTCCCTCGCCATCGAGGTGATCGACTACGACGGAGAGGGGCACGTCAACATCTCGGGCATCGCCGCGCCGGGCACGAGCCTACGCATCTATCTCGACAATCGCGCCATCGGCGAGGTGGTGACCCGCGACGACGGCCGCTGGACGTTTTCGCCGGAAGAGGCCCTGGCCCCGGGCGACTATGCGTTGCGGGTGGACCAGCTGGCTTCGGGCGGCCAAGTGGCGCGTCGCATCGAGGTACCGTTCAGCCGCGCCCCCGCGCTCGGCGATCTCGGCGACCGCACCATCGTCGTCGTCCAGCCCGGCAACAGCCTGTGGCGCATCGCCCGGCGAACCTACGGCACGGGCGTCCAGTTCACGCTCATCTACGAAGCCAACAAGGCGCAGATTCGCGATCCCAACCTGATCTATCCGGGGCAGGTGTTCACGATGCCGCGGAAGTCGCATCAGTTCCACTGAGCGTCGCGACGCTCCCGCGCCGCGCTCGCTTTTCGGGCCGAATCCGCTAAACTCCGACCCCCGCGTCCCTACGGCAACAGGAACATGCGTCTGCCTATTCATCGCGAAGGCCTGCCCATCATCGCCATCTTTGTCGCGGCGACCGTGCTGCTGTGGTGGCTGTGGCCACCCCTCGGCTGGGCCGGTACGTTGCTGACCCTGTGGTGCGTCTGGTTCTTCCGCGACCCGGAACGGATGCCGCCCGCCCGCGCCCATGTCATCCTCGCGCCTGCGGACGGTCGCGTGCTGCCCGTGGTGAAGGCGCCGCCGCCCGAAGAGCTCGGCATGGGGCCGGAGCCGCGCACGCGCATCAGCATCTTCATGAATATCTTCAACGTTCATGTGAACCGGATACCGGCCGACGGCCGCGTGACGGAAGTGCATTACCGCCCCGGCAAGTTCTTCAACGCATCCTTCGACAAGGCGAGCGTGCACAACGAGCGCCTTTCCGTCCGGATAACTACCGGCGCCGGCCTGGACATCGCCTTCGTCCAGATCGCAGGACTGGTCGCGCGGCGCATTCGCTCGAAGATCGCGCCCGGCGACGAGGTGAAGGCCGGTACGCGCTTCGGCGTCATTCGCTTCGGCAGCCGGGTCGACGTCTATCTTCCAGACGGTATCGAGCCGCTGGTTTGCGAAGGCGAGGTCACGGTCGCCGGCGAGACCGTGCTGGCCGATCCGGTCGGCAACCGCAACGCGTCGTTTCCGGTAGGGGAGCCGTCGTGAAACGCCCGCGCCCGCGGCTGTCCGCCTTGCCGGTCAACCGCCTGATACCCAACATCCTCACCGTCACCGCGCTCTGCGCCGGACTCACGGCGATCCTCTACGGCATCCAGGAACGCTGGCCGCTCGCGGTCGCCGCCGTACTCATTGCCGGGCTGCTGGACGCTCTCGACGGCCGTATCGCGCGCCTCCTCGGCGGCTCCAGCAAATTCGGCGCGGAGCTCGATTCGCTCTCCGATTTCATCTCCTTCGGCGTCGCGCCGGCGATCCTCGTGTTTCTATGGACACTGAAGGACACGCCCGGACCGGGCTGGGTGATCGCGCTGATCTTCGCGGTTTGCGCGGCTCTCAGGTTGGCACGCTTCAATACGCGTCTCGGCGATTCGGATCTTCCGGCATGGGCTGGAAATTTCTTCACCGGCCTGCCGGCGCCTGCCGGCGGCGGCGTCGTGCTCCTGCCGATGATGCTCAGCTTCGTCCTGTGGCCCGAATTCTTTTCCCATCCCTGGGTGAACGGGCTCTTGATGATCCTGGTGTCGTACCTGATGGTCAGCCGTATCCCGACCTATTCTTTCAAGCGGGTGCGGGTACCGCACCGGCTGGTCATTCCGCTGCTGCTGCTGGTCGGCCTGCTGGTCGCGATGCTGGTGACGGCGACATGGCTGACCGTGGCCGGGATGCTGGTCGTCTATCTGTGCTCGATTCCGCTCTCGGTGCGCGCCTATGCCCGCCTGTCGGCGACGGACGATACCGCGACCAACAGCCTGGCCATGATCGACAGCAGTTCCTCGGATATCGACGGAGAGACGGAGGAGAGCGAGGCCGACACGGACGGCTCCGATCTTCCCGACCGCGACGACGACGCGAAATCAAACCGCTAGCCCTTGCGTCAAAGCTTGCGCACGTTCCCGGGATAGAGGTCGTCCACCGCTACCGGCCTGTGGCTCACGCCCTGCTCGTCGCAGAAGCGGACGAAAGCCTCGAGCGTCGGCCGGTTGGCTTCGACCCCGTAAGGCCAGAAATCGTCGCCGAACATGTCGCGTGCGCGTTCCGCATGGGTGAAGCACCACGGGATCGGGAACCGGCAGATGTTGCCGTCGAGGGCACGCACAAGGCTGCGGTTTTTGGCTTCCGTCAGGGCGGCGAAGAGTGCGGGCCCGAGCCACGGATGCGCGTCGTAGGTCGTGCGCGGCATCGCCACCGTGTGCATCATCGGAAAGATGCGGTGTTTGCGCCAGTAGTCGATCTCGGCGGTGTAATAGTCGTCGAGCAGGCGGCGGACGCGGGCATCGCGGGCCTCGAACAGATCGGGCGGATGAGCACAGATGATCGCATCGAGATCGCCGGCCAGCAGCATGTCCATCAGCGAGCGGTCGTAGACCTCGCGGTAGGCGATCCCGTCCGGCAGCCTGGGCTTGACCTGGCTTTCGCGCCCGGGACGGTTGATTCCCGCCCGCACCCATTCGATGTCCTTCAGGCCGATGCCGACGTCGTGCATCAACCACGCCCGTACCCAGACGATGGCGGTCTGCACCCATTCCGGAATGCCGATCCGCTTGCCGGCGAGCGCGGCCGGCTCGCGCAAGGGGCTGTCGCTGCGAACGTAGATCGCATGCTGGCGGAAGAATCGGGAGGGGAACACGGGGATTCCGGTGATGTTCGGATCGCCCTGGGACGTCAGGGATACGAAGCGGGCCATAGACATTTCCGAAACATCCCAGCAGCGTTCGTCGGTGAAGCGGGCGAAGTACTCCTCGACCGGGAGGTCGATATGCTCGATCGTGGCACCCTCGACCTTGACCTTACCCGTCACCAGATCGCGGACATGGTCATAGTCGCTGATGGCGAGGCTGATGCGGATGTCTGCCATGATATACGCTACTCCTTGCCGACCAAGTGGACGGTGCGCTGCGGGAACGGGATGGTGATGCCGCCCGCATCGAGGGCCTCCTTGACCTTGCGGTTGAGGTCGAAGCGCAGCGGCCAGTAGTCGGACGCGGCGCACCAGGCGCGCGCCTGGAGATCGATCGAGCTTTCCCCGAGGCCGGTCACCAGGAACATCGGCGCGGGCTCCTGTCGCACGCGTGGGTCGGACAGCACCACGGTCCGGATGATCTCGAGCGCCTTGCCGATATCGTCGCCGTAGTCGATGCCGACGGAAACGTCGGCGCGCCGGGTCGTATTGCGGCTGTAGTTCTTGATGGCCGCGCCCCACAGCTGCCCGTTCGGCACCGTGATATGGACATTGTCCGGCGTATTGAGCTCCGTGGTGAAGAGCGAAATTTCCTCGACCGAGCCGGCGATTCCGGCGGCCTCGATGTAATGGCCGATCTTGAACGGCCGGAAGATCAGGAGCATCACGCCGGCCGCAAGGTTGCTGAGCGTGCCCTGCAGGGCCAGGCCGACGGCCAGGCCGGCGGCGCCGAGAACCGCGAGCAGGCTGGTGGTCTGGACGCCGAACTGGTCGAGGACGGCGATGACCGTGAAGATGATGATCGCGTAGCGCACGATGCTGACGACGAACGGCTTGAGCGTGCTCTCGAGCCGTTCGCTGCGGTCGAGCAGCCTTTTCGTCATGCGCGCCGCCCAGCCTGCGACCATGAAGCCGACGACCAGGATGATGACGGCGCCGAGGACACTCAGCCCGTAGGTGCTCAATGCTTCCGCGATCTGGCGCAGCACGTCCTCTGCGATTGCGGTTTCGGAACTCATGGGAGTTTGCTCCTTGGATTCGAAAAGGCCGCCTTCATACGGGCTTTCTTGCGGTCACCTCGACCTCGACGCGCTTGCCGGGGGCGGAATAGCCTGCCACAGGGCGGCATGCGAACTTGTGCGGAAGGGCCGGCGCGAAGCGCAGGTAGAGGTCGCGCATGAATGCCGGGCTCTCATCCTCGTGCAGGTAGCAGTTCACTTCCGCGACGTCTTCCCAGCCGCAGTCCTCCTCCGCGAGATAGTCGGTTATGCGCGGCAGGATGTCCGTCGTGACCTGGGTTTCGAGACCGGGGAGGACCGCGGTCTGTCCCGAAAACACGATCAGGGGGCCATAGGTGAGCCAGCGGCAGGGCGTGCGGACGGGATCGTTCTCGCGGATACGCTTGGAGAGCCCGGGGCGTGGCACCACGGCGATGAGGTCCATCGCCACGCTGGCGCCGGTTTCGAACCTCCGGGGCGCGATATAGCTCGAAGTGGCGCAGCGCGCCGGGCCCGACAGGACCTCGACGCGCACGGCGCTCGCGGCATCGCGGGAGGCGCGGTCGGGCGCGAACAGGCGGCTGCGGACGCTTGCGGAGAGGTCGAGGCCGCGCCGCCCGAGGGCATCGGCGAAGCGCGAGCACAGGTTGCGGCATTGCTCGGCGGCGTCGCCCCTGCCGTCGGATTCCCCCGAAAGGCCGACGAACTCGAAGCCGAGCCAATGAAAGGTGCTTTCACGCATCCTGAACCCCCTTCCCATGTACGCAACGAAATGCCGTCGCGGACGTTATTATGCACGGCCGAGGTCCAAACAGGAAAGGCGCATGAACGCTTCAGAGAAACCTTGGCATCGGTGCCCGGTGCCTTACTAAACTGGCCTCACTCTCCCTTCCCACCACGCGCCACGACTTCATGCCCGATTGGTCCCGTCCCATCCTTTCGTTTGCTGTTGCCGTCCTGGCCGCTGCGCTCTACTGGTCGTGGCAGGGGCGGGCGGTTGACATCGTGGAATTGCCGGACGGGCGCTTTCAGTGCCTGTCCTATTCCCCCTATGACGGCGGCCCGTCGCCCCTCGACGGCGACCGCTTCGACGTGCCCCTGACCGTGGTGGAACGCGACGTCGAGGTTCTCAAGGAAGCGACCGATTGCCTGCGGACCTACGCTGCCGTCGGCGTGCAGGGGGAGGTGACGCGGATCGCCCACGAACGCGGCATGCGGGTCTATCAGGGCATCTGGATTTCGGGAGAGCCCGAGGACAGCCGCAAGGAGATGAATGCGGGCATCGAACTGGCGCTGCGCTATCCCGAAACCGTGAAGGGAATCTTCGTCGGCAACGAGGTGCTGCTGCGCCGGGAGATGACGGGTGCCATGCTCGCGGCGCTGATCGACGAGGTCAAGGCCGCGACAGGAAAGCCCGTGCTCTACGCGGACGTTCCGCATTTCTGGATCCGATATCCGGAGGTAGCCCGGGCCGTGGACGTGATCGGGGTCCATATCCTGCCCTATTGGGACGATCCGGAGCCCGTTTCCATCGACGAGGTGCAGGCCCATGTGGACGCGATCCTCGCCATGATGCGGGTGGCGTTTCCCGACAAGCCCATGATGATCGGGGAGATCGGCTGGCCGAGCGCGGGACGCACGCGCGGCGCTGCCGTTCCGAGCCTCGTCAACCAGGCCCGTTTCGTGCGCGAGTTCGCCGCGCGCGCCACTGCGGCCGGCATCGACTACAACCTGATCGAGGCCATCGATCTGTCGTGGAAGCAGGTGCCGGAAGGAACCGTCGGCGGCCACTGGGGTATCCTCGACAAGGACCGCGTCCTGAAGTTCCCGCTGTCCGGCCCGGTCCGGGAGTGGCCCAACTGGCTCCGCGCGCTGGGCGCGACCCTGCTGATCATGGGGGCCTTCCTCGCCTGGGGACTGTGGGCGGGGCGCCTCACCATGTTCACCGGATGGTCCGCTCTCGCCGCTCTTTCCCTCGCGACGGGGATAAGCCTCGTCCACCATGTGGAGATGACCGCCGTCATCAGCCTCACCCCCATCGGCTGGGCCATGGGGGCGGGGGTGGGCTTGCTCACCCTGGGTGCGGTGGCCCTGCTGGTCGCGAGCATCGAGGGACGGATCGCGCCCGCGGCCGCGCCGCCGGCGGATGTGCTGGGGGCCCTGCGCGGCCGATTGGACTGGAACGTGGCGCGGGCGATCGGGGCCTATTACTGGCTGGCCGCCGTGCCGGTGGCGATCCTCGCGCTCGCCATCGGATTCGACGGGCGCCACCGCGACATGATGATCTGGGGCCTGTGGCTGCCCGGCCTCGCGCTCGCGCTGCTGGCGCGCGGCGGCGGGAGCGCCGGAGGACGACCGTGGCGCGAGACGGCATGGCTCACGCTCGTGCTGATCGTCGGGGGGGCGCTGGCCTTCGACGGGTGGCGCAACGTGGAGGCGTTCCTGTGGATGGCGACGGTGCTGCTGTTCGCGGTGCCGGGCCGCCATGCGCTGGCCGCCGAGCTCCGCTACCTGCGGTCAGGACCGGTCGAGCGTCGCGGCCCGCAGCAGGGCCAGAACCACGGCGATGGCGGATAGGCCGGCCGAATAGAGATAGAGGCCGGCGCCGCCCAGGAACAGGGCCGCGATGGCTGCCGCCGCGGCGGCCCGGCCGCGGCGCAGCACGGCGATCCCGGCCAGCAGCAGGGCGATCCCGGCCATGATGAAGTACTGCGATGCGATGCGGATGCCGTCGCGCAGCGGGCACCACCACAGGCCGGGGTCGGCGGTGCAGGCGACCGCGCGCTCGACCGGCTCGATCAGCTCGTGACGGAGAAGTTCGCCGATCAGCCCGCCCGCGACGGCGGCCAACAGGCCGTAGAGGGGAATCAGGATGCGGCTGCGCGGGGAAGGCCGGGAAGCGGAGGCATCGGTCATGATGCGCAGTGTGCCCGCCGGGGCGCGCCGGAGCAAGCCGCGGTCACGCGAAGACGTAATGAAGTAGCCCGAAACCCGCCATCAGCAGTACGCCCGTACCAAGTTCCTTGGGGCGTCCCGTCGCCAGCTTGGCGGCGGCATAGACGATGAAGGCGATGGCGATGCCGTTGGCGATGGAATAGGTGAGCGGCATCGCGAGCGCGCCCAGCACGGCGGGCGCGTATTCGGTGGGGTCGTCCCAGGCGATCTCCGCGATGTTGCGGGCGAAATGGGTCGCCACGAACACCAGCGCCGCGCCTGAGGCGAAGGCGGGCACGCTCTGGGCCAGCGGCGCGAGGCCAAGGCACAGGAGGAAGAGGACGGCGACGGTCAGTGCGGCGAGGCCGGTGCGCCCACCCTCCTTGATGCCGGCGCCGCTCTCGATGTAGGAGGTGGTGCTGGAGGTGCCGAGCAGCGCGCCCGTCGTGGTGGCGGTGGCATCGCTGATGACGGCCCGGCCGATGTCCTCCACCGTGCCGTCGTCCCGCACCTTGCCCGCGAGATTGGCGACGCTGGTGAGCGTGCCGGCGGTATCGAAGAAGTCCACGAACAGGAAGGCGAAGACGACGGCGATCAGGCCGGCGCTGAACACGCCCGCTATGTCGAGCTGCAGCAGGGTGGGGGCGAGGCTCGGCACCGGGCCCGCGACGCCGGCGAAATCGGTAACGCCGCCGATCCAGGCGATCGCGCTCACGCCCAGGATGCCGATCACGATCGCGCCCGGCACGCGCAGCCGGTCGAGCGCGATCATGGCGACGAAGCCGAGCCCCGCTAGCAGCGCGGGCGCCGCGCCGAGGTCGCCGAGCGCGACGAGGGTCACGGGGTCGTCCACCACGATGCCGGCGTTGCGCAGGCCGATGATGGCGAGGAAGAAGCCGATGCCGGCGCCGATGCCGAGCTTGAGAGAGCGCGGGATCGAGTCGATCAGCCAAGCCCTGAGAGGCGTGAGGCTCAAGGCGAGGAACAGGACGCCGCTCACGAACACCGCGCCGAGCGCCACCTGCCACGGCTGCTCCATGCCGATGACGACCGTGTAGGTGAAGAAGGCGTTGATGCCCATGCCGGGCGCGAGCGCCACCGGCCAGTTGGCCCACAGCCCCATGATCGCGGTGCCGACGGCGGCGGCGAGGATGGTCGCCACGAACACGGCGCCGAAGTCCATGCCGGCATCCGCGAGGATCGCCGGATTGACGACGATGATGTAGGACATGGTCAGGAACGTGGCGAGACCGGCCAGCAGCTCGGTCGCGACCGTGCTGCCGCGCGCCTTGATCCGGAAATAGCTGTCGAGCCGGCCCATGGTCCCCCCTCGCGGCCGGCGGGATTATCGCCGGCCCGGGCGCGGCCCGCAATCGAACATCCCGCAATCGAACATGGGAATATGGGCCGAACTGGCAGGTTTGCGCGGGCCGCGGTCTGTGCCACAATCCTCGCAACGACCAAGAAAGTACGCGGCGGCAAGGGACGCGAAGCCTACCGCCCGGGGCTTCACCGGTTACCACGGACATCGACACGGCATCGCATGCCCGCCGCGGGCGTGCGCGGCCTTTCATGTTGGGGAGAGACTCGTCATGACGAGACGAAACATGTTCGGCGCCGGCGCGATCCTTGCCGGCACCCTTGCGCTGGCGCTCGCGGCGCCGGCAACGTTCGCGCAATCGGTCGCCATCGACGACGACGACATCGGTGGCGTCGTCACCGGACCCAACGGGCCCGAGGCGGGGGTCTGGGTGATCGCGGAGACGCGCGAGCTCGGCACCCGCTACGTTAAGATCGTGGTGACCGACGACCAGGGCCGCTACGTGCTGCCGGACCTGCCTCCGGCTACCTACGACGTCTGGGTGCGGGGCTACGGCCTCGTCGATTCGCCCAAGGTGCGGAGCGCCCCGGGCAAGCCTCTCGACCTCAAGGCGGTCGTCGCGCCCGACGCGGCGGCTGCGGCGCACTACTACCCGGCGATCTACTGGTATTCGATGATGACGATACCGGGCAAGGATCAGTTCGGGGGCAAGAGCGACATTCCCGCCAACATCCGGCAGGAGGAGTGGCTTAACCTGATGAAGAGCAACTCCTGCGTGGGGTGCCACCAGCTCGGCAATCTCGCGACCCGCACCATTCCGAAGGAGCTCGGCGAGTTCGAGACTTCGGAAGATGCCTGGATGCGCCGGGTGCAGTCGGGCCAGTCGGGCGAGAGCATGATCAACACCCTCGCCGGCCGGCTCGGCGGCGCGCCGTTCAAGTACTTCGCCGACTGGACCGACCGCATCGCCAAGGGCGAGCTGCCGCACACCAGGCCGCAGCGGCCCCAGGGCAAGGAGCGCAACATCGTCGTCACGGTGCGCGACTGGCTCACGGAGCAGCACTACCTCCACGACACCATCGCGAGCGACCGGCGCAAGCCGACCGTGAACGCCTACGGGCCGCTGTTCGGCTCGGCGGAGTACTCGACCGACTGGATTCCGATCCTGGATCCGGTCAAGAACCTGGCGACCGCCTTCCGCCCGCCGATCGACTATAGCATCCCGGAGGCGCTCGGCCCCGGCCACGCGGCGAGCGACAAGGTGCTCGCGCCGTCGCCGTATTGGGGCGAGGACCGGATCTGGGACACCCGGCTCAACAACCACAACCCGATGTTCGACGGCGACGGGCGCGTGTGGTTCACGGCGCGCGGGCGCGGCTCGGAGAACCCCGACTTCTGCAAGAAGGGCTCGAGCCATCCGTCCGCCAGGCTACGGCCGCTCGAAAGCTCCAACCGGCAGCTCTCGGTCTACGATCCCAAGACCGGCCGCTACACCTTCGTCGATACCTGCTTCCAGACCCACCACCTGCAGTTCGACGCCAACGACATCCTGTGGACCAGCGGCGGGCGCAACGTCGCGGGCTGGCTCGATGCCAAGAAGTTCCTCGAGACCGGCGACGCGGCCGCGTCGCAGGGCTGGACCGACTTCGTGCTCGATACCAACGGCAACGGCCGTCGCGACGAGGCGGTGGGGCCGAAGGATCCTGTCGATCCCGCCAAGGACAAGCGCATCAACGTGGGCTGGTACGCGGTGATGCCGAATCCGGCCGACGGCTCGATCTGGGGCTCGGTGCGCACTTTCCCGGGCTCGGTCGTGCGGCTCGACCCGGGCTCCAATCCGCCCGAGACGGCGCTCGCTGAGATCTACCACGTGCCGATGCCGGGCTACGGCATCCGCGGCGCCGACATCGACAAGCAGGGCGTGGTGTGGGCCTCGCTCGCGAGCGGCCACATCGGCGCCTTCGACCGGCGCAAGTGCAAGGGCCCGCTCAACGGCCCCAAGGCCACCGGCAACCACTGCCCCGAGGGCTGGACCTTCCACAAGTATCCGGGGCCCGGCTTCAGGGGCATCGGGGACAACAGCGCCGAGTCGAGCTACTACAGCTGGGTCGACCAGCACAACACGCTCGGCCTCGGTGAGGACATCCCCATGTCCACCGGCAACCTGAACGACGGCCTAGTCGCCCTCGACAAGGACGGGAGCTGGGTGGTGCTGCGCGTGCCCTATCCGATGGGCTTCTACGCCAAGGGCTTCGACGGCCGCATCGATGACCCCGATGCCGGCTGGAAGGGCCGCGGCCTGTGGACCACCAGCGGCGACCGCGCGCCGTGGCATATGGAGGGTGGCAAGGGCACACGCCCGCTCGTGGTGCACTTCCAGCTGCGCCCCGACCCGCTCGCCAAGTAGCGGCCTGTCAACGACCTGCCTCCGGGGGGCCCGCCGCGTGGCGGGCCCCGTCTCTTTGTCTGCGGAAAAATTGTTGACACTTTACAATCCGACCCGGAGCATGAGGCAAAGACGATGGGGAGAAGGCCGATGGCACGGTATGGGTCGCTCACGTTCGCCGACCTCGAGGCGGTCGGCCCCGGGACGCCGTCCGGGCGGTATCTGCGGCTGTTCTGGCATCCGGTGATGCGCGCCCGCGATCTTCCGGCGGGCCGGGCGAAGCCGCTCGAGGTGCTGGGGGAGACGTTCACCATCTACCGGGGCGAGGGTGGTACGCCGCACGTGACCGCCTTCCGCTGTCCGCACCGGGGCACACAGCTTTCGGTCGGCTGGGTCGAGGGCGACACGCTGCGCTGCCGCTACCACGGCTGGCGCTATGATGCTTCGGGCCAGTGTGTCGAGCAGCCCAACGAAGACCGCCCGTTCTGCGACAAGGTGCGTCTCAAGACGTACCCGGTGCGTGAATACGCTGGCCTGATCTTCGCCTATCTCGGCGAGGGCGCGGCGCCGCCGCTGCCGCGCTACTCCGATCTCGACCGTCCGGGGGTGCTGATCGCGGACCCGGTGGAGGTGCTGCCGTGCGGCTTCTGGAACAAGATCGAGAACGACCACGGCCACCGCCCCTGGGTGCACCGCGCGACCGCGCTGCGCAAGAACCGGCCCGACATCCTCGTCATCCGTCACGAGCATGTCGAGGAGACGCCCTACGGCCTGCGCGGCGCGCGGCGCGTGTCGGGCGCCGAGGGCGACGCCAAGAGCTCCCTCGGCATCGTCAAGGGCGAGCAGGCGTCGGCGGAAGGCGAGGTGCGCATGGCGCGCTTCAAGCATTGGTTCATGCCCAACGTGAAGCTGTGGTTCCAGCGCACCCGCGCTAAGGGGTTCGAGACACGCCGCGACCTGTGGGACACCAAGGCGGTCTGGACCGTCCCGATCAACGACACGGCCAATGCTTCCTTCGACGTCTCGCTCACGCCGCTGGAGGGCGAGGAGGCGACGGCCTACGAGCGCAGTCGTGCCGTCCAAGAGACCGAGGCCGAGAACCGTTGGGACCTCGCCGAGAAGATTCTCGCGGGAGAGATGACGCTCGAAGACCTGCCTGACGACATGAGCGCCTACACCAGCTTTACCATCGAGGATTACGTCACCCAGGTCGGACAGGGACCGGTCCGGGGGCGCGGCGAGGAGCTGCTGGCGCCCAGCGACATGCGGCTCGTCATGCTGCGCCGGCTGTGGCTGCGCGAGGTGTCTGCGATGCTGGCAGGCAAGCCGCTCACCGACTGGCGGATGCCGACGGAGCCCTTCATTTCGCCCGCCGCTTGGGCGAAGGAGTTGCAGGACCTGTCGGCCTGAGGCGCCGGCCGCTCCTTTCAGCGTGCCCGTGCCACGACCGTGCCGGCCGTTTCCCGCAGGAGGTCTCCCGCGCCGTCGAGCGGGCCGATCATGGCACGTCCTCCGGTCCTTTCCACGAAACGGCAGGCGGCTTCCACCTTGGGGCCGATCGATCCCGGCGCGAAGCTGTGGCCGCGCAGCTCGCGCGGCGTGACGCGGCGCAGGAGACGCCGCGCGGGGTCCGGCCAGTCGGCATAGACGCCCGCGACATCGGTGAGGAGCAGGAGCACCTCGGCGTGCAGCATCTCCGCGAGGAGCGCGGCGGAAAGGTCCTTGTCGATGACCGCCTCGACGCCGCGCATGCCGCCGTCCGGGCCGATGGTGACGGGGATGCCGCCGCCGCCCGCGCAGACCACGACGGTTCCGGCGTCGAGCAGCAGCTCGATGGCGCGGCGTTCCAGGATGCGGCGCGGCTCGGGCGATGCCACCACGCGCCGGAAATGCGCGCCGTCCGGCGCCACGCTCCACCCGCGCGCGGCGGCCAGGCGTCGCGCCTCGGCTTCGCCGTAGCAGGGTCCGATGGGCTTCGAGGGAGTGTCGAAGGCGGGATCGTCGGCGGCGACCTCGACCCGGGTCAGCAGGGTGGCGATCTCGCGGCCCGGCAGGACGTTGGCGAGCTCCTGCTCGATCAGGTAGCCGATCAGCCCTTCGGTCTCGGCGCCCAGCATGTCGAGGGGCGGCGGCGCGGCCTCGGGCACGGCTTCGGCCTGCAGCGCGAGCAGGCCGATCTGCGGCCCGTTGCCGTGGGTGACGACGAGGTCGTGCGCGGCGGCGATCGGCGCGAGGGCGCCGGCGGCGCGCGCGACGTTGCGGCGCTGGCGCTCGGGGTCGGACGGCTCGCCGCGCCGCTGCAGGGCATTGCCGCCGAGGGCCGCGACAACGCGCATCAGCCGTTCCGGCTCCGGGCCAGGAAGGAATCGACGATGGCGCCCAGCGTCGGCGCGTCGTCGCCGTCATCGGCATCGGCGTAGTCGTAGCGGACGCGAACGACGGGCTTGCGCGTTGCGAGCAGCGCGGCGAGGTCCACCGGCGTCGCGGCGATCACCGCTTCGGCGTCCGAATCCTCGATGGTCTGGCGCAGGGCCGCGACCTGGGCGGCGTCGTATCCCACGGCCGGCAGGACCGGGCCGATGTGGGGATAGCGCGCGAACACCTCGCGCAGGGCGGGCGTCGCGGAAATCCTCGGATCAACGATGGCGCCGACGCCGGCGGCGCTGGCGGCGGCATACCCGGCGCCGGTCCGCATGTCGCCGTGGGTCAGGGTCGGCCCGTCCTCGACGACGAGGACGCGCCGCCCGGCGACCGCGCGGGGATCGTCCAGGCGCACCGGAGAGGCGCCGCGCACGATGGCTGCGCGCGGGTTGACGGCCCTTGCCGCCGCCGTGGCGGCCTCCGTCGCGTCCGGCCCCGCCGCGTCCGACTTGGCGACCAGGATCACGTCCGCCATCCGCGCCACCGTCTCGCCGGGGTGATGCGTGGCGACCTGGTCGGGGCGCAGCGCATCGACGAGCGCGATGTGCAGGTCGGGCCGGACGAAGGGGAAATCGTTGTTGCCGCCGTCCCAGATGATCAGGTCGGCCTCGGCCTCGGCGGCGTCGAGGATGGCGCGGTAGTCGATGCCGGCGAAGACGACGTTGCCGGCGGCGATGTGCGGCTCGTATTCCTCCCGTTCCTCGATCGTGCAGTCCGCCGCCGCGAGGTCGGCCACGGTCTCGAAGCGCTGCACGCGCTGGCGCGCGAAGTCGCCGTAGGGCATGGGGTGGCGCAGGACGGCGCAGCGCCGCCCGGCTTCCCGCACGCGCTGGGACAGCCAGCGCGCCACCTGGGACTTGCCGCAGCCGGTGCGCACGGCGGTCACAGCGATCACCGGCACGCGCGCCGCAAGCATCGTGCGGTCCGGGCCCAGGATCTCGAAATCGGCGCCCGCCGCCAGGGCGCGCGAGGCCAGGTGCATGACGGCGGCGTGGGAGACGTCGCTGTAGGCGAAGGCCACGCGGTCGACCCGCTCGCGGTGGCAGATCGCCTCGAGGTCGGCTTCGTCCTCCACGGGAATGCCGTGCGGATAGCGGGGACCGGCCAGCGCGGCGGGAAAGGTGCGCCCGCCGATGCCGGGGATCTGCGTGGCGGTGAAGCCGACCACGACGGCGCCGGGGTCGTCGCGGTAGCAGACGTTGAAGTTATGGAAGTCGCGGCCCGCCGCGCCGGCGATGAGGATGCGCGACGGGCGCGGGGTTTGGTCTGCCATCGCAGCGTCTCCGAGATGATTGAGCGGCGCCATAGTACCTCATGCAGGGGAAATAACGGCTGGCCCCATAGCCAATCTATGACAGTTAGATTTGCGTTACGCGGTGTTTACGTACTGACCGTTCCGGAGAATCCGGAGCTAAGATTAAATTATGAATTCTAGGTTACATGCCGTGAAAATACGGGAAAGGTAGTGAAGACCCGTGAGTGGATTTTTCAGTCGGGCTGGGGGCGGTGAGGACGTTCGACGAGGGCATAAAGGTGTTCGACGCATGTATTCATTGGAAGGACTTTCAGAGCTTTCATGGAAAGTAGCTGCGATCCTGCGTCGCAGGATAAACAAGCTTCTGCAAGGCTGTGGATACAGTCTCGAGCGTGCCAAGCCGATGGATGCTTTGTTCGATATGCGCTCGATAACCGAAGATCCGATCGAGTCTCTATACCTTTCCAAAGGCAAGCCCATTCTGCTCGATATTCCACTGGATCGGCTTCGATGTCTCGGGAATTTGGCTTTTCCGTGCATTCGAGGGATGGGCCATCCACTCGTCGAAACTGCCGTCGCATATCTTCAAGGGCGTTGCGGCAACTATGCAGGTTCACCGCTGGAATGCTTCTCCCGAGCATGGACACCTTCCAACGCGGCCGAGGCGATAGGCTTGTCCGAGACGGAAGCATCGCATGGGCTTGTGAATCTGCCTGCGTATGCAAGTGTTAACCTTATGCCGTGGGGCAGTGTTGATCCGTCCGAAGCCGTTTCCAGACGGGCCATGTTCAGCTCCATCGAGTACAAGCGTCTTGGTGCCGACTTGACCGTAGAAGAGGGCACTTTGTTCGGCGGGCATATTTCCATTGCAATGGGAGAATTGGAGTTCAGTCGTATTACGCAGATTGTGGATTCGATAAGGACGAGGGGTTATCTGCGTTCCAGCAACGGCGATGGTGATATCAAGGGCCTCGTTCTGATTCGCGGTCACGACTGGGTAATTCACGTCATTCAGGCGCAGCATCGAGTTGCTGCATTGGCGGCGCTCGAAGCATCACGCGCTCCGCTTCAAATTTGCGATACCTGGTGGCAAAAAACCAATGCGGTCCGCCGTGCCGAGGTGGATTCGTGGCCGAACGTGCGAAATGGCCTGTTCACACGAAAACAGGCGCTCAAGGTCTTTGACAGAATATTCGAGGGGCGGCAGCCAGCCGGATATGTGGGGACCGGCTTGCTCGCCGAAGCTTGCGAGGCAAGCGAAGGCTGGCTGGGGGACTAGGATTCGAACCTAGATAACAGGAGTCAGAGTCCTGGGTCTTACCGTTAGACGATCCCCCACCAGGGCCGTCGGCGCGCCGGGCGGGCGCCGGGAGCGGCCTACCGTTCCATGGGGCCGTTCCGTGGGAAGGCGGCCTTTTAACATGATGGAGGCGCCTCGAACAAGGCGCAAGGGGCGCTTCCGGAATCGCGCGGAATCCGGTGCTTTTCCAATTCTTTCCCCTTCATGGCGCGCCCGCCGGGGGCTAACATCGCCTCCATGAAAGCGGGACAGATCAAGCTGCGCCGGGGGCCCGGCATGCGCGTCGGGCGTCCGCGGCGGCGACCCGGCTCGGGGACGGTCGAAAGGCCCGCCGTATCCGGCGGCAGGGCCCGCGCGCGGACCGCCGGTCCCTTCGCCGCGCTCGATCTCGGCACCAACAACTGCCGCCTGCTGGTGGCGGCCCCGGCGGCCGGCGGCTTCAAGGTGCTCGACGCGTTCTCGCGCATCGTGCGTCTCGGCGAAGGGCTCGAGCGCAACGGCGCGCTGACCGAGGCCGCCATCGACCGCACCCTCGACGCGCTGCGGGTCTGCGCCGCCAAGATGGCGCGCAAGCGCGTGCTCCATGCCCGCAACGTCGCGACCGAGGCTTGCCGCCGTGCCGCCAACTGCAAGCAGTTCCTGGAGCGCGTGCGGGCGGAGACCGGCCTCGAGTTCGAGATCATCTCCCCGGAGGAGGAAGCGCGCCTCGCGCTCGCCGGTTGCGCGCCGCTGCTCGAGGAGGGCCGCCGCCACGGGCTCGTGTTCGATATCGGCGGCGGTTCCACCGAGATCATGTGGGTGGAGCGCCATTGCGACGGCGGACCGGCGCAGGCGCGGCTGCTCGCCAGCCTGTCGCTGCCGCTCGGCGTCGTGTCGCTGTCGGAACGGCACGGCGGCGACCGCGTGAGCGCCGCCGTCTACGAGGCGATGGTCGCCGAGACCGTCGGCGCCATCGACGCCTTCGAGCGGGCGAACGGCATCCGCGCGCGCATCGCCGCCGGGGAGGTGCAGATGCTGGGCACCTCCGGCACCGTCACCACGCTCGCCGGCATCCACCTGAAGCTGCCCGCCTACGACCGAAATTGCGTGGACGGCTGCCATCTCGGCTTCGACCAGATCACGGACGTCACGCGCCACCTTCTGTCCCTCGACTACGCCGGCCGCGCCACCGAGCCCTGTATCGGCGAATCGCGTGCCGATCTCGTGCTCGCGGGCTGCGCGATCCTGGAGGCGATCTGTCGCGTGTGGCCGGTGGGCCAGCTGCGGGTCGCTGACCGGGGGGTGCGCGAAGGCATCCTGTTCCATCTGATGGGGCTCGGCGGCGGCACCGCCGACGCGGCCTGAAGGGTGGCGCGTCCGCCGCGATCCGGCCCCGGCGGCAAGGGCCGCAGTCCCGATGCCCGCGCCGTGCGCGGCGGCGCGCCGGCCGGGCGCATCAAGACCGCGCGCGGGCGCAGCGTGTCCTCGACCCGTTGGCTCGAGCGCCAGCTGCGCGACCCCTACGTTGCCGCGGCGCGGCGCGAGGGCCTGCGGTCGCGCGCCGCCTACAAGCTGATCGAGATCGACGACCGCTTCCGCCTGCTGCGGCCGGGCGCGCGCGTGGTCGATCTTGGCGCCGCGCCCGGGGGCTGGTCGCTGGTGGCCGCCGAGCGGGTGCGCGCGGCGGCGGGCGGCCCCGGCGCGGGCAGGGTGGTGGCGATCGACCTGCAGGAGATGGAGCCGATCGCCGGCGTCGAGATCCTGCACCTGGACTTCATGGCGGAGGAGGCGCCGGACCGGCTTCGCGCGGCCCTCGGCGGGCCTGCCGACGTGGTGCTCTCCGACATGGCGGCGCCGGCCTCGGGCCATGCCCAGACCGACCACCTGCGCATCATGGCGCTCCTGGAGGCGGCCTACGACTTCGCCCGGACCGTGCTGGCGCCCGGCGGCGCCTTCGTCGGCAAGGTGCTGCGCGGGGGGGCGGAGCGCGGGCTGCTGGACGCGCTCAAGCGCGACTTCCAGGCCGTGCGCCACGTCAAGCCCCCCGCCAGCCGGCAGGATTCCGCGGAAATCTACGTCGTCGCGACGGGCTTCAGGGGCTGACCCAGTCGGAGAGATGCGCGCGCAGCGCGGCGCCCTCGAGATGGGTGAGGTCCTTGTCGAGCTCGCCCGCGAGGCGCTTGCGGGCGTGGGGACCGAGCGCCTTGCGGAGGTCGCCGAGCACCTGGGGCGGCGCCACGACCACCAGCCTGTCGAAGCGCCGGGCCGCGGCGGCGGTTTCCACCAGCGTGGCCATCTCCTTGGCGAACTTCGTCTTTTCGAACCGGTGCCAGTCCACGGGCGGCTCCATGGCGTGGCGGCCGGAACCCGCGGAATCGAAGCTGCGCCCGGGCCGGTCGGTGCCGAGATCGCGGGTGTGGCCGTGGGTTTCGGGGTGCTCCGCCGCTGCCACGGCGGCGAGGCCGGTGCCGGGACCGCGATGGGCGAAAACGCGCCCGCGCGCGCCGTCGCAGACGAGAATCCAGGTGGTGGGGGGTGGCTTGGGCATGTCCGTGACCGTCCTTCGGGATGACCTTGGTCCATCATAGCGCCGCCCGGGCCGCGCAACGAGGGGCCAAACGGCGCGAAACGGGGACTTTCGGGAGGCATCGGGGCGCCCCGCAAGCGGCTTGGCAAGGGCCGTTTCATCTGTATGATAGCGCGCCAACCCCAGTTCCGAGGTCGGCATGGTCATCCGGGAAGCCCTGACGTTCGACGATGTGCTGCTGCAGCCGGCCGCGTCGCGCGTATTGCCCGCCCAAGCCGACACCCGCACCCGCCTCACCGCCACCATCGAACTCGGCATCCCGCTCCTGTCCTCGGCCATGGACACCGTGACCGAGCACAAGATGGCGATCGCCATGGCCCAGGCCGGCGGCATGGGCGTGATCCACAAGAACCTCGACATCGCCGCCCAGGCCAACGAGGTGCGCGCGGTCAAGAAGTTCGAATCGGGCATGGTGGTCAACCCGGTGACCATCGCCCCGGCCGCGACGCTGGCCGACGCGCTCGCGCTGATGGCGGGCCACCGCATCTCCGGCATCCCCGTGGTCGAGGGCGGCAACGGCGCGACCGGCGCCCCCGGCAGGCTGGTCGGCATCCTCACCAACCGCGACGTGCGCTTCGCCAAGGACATGCGCCAGCCGGTGGCCGAGCTGATGACGCGCGAGCGTCTCGTGACGGTGCGCGAGGGCGTGGACATGGAGGAGGCCAAGCACCTCCTGCACCGCCACCGCATCGAGAAGCTGCTGGTGGTGGACGGCGACTACCGCTGCATCGGGCTCATCACCGTCAAGGACATCGAGAAGGCGCAGCTCCACCCCAACGCCTCCAAGGACGACAAGGGGCGGCTGCGGGTCGCGGCGGCGACCGGGGTCGGCGACGGCGGGCTCGCCCGCGCCGAGGCCCTGCTCGACGCCGAGGCGGACGTGGTCGTGGTGGACACCGCCCACGGCCATTCCGAGGGCGTGGTGGAGACCGTGCGCCGCATCAGGCGGCTCTCCAACCGGGCCCAGGTGGTGGCCGGCAACATCGCCACCGCCGACGCCGCCAAGGCGCTGATCGACGCCGGCGCCAGCGCGGTGAAGGTCGGCATCGGGCCGGGCTCCATCTGCACCACCCGCATCGTGGCCGGCGTCGGCGTGCCGCAGCTCACCGCCATCCTCGACGTGGCGGAGGCGTGCCGCGGCCAGAAGATTCCCGTCATCGCCGACGGCGGCATCAAGTTCTCGGGCGATCTCGCCAAGGCGATCGCGGCGGGCGCCGATTGCGCCATGGTGGGCTCGCTGCTGGCCGGCACCGACGAGAGCCCGGGCGAGGTCTATCTGTTCCAGGGCCGCTCCTACAAGGCGTACCGCGGCATGGGCTCGGTGGGCGCCATGGCGCGCGGCTCCGCCGACCGCTACTTCCAGGAGGAGGTCAAGGACGCCCTCAAGCTGGTGCCGGAAGGGGTCGAGGG
Organism: Alphaproteobacteria bacterium; assembly: GCA_050485485.1. Taxonomy (GTDB): domain Bacteria; phylum Pseudomonadota; class Alphaproteobacteria; order SMXQ01; family SMXQ01; genus WHSO01. The sequence goes on along the minus strand of JBJHBM010000003.1, from coordinate 93,770 downwards.
CCGCGTGCCCTACAAGGGCCCGGCCGGCACCGTCATCCATCAGCTGATCGGCGGGCTCGCCGCGGCGATGGGCTACACCGGCAACGCCACCATCGCCGAAATGCAGGCCAACTGCCGCTTCGTCAAGATCACCGGCGCGGGCCTGCGCGAGAGTCACGTCCACGACATCGACATCACGCGCGAATCCCCCAACTACCGGGTCGAGGGCTGAGCCCGGCATGGCTCCTGATAGGGCTCCCGACATGGTCGACGCGCGCCGGGCCGTCCTCATCCTCGACTTCGGTTCCCAGGTCACGCAGCTGATCGCGCGCCGCGTGCGCGAGGCCGGCGTCTACTGCGAGATCGTGCCCTTCAACAAGGGCGCCGACGCGCTCGCGCGCATGAAGCCCGCCGCCGTGATCCTGTCGGGCGGCCCCGCCTCGGTGATCGCGGGCGCCGCGCCCTCGGCCCCGAAGGAGGCATTCGCGCAGGGCGTGCCCGTGCTCGGCATCTGCTACGGCCAGCAGACCATGGTGGCCGAGCTCGGCGGGCGGGTGGAGAACGCCGAGCACCGCGAGTTCGGCCGCGCCTTCGTCGAGGTGGCGGAGCCCTGCGCCCTGTTCGAGGGCGTGTGGCCGGTCGGCGCGCGCGAGCAGGTGTGGATGAGCCACGGCGACCGCGTGATCGCGCTGCCGCCGGGCTTCCGCGCGGTCGCGCGCACGCCCGACGCGCCCTATGCCGCCATCGCCGACGACGCGCGCCGCTTTTACGGCCTCCAGTTCCACCCGGAGGTGGTCCATACCCCCGACGGCGCGAAGCTGATCGCCAACTTCCTCCATCGCGTGGCGGGCCTGCCGGGCGACTGGACCATGAGCGCCTTCCGCCAGCGCGCCGTCGAGGAGATCCGCGCCAAGGTCGGCGCGGGGCGGGTCATCTGCGGCGTCTCGGGCGGGGTCGATTCCTCGGTCGCGGCGGTGCTGCTCCACGAGGCGATCGGCGACCGGCTCACCTGCGTGTTCGTGGACACGGGGCTGCTGCGCGCGGGCGAGGCGGAAGAGGTGCTGGGCGTGTTCCGGGGCCACTACAACATCCCGCTGATCCACAACGACGCGGGCGCGCTGTTCCTCGGCAAGCTCGCGGGCGTGACCGACCCGGAGCGGAAGCGCAAGATCATCGGCGCGACCTTCATCGACGTGTTCGAGGCCGAGGCGAAGAAGGCCGGCGGCGCGGACTTCCTCGCCCAGGGCACGCTCTATCCGGACGTGATCGAATCGGTCTCGGTGCTGGGCGGGCCCAGCGCCACCATCAAGTCCCACCACAACGTCGGCGGCCTGCCGGAGCGCATGAACATGGCGCTGGTGGAGCCGCTGCGCGAGCTGTTCAAGGACGAGGTGCGTGCGCTCGGGCGCGAGCTCGGCCTGCCCGACACGATGGTGGGCCGCCACCCGTTCCCGGGCCCGGGGCTCGCGATCCGCGTGCCGGGCGAGATCACCCGCGAGAAGCTCGACATCCTGCGCAAGGCCGACGCCGTCTACATCGACGAGATCCGCCGCGCCGGGCTCTACGACGCGATCTGGCAGGCGTTCGCCGTGCTGCTGCCGGTGCGCACCGTGGGCGTGATGGGCGACGAGCGCTCCTACGACTACGCGCTGGCGCTGCGCGCCGTCACCTCGACCGACGGCATGACCGCCGACTACTACCCGTTCGACCACGAGTTCCTGGGCCGCACCGCCAACCGCATCGTGAACGAGGTGCGCGGCGTCAACCGGGTGGTCTACGATGTCACCTCGAAGCCGCCCGGCACCATCGAGTGGGAATAGATCAAATAGAGGGAAGGAGAACAATCATGACCGACCAGGTGCGCGCATCGCACATTCTTCTGATGTACGAGGGCTCCGCGCGCTCGTCCGCCAGCCGCAGCAAGGACGAGGCGCTCTCCGAGATCGAGGGCCTGCGCGACCGCATCGCGGGCGGCGAGGACTTCGCCGCGGTCGCGGCGGAGACGTCGGACTGCCCCTCGGGCCAGCGCGGCGGCGACCTCGGCGCCTTCGGCCGCGGCCAGATGGTCAAGCCGTTCGAGGACGCGGCCTTCGGCCTCGGCGTGGGGGAGACCTCGGGCGTGGTCGAGACCGACTTCGGCTACCACCTGATCCGCCGCACCGGCTGACCCTTCATCGGTCGTCACGTCCCGGGAGGCCTCGCCGCCGTCTCGTCAACGTCATGGTCGTGCCCACGGGGCCGGCCGAAGGTCGGCCCGAGGACCAGCTTCACGGCACGACCATCCACGCGTTTTTGCGGCGGTGGGGACACGAAAGAACGTGGATGCTCGCCCTTCGGCGAGCATGACGATGGAGAGGCGGCCAGGCCCACGATAGTCTCGTCATGCGCGGCCCCACGGGGCCGGCCGAAGGTCGGCCCGAGGGATACAAAAGAACGTGGATGGCCGGGTCAAGCCCGGCCATGACGATGGAAAGGGGCCGGGTCCGCGATAGTCTTGTCATGCGCGGACGTGATCCGCGCATCCGCAGGTGCATGCGCCGTGAAGCTTGGTGGGGCGGGCGACGACGGATCGTCGGGGACAGCTAGGACGAGACCAGCCGCAGGTCGCGCGCGAAATAGGCGAGCGCCTGGGCCAGCACGTCGGCCTCGGCCACCTTGCCGCCGTTCTTGAGGACCGCGTAGCGGCGCGTGCGCCGGCCCGGCGCCGCGCGCTTGACGACGGCGTAGAGCGGCCGGGCGCGGGCGTTGGCGAAGATCGAGAACTGGGCCATGCCGGGGCGCTGGTCGAGGGCGTAGGCCTTCCACTCCCCCGCGATGACGCGCCGCGAATAGACCGAAAGCAGAAGGTCCAGCTCCTGCCGGGTGAAGCAGACGGCCTTGCCGCGGTCCCGGAAATCGGAAATGCGATAAACGGTCGCCATCGTCCGCGGCATCGTCTCCCGGCTCGCCGTCGCGGGCGGACGCCCGCGACCGATGAACTGTGGATCATTTCGGGGCGAAATTCCAGTCCCCGCGACGCGGGCGCCGGGGCGAGAGCCGCGGCTTCGCGGGCTTTCGGGCCGGCGCCTCCCGGCGCCTTGCGGGAAGCCCGAAAACGCCACGAGGCGATTTGCCAGCCCGTGCCGGTGCGGTTATTGTAGCGGCCCGATGATCGAGGGCCGCCCGCGGATTCGGGCGCAAGCGGACGACCGATGGACAATTTTATCCAGGAAATCGACGAGGAACTGAGGCGCGAGAAACAGCTCGCCCTGTGGCGCAAGTACGGGCGCTTCGTGGTGGCGGGCGCGCTCGGGCTCGTGATCGTGGTCGCGGCCGTGGTCGGCTGGCGCCAGTACCAGGCCAACCGCGTCACGACGGCGGGGCTCGCCTATCAGGACGCCACCGTCGCCGCCGAGGCCGGGCGCACCGAGGAGGCGCTGGCGGCATTCGCCCGCCTCGCCGGAAGCGCGCCCGCCGGCTACGCGGAGCTCGCGCGGCTGCAGCAGGCCGCGGCGCTGGCGCGCCAGGGCGACACGGCGAGCGCGGCGGAGATCTACGACGCCATGTCGCGCGACCGATCGGTCCAGGAGCCGTTCCGCCAGCTCGCGCTGATGCTCTACGGCTATGCCGCGCTCGACGGCACGGACCCGGACGCGCTGGCGGCGCGGCTCGATCCCCTTGCCGGTCCGGCCGGGCCGTGGCGCCATTCCGCCCTCGAGCTCAAGGCGCTGGTCGAGCGCCGGCGCGGCAACCACGCCGCGGCGCAGGAGATTTTCAAGGGTCTCGCCGACGACCCCATGACGCCGCCTTCGATCCGGGCGCGGGCGGCGGAGCTGCTCGCCCTTGGGGGAAGCTGATCCCCATGAGCCGATCCCGGTTGCGTCGCCTTCCCGTTCTCGCCGCGGTCCTGTCGATGTTCGCGACCACGGCCTGCGGCGTCTTCGAGCGCAGCAGGCCGCCGCCGCTCGAGGGCGAGCGTATCCCCGTGCTGCTCCACGAGACGAGCCTTCGGCCGGACCCCGGGCTGGCCTCGGCCGAGGTGAGCGTGTCCCCGCCGATCCGCAACGAGGCCTGGAGCACGGCCGGCGGCAACGCGAGCCACGCGCTCTACCACATCGCGCTGGCCGAGGAGCCGCGCCAGGCGTGGCGCACCGGCGTCGGCCGCGGCGCCTCGCGCGGGGTGCGCCTGCTGGCCCAGCCGGTGGTGGACGAGGACGGCCGCGTGTTCACGCTCGACGTCCAGGCCCGCCTTACCGCGCTCGACGCCGGCGACGGGCGCAGGCTGTGGGAGCGCCGGCTGCCCGGCGACCGAGTCGGTAGCGGCACTCTCGGCGGCGGCCTCGCCGTGGCCGACGGCAAGGTGTTCGTCACGACCGGCTTCGCCCAGGTGATCGCGCTCGACGCGTCGAGCGGCGAGGTGCTGTGGCGCCAGAACGTCTCGGCGCCGATCCGTTCCGCGCCGACCGTGGGCGAGGGGCGCGTGTTCGTGGTCTCGAGCGACAACCAGACCCAGGCGCTCGACGCCGCCACCGGCGAGATCGTCTGGACCCATCGCGGCGCGGCCGAGCTTGCCTCGCTGCTGGGCGCCGCTTCCCCGGCTTATGACGCCGGCACCGTGGTGGTGGCCTATTCGACCGGCGACCTGTTCGCGCTCCGGGCGGCCACCGGCACGGAACTGTGGTCGGACTATCTCTCGCGCGTGACGCGCACCACCGCCGTGGGGCAGATCGCCGACATCCGCGGCTCCCCCGTCATCGACCGTGGTCGCGTGATCGCGGTGAGCAACGCGGGCCGCATGGCGGCATTCAACCTCGCCAACGGCCAGCGCCTGTGGGAGCAGCAGATTGCCGGCATCCAGACTCCCTGGGTGGCCGGGGACTACGTCTATGTCGTCACCACCGACGGCTACCTCGTCTGCCTGTCGCGCGAGGACGGCCGGGTGCGCTGGATCCGCGGCGTGCCGCGCTACGAGAATCCCGACCGCCGCGACGGCATCATCGTCTGGAGCGGCCCGATCCTGGCGGGCGACCGGCTGCTGCTCGCCGGCACCAACAGGGAGATCATCTCGGTGTCGCCCTACAGCGGCGACCTGCTCGGCTACGTCAGGATGCCCGACGGGGTTTCCGTGCCGCCCGCGGTCGCGCGCGAGACCCTGTTCATCCTGACCGACAGCGCCGACCTGATCGCCTGGCGCTAGGCGATGGTCGCCACCGTCGCCATCCTGGGCCGTCCCAACGTCGGCAAGTCCACGCTGTTCAACCGGCTGGTGGGCAAGCGTCTCGCCATCGTCGAGCCGGAGCCCGGCGTCACCCGCGACTGGAAGGAAGGCGACGCGAGCCTCGCCGGCGTGCGCTTCCGCGCGCTCGACACGCCGGGGCTCGAGGACGCCCGTCCCGGCACCGTCGAGGCGGCGATGCGGCTGCAGGCGGAGCGCGCCCTGGCGCGCGCCGACGTGGCGCTCCTCGTGTTCGACGGGCGCGAGGGCGTGACCCCGCTCGACGCCCATTTCGCCCAATGGCTGCGCGCCACCGGCAAGCCGGTGATCCTGGTCGCCAACAAGTGCGAGGCGCGACGCGGCGCGGCGGGCGCGCTGGAAGGCTTCGCGCTCGGCCTCGGCACGCCGGTGCCGGTCTCGGCCGAACACGGCGACGGCATGGCCGACCTCTACGAGGCGCTGGCGCCTTATATCGAGCCCGCCGCGAGGGACAACGGCCCGCCCGAGGACGTGCCGGAAGAGGGCGACGACGATGACGCGCCGCGCGGCCCGCTGCGCCTCGCGGTGGTGGGACGCCCCAACGTCGGCAAGTCCACCCTCGTCAACCGGCTGGTGGGGGAGGAGCGGGTGCTGACCGGCCCCGAGCCGGGGATCACGCGCGACGCGGTGCCGGTCGATTGGGAATGGCGCGGTCGCCCGGTGCGGCTGGTGGATACCGCCGGGCTCAGGCGCCGCTCCCAGGTGGTGGCGCGCGTCGAGCGCATGTCGGCCGAGGCGACCGAGCGCGCCATCCGCCTCGCGGAGGTGGTGGTGCTGGTGCTCGATGCGACCGCGATGCTGGAGCGCCAGGACCTTGCCATCGCGGCCGCGGTGGTGGAGGAGGGCCGCGCGCTGGTGATCGCCGCCAACAAGTGGGACCTGGTGGAGGACGCGCGGGCGGCGCTGGCCCGCCTCGACGACCGCATCGCGCGCTCCCTCCCGCAGATCAAGGGCATCCGCACCGTGGCCCTGTCGGCGGCCACCGGGGAGAACGCCGACCGTCTGATGGACGCGGTGTTCGCGGCCTACGGGGTCTGGAACCGGCGCATCTCCACCGGGGCGCTCAACCGCTGGCTCGCGGCGCTCGCCGAGCATCACCCGCCGCCGGCGGTGCGCGGGCGCGCCCAGCGGCTGCGCTACATCACCCAGAGCAAGGCGCGGCCGCCGACCTTCGTGCTGTTCGCGAGCCGTCCGGCCGAGCTGCCCGCGAGCTACCTGCGCTATCTCGAGAACGGCCTGCGCCAGGACTTCAAGCTCGCCGGCACGCCGATCCGCATCACCGTGCGGGGCGGCAAGAACCCCTACGTGCCGGAGAAGGATTAGGCCGGGCCGTTCAGGCGCCGGCCGCGATCAGGTCGCGGGCGCGCACCACCTCGCCGTTCCCGTTCCACGACGGCTCCGCGAGCGGGATGAAGGCCTCGGCCACCTGCTCGGGCGCGGGCAGGGTGGCCGGGTCCTCGCCCGGGAAGGCCTCGGCGCGCATCCGCGTGCGGGTGCCGCCGGGATTGATCAGGTTGGCGCGCACCGTGGTGCTGGCGAGCTCGGCCGCCCAGGTCTTCACCATCACCTCGAGCGCGCCCTTGCTCACCGCATAGGCCGCCCAATAGGCATGGCGGCCGTCGGCGGCGCCGGAGGTCACGAAGATCGCGCGTCCCGCCGGCGACAGGCGCAGCAGCGGCTCGGTCGCGCGGATCAGCCGATAATGGGAGGTGAGGTTGGCCGCCATCACCCTGTCCCAGTCCTTGGGGGAGAGGTGCGACATCGGCGTCAGCGGGCCGAGGATGCCGTGGTTGCCCACCACCACGTCGAGCCGCCCGAAGCGCTCGTAGATCGCGGCGCCCATGCGGTCGATCACGTCGAAGTCGGAAAGGTCGGCGGGCAACAGCGTGGCCGCGCCGCCGGAGGCGCGGATCGCGTCGTCCACGTCCTCGAGACCGCCCTGGGTGCGCGCCACCAGGACGGTATGGGCGCCCTCGCGCGCGAAGGCTTGGGCCACGGCCGCGCCGAGGCCGCGCGAGGCGCCGGTGACGAGCGCGATGCGCCCGGCCAGGCGGCCGGAGGACTGCTCCGCCGCGCCGCTCATCGCTTGCCGCCGGCGATTTCCGTGAGGAACGAGAGCTGGGTGGTGGCCGCGCCGCCTTCCTGGTCGGTGAGCCGGATCGGGTATTCGCCCGAGAAGCAGGCGTCGCAATACTGGGGCCGGACGTTGTTGCGCGACGATTCGCCCATCGCCCGGTAGAGGCCGTCCATGGAGAGAAACGCGAGGCTGTCCACGCCGATCACGCGGCGCATCTCCTCGATCGACATCTTGGCGGCCATCAGTTCCGACTTCTCCGGGGTGTCCACGCCGTAGAAGCACGGGTTGGTGGTGGGCGGGGAGGCAATGCGCATGTGCACCTCGCGCGCGCCGGCGTTGCGCATCATCTCGACGATCTTCACCGACGTGGTGCCGCGCACGATGCTGTCGTCCACCAGGATCACACGCTTGCCCTCGACGTGGGCGCGATTGGCGTTGTGCTTCAGCTTCACGCCGAGGTGGCGAATCTGGTCGGTGGGCTCGATGAAGGTGCGCCCGACGTAATGGTTGCGGATGATGCCGAGCTCGAACGGGATGCCGGCCTCGGCGGCGTAGCCGATGGCGGCGGGCACGCCGGAATCGGGGACCGGGATCACCACGTCGGCCTCGACGTGGCTCTCGCGGGCGAGCTCGGCGCCGATGCGCTTGCGCATCTCGTAGACGCTGCGGCCCTCGATCACGCTGTCGGGGCGGGCGAAGTAGATGTATTCGAAGATGCAGGGGCGCGGATGGTGCGCCGGGAACGGCTTGAGGCTCTCGATCCCGTTGCCGGTGATGACGATCATCTCGCCCGGCTCCACGTCGCGGACGAATTTGGCGCCGATGATGTCGAGGGCGCAGGTCTCCGAGGACAGGATCCAGGCGTTGTCGAGCACGCCCAGCACCAGCGGCCGGACCCCCATCGGGTCGCGCACGCCGATCATGCAGTCGCGGCTGAGCGCCACCAGCGAATAGGCGCCTTCCACCTGCTTGAGGGCGTCGATCATGCGGTCCACCACGGTAATGTAGGTGGAGGTCGCGATCAGGTGGACGATGACCTCGGTGTCGGTGGTGGACTGGAACAGGCTGCCGCGCTTGACCAGCTCGCGCCGGAGCGCGACCGCGTTGGTCAGGTTGCCGTTGTGGCTGACGGCGAAGCCGCCGAACTCGAAGTCGGCGAACAGCGGCTGGATGTTGCGCTCCACCGTGTCGCCGGCGGTCGAATAGCGATTGTGCCCGATGGCGATGCGTCCGGGCAGGCGCGAGATCGCCTCCTTGGAGGAGAAGTTGTCGGCGACGTGGCCGAGCCCCTTGAGGGAATGGAAGCGCTGGCCGTCGTAGGTGACCATGCCGGCGGCTTCCTGGCCGCGGTGCTGGAGCGCGTGCAGGCCGAGGGCCGTGAGCGCCGCCGCGTCGGCGTGGTCGAACACGCCGAAGACGCCGCATTCCTCGTGGAAGGCGTCGTCGAAGGGGTCGGTCGTCGGGTGCTGGCGGGCCACGGTCTCTCCGTACTGGCGGTCACTATATGGGCTATTGCGAGCCTTCGATCAAGCTGTCCAATCCGCGCCGCTCGTCGCTGCGGTATCCCTCGCGTTCCGGGGCCGGTGCGGCGGGGGTGGGGGCGCGCGGCGCGCGGCGGGGCTCCACGATGCGCGGGAACAGGCCGCGCATGTCCTCGGGCACGAAGGCGAGCAGCAGCCGGGCGCCGCTCGCCACCACCGGGACGGTACGGGCGTCCCGGAACCAGGCGGGCTGCGGGCCGGTGCCGATCGCCCAGCTCAGGCCCATGTAGAGCACCACCACGATCAGCAGCCCGCGGGCGAGGCCGAAGACGAAGCCGAGGGTGCGGTCGAGCGCGCCCACGGCCGAGCCCTGCACCAGCTTGGCGACGAAATGGGACAGGTAGGAGAAGACGAACAGCGAGCCCAGGAACAGGAACGCGCCGGTGGCGATGTCGGCCGCGATCTCCCACGAGATCACGTCGCGGGCGACCGCGCGCAGCGGCATGAAGCCGAACAGCGTCACCATGACGGCGCCGACCCAGCTCGCGATCGACAGCAGCTCCTTGACCAGCCCGCGCGCGAGCGCGAACAGGCCCGACAGGACGACGATGCCGACCACGATCAGGTCGGCGACGGTTGCCCCCGACATCAGCCCTCCGTCTCCTCGGCGTGGCGCACGCCGCGGGCCCGCGCGGGTCCGCGCCGGCGGCGCCCGTCGAGCCCGAACAGCGGCAGCAGCTCCGCCAGCGCCTTCAGCTCCAGCACCCGGATTCCGGTGACGCCCGCGCCCCGGGCACCCTTGCGCGGGCGCACCTCGGGCGGGACGATGGCGGTGGCGAAGCCGAGCTTGGCCGCCTCGCGCAGGCGCGCCTCGCGCGCGCCCACGGGCCGCACCTCGCCCGACAGGCCGACCTCGCCGAAGAACAGCGTCGCCTCGGGCGCCGGCTGGTCGGCGAGGGCCGAGACCAGCGCCGCCGCCACCGCGAGGTCGGCGGCCGGTTCCGAGACTCGCAGGCCGCCCGCGACGCTGAGATAGACGTCGTGGCCCGAGAGCTGCAGCCCGCAGCGCGCGTCCAGCACCGCGATCACCATGGCGAGGCGCGCGGTGTCCCAGCCCACCACGGCGCGGCGCGGCGCCGCCAGCGTCGAGGGTGCCACCAGCGCCTGGATCTCGACCAGCACCGGCCGGGTGCCCTCGATGCCGGCGAACACGGCGGCGCCCGGCACCGGACCCGCCGCGGTCGCGTCGTCGCCGCCGCGCCCGAGGAACATGGCGGACGGATTGGCGACCTCGGCGAGGCCGCCGTCCGACATCTCGAACACGCCGATCTCGTCGGTCGGGCCAAAGCGGTTCTTGACCGCGCGCAGGATGCGGAACTGATGGCCGCGCTCGCCTTCGAAATAGAGCACCGTGTCAACCATGTGCTCGAGCACGCGCGGGCCCGCGATCTGGCCTTCCTTGGTGACGTGGCCGACCATCACCACCGCGAGGCCGCGCCGCTTGGCGAGGCCGATCAGGGCCTGGGCGGCGGCGCGCACCTGGGAGACGGTGCCGGGCGCCGAATCGACGGCGCCGACGTGCATGGTCTGGATCGAATCGATCACCACCAGCGCCGGCACCTGGGCGGCGGGCAGCGACTCGATGGTGGCGACGATGTCGTCGACCGCGGTCGCGGCGACGACCGCCACGGGCGCGCCCGCGAGGCGGGTGCGTTCGGCGCGCATCCTGAGCTGGTCGGTCGCCTCTTCGCCCGAGACGTAGAGCGCGCCCGCCCCCTTGTCGGCGAGCGCGGCGCAGGCCTGCAGCAGCAGCGTGGATTTGCCGATGCCGGGATCGCCCGCCACCAGCACGGCGGAGGCCGGTACCAGCCCGCCGCCCAGCACGCGGTCGAGCTCGCCGATGCCGGAAAGCCGCCGCTCGGGCGCGGCGGCCGTGCCCTTCAGCCCCTCGAAGGCGAGCCTGCGGCCCTTGGCGGGCGCCCGGCCGCCCGGCAGGGGCGCCGCCGGGACTTCCTCGACGATCGCGTTCCAGGCGCCGCAGGCGTCGCAGCGCCCCGCCCACTTGCGGTGCTCGGCGCCGCATTCCTGGCAGACGTACCGGGTCTGGACCCGCGCCACGCTAGCAGCCCCGCGGGTCGCGACCGGGCCCGGCCGTCATCGCGCGACCTGCATCTTGATGGGGCCTTCCGCGCGCCCGTGGATGAACTGGTCGACGTAGTCGTTGCCCGAGCGGTCGATCGAATCGACCGGCCCCGACCAGATGATCTTGCCGCCGTGCAGCATGGCGATGCGGTGCGCGATCTTGCGCGCGCTGGCGAGGTCGTGGGTGATGGACAGCGCGGTGGCGCCGAGCTCGCGCACGCACTTGACGATCAGGTCGTTGATCACGTCGCCCATGATCGGGTCGAGCCCGGTGGTGGGTTCGTCGAAGAAGATGATCTCGGGCTCCGCCGCGATCGCGCGGGCGAGGGCGACGCGCTTCTGCATGCCGCCCGAAAGCTCGGCGGGCTGCAGGTCCGCCACTTCGGGGCCGAGGCCGACCTGGGCCAGCTTGCGGACCGCGATCTCGCGGGCCTCGTCGCGGTCCATCCGGCGCGCGGCGATCAGGCCGAACGCCACGTTCTCCCACACCGGCAGGCTGTCGAACAGGGCGCCGCCCTGGAACAGCATCCCGAATTTGAGCATCAGTTCGTCGCGCTCGCGCCCGCTCACGCCCACCGTCTCGCGCCCGTCGATCTGGATCGAGCCGGAATCGGGACGGATCAGGCCGAGGATGCATTTCAGCAGCACCGACTTGCCGGTGCCCGAGCCGCCGATGACCACCACCGATTCGCCACGTGCGACGTCGAGGTCGAGGCCGTTGAGCACGTGCTTGGGGCCGAAGCTCTTGTGCAGGTCGCGGACGCGGATCTTGAGGTGGGCCGGGTCGATCATCGTGAGAAGAACAGCTCCGTGATCAGGTAGTTGAACACCAGGATCAGGATCAGCGCGGAGACCACGGCATTGATGGTGGCCTTGCCGACGCCCTGGGCGCCGCCCCGCGAGATGTAGCCGTGATAGCAGCCCATCAGCGAGATGACGAAGCCGAAGGCGGAGGCCTTGACCAGGCCCGAGACCACGTCGCGCACCTCCAGGTACTCGAAGGTGCTGGTGAGGTAGGTGGCGGGGTTGAAGCCGAGCTTGTGGACCCCGATCAGGAAGCCGCCGAACACGCCGATGATGTCGGCCACCAGCACCAGGATCGGCATCATGGTGAAGCCCGCGATCAGGCGCGGCGCCACCAGGTACTTGTAGGGGTTGGTGGAGAGTGTCGTGAGGGCGTCGATCTGCTCGGTCACCTTCATGGTGCCGATCTCGGCGGCCATCGAGGCGCCGATGCGACCCGCCACCATCAGTCCGGCCAGCACCGGGCCGAGTTCGCGCGTCATCGACAGCACCACCACCGTCGCCACGGCGCCCTCGGCGGAGAACCGGGCGAAGCCGGAATAGCTCTGCAGCGCCAGCACCATGCCGGTGAAGATCGCGGTCAGGCCGACCACCGGCAGCGAGTAGTAGCCGATCGAGACCATCTGGCGGACGATGTGGCGGCCGTAGTAGGGCGGGGTCGCGCAATGGATAAGCGCGCGCCCGGTGAAGATCGTGACCGCGCCGAGCGCGGCGAGGAACGTCAGGAAGACCCGCCCGACCGGGGCGAGCAGGCGGACCGGAAGCGGCTCGTCGGCGGGCTGCGCGAGGCTCACGGCATCCCGTCCGTGTAGCGGCGCGCGAAGCGCGTGCCGAGCGAGGTGAGGATCTCGTAGCCGATGGTGCCGGCCTCGCGCGCGAGCGCGTCCACCGTGTGATGAGGACCGATCAGGTCCACGAGCGCGCCTGGACGGGTCTCGTGCTCGGGAACGTCGGTCACGTCGATGGTGATGAGGTCCATGGACACGCGCCCTACCACTGGCACCCGGATTGCGCCGACATGGGCGCTGGCCGCGCCGGAAAGGGCGCGAAGATAACCGTCGGCATAGCCGACTCCGACGGTGGCGAGGCGGCGGTGCGCGCCCGCGCGGTGGGTCGCACCATAGCCAACGGTCACAGGGGTGTCAATCGAGCGGGCCTGGATGATTCTCCCTTGCAGATGAACCACTTGCGCCATCGGAGAAGGGCCTTCCGCGGTCGGCTGGACGCCATAGAGGGCGGCGCCGGGACGCGCCAGGTCGAAGTGGAAGCGGCTTCCGAGGAACACGCCCGAGGAATTGGCGAGGCTGGCGCGCACGGTTGCCGGCTTTCGGAGCGCCAGAAGGGCCTTTTCGAAGCGCCCGAGCTGCGTTTCGTTGAGCGGATGGGCCGGCGTATCGGCGCAGGCGAGGTGGCTCATGACGGCGGTGAGGCGCAACCCCGCGAGCGCCCCCGGGTCGTCGGCCAGGGCGGCGGCCTCGGCGGGCGCGTAGCCGAGCCGGCTCATGCCGGTGTCCACGTGCAGCATGGCCGGCAGCGCCCGCCCCGCGGCGGCGGCGGCCGCGCGCCAGTCGGCGGCCTGGCCCGGATGGTTGAGCACGGCGGTGAGCCCGGCCGCGGCCATCTCCGGGGCGCTCGCCGCGTCGCAGCCGTTGAACACCGCGATCTCGGCCGCGGGCGGCAGCAGGGCGCGCAGGCCCACGCCCTCCTCGGGCAGGGCGACGAAGAAGGTGCGGCAGCCCGCCCGCCACAGCGCGGGCGCCACCGCCGCCATGCCGAGCCCGTAGGCGTCGGCCTTCACCACCGCGCCGCAGGCGGCGCCGGACGCGAGGTGGGCGGCCAGCAGCCGCCAGTTGGCGGCGACGGCGCCGAGGTCGATGGTGAGGATGCCGCCCGCGCCCGTCGCCGCGCGCCCCGGCGCGGGCCCGCCGGGCCCGGGATCAGAAGGGGGCATGGTCGGGCAGGTGGTCGTCCGCGACGTAGTCGGAGAAGCGCGTGAGCTCGCCCTGGAACACCAGTTTGACGGTGCCGGTCGGCCCGTGGCGCTGCTTGCCGATGATGACCTCGGCGAGGTTGTGGACCTCGTCCATCTTGGCCTGCCATTTCTCGTGGGCCTCGGTGGCCATCTCGGGCTCGGCGCGCTGCAGGTAGTATTCCTGGCGGAAGATGAACATGACCACGTCGGCGTCCTGCTCGATCGAGCCCGATTCGCGCAGGTCCGCGAGCTGGGGCCGCTTGTCCTCGCGCTGCTCGACCGCGCGCGAGAGCTGGGAGAGCGCCAGCACCGGCACGTTGAGCTCCTTGGCGAGCGCCTTGAGGCCGCGCGTGATCTCGGAGATCTCCTGCACGCGGTTGTCGGAGGGCTTGCTGCTGCCCGGGCGCAGCAGCTGGAGGTAGTCCACCACGATCATCGACAGCGCCTGGGTGCGCTTGAGGCGGCGCGCGCGGGTGCGCAGCTGGGCCACCGACAGCGCCGGCGTGTCGTCGATGAAGAACGGCAGCCGTGTGAGCAGCTGGTTGGCCTCGACCACACGCTGGAACTCGTCGTTGTTGAGGTCGCCCCGGCGGATGCGGTCGGAGCTGACGCCCGAGGCCTCGGCGAGGATGCGGGTGGCGAGCTGCTCGGCCGACATCTCGAGCGAGAAGAAGCCGACCACGGCGCCGTCGGCCACTTTGTTCTCACCGTGGGCGTCCACGTCGAAGCGGCACTGCCGCGCGGCGTTGTAGGCGATGTTGGTGGCGAAGGCGGTCTTGCCCATCGAGGGCCGCCCGGCGACGATCAACAGATCGGACGGCTGCAGCCCGCCCAGCATCTTGTCGAGGTCGGCGAAGCCGGTCGGCGCGCCGGTAAGGCGTCCCTCGCGCTTGTAGGCGGCCTCGGCCATCTCGATGGCGGAGGTGAGGACGTCGTTGAAGCTCCGGAATCCGCCGTCGAACTCGCCCTTCTCGGCGAGGTCGAACAGCTGCTGCTCGGCGGTCTCGATCTGCTGGACGGCGGTCGCGTCAACCCCCGGCCGCTCGGCCTCCACCCGCATGGTCTCGGCCAGCTCGATCAGCTTGCGGCGCAGGTGCAGGTCGAAGACGGCGCGCCCGTAGTCTGCGGCGTTGACGATGGTGACGGCCGAGGCCGCGAGCCGCGCGAGATACTTGGCCCCACCCGCGTCGGCGAGCGCGGGGTCGCCCTCGAACGCGTTCTTGAGGGTGACCGGGGTCGCCACCTGGTGGCGCTCGATCAGCTTGGCGGCGGCTTCGAAGATGCGGCCGTTGACGGGATCGAAGAAGTGCTCCGGCCGCAGGAAGTCGGAGACGCGCGCATGGGCGTCGTTGTTGATGAGGATGGCGCCGAGCAGTGCCTGCTCCGCCTCGAAGTTGTGGGGCAGCTCGCGTACGCGCGGCCCTTCGATCTCGCCGTGGAGGGCCGTCACCTTGGACGTGAGTTGCGTGTCGGACATGACGCGAAGGTCGCACCGTGAGAGGAAGCGTGCAACAGGGATTATCGGGATCGCGGCGCTGCGAACAGGAATCTTTTCCCGCCTCTGTGAGTAGCGGGGAAAAGCGGGGCGGGGCGTTCACGCTTTTCCTGTCCCTCTCCCGTTTGCGGGAGAGGGTGGCGCGCCGTGCGCGCCGGGTGAGGGCGCAACCCGGTCCTGTGCCGTTCGCGCAAGGGCGCGTAAGATGATTTCCTGCACGCCGGCGATATTGGTCAGAATGTCGTTGTTCCAGAAGCGCAACACGTTCCAGCCCTGCCGTTCCAGCCACGCGGTTCGACGTTCGTCGGCGGCATTGTCCGCATGCTGACCGCCATCGGCCTCGATCACCAGGCGATGTTCGATACAGGCGAAGTCGGCAACGAACGGGCCGATGGGGTGCTGGCGGCGGAATTTGTAGCCGCGCATCCGGCGGTTCCGTAACACGGACCACAGCCGGCGCTCCGCGTCCGTCATGGTCACTCTGAGTGTGCGTGCTGTCTCCTTGGGCATTGGAAAAGCATAGCACCTGCGCAATTCACCCTCACCCTCCCAGCCCTGACGGGCCGGGCCCCTCCCTCTCCCGCAAGCGGGAGAGGGGCTAAATACACGGCCCGCGCAACGGTCCCTCTCCCGCTTGCGGGAGAGGGTGGCGCGCCCTGCGCGCCGGGTGAGGGTGTGGGACCAAGAAAAGAAAAGGCCGGAGAGCCTACTATCCCTAGGCCGCGCTTTCGGAGCGGCCGTGCTCGGAGGGGCCTTCCTTGCGGCTTTCCCAGTCGTGGATGTAGTCGCGCGTCAGCGGCACCGCCTCCTGGCGCCGCGCCATCTGCAGCTGGAACACCATCTGGTGCTGGTTGCGGAAGGCGAGCTCGGCGCCCACCAGGTAGAACTCCCACATGCGGCAGAAGCGCTCGTCGTAGAGCGCCTTGACCTTGTCGCGGTTGCGCATGAAGCGCGCGCGCCAGGCGCGCAGCGTCTCGGCATAGTGGAGCCGCAGGATCTCGATGTCGGTCGCGACCAGGCCCGACCGCTCCACCACCGGCAGCACCTCGGACAGCGCCGGGCAATAGCCGCCGGGGAAGATGTACTTGCGGATCCACGGGTTGGTGAACCCGGGCCCGTCGGAGCGTCCGATGGAATGCAGCAGCGCCACGCCGTCGGGGGCCAGCAGGTCGTGGACCTTGCGGAAGAAGGCGGGGTAGTAGGGCAGGCCCACGTGCTCGAACATGCCGACCGAAACGATCCGGTCGTACTGGCCCCGCTCGTCGCGGTAGTCGCGCAGCTCGAACGTCACGCGGTCGGCGAGGCCGGCCTGCTGGGCCCGTTCCCGGGCCACCTTGAGCTGTTCGTGCGAGAGCGTGATGCCGGTGACCTGGGCCCCGGTCTCGGCCGCGATCGCGAGCGCGAGCCCGCCCCAGCCGCAGCCGATGTCGAGCACCCTGAGGCCGGGCTTGCCGACGCACAGCTTGGCGGCGATGTGGCGTTTCTTGTTGGCCTGGGCGTCCTCGATCTTCTGCCCCGGGTAGGTGAAGTAGGCGCAGGAGTATTGGCGGTCCGAATCGAGGAACAGGTCGTAGAGCTCGCCCGAGAGGTCGTAATGGTGGGCGACGTTGCGTTGGGCGCGCCCGGCCGGGTTGATCTGGGCCAGCAGCCGCACCAGTCGGCCCGCTACATGGACGAGCCGGTAGTAGGGAAGCGTGCGGAGCGCGTCGATGTCGGCGGTGCAGATGTCGAGGAAGTCGAACAGCGTGCCCTCCTCGACCGTGAGGGTGCCGTCCATGTAGGCCTCGCCCACCGCGAGCGGAGGATTGAGGGCCAGGCGCCGCTGGGTGGCCCGGTCGTGGATGCGGATGGCCGCGCGGGGGCCGGGTCCGCCTTCGAATACGTGACGCCGCCCGCGGGCGTCGATCACGGTGAGCGAGCCCCGGGTGACGAGAGCCTCAAGTAAGCGCGCCAGCAGCATGGCAACCTCCTCAGTTGCCGGGGTGCTGCGCGGCCGGAAGGACTCCTACCTCGTTTCCGGCACCCCGGCCTGTTCCTCCGCTTCCGCCTCGCGGGCCGCCTCGGCGAGCGCGGCCCGGGTCTCTTCGTCGGCTTCGCGCTCCGCCTCGCGCGCCTCGTCGATCACCGACTTGCCCTGCGCCTGCAGCTCGGCTTCCTCGGCCGAGCGGGCGACGTTGACGGTGATCTCCACCACCACCTCGGGATGGAGGGCGACGCGGACCTTGTGCATGCCGATCGTCTTGATGGGTTCGTCGAGCCGGATCTGGTCGCGGTCGAGCGCAGTGCCGGCCTCGGCCAGCGCCTCGGCGATGTCGCGCGGGCGGACGGAGCCGTAGAGCTGGCCCGATTCGCTCGCCTGGCGCACCAGCACGACGGCGGCGCCGTCCACGCTCCCGGACTGCTGCTCGGCCTCGGTGCGGCGCTTGGCGTTGAGTGCCTCGAGCTCGGCGCGCTTCGATTCGAAATAGTCGCGGTTCTCGCGGGTGGCCCGCAGCGCCTTCTTCTGGGGCAGGAGATAGTTGCGGGCGTAGCCGGGGCGAACCTTGACCACCTGGCCCATGTTCCCGAGCTTCTCGACCCGCTCCAACAGAATGACGTCCATCACTCGTTCCTTTCGTTACCTTGGCCCGGGCCCCCGAACTTACGGCGCAGCCCCACCCAATGTTCCATCATACCGAGCCCGGTGACCGCCAGCAGCGGCCAGCCGAACAAGAACAGAAGCAGATACAAGGCGATCAGTATCGCCATCCTGCCGTTCCAGCGCGTCGAGATCGCATGCACCACCGCAAGCCCGACGAGAAAGTACGGAACGCACAGGATCAGGGCGATATTGGTCGCCAGGAACCCGAGCCATCCCGATCCTAGCAGCGCCGCCGCCGCCGCGGCAACTACGGCGGGAAACAGCCACTGCGGCAGGACCGTGGCCCTGAGGTCCGGGGAGGGGCGCAACGCGTGCCCCGACCGCACCAGGATCCTCTGCGCCGCGACCGCGTTGACGGTCACGATCACGATCCACCACGTCACCACCACGAACGGGAACACGCGCGCCAGCGTCGCGATCATGTTCTCGAGCGCGGGGCCTTCCAGCGCGCCGCCGGCGGCCAGCATCTCCCGGAAGCCCTCGAGGTAGCTCCGGATCGCCCCCTCGATGCCGCCGTCGGCGCCGCCCGCGAACAGGGCCACCGCCAGGAACGCGCCCGCGCAATAGAGCGTGAGCCATGCCAGCAGCAGCCCCGGCGGATACCATTCCACCACCGTGCCGTCCGGCGCGGTCCGGTTCAGGAGCCCGTAGCGCACCAGCAGCAGCGCCGGGCCCACGTCGGCCGCGACGTAGATGCCGGCGCGGACCATGCCGGCCACGGCCACGACCGTCAGGGCGGCGACGCCGGACGCGATCATGGCCGACCTCAGCCCGCCCGACAGTCCCGCCAGGAACAGCGGCAGCGGCGCCAGCAGGGCCAGCACCAGCGCGCCGATCAGGCTCCACTCGGTCGAGAGGTAGCAGAGCGCGCTCGCGAGGCCCGCGGCGATGGCGATCAGCGCGTCCCTCGGCATGGCCTGCTCCGTTCCGCGAAACCGGTTGCGCCCGCCCCCCTGACGGGGGCATGCCGCGCGCCGGACGTGGGCCCGGGCGCGGGCGGCGGGCTACTGCACCACGAAGGGCAGCAGGGCGAGGTGGCGTGCGCGCTTGATCGCCTGGGCGAGCTCGCGCTGCTTCTTGGTCGAGACGGCGGTGATGCGGCTCGGCACGATCTTGCCGCGCTCGGAGATGAAGCGCTGCAGCAGGCGCACGTCCTTGTAGTCGATCTTGGGCGCACCCGAGCCCGAGAACGGGCAGGTCTTGCGCCGGCGGAAGAACGGGCGGCGGGGGCCGGGGGCCTTCATGACCGGTCTCCTTCTTCGGCGGATTCGGCCTCGTCACGGACGGGCGCGTCGGCGCGCGGGCGGCGGGGACGGTCGTCGTCGCGGCGCGGGCGGTCGTCGTCGCGGCGCGGGCGGTCGTCGTCGCGGCGCGGGCCACGGTCGTCGTCCCGACGCGGGCCACGGTCGTCGTCCCGACGCGGGCCACGATCGTCGTCGCGCCGGCCGCGGCCGCCGCGCGGGCCGCGCTCCTCGCGCGAGCGCAGGATCGCGGACGGGCCTTCCTCCAGCTCCTCCACCTTGATGGTGAGGTAGCGCAGCACGTCCTCGTTGATGCGCATGTTGCGCTCGAGCTCGGCGACCGTGCCCGGGGGCGCGTCGACGTTGAGCAGCATGTAATGGCCCTTCCGGTTCTTCTTGATCCGGTAGGCGAGGTTGCGAAGACCCCAGTATTCCTTCTTGGAGACGGTCCCGCCCATGTTGGTGACGACCCCGGCGAAGGTCTCGCCGAGCGCTTCCGCCTGGGCGGAGGAGATATCCTGGCGTGCGATGAACACGCTCTCGTAAAGCGGCATCCTGACAACACTCCTCGTGGCTGTTCCCGGACCGGCGCCCGGCGGCGAACATCGCCGCCCGTCGGCTCTCCGGCCCTAGCCGGCCCACCGGGACCGGCAAGGAATGTCAAGGCGGCGGAATATACACGAATAGGACCGGGGGGCAAGGGGAAGGGGGAGCGCGCATCCAGCGCGCACATGGGCGTGTAGCTGGCGCGTAGTTGAGGTGCCCGGGCCTGCTCGGCGTTGGCTCCAGGAAGCAGGAGCTGCCGGGGTGAGGGTGGCCCCCCCTACCTACTATAGAACCTTAGAAAAACTGCCTAAGTAACTGATATGCCCGCAGATAAACTATGTGAATGTCGGACATCCTTGCCTCGATGCGAGGTCGCGATGAGGCGGAATCCTTCGTGCGCCGCTCAGACTAGCATTTCCCGCCGCCCCGCTGGCCTGCTGAATGCCGGCCTGTTGGCCGTAGCGCACGCGCTTATATGTTCCTGCGTCATTCGGCGCTGCGTTTGTTCCAGGGAAGAGCATATTTCCTGATGAGGCCCAATTCCAGACCCGCGCTTCCATGGACTGGCAATCCATTCCATTCAAGATCGGGCGGGACCGCAGTATATACATCTATGGAAGTGGACGAAAGTAGCTCTCGCTTGATGATTTCGTTAAGTCGCTGGTTCGTAGGCTGTGTCGGGCCAGGCTTGCTATAAAAGTAAAGCCGTTTGGCTAAACCTATAGTCGCCACGCCCACATAAAGGACGGTTCCATTCTTGGCGAAGGCGTACACACCTGGAGAAGCTGGGGGACGGCAATCTATTTTGATATCGCCCGTATCCGACAGAACCCACCGGCCGGAGAGTTCAAATCCGCCCTGCATGAGTTCCCGCGTCGAGAGCGGCGGTTTCGCCGCACGTGATGGGGTGTCGGTCGTCTTCGCGATCCGGGAAGTCGATTCAGGCAGCTTGGCTGCGGCCTTTAGCACCCCGTAGGCGTGCTGGTATCGAATGCCTAGCCGCCGCGCGATCTCCGACACGGATAGGCCTTCCCCCGCGAGTGAACGGATATCATCCGAAATACTCATAGCCGCCCCCCTCCCTCGGTGATCAGCGTCCAAATGTAGCACACCGCTTCAGGGTTGTGCCGCCCTACCACCGCCCGGCCCTTGAACCCGCCGCCGCCGCCCGCTATCACTCGCAAGCTTTGATTAGGCCAGCACAGGGAGATTTCGGACCGTGCAGCAGGCATTCGTGTTTCCGGGGCAGGGATCCCAGGCGGTCGGCATGGGCCAGGCGCTGGCCGAGGCGTTCGCGACCGCGCGCGACGTGTTCGGGGAGGTGGACGAGGCGCTGGCGCAGAACCTCTCGCGCCTCATGCGGCAGGGTCCCGACGACGAACTCACGCTGACCGAGAACGCCCAGCCCGCCCTGATGGCCGTGTCGATGGCCGTCATGCGCACCCTGGAAAAGGACGGCGGATTCGATCTCGCGGCCTCGGCGCGCTTCGTCGCCGGGCACTCGCTCGGCGAATACTCGGCGCTATGTGCCGCGGGTGCGCTCTCGCTCGCGGACACGGCGCGGCTCCTCAAGGTGCGCGGGCGCGCGATGCAGGCCGCGACCCCGGTCGGCGTCGGCGCGATGGCGGCGATCCTCGGCCTCGACTACGAGGCGGTGGCGGAGATCGCCGAGGAGGCCGCGCGCGGCGAGGTCTGCGCCGCCGCCAACGACAACGCGCCGGGCCAGGTGGTGGTGTCGGGGCACGCGGCGGCGGTCGAGCGCGCCATCGCGCTCGCCACCGGGAAGGGCGCGCGGCGCGCGGTGATGCTGCCGGTCTCGGCGCCGTTTCACTGCGCGCTGATGGCGCCGGCGGCGGAGGCTATGGCGGCGGCGCTGGCCGAAGCCGCGATCCGCCACCCGCGCGTGCCGGTGGTCGCCAACGTCAAGGCCGAGGCCGTCACCGAGCCCGACGAGATCCGCGCGCTGCTGGTGAAGCAGGTCACCGGCACCGTGCGCTGGCGCGAGAGCGTCATCTGGATGAAGGCGCAAGGGGTGGAGCGGCTGGTCGAGGCCGGCGCGGGCAAGGTGCTGACCGGGCTCGCCAGGCGCATCGACGGCGACCTCGCGGCGCTCGCCCTCAACGGGCCCGAGGACATCGAGGCGTTCGCGAAGGGGTGAGGGGGGCTCTCCGCGCGCCCTCGTCAACACGACCGTCATGGTCGTGCTTGGCACGACCATCCACGTTCTTTTAAAACTCGTGGATGCTCGGCCTTCGCCGAGCATGACGTGAAGAAGAAAAGGACTCTATGCCCATGTTCGATCTCACAGGCAGGAAGGCGCTGGTGACGGGCGCAAGCGGCGGCATCGGCGGCGCGATCGCGCGCGCGCTCCATGGGCGCGGAGCGGCGGTGGCGCTGTCCGGCACGCGCCGCGACGCGCTCGAGGCGCTCGCGGGGGAGCTCGGCGCGCGCGCCCACGCGGTGCCGGCCGACCTGTCCGCGGCCGAGGGCGCCGAGGCGCTGGTGCGCGAGGCCGAGGCCGCCCTGGGCGGCATCGACATCCTGGTCAACAACGCCGGCCTCACCCGCGATCAGCTCCTCATGCGGATGAAGGACGACGACTGGCAGACGGTGCTCGACGTCAACCTCACCGCCGCGTTCCGCCTCACCCGCGGGTGCCTGCGCGGCATGATGCGGGCGCGCTTCGGGCGCGTCGTCTCGATCACCTCCGTGGTGGGCGCCACCGGCAACCCGGGCCAGGCCAACTACGCCGCCTCCAAGGCCGGCCTGGTGGGCTTCACCAAGTCGCTCGCGCAGGAGGTGGCGAGCCGCGGCATCACCGCCAACTGCGTGGCGCCGGGCTTCATCGTCACCGCCATGACCGACGCCCTCAACGACGAGCAGAAAAGCCGCATCCTGGGCGCCGTCCCGGTCGGCCGCTTCGGCGAGGTCGCCGACATCGCCGCCGCCGTGGTCTATCTGGCGAGCGACGAGGCGGCCTACGTCACCGGCCAGACGCTGCACGTCAACGGCGGCATGGCGATGATCTGACCCGTGGCCGTCATGCCCGCACGGGCGTATTCCGCTGCGTTTACAGGGGCTTGACGCAATCTCGCGGACGCTGGCCAAGCCCGGAAAAGTGTGTTACCAACGGGCACTTTCGCGGCCCGGAGGTCCGGCGCCGCGCAAGACTCGACACATGTTGGGGGCGACGAAAACGTTGGACAACACCACCCATCCCGCCAACAGTGTCCCGACGGGAACATTCAATCCGAGGAATGAGAACACATGAGCGATGTTGCTGACCGCGTGACCAAGATCGTTGTCGAGCACCTTGGCGTCGACGAGGGGAAGGTCACGGAGAACGCGAGCTTCATCGACGATCTGGGCGCGGACAGCCTCGATACCGTCGAACTCGTCATGGCCTTCGAGGAGGAATTCGGCTGCGAAATTCCCGACGATGCCGCCGAGAAGATCCTGACCGTGAAGGACGCCATCGCCTATATCGAGGCGCATAGCTGATCTTCGGGGCGAACCGGGGGTTCGCCCCTCGATTTCCGAGGCTCCCGCCCAAGTCATCATGAGACGTGTCGTCGTCACCGGTCTTGGACTCGTCACCCCGCTCGGCTGCGGGGTCGAGCCGACGTGGTCCCGCCTGATCGCGGGCAAGTCCGGGCTGCGCGCCATCCAGTCGTTCGACGTCTCCGACCTGCCGTGCAAGGTGGCGGGGCAGGTGCCGCGCGGCGGGACGGCGGACGGGCTGTTCAACCCGGACGACTGGGTCGAGCCCAAGGAGCAGCGCAAGATGGACACGTTCATCGTCTATGCGCTGTCGGCGGCGGTCCAGGCGGTCGAGGATTCGGGCTGGAAGCCCGACGACGCCGAGGGCCGGGAGCGCACCGGCGTGATGATCGGCTCCGGCATCGGCGGCCTGCCCGCGATCTCCGACGCGGCGGTGTCGCTGCTGGAGAAGGGACCGCGCCGCATCAGCCCGTACTTCATCCCCTCCGCGCTCATCAACCTCGCCTCGGGGCACGTCTCCATCCGCTACGGCTTCAAGGGGCCCAACCACTCGGTCGTGACCGCCTGCGCCACCGGCGCGCACGCCATCGGCGACGCCGCCCGGATGATCCAGATGGACGACGCCGACGCGATGGTGGCGGGCGGCGCCGAGGCGGCGGTGTGCCGGCTCGGGCTTGCGGGCTTCGCCGCGGCGCGCGCGCTCTCCACCGGCTTCAACGACACCCCCGAGCGCGCCTCGCGCCCGTGGGACAAGGACCGCGACGGCTTCGTGATGGGCGAGGGCGCGGGCGTCGTGGTGCTCGAGGAGTACGAGCACGCGAAGAAGCGCGGTGCCAAGATCTATGCCGAGGTCTCGGGCTACGGCCTGTCGGGCGACGCCTACCACGTCACCGCGCCGGCCGCCGACGGCGACGGCGGCTTCCGCGCCATGACGGCCGCGCTCAAGCGCGCCGGGATCGCGCGCGAGGAGGTGGACTACATCAATGCCCACGGCACCTCGACCCCGCTCGGCGACGAGATCGAGCTCGGCGCGGTCAGGCGGCTGTTCGGCGAGCACGTGCGCAGGCTCTCCATGTCCTCCACCAAGTCCTCGATCGGGCACCTGCTCGGCGCCGCCGGCAGCGTGGAGGCGATCTTCTCGGTGCTCGCGATCCGCGATTCGGTGCTGCCGCCGACCCTCAACCTCGAAAACCCGTCGGAAGGATGCGCCGACGTGGACCTCGTGCCGCTCGCGGCCAAGGAGCGCAAGGTCAACGCGGCGCTCAGCAACTCCTTCGGGTTCGGCGGCACCAACGCGTCCCTGGTGTTCACCGCCGTCGCCTGAGGCGCCCGGTCGATGGCGCTCCTGCGCGTGCTCGCCATTGCCGTCGCGGCCCTTACCGCCCTTGCCGTGCTCGGCCTCGGCTTCCTCTACCAGCAGTTCGACCGCGCCGGCCCGCTCGCCGGCCCCTCGCTCGTGGTGGTGCCGAAGGGCGCCGGCGTCTCGGCCATCGCCGAGCTGCTCGCGCGCCACGAGGTGGTGCGCTCGGCGGCGGTGTTCGAGGCGGGCGTGCGGCTCGCCGGCGCGGCGCCCGCCCTGCGCGCGGGCGAGTACGAGTTCCCGGGCCGCGCCAGCGCGCGCGAGGTCATGGAGATCCTGCGCGCGGGCCGCACCTACGTGCGCCGCCTGACGGTGCCGGAAGGGCTGACCTCGGCCCAGGTGCTCGATCTCGTGACGGCGGCCTACGGGCTCGACGGCACCGTCGGGCCGCTTCCCGACGAAGGCCGGCTGCTGCCCGACACCTACCATTACTCGTGGGGCGATTCGCGCACCGGGATGGTGGCGCGCATGGAGGCCGCCATGACCGAGGCCGTGACGCGCCTGTGGCCGCAGCGCGCGCCCGATCTCCCGCTCGCGAGCCCGCGCGAGGCGGTGATCCTCGCCTCGGTCGTCGAGCGCGAGACCGGGCGCGACGACGAGCGCGCGCTGGTGGCCGGCGTGTTCTACAACCGGCTCGCGCGCGGCATGCCGCTGCAGTCGGACCCGACGGTGGCCTACGGCGTCGCCCGCGCGGAGGGCCTTCCGGGGAGCGTGCTCGGCCGCGCGCTCACGCGCCGCGACCTCGAGTCGCCCGGCCCCTACAACACTTATCTCAACCGCGGGCTGCCGCCGGAGCCGATCGCCAATCCCGGCCTCGCCGCTTTGCGCGCGGTGCTGGCGCCGGCCGCGACCGACGCGTTCTACTTCGTCGCCGACGGCACCGGGGGCCACGCCTTCGCGCGCACGCTCGAGGAGCACAACCGCAATGTCCGCCGCTGGCGACAGTTGCGCGACGGCGCCGCGCCGCCGGCAGGGAACTGACCGCTTCGCCTAGCCGTCCGCGGGCGGCTTCGCGGGCATGCGCGCGAACAGCGGGTCGGTGAGCCCGGCGGGCAGCGCCGTGAGCAGCCAGACCAGCGCCCACAGCCGCCACGGGAAGGCGATGCGCGCGCGGTCGCGCGCGAGCCCGCGCCGGATGATGGCGGCGGCCCGCTCCGCCGTCATCAGGAACGGCATGGGATAGGGATTCACGTCGGTCATCGGGCTGCGGACGAAGCCCGGGCAGATCACCGAGACGCGGATGCCGTGCGCGGCGGCGCGCCCGCGCAGCCCTTCGCCGAACGAGCGCACGGCGGCCTTGCTGGCCGCGTAGGCGGGCGCGCCCGGCAGGCCGCGGAAGCCCGCGAGCGAGCTCATCACGGCGATCTGACCGCGCAGCCCGTCGGCGCGGGGGGCGCGCGCGCGCATCAGTTCGACAGCGGGCAGCACCGTGTTGACGGCGCCGCCGACGTTGACGGCGAAGATGCGCTCGACCAGCGCCTGCGGCTCGCAGGGCGGCGGGGCGCCGTCGCCGGACCCGCCGCCGGTGCCGCCCGAGATGCCGGCATTGGCGATCACGAGGTCGGGTGGCGCGCTGTCGAACGCGGCGGCGATCCAGTCCGCCATTGCTGCCCGGTCGGTGACGTCGACGAGGCGGGTCGCCGCCGTGGCGCCGGCCGTGCGGCACCGCGCCGCCACCGCGTCGAGCCGCCCGGCGTCGCGCCCGCCGAGATGGAGCGTCGTCCCCGGTGCCGCATAGGCCGCGGCGAGCGCCGCGCCGATCCCGGAGGAGGCGCCGGTGATGAGGATGCTGCGGGGCTCGGCGGGTCTCATGGGGCCTCCGGCACGGGCGGCTTGTTCGGGCTCGTATCCACAGGATATAGTGGCGCAGCTTTTGGGAACCTACCAGATCAAAGGGGGCGCGCGTCTCGTGAGTATCGCCAGCATGACCGGTTTCGCGCGTGAGGAAGGCGAGCATGGCGAGTTCGCGTGGCGCTGGGAGGTGCGCAGCGTCAACAACCGCGGCCTCGACATCCGGGTGCGGATGGCGCCCGGCCACGAATCCTTCGAGATCACGGTCCGCGACCGGCTCGGCAAGCGTTTCAAGCGTGGCAGCTTCAACGTCTCCTTCAACCTGACGCGCACGCCCGGCCTCACCGGCTACCGGCTCAACGAGCCGCTGCTCGAGCGCGTCCTGGCGCTGGCCGAGGCGATCCGCGCGCGCACTGGCGGCGCCCCGCCCGCCGCCGAGGGGCTGCTGCGCCTGAGGGGCGTGCTGGAGCCGGAGGAGACCGCCGACGACGACGCCGAGCGCAACGCCCGCGAGACGGCGATGGCCGCGAGCCTCGACCGCGCGCTGGTCCAGGTGGAGGCCGCACGCGCCGCCGAGGGCGCCCGGCTCGAGACGGTGCTGCGTGGGCTGGTGGAGGAGATCGCCGCGCTCGCCGCGCGCGCGCGCGCCCTCGCCGCGAGCCAGCCCGAGGCGATCCGGGCCCGCGTCACCGGCCAGGTCGCCGAACTGCTGGCGGGCGCCGCGCCGCTCGCCGAGGAGCGCCTCGCCCAGGAGATCGCGCTGATGGTCGGCAAGGCCGACGTGCGCGAGGAGATCGACCGGCTCGACGCCCATGTGGCCCAGGCGCTGGAGCTGATCGGCGCGGGCGGCGCGGTTGGCCGCCGCCTCGATTTCCTGTCGCAGGAGTTCAACCGTGAGGCCAATACCCTGTGCTCCAAGTCCCAGGACCTGGAGCTGACCCGCACCGGGCTCGCGCTCAAGGCCGCCATCGAGCAGTTCCGCGAGCAGGTCCAGAACATCGAGTAGGGCTATGGCGAAGGCGGGACGCGGCGACGTGATGGAAGGCGTGGGAATCCGCCGGCGCGGGCTCATGCTGATCCTGTCCTCGCCCTCCGGGGCGGGCAAGACCACGATTTCGCGCCTGCTGCTGGAGCGCGATGCCAATCTCGAGATGTCGGTGTCCGCCACCACGCGCCACAAGCGGCCGGGCGAGGTCGAGGGCGTGGACTACCATTTCGTCGATCCCACCGCGTTCAACCTGATGGTCAACCGGCGCGAGTTCCTGGAGCACGCCAAGGTGTTCGGCAACTACTACGGCACCCCGCGCAAGCCGGTGGAGGACGCACTCGCCGCCGGGCGCGACGTGCTGTTCGACATCGACTGGCAGGGTACCCAGCAGGTGACGGAGAACGCGCGCTCCGACGCGGTGACCGTGTTCATCCTGCCGCCGTCCACGCGCGAACTGGAGCGCCGCCTCACCACCCGCGCCCAGGACAGCGCCGAGGTGGTGGCGAGCCGCATGGCCAAGGCCGCCGACGAGGTGAGCCATTACCGCGAGTATGACTACATCATCGTCAACCGCGACCTCGAGCAGAGCGTCGCCGAGGTGCAGGCGATCCTCACCGCCGAGCGACTCAGGCAGGAGCGCCTGGTCGGCCTCGGCGATTTCGTGAAGGCCCTGCGCGAGGGGCAGTAGCGGCCTAGCGCCCCGCCGTGCGGTCGTCCCAGGCCCGCGCCAGCGCGGCGAAGGCTTCGACCGACAGCTCCTCGGCCCGCGCCTCGGGCCGGATGCCGGCGGCGCCGAGCAACGCCTCGGCGTTCGCCCCCGCGAGCTGACGGAGCCCGGCACGCAGCATCTTGCGGCGCTGGCCGAAGGCCGCCCGCACCACCGTCTCCATCGCCTCGAACCGCGCGGACGCCAGCGGCGCGGCACGCGGGACCAGCCGCACCACGGTCGACTCGACCTTGGGCGGCGGTGTGAAGGCGCGCGCGCCGATGTCGAAGCAGGGCACCGCCTCCGTGAGCCACTGGCACATCACCGAAAGGCGTCCGTAGGCCTTGGTGCGCGGGCGCGCCACCAGCCGGTCGGCGACCTCCTTCTGCAGCAGGAGGACGAGCCGGGCATAGCGGGTGGGCGCCGCCGCGATCTGGGACAGCCACTTTGCGACCAGAACGGTCGAGACGTTGTAGGGCAGGTTGGCGACGATATGGATGCCATGGGCCGCGCCGCCGGCGGCGACGACCAGCGCCGCCTCGTCGGCCTCGACCGCGTCGGCCCCGATCACGGCGAGGCGTCCGCCCGCCGCGGCGACCAGCGGCGCCAGCGCGTCGCGGCAGCGCGGATCCTTCTCGATCGCGACGATGCGCGCGGCTCCGCCCGCCACCAGCGCGCGGGTGAGCCCCCCCGGGCCGGGGCCGACCTCGATCACGGTGGCGCCCTCGATGCCGCCGGCCGCGCGCGCGATCCGCGCCGTGAGGTTGAGGTCGAGCAGGAAATGCTGGCCGAGGCCCTTGCGTGCGGCGAGGCCGTGCGCCGCGATCACCGCGCGCAGCGGGGGCAGGGCGGCGACGGCGGCCGCGGCGTCCGTCGTGCCGGCGTCAGCCAACGGCGGCGTCGGCGCGGGCACGCCGGGCGGCGATCCCGCGCGCCATGGCCAGGGCGGCGACCAGGCTCGATTCGCGCGCGACGCCATGCCCCGCGATCTCGAAGGCGGTGCCGTGGTCGGGCGAGGTGCGCACCACCGGAAGGCCGAGCGTCACGTCCACGCCGGCGTCGAAATCGACCGTCTTGAGCGGGATCAGGGCCTGGTCGTGATACATGCAGATCGCGGCGTCGTAGGTCTCCCGCGCCCGCGCGTGGAACAGGCTGTCGGCCGGGGCGGGACCGAAGGCCGCGATGCCGGCGGCCTTGAGGCGCGCCACCGCCGGCGCGATCAGGTCGGCGTCCTCGCGGCCCATCATCCCGTCTTCGCCCGCGTGCGGGTTGAGCGCGGCGACCGCGAGGCGCGGCATCGCGATGCCGAAGTCGCGCCGCAGCGCCAGGGCCGTGACCTCCGCGGCTCCGACGATCAGCTCGATGGACAGCGCCGCGATGGCGGCGCGCAGCGGCAGGTGCACCGTGACCGGCACGACGCGCAGGCCGGGACAGGCCAGCATCATCACCGGGCGCGCGGTGCCGGTGAGCTCGCCCAGGTACTCGGTATGGCCCGGATGCGGAAAACCGGCCTCCTGCAGCACCTTCTTGTGGATCGGGTTGGTGACGACGGCGGCGGCGTAGCCCGTGCGGGCCAGGTCCACGGCCGTGGCGATGGCCGCGATCACGGCGGGCGCATTGGCGGGGTCCGGGCGGCCAGCCACCGGCGGACGCGCAAGCGCAACCGGCAGCACGGGAAGGGCCTCGGCGAAGGCGCCGGGCGCCTCCTCGGGCGCCGCGACCGTGCGGACCGGCACGTCGAGCCCGAGGGCGCGGGATTCGCGCGCGAGCCAGTCGGGATCGGCGATCATGAAGAACGGCCCGCCCGCGCCGCCGCGCCCGCGCGCGGCCCAGGCCTTGAGCGCGATCTCGGCCCCGATTCCGGCGGGCTCGCCCATGGTGAGCGCGAGCGGTAGCTGGTCGGGGCTCGGAGTCATCGCGTCGTCTTCCTTTCCCGGAACCTTGCGGCGCCGCGCCCGGCGCGAGCCCGTTCAGGACGCGCGGATGTCGAGGAACGCGGCATCGCGCAACTCGCGCATGTAGCGCCGCGCCCGCACCTCGAGGCGTTGGATCACGAGACGCTGGCGGACCTCGTCGCGGCTCGGCAGGTTGAGGGTCGGCTCCTGGCGGTCGCACACCATCAGGATGCGGACGCTGTCGTCGGCCGCGAGCGGTGGCGACGGCACGCCGATATCCAGGCCGGCGACGACCTTGCGCACCTCGGGCGGAAGCTCCGACAGCTTGAGGCGCCCGAGGTCGCCCGACATCTCTGCGCCGAGCTCCTTGGTGATCCCGAGGAAATCCTCGCAGCCGCGCACCGATTGCCGGATGGTGTCGGCAAGCTCCTGCTGGGACCGGCCGCCGCCGCCCGCACCGGCGGCGGGAAGCACCACCTGGCGCAACGAAACCACGGTGTCGCCGCCGCCGCGCGACGACGGCTCGCGGCGGTCGCGCAGCGCCACGATGTAATAGCCGGAAGCTGTGCGGATCGGCTCCGTCACGGCATTGCGCGGCAGGTCCTTGACCGCCTTTTGGACTTCGGGCTCGAGCTCGGCGGGGACGATCCAGCCGAGATCGCCCCCGCGTTCCGCGGAGGAGGATTGGGAAAACTGGCGGGCGAGCTGCGGGAAGCTCGCGCCGTCGCGCAGCTGATCGAAGATGCGCGTGGCATTGTTGCGCGCCTCGGCCTCGTCGCGGGGGCTGTCGACGGCGACGAAGATTTCCGCGAGCAGCAGGCGAGGATCGTCGGCATTGTCCTTGATGCGCTCGACGGTGCGGTCGATCTCCTCGTCCGTGATGGCGATGGTGTGCAGGAAGCGCTGGCGTATCACGTCGGTCCAGGCGAGATTGGCTTCGATCTGCTGGATGAGCGTGCGCCGGTCTATCCGTTCGGCCTTGAGGAACGCGTCGAGGCCGCCCGGGGGCATCCGGTTCTGGCGCTCGAGCAGGGCAAGGGCGCCGTCGACCTCCTTCCGGGCGACGCGGATGTTGAGGCGCCGCGCCTCCTGCAGCTGCAGGGTTTCCTCGACCAGGCTGTTCACCACGCGCGGCGTCAGCTCGCGTCGCAGCTGGGCCGTGTCGGGCAGGGACGATGAGCGGATGATGAGGTCGAGGCGCTGCTGGAGGTCGTAGGAGGTGACGACCTCGTCGTTGACGACGGCGGCGATGCCGCTCGCCTGCTGAGCCGATGCGGCACGGCCATCGAGGCCGCCCGGGAGCCCGGCGGCGAGCCAGGCCGCGAGCGCGCACGATGCGAGCACGGCCGAGGCGCGGCGGAAGGGGGCAGGGGAAACGGTGCGGGTGCGGTCCACGTTCATGGGTCTCCTGGGCGGCGCCGGGGCGGCCGGTGCCGTCGGGCCAAAGGATACAGGGCAGGGCGGCCGGGTTTCAACGGGAGGCGGAGAATTCGCCGAGATTGCGGAAAACCAGCTGGAACATGAGGCTGTCCGTCGGCCGCACGTCGCGGTCCTCGGTGAAGTTGCGGGTGCCGACGATGCTGAAGATGAAGCATTCGTCCTCGTAGATCAGCGCCAGCCGCTGGTCCAGCGTGCCGCCGCCCTGGGCGAGATTCCTGCGGGTGTGGCCGGTGGCGCTCCAGTATTGGCTGATCCGGGTCCAGAAGCTGAGGAGCAACTCCTCGCGGTCGCCGAACTCGACCCCTTGGCCGCTTTCGTCCAGGAACAGATAGTTGATGCCGAGCTTGAAGTCTCTGGGGCCGACGGTCATCTGCGCTTCGCTGCGCCGCGCGGTATTGGTGTCGGGGTCGTAGCGGAACCGGTAGAGCAGGTCGATCCAGCTGCCGGGTGACGCGCGCACTTGGCCGACGATGTCGGAAAGCCGGTCCTCGAGCCCCGAGGCGGGACCGAAATCCGCCTGCCGGCGCAGGCGGTAGCTCTGTCCCAGGAAGGTTTCCACCGAGCCCCCCTCGGGACCGTAGAGGCTCCAGTTCACGCCGTAGACGAAACGGGTGCCGTTTTCGACGCGGTCGATGCCGCCGAAGCGGTTCATGGAGAACAGGTTGGTATGATCGAACTCGACGTTGCTGCTGTCCTCGTTCGGAATCAGCTCGGGATTGCCACCGTTGGGCGCGAGGATGACGGCGGCGCGCGGCTCGACGATTTGGGTGGCGTTGGCGTCGGCGCGCACCAGCGGATAGCGCCATTCGCCCATGATCTGCGGGAACACGCGGCCGGTCACGCCGCTGTCGGTGCCGGTGGCGGTCGCCACCTTGCTGGCCGAATAGAGATCGGTCTGCAGCGTCGCCGACAGCCGGTACATCTCCCCGCTCGAGGCGGTGTAGGGCAGGTGCCAGCCGTTGTTGAGCGAGAGCCGGCGGCTGTCGGTGCCTTCGCCGCGGGTGATCAGGAGCAGGCTCGAATCGGAGGTGAGGTAGCTGCCGTCGGCGAACGGCCGCGAAGTGTAGGTGTAGCTGGCGTACGGCAGCACCAACGGGCTCTGGCCCGGATCGTCGGTCTCGCGCAGCCCCTGGAAGCTGTAGCCCGAGATCTGGGCGTAGTTGCGCCCATGGAAGCCTTCGGTGGTGAAGGTGCTGGTGAGGGCGCGCTCGTTCTCCATGGGAAAGCCGTAGCGCCGCAGGTAGGTGTCGTCGCTCGAATGCTGGAGCTGGAACCTGGTGCGCCAGATATCGTCGTGGTCGAAGCGTCCCTTCGCGAACAGATGTCCGCGGGTATGGGTGCCGGGGCGGTCGCGCCGGTCGGGCTGGGTGATGCTGCCGTCGAGCTCGACCTCGCCGTTGGCGAAGCGTCGGCGGTAGTTGGCCTCGAGCACGTCGGCTTCGTCGCTCATGAAGTGGGGCGTGACGGTCACGTCCTCGTTGGGCGCGATCTCCCAGAAGAACGGGGTCTTGAGGACGAAGCCGAAGTCGGAATTGCTGCCGTAGCTCGGGGCGAGGAAGCCGGTCCGCCGCTTCACCGAAGGATCGGGATGGGAGAGGTAGGGCGTATAGAACACCGGAATCCCGAACATCTCCAGGAAGGCGTCCTGGTACTCGACGTCCTTCTTGTCGGAATCGTGGATCACGCGCACCGCGCGCACGCGCCATAGCGGCGCACGCTCGGGATCGTCCTTGCACAGCTCGCACGGTGAATAGACCGCCCGGTTGAGGGTGGTGACGACGCCGCCGGTGCGCGTCCCGCCGGCCGCGGCGAGGCGCGAGTCGTCGGTCAGCAGCATGCGGAAGCCCTCGACCACGCCGTCCTTCAGGCCGTCGGTGAACTCGGCCCGGTCGGCGAACAGGACCTCGCCGGTCGGCTGCAGCACGACCACGTTGCCGGTCGCGGTGACGAGGTCGCGGGTCTCGTCGTAGGTCACGCGGTCGGCGCGCAGGACCTGGGCGCCGTGGGCGATCTCGACCGCCCCGATCGCGGTGGTGAGCCGCGCCTTCTCGTCGTAGATCACTTCGTCGGCGCGCAGCAGGACGTAGGGCGTCGTTTCCCCGGGCGCCGTTTCTCCGGGTGTCGGCGCGGCCTCCTGGGCGCGCGCCGCGCCGCCGCCGGCCCCTATGATGCCCGCCGCCAGCAGCAGGGCCGCGGCACAGGCTGCGAGCGCCCGGCCGAGCCGCCCGGCGACGGCCCCCGCTGTCCCCCCCGCCATCGCTCAGCCGTCCTCTATGTGCAACAGGATCGAGACCCCGATCAGGATGGTCACGGTGGCCGGCGTGAGCGCGGCCAGCACCGGCGGGATCGCCGCCGACAGGCCCATGGCGGTGACGATGTCCGACATGAAGAAGATGAAGAAGCTGAACACCACGCCCGCGCCGATCAGCGGCGCGACGCCGCCGCGCCGCGCCATCCGAAGGGAGAAGGTCGCGGCGATCAGCACCATGGCGCCGAGCATCGCCGGCATCGCCAGCATCGCGTACCAGTGGACGCGGTGGCGCGTCGCGGTGAAACCCGCCTTCTCGAGAAGCGCGATGAAGCCGGGCAGGCGCCAGAAAGACATCGTCTCGGGCGGCGAGAAGCTGTCCTGGATCTTGGCCGCGGTCCATTCGGTCGGCAGCAGGTATCCCGCCTGTTCGCGCGACGGCGTGTCGGGCGCGGTGACGAGCACGTTCTCCAGCCTCCACGCGCCTGTCTCGAGGCGGGCCTCGTCGGCGTCGAGGCGCTGGCGGAAGCGGCCGTCGCGGTCGAACAGGTAGACCGTCACGCCGGCGAGCGCCATTTCCGCCGAATCGAGCCGGAGCGCGTGGATCACCGACTGGCCGCCGGCATCCGCCTGGCGCAGCCACAGGCCGCTCTCCGAAACCGAGAGCAGGTCGTCGCGGCCCTTGAGCAGCTTGCTCTCGAGCTGCTCGAAGCGCAGCAGGCAGCTCGCCGCCAGAGGGTTGACGACGGCGTTGATGAACACGCCCACCGCAAGCGCGGCGATTACGGCGGGCAGCAGGAACTGCCAGGCGGAGACGCCGGAGGCGCGCGCCACCACCAGCTCGCTGGTGCGGGTCAGGCGCCAGAAGGCGTGCATGCCGCCGAACAGGATCGCGAACGGCACGATGCGCTCGATCTTGTTGGGCACCTTGAGGGCCGCGAGCTCGATCACCAGCGCGAAGGTGACGTCGTCGCGGCCCGCGCTGCGCCGCAGAAGCTCCACGATGTCGATCAGGAACACGATGCCCGTGATGGCGGCCAGGATCAGCAGGAACCCGCCGAGGAAGCGTCGCCCGATGTAGATCGAGAGGGTCGGGGAGAGTCGTGCCGTCGCCGTCGCCATGGATGCCGCCTAGACCCGCGCGATGAGCTCGCGCGCCGTGGTCCGCGGCCGCTTCTGGCGGACCAGCAGCCACAGACAGGCGGCGATGACGGTGAGGGGAAGCAGGTACATCACCGGCACGAAGACGGGGCTGCTGCCGGCGAGGCTGTGCAGGCTCACGCTGGCGGACTGCACCAGCACCACCGCCACCGAGGCGATCACGATGCGACGGCCCTGGCCGCGGCGGCTAAACTCCCCGGTCAGCAGCGCGGCCAGCGCGATCAGAACGAACGCCGGGGCGAGCCACGGCGAGACGATGCGCTGGTGGCCTTCGGCATAGAGCTTGAGCCGGTTGCGCTGGTCGTCGATGGCGTGGGGGCCTTCGGTGTCGAGGCGGAACAGCTCGTGCAGGTAGCGCTCGCGCGGTTCGCGCCAGCGCGGGCCACCGGCCTCGCCGTCCGGCGTGAGGTCGAGCGTGTAGCGGTCGAAATAGAGGATCGACAGGTCGCCGCCGCCGCGCGGCACGCTCTGGCGGTTGCCGTTGAGCATGACGACGCGCGGGCCTTCCTCGGTCTGCACCAGGGCGCCCTGTTCCGCCATCATGGTGACGGGATTGGCGCCGGCGCGCCGGTCGTGGATGAAGATGCCGAGCAGCTCGCCCGCCGGGGTGCGCTCGCGCACGTAGACGGTGAGCCCCCCGCCCAGCTCGTTGAAGGTGCCCTCGCGCAGCAGCACCTGAGAATAGTTGCTGCGGATCGCGTGCTGCAGGTCCTTGAAGTGCCGATAGGCCGCCGGCATGTAGTAGATGTTGAGCGCATAGCACGTCAGCATCACGATCCCCGCCAGCGCCAGCGCCGGCCGCGACAGCGCGAGCGGACTCAGCCCGCACGAGCGCCAGATCACCATCTCGCTGTCCATGATCATGCGCGCGTAGGCGAACAGCACCGTGCCGAACAGCACGATCGGCAGGAACACCGAGGTGAACATCGGCAGCACCAGCCCTGCCAGCTCGAACAGCGTCCACGTTGGCAGGCCCCGGTTCAGCACCAGCTCGACGAAACGGAGCGACTGGGACATCCAGACGATGCCGGCGATCACCAAGACCGCGAGGGCGAGCGGCCACAGCTGCTGGCGGAAGATATAACGGAAGGTCCGATTCATCGGCGCCATTATATCCACGGCGAGTCGCGCCGCTATCCCAAACGCAAGGAAAACTACGGGATTCGCGCCGCGCCCCGCCGCCGGGGGGATTGGCATCCGCCGGGCGGGGGGGCTACACTTCGCCGGGCCGCGTGCCCGTCCCCCGCCGTCCGTCCGTTCCCGACCGTCCCGCCAAGGAGCCAGCCCCATGAAGATCGCCTTTTCCGATGCCGCCCTGCCCAAGACCGGCGCCCTGGTGGTGCTGGCGACGGAAGCCGACGCCAAGGCGAAGCGGCAGGCGGCGCGGCTCTCGGCGGCCGGGGAGGCGCTCGACGGCGCCTCGGACGGGGCCCTCGGCCGGGCGCTCGCGGCCGCCAATTTCAAGGGCGCGCGCGGCCGGACGCTGACCGTCCTCACCCCCCACGGGCTCGCGGCGCGCCGCGTGGTGGTGGTGGGGCTCGGCAAGCCGGGGAGCGTCACCGACCTCGTGGCGCAGGAGGCCGGCGGCGCGCTGTGGGCGGAGCTCGCGCGCAGCGGCGAGACCGCCTGCGCGGTCGCGGCCGAGGCGCCGCCCGGCGTGCGCCTCAAGGCGCCCGACCTCGCCGCCAACGTCGGCTTCGGCGCGCGGCTGCGGAGCTACCGCTTCGACAAGTACCGCACCAAGGAGAAGCCGGAGGACAAGCCCAAGCTCGCCGAGGTCGCGCTGCACGTGAAGGGTGCGGCCGCGGCCCG
This sequence comes from Alphaproteobacteria bacterium, assembly GCA_050485485.1. Taxonomy (GTDB): domain Bacteria; phylum Pseudomonadota; class Alphaproteobacteria; order SMXQ01; family SMXQ01; genus WHSO01. The sequence continues at coordinate 57,257 of JBJHBM010000003.1, read as the reverse complement.
CAGGGCCTTCGCGCCGCTGGAGGCGGTCGCCGACGGCGTGTTCGTCACCCGCGACCTGGTCTCCGAGCCCGCCAACGTGATCTATCCCGAATCCCTCGCGGCCGAGGCGCGCAAGTTGGCCCGCCTCGGCGTCAAGATCGAGGTGCTGGACGAGAAGCGGATGCAGAAGCTCGGCTTCGGCGCCCTGCTCGGCGTCGGCCAGGGCAGCGCGCGCCCGCCGCGCCTCGTCGTCATGCGCTGGGACGGCGGGCCCAGGACCGGCCCCAGGGCGCAGCCGCTCGCCTTCCTCGGCAAGGGCGTGACGTTCGACACCGGCGGCATCTCCATCAAGCCCTCCAAGGGCATGGAGGACATGAAGTGGGACATGGGCGGCGCCGGGGTGGTGATCGGCCTCATGACGGCGCTCGCCGGGCGCAAGGCCAAGGTGAATGTGATCGGCGTGGTCGGCCTGGTGGAGAACATGCCGTCCGGCACCGCCCAGCGCCCCGGCGACATCGTCAGGTCCTACTCCGGCCAGACCATCGAGGTGCTGAACACCGACGCCGAAGGCCGCCTCGTCCTGGCGGACGCGCTGTGGTACACGCAGGAGCGCTTCAAGCCGCGCTTCATGGTGGACCTCGCCACGCTCACCGGCGCCATCATCGTCTCGCTCGGCAACGTCCATGCCGGGCTGTTCTCCAACGACGACCGCCTCGCGAAGCAGCTCGAGGAGGCCGGCAAGGCGGTGGGGGAGAAGCTGTGGCGCCTGCCGCTCGACGAGGCCTACGACAAGGCGATGGATTCGAAGGTCGCGGACGTCCAGAACATCTCCTCCGGCGGCGGCGCGGGCTCGATCACCGCGGCCCAGTTCCTGCAGCGCTTCGTCAACAAGGTGCCGTGGGCGCACCTCGACATCGCCGGCGTCACCTGGTCGTCGAAGGACGCGCCGACCGTGCCGCAGGGCGGCACCGCCTTCGGCGTGCGCCTGCTCGACCGCTTCGTCGGCGCCAATTTCGAGGGCCGCTGAGGGCGCCGCGCCGATGGCTTCCGGGACGACGGACGTGGCGTTCTACCACCTCGAGCGCTCGGGTCTCGAGACGGTCCTGCCGAAGCTGCTGGAAAAGGTCCTGGCGGCCGGCTACCGCGCGGTGGTCAAGCTCGGCTCCGAGGAGCGGGTCGAGACCCTGAACGCCGCGCTCTGGGCCTACGAGCAGGGCTCCTTCCTGCCTCACGGATCGGCGCGCGACGGCAATGGCGCCGACCAGCCGGTCTGGCTCACCGGCGGCGACGACAATCCCAACGGCGCCGCCGTGCTGGTGCTGGCCGACGGCGCGCAATCGGACCGTCTCGGCGACTACGAGCGCTGCCTCGTGCTGTTCGACGGGCGCGACCCGGACGCGCTCGCCGCCGCGCGCGCACGCTGGGCCGACTGCAAGGCGAAGGGGCTGGGGCTCGCCTACTGGCGCCAGGGCGCCGGCGGCGGCTGGGAGAAGCAGGAGCTGTAGGAAAACGGTGCCGGGTGCCCTTGCCCCGTCCGCCCGATCCGTCTATAAGGCCGCGCGCAACCGAAGGAGCACGCGACCATGGCCACCGAACGCACCCTGTCCATCATCAAGCCCGACGCCACGCGGCGCAACCTGACCGGCGCCGTCAACGCCCGCTTCGAACAGGGGGGCCTGCGCATCGTCGCCCAGAAGCGCCTCCGGCTCACCCGCGCGCAGGCCGAGGCGTTCTACGCCGTCCACAAGGCGCGGCCGTTCTTCAACGACCTGTGCGCCTTCATGGTCTCGGGGCCGGTGGTGGTCCAGGTGCTGGAAGGGGAGAACGCGGTGGCCCGCAACCGCGAGCTGATGGGCGCGACCGATCCCGCCAAGGCCGATGCCGGCACCATCCGCAAGGACTTCGCCGAATCGATCGAGGCCAATTCGGTTCACGGCTCGGATTCGGCCGAGAACGCGGCCAAGGAGATTGCCTTCTTCTTCTCCGAGCTCGAGATCGTCGGCTGAGCGGCCCGTCCACCCGTCGATCCAGACGTGCGAACGGGGCCCCGCGGGGCCCCGTTCCCGTTTTTCGTGCCGGTCCGTTACTAGAGCAGGAACAGCGCCATCAGCACCAGCACCACGACCACGCCGATGCTGCTCCAGGTCATCAGCTTGATGAAGGCCTGCCACGTCTCGACGTGATCCTTGTAGTCTTCGGTATCGGCCATCGTCGCCTCCGTCGCATCGTGGTTGGGTGAATCTTTATGGTGTCCCTATAGCCAAGACCGCGGCGAAAGTGAAGCGCAACCGGCGCGGGACTCACATTTCCGGCGCGGGAGACAGCAGCGCCGCCGCTTCGCGCGGGGTAAGCCCTTCGAACACCGCGTGCGCGCCCTCCATCCGCACCTTTCCTTCGCCCACCAGCCGGAGCGCGAGGGGATAGATGCGATGCTCGACCGTGAGGATGCGCGCGGCCAGCGCCCCCGCGTCGTCCTCGGGCAGCACCGGAACCGCCCCCTGGGCGATGATCGGCCCCGCGTCCATCTCCGGCACCACGAAATGCACGGTGGCGCCCGCGATGCGCACGCCCGCGCGCAGCGCCTGGCCCTGGGCGTCGAGGCCCCGGAACGCCGGCAGCAGCGACGGATGGATGTTGATCATCCGTCCGCGCCAGGCTTCGACGAAGCCCGCCGTCAGGATGCGCATAAAGCCCGCGAGGCACACGATTTCGCAGCCGGCCGCGCGCAGCGCCGCATCGAGCGCGGCGTCGAAGGCGGCGCGGTCGGCGTAGCCCTTGTGGTCCACGACGCGGACGGGAACGCCCGCGGCTTCCGCGCGGCGCAATCCGTAGGCGTCGGCCTTGTTGGAGATGACGGTCGCGATCCCGACCGGATAGGCGGGATTGGCGGCGGCGTCCAGCAGCGCCTGGAGGTTGGTGCCCGACCCGGAGATCAGGACGCCGGCCTTCATCCGCGCCATCGCGCGTCCGTTCCGGCGATGACGGTGTCGCGGTCGGTCCCGGGCGCCCGCGCGATCCCGCCGACGGGGCGCGCGTCCACGCCGGCGTCCGCGAGGGCCGAGGCCACGCGCGCGGCATCGCCGGGCGCCGTCACCACGGCCATGCCGATGCCGCAGTTGAAGGTGCGCGCGAGTTCCATGTCCTCGATGCCGCCTTCCGCCTTGAGCCAGCGGAACACCGGGGGCAGGTCCCAGGCGTCGGCGTCGAGCTCGGCGCGCAGGCCGTCCGGCAGGACGCGCGGGATGTTTTCGATCAGGCCGCCGCCGGTGATGTGCGCCATGGCCTTGACGCCGCCCGCCGCGAGCGCCGCCAGCAGCGGCTTGACGTAGATGCGGGTGGGAGCGAGCAACGCCGCGCCGAGCGTGGCGCCGTCCGCGAACGGGGCGGGATCGTCCCAGGTGAGGCCGCTCGCCGCCGCCACCTTGCGCACCAGCGAATAGCCGTTGGAATGGACGCCGGAGGAGGCGAGGCCGAGCACGGTGTCGCCCGCCGCGACCGTCTCGCCGGTCACGATGCGGCCGCGCTCCGCCGCGCCCACCGCAAACCCGGCGAGGTCATAGTCGCCCTTGCCGTACATGCCGGGCATTTCCGCGGTCTCGCCGCCGACCAGCGCGCAGCCGGCCTCGGCGCAGCCCCGGGCGATGCCGGCCACGACTTCGGCGGCGGTCGCGACGTCGAGCGCGCCGGTCGCGAAATAATCGAGGAAGAACAGCGGCTCAGCCCCCTGGACCACGAGGTCGTTGACGCACATGGCGACGAGGTCGATGCCGACGGTGCCGTGGCGGCCCGTCTCGATCGCAAGCCGCAGCTTGGTGCCGACGCCGTCGGTGGTGGCGACCAGCACGGGATCTCTGTAGCCCGCCGCCTTGAGGTCGAACAGGGCGCCGAAACCGCCGAGTCCCGCCGCGGTCCCGGCCCGGGCGGTCGCCTTGGCGAGCGGCGCGATGCGCCGGACGAGATCGTTGCCGGCGTCGATGTCCACGCCGGCATCCCTGTATGTGGTACGCTTAATAGGTTCCTCCCCGCCGCATCCGTGATAGATTCCGCGCGCCGCGCAACAGGGCGCGCCAGCGTCTCCGCGGCGGCAAAGATAGTGTATCCGCGGCGGTTTGTAATGAGCCAATCTCGCAGCATCCCGCCCCGGACCGGGGCGGCCGGGCCGGGGTCCGGACGGCGCCGTGCCGGACGCCTGCCGGCGGCGCTGGCGCTGCTGGCGGCGCTGGCGGCGGCCGTCTTCTCCGTGGCGCCCGGCCGGGCCGCCGCCGACGTGTTCACGGTCGAGGGCGTGCCGCTCGACGCCACCGCCGCCACCGCCGCACGCGCGCGCGATCAGGCGCTCCCCGCGGGGCAGGTCGCGGCCTTCGGGCGCCTGATGGACCGGCTGGTGCTGAGCGCCGACCGCGCCCGCGTGCCGGCGCTGGGCTACGAGGCGGTGAGCGAGCTGGTACGCGACCTCGAGCTCGCGGACGAGCGGACCTCGGCGGTGCGCTATCTCGCGCGACTCACCGTGCGCTTCCGGGCCGACGCGGTGCGCAATTTCCTGCGCGAGCGCGGCCTTATCTTCGCGGAAACCCGTTCCAAGCCCCTGCTGGTGCTGCCGGTTCTCGAGACCGCGGGCGCGCTCGCGCTGTGGGACGACCCCAACCCCTGGCGCGCGGCATGGAAGCAGGTGCCGCCCTCGGACGGGCTCGTGCCGCTGGTGCTGCCGGAGGGCGATCTTCAGGACGTGGCCGCCATCGGGGCCGAGCAGGCGGTGCGCGGCGACGATCGGCCGCTCCAGGCGGTCGCGCGCCGCTACGGCGCCGCCGACGTGCTGACCGCGCGCGCCGCGATGCGCTTCCCCGAAAGCCAGGTCGCCGAAGGCGGCACCGGCCCGTGGCTGCAGGTGACGCTGACCCGTTTCGGGACGGTCCAGCTCGAGCAGACGCGCGTGGAAAGCTTCTTTCCCGAGGAGGGGGAGGGCATGGACGCGCTGCTGGCGCGCGCGGCGGTCTCGGTCGCCCGCCAGATCGAGGAGGGCTGGAAGCGCAACAACCGCCTGCGCTTCGACATCGGCGACGAGCTGGCGGTCGAGGTACCGCTGCGCTCGCTCGACGAGTGGCTGGAGATCCGCAGCCGGCTCGAAAGCATCGCATTCGTCCGGCGCAGCGACCTCGTGGTCCTGACGCGCCGCGCGGCGGTGCTGCGCCTCAATTTCATCGGCGACGAAGAGCAGTTGCGCCTGGCGCTGGCCCAGAACGACCTCACGCTTGAGCCGGGCGCGACCGCCTGGGTCCTGCGGATGCGCGCCGGCGGCGGCCGTAACGGCAACAGCCCTGCGGGAACGCCGTGAACCTGCCCAACCTCATCAGTCTCGCCCGTCTCTTCTGCGTGCCCGTGGTGGTATGGGCGATCCTCGACGGTCGCATGATGCTGGCGTTCTGGCTGTTCGTTGCCGCCGGCGTGTCGGACGCGGTGGACGGCTTCATCGCCAAGCGCTTCGGCTACGTCTCCGAGCTCGGCAGCTTTCTCGACCCGCTCGCCGACAAGGCGCTTCTGGTCAGCATTTACATCACCCTCGGCATCGAGGGATACATCCCGAACTGGCTGGTGATCCTGGTGGTATGGCGCGACGTGGTGATCGTGGGCGGGGCCGTGCTCTATCACACGCTGACCCAGAACCTGAAGATGGAGCCGCTGCTCATCAGCAAGGTCAACACGGCCGCACAGATCTTCCTGGCCGGGTTCGTGCTGGCGACGAGCGCGCTCGGCGTGGACGACATGTGGCTCTATCAGGTGCTGATCGTGACGGTGGCGGCTACCACGATCCTGTCGGGCCTCGGCTACGTCGTGCGGTGGGGCCGCAAGGCCACCATGGAGGGGAAGAAGTGAGCCCGTCGCGCCAGGCTGCGATCTGGGGCATCGGCCTTCTCGTCTTCGGGTTCATGCTGCACCTGCTCGGACCGGTGCTGCTTCCGTTCGTGGCCGGCCTCGTGGTCGCCTACCTGTTCAACCCGGTGGTCTCGCGCCTCGACCGTTGGGGGCTGGGCCGCACCTTCGGCACGCTCCTGGTGCTCGCGGTGCTGGCGCTCGTGGTCGTGGTGGGGATCGCGCTGCTGGTGCCGCCGATCCAGGCGCAACTGGCCGACCTCGTGCGCCACCTGCCGGACCTGGTGGCCCGCGCGCAGCGCTGGATTATGGAACTGGCGGCCCAGTTCTCCTACCAGCTCGGCGAGGAGCAGATGGAGCAGCTCAAATCGGCCGCCGGCTCCGTCGCCGGCGACGCGGCCAAGATGCTCGGCGGCCTGCTGGGCGGCCTGTGGTCGGGGGGGCTCGCCCTGCTGCAGCTCGTATCGCTGGTGCTGATCGCGCCGGTGGTGGCGTTCTTCGTGCTGCGCGACTGGGACAGGACCGTCGCCCGGGTGGACGGCTGGCTGCCGCGCGAGCACGCGCCCGTCATCCGCCGCCTCGCGTCCGAGGCCAATGCCGTGATCTCCGGCTACATGCGCGGCGCCGCCCTGGTATGCCTGATCCTCGCCGTGTTCTACGCGGCCGGCCTCTCGCTGATCGGGCTCGACTTCGCCCTCGTCATCGGCATCGTCTCGGGCCTCATCTCCTTCATCCCGTTCGTCGGCGCGGCGGTGGGCTTCATCGCCTCCGTCGGCGTCGCCCTGGTCCAGTTCGACGACGTCACTTGGGTCGTGGTCACGGCCGCCGTGTTCCTGGCGGGCCAAGCGCTGGAAGGCAACTTCCTCACGCCTAAGCTGGTCGGCGACCGCATCGGGCTCCATCCGGTGTGGGTGATCTTCGCGCTGCTGGCGGGGGGGCTGATGTTCGGATTCGTCGGCGTCCTTCTGGCGGTGCCGGTGGCTGCGGTGGTGGGCGTGCTGGCGCGCTTCGCGCTCGCGCGCTACCTCGAAAGCGCGCTCTACCGCGGCCCCGACGCCGGCAACGGCGCGGGTGGGGACGGCGCGGGCGGGGACGCGCGGCCGTGACCGGTTCCCCCCACGCGGTCCCCCCACAGGCGGGCCCGCCGCGCGCGGGACAGCTCGCGCTGCCGTTCGAACACCGCCCGAGCCTCGCCGGCGCCGACTTCCTGGTGGCGCCGTTCAACGCCGACGCCGTCGCCTGGATCGACCGCTGGCCCGACTGGCCCGGGGCCGCGCTCGCGGTGGCGGGCGCGCGCGCCGCGGGCAAGAGCCATCTCGCCTCGGTGTTCGCGGCGCGCACCGGCGCGCGCTTCGTCGCGGCGTCCGCGCTCGCGGCGACACTGCCCGCCGATCTCGCCGAAGGCCCGGGCCCGCTGATCCTCGACGACGCCGACGCCATGATGGGGGACGACGCGCGCGAGCGCGCGCTGTTCCACCTGCTCAACCATCTTGCGCCCGGACGTGGGCGGCTGCTGCTGACGGGAGCCGCGCCGCCGGCGCGCTGGCCGGTACGGCTGCGCGACCTCGCCTCGCGCCTGCGGGCGCTGCCGGTGGCCGCCATCGGCGCGCCCGACGACGCGGTGATGGCGGCGCTGCTGGTCAAGCTGTTCGCCGACCGCCAGTTGCGGGTGGCGGCCGACGTGGTGCCCTACATGACGGCGCGCATGGAGCGCAGCTTCGCCGCCGCGCGCGACCTCGTGGCGGCGCTCGACGCGCGCGCGCTGGCCGAGGGCCGCGCCGTCTCGCTCGCCCTGGTCCGCGCGGTGATGCGCGCGGAGCCTCCTTCCTAGCCGTCGCCGTCGCCGCCGCGCACCGCGAGCAGCGCGCGCGGCAGCACCAGGTGGCGCAGGCGCCCGGTGCCGGGCGCGACCGCCTTCCAGTCCATGCCCTCGAAGTCGATCACGGCGAGCGCGCAGGTCGGAAAGCCCGCGTCGAGGCGGGCGCGGTCCTCGGGCGTGCCGGCGCCCGAAAGCATCTGCGCGAGCGCATGTAGGCCTGGGTTGTGCCCGATCACGAGCGCCGCGGCGCGCGCCCGCGCGAGCGCCCGGAGCCGCGCGAGCCAGGTTTCGGCGGGGGCCAGGTAGAAGGCGTCGTCGTAGGCGGCATTGGGCAACAGCCCGGCACCGGCCTCGGCCCAGCCGCGCCGGAACAGGCGCAGGGTGGCGCGGGTGCGGGCCGCCGGGGAGCACAGGATCGCGGCCGGCTTCCACTGGCGCCGCGCGGCCTCCCAGCCCATGCGCCGTGCCGCCCGCTCGCCGCGCGCGGTTAGGGGGCGGTCGAAATCGGGCATCCCCGGCATCGCCCAACTGGATTTTCCGTGTCTTAAAATATATAAGGTTTTCATGGGTGTAGGACGCGGCTCGCGGGCTGTCCCGGATTTGTCACCGGAGTCTTGGAAAAACTCCCGGGAAACGCGAACCTGCGGAGGATTACCATGACCGAGCAGCTTCAGGAACAGGCGGCACCGGCCGCGCCGGAGACGGCGCCCGCGATCACGCGCGCGTCGCCCGCGCGCTTCCTCAATCGCGAGCTGTCCTGGATCGCCTTCAACCAGCGCGTCATCGAGGAGGCGATGAACGAATCCCACCCGCTGCTGGAGCGGGTGCGGTTCCTGTCGATCTCGGCCTCCAACATCAACGAGTTCTACATGGTGCGCGTCGCCGGGCTGGTGGCGCAGCTCAAGGCGGGCTACGCCGCGGTCTCCGACGACGGCATGACGGTGCCCGACCAGATCGCCGCCATCAGCCGCCAGTCGGCCGTGATCCTGGAACTGCAGCAGGGCTGCTGGCGCGTGCTGCGCGGCACGCTCGCCGAGCGGGGCATCCACGTGGTGCGCCGCGACGACATCTCCGAATCCGAGAAGGCGTGGCTCGAGCACCACTTCATGGAGCAGATCTTCCCGGTCATCACGCCGATCGCGATCGACCCCGCGCATCCGTTCCCGTTCATCCCCAATCTCGGCGTCAGCATGGTGCTGTCCCTGGTCCACAAGGATTCGGGAGAGCGCATGCGCGCGCTGGTGCCGCTGCCCAACCAGGTGGCGCGGTTCGTGCGCCTGCCCGCGCCGGGGGTGCGCTTCATCTCGCTCGAGAACATCGTGAGCCTGTTCCTGAACCAGTTGTTCCCGGGCTTCGAGGTGGAGGCCCAGGGCCTGTTCCGCGTGATCCGCGACAGCGAGGTGGAGATCGAGGAGGAGGCCGAGGACCTGGTGCGCGTCGTCTCCTCGGCGCTGGAGCGCCGCCGGCGCGGCTCGGTGATCCGGCTCACCTTCTCGAGCCGCATCCCGCCGGAGCTGCGCGCCTTCGTGATCGGCGCGCTCAACGTGGCGGGCTCCGACGTGTTCGACGTGGACGGGCTGCTCGGCCTCGCCGACATCCGAGAGATCATCCTCGACGAGCGCCCCGACCTCCTGTTCCCGCCGTTCACGCCGCGCTTCCCGGAGCGCATCGCGAGCTTCGGCGGGGACGCCTTCGCCGCGATCCGCGAGAAGGACATCGTCGTCCACCATCCGTACGAGAGCTTCGACGTGGTGCTGCGCTTCCTGCGCCAGGCGGCGCGCGACCCGGCGGTGGTCTCGATCAAGCAGACGCTCTACCGCACCAGCAAGGACAGCCCCGTAGTCAAGGCGCTGATCGAGGCCGCCGAGGCCGGCAAGTCGGTCACCGCCATGGTCGAGCTCAAGGCGCGCTTCGACGAGGAGGCCAACATCCGCTGGTCGCGCGACCTCGAGCGCGCCGGCGCCCAGGTCGTGTTCGGCTTCGTCAACATCAAGACCCACGCCAAGGTGTCGCTGGTGACGCGGCGCGAAGGCGCGGGCCTGCGCTCCTACGTCCATTTCGGGACCGGCAACTACCATCCGGTGACGGCGCGCATCTATACCGACCTGTCGCTGTTCACCACCGATCCGGCGCTGTGCCGCGACGCGGCGCGCCTGTTCAACCTGATGACCGGCTATGCGCGTCCCGACCGCTTCGAGAAGATCGCGGCCTCGCCCCTCAACCTGCGCGAGACGCTGCTCTCCTGCGTCCGCGACGAATCCGAGCACGCCCGCGCCGGGCGGCCCGCCGCGATCTGGGCCAAGCTGAACCAGCTGGCGGACCCGGAGATCATCGACGCGCTCTACGACGCCTCCGTCGCCGGCGTGCAGGTCGATCTCGTGGTGCGCGGCATCTGTTGCCTGCGCCCGGGCGTGCCGGGCCTGTCGGACAACATCCGGGTGCGTTCGATCGTCGGGCGCTTCCTCGAGCATTCGCGCATCGCCTGCTTCGGCGCCGGCCACGGCCTGCCGTCGCGCAAGGCCAAGGTGTTCATCTCCTCGGCCGACTGGATGCCGCGCAACCTCAATTGGCGCATCGAGACCCTGATCCCGGTCGAGAACCCGACCGTCCATGCCCAGATCATGGACCAGATCATGGGCGCCAACCTGCGCGACAACCTGCAGACCTGGATGCTGCAGCCGGACGGCAGCTACGTGCGCCTGCGTCCGGGCCCGGGGGAGGAGCCGTTCAGCGCCCACGACTACTTCATGACCCACCCGTCTCTGTCCGGGCGCACCGTGCGCGAGCGTCAGCCCGGCGGCATTCTCAAGCGATTCATGTGGAAGGCCTGAGCGGCGTGGCGCGACGCGATCCGACCTCCCGCCTTCCATCCACCGGCATCGCGCCGCTCTCCGGCGTCATCGACATAGGCTCCAATTCCGTCCGCATGGTGGTGTTCGCCGGCCACGGTCGCGCCGCCGCGCCGGTATACAACGAGCGCACCCTGTGCGGGCTCGGCCGCACCCTCGGCACCACCGGGCGGCTCGACGCGGGCGCGGTGGACGTGGCGCTCGCCCATCTCGCGCGCTTCGCCGCGGTCGCGCGCGCCATGGGGGTCGCGCGGATGCAGGCGCTGGCGACCGAGGCGGTGCGCGCCGCCTCCGACGGGCCGGCCTTCGTGGCGGCGGCGGAGCGGCTGCTCGGGGCGCAGGTCCGCATCCTCGACGGTGAGGCGGAGGCGATGGCCTCGGCCTGGGGCGTGGTGTCGGGCATCCCCGGGGCCGACGGCCTCACCGGCGACCTCGGCGGCGGCAGCCTCGAGATCGTCGAGCTGGACAAGGGCACGCCGGGGCGGCGGATGACGCTGCCGATCGGCTCGCTGCGCCTTAAGGAGATGACCGGGGGCAACCTGGCGCGCGCCGCCGAGGCCGTGGACAGGGCCTTGGCCGGCGTGGACTGGCTCGACGGCATCAGGGGCCGCGCCTTCTATCCCGTGGGCGGGGCGTGGCAGGCCTTCGCCAACGTCCACATGGGCCAGCACAACTATCCGCTCCACGTCATCCACCACTACCGCCTCGCGCGCGCCGACGCGGCCTCGCTGCTGCAGCTCATCATGCGCATGGGGCCGAAGTCGCTCGCCAAGATTCCGCGCGTGCCCAGGGCCCGCCTCGGCACGCTGCCGGCCGCCGCGCTGGTGATGGACCGGCTGCTCGCGGTGGCGAAGCCGCGCGAGGTGGTGTTTTCGGCCTACGGGCTGCGCGAGGGCTGGCTGTTCGGCCAGCTCACGGAAGCGGAGAGGAGGCAGGACCCGCTGATGGCGGGCGCGGCCGAGGTGGCGGCGCGGGAATCGCGCTTCGAGCCGCCGGGCGCGGCGCTCGACCGATGGCTCTCGCCGCTGTTCCCGGACGAGCCGCCGCACCTCGGGCGGCTGCGCGCCGCGGCGGTGATGCTGTCCGACATCGCCTGGCGCGACCACCCGGACTACCGCGCGCGCGACAGCTTCTCGCGCGTGCTGCACATGCCGCTCACCGGCCTCGACCACGGCGAGCGCGTGATCCTCGCCTTCATGGTGAGCGCGAGCTACGGCGGCGGGCGCACCGGGCCGGTGCGCAGCCTGATGCGCCCGCTGGTGAAGGACGAGGAGGTGGAGCACGCGATCACGGTCGGGCGCGCGCTGCGCTTCGCCCGTTCGCTCACCGGCGGCACCTCGGAGATTCTCCGCGCCACGCGGTTGGAGGCGGACGGGCGGACGCTCGTCCTGCGCCTGCCCCGGGGCATGGGCTACCTGATGGGCGATGCCGTCGAGCGCCGCTTCCAGGCCCTCGCCAAGCGCCTCTCGCTCAAGCCGAAGGTGGCAGACTGACCCGCCCCTAGATCGCGCCGAGCGCCCGCAGCACGATCACGACGATCACGACCGGCACCACGAAGCGCAGGAGCGCGATCCACAGGGTGCCGAGGACGCTGCCGGCGAGCCCCGTCTCGCGCAGCGCCGGGCCCGCCCAGCGCCAGCCGACGAACAGCGCGGTCAGCACGCCGCCCGCCGGCAGGACCAGGTTCGAGACGACGTAGTCCATGCTCTCGAGGATGCCGCGATGTCCCCACTGGACGTCGGCCCACAGGCCGAAGCCGAGGGAGGCGGGCACGCCGCCGACGAACAGCGCCGCCCCGACGACCACGGCGGCGCGCGCGCGCGGCCACGACATGCGCCGCATCAGCCAGGCGGTGGTGATCTCGATGCCCGAGATGCTCGCCGACAGCGCCGCCGTCGAGAGCAGGAAGAAGAACAGCACGCCGACGATCCGCCCGGCGGGCATCTCGAGGAACACCTGGGGCAGGGTGATGAAGACCAGCCGCGGCCCGCTCGCGGGGTCGAGCCCGAAGGCGAACACCGCCGGGAAGATCGCGATGCCGGCGAGGATCGCCATCAGCGTGTCGCCCGTCACCACCGCGCCGACCGCGCCGGGCAGCCGGTGCTGGGCGCCGAGGTAGCTGCTGTAGGTGACGTAGAGCCCCATGCCGAGGCTGAGGGAGAAGAATGCCTGGCCGAGCGCGGCGAGGTAGATCTCGGGACCGAGCAGGCGGCTCCAGTCTGGCGCGAACAGGAAGGCGAGGCCGGCTTCCGCGCCGCGGTGCGTAATTCCGTAGATCGCGAGCCCCACAACGATCACGGCGAGGGTGGGCGTGAAGATGCGGGTCATGCGCTCGATGCCGCCGCGCACGCCGCGCGCCACCACGGCGACGCCGAGCGCCAGCATCGCGAACTGCCATGCCACCGGCTCCCACGGGTTGGCGACGAACGTGGCGAAATAGCCGCCGTACTGGTCCGCCGCCATCCGCCACAGGATGCCGGTCGTGGCGCCCGCGAAGTACTTGAGCGCCCACCCCGCGACCACGAGGTAGAAGCACATGATCAGGAACATACCGATGATGCCGAGCGCGCCCGCGGCGATCCAGATGCGTTCGCGGGCGACCGCCCGGAACGAGGCTACTGCGTCGCCCTGGGAGTGGCGGCCGACGGCGGATTCGGCGAGCACCAGCGGCAAGCCGATCAGCAGGATCGCGCCGAGATAGACCAGCAGGAAGGCGGCGCCGCCGTTCTCGCCCGCGACGTAGGAGAAGCGCCACACGTTGCCGAGCCCGACGGCGGCGCCGATGCTGGCGATGATGAAGGCCGTGCGCGAGCCCCATTGCTCGCGCGCCGTGGGTATGCCGGCAGGCATTCCGGGTGGTTCGCCGCTCATGTGATCGCCTCGCGCGTGGACTACCGATTCCACACGATGCTAGACCACGCCGCCACGCGGGTGAAAAGAAAACCGCGGGCCGGACTTGCGCCCGGCCCGCGGCCCGCGGTCTGAAGGCGCTGCTTGCGCGTCAGCGCGACTTTTCCCCCGGCGCCGGGCTGCGGTAGCCGACGACGCGCTGGAAGATATGGTCGGGTGCCTCGTAGAGCCGGGCTAGCAGCGCGTCGATCTCGGCCCCGGAGATCGGGTCGATCTCGATGCGGCCGCGCTCGGCTTCCGTCAGCAGGTCGGTGTCCTTCACGGCCGCGTCGAACGCGGCGCGCAGCGCCCGCTTGCGGTCCTCGGGGATGCCCGGCGGCGCGGCGAACGGCCGTCCCATCTCCTGGGTCGCGAACATGATCTCGAGCGCGAGCTTGTCCTCGTCCTTGGTGACGTAGTCCATCAGGGTCGGGATATTGGGCAGATCCGGGTGCCGCTTCAGGCTGAACTGGACGACGATGTTGATCTTGTTGTCGCGGATCCAGTCGGGCTTGGTCGCCTTGAGGCTGGCCCAGCCGTAACCGCAGCGCGATTCGACCTCGCCGCGCTCGATCGCGATGTCGGCGTCGGTGCCGCTGTAGCCCATGATCAGGCGGATGCGGGTGCCGAGGATGGAATTCATGACGCGCGGGAATACCGCGCTCGATCCGGCCACGGCGCTGCCGCTCGCGATCACTTCGCGCTTCTGCATGTCCTCGACGGTCTTCACCCCCGTGTCGTGCCAGGTGACGCAGACGCTGGTCTGCTTCGCCATGCTGCCGAGCCAGGTGAACTTGCGCCCGTCGTACTGGGTGCCCTTGGGCTGCACCCTCGGTTCGAGGCCCATGCGCTCGTGGAAGTTGCCGATGACCGAGCCGTCCTTGGCCGCGACGTTGAACAGGTAGTTGGTCGCGACCAGGGTGCCCGCGCCGGTCATGTTCTGGACGACGAATGCCGGATTTCCGGGTATGTGCTTGCCCATGTGGCGGGCGAGCAGGCGCGAGTAGGTGTCGTAGGCGCCGCCCGCGGGGTTGCCCACGATCAGGGTGATGCGGCTGTTCTTGTAGAAGGATTCGACGGCGGATGCCGGCGCGGCGAAGAAGACGATGCCCAGCGCGGCGCCCGCGATCAGGCCTCCCTTGACGGTATTTTTCATTCTCGTTCCCTCGAAGTTGGAATTGCGGATCGTTGACGATCTGCTATGCGGCCACTCTAGTGCATCGCCGAACGGCGAGCCAGCACAACCGCTCCGCGGCCGGCTTCACGAGGGGGTGAAGGGGCCCCGGCCAAAAAGAAAACCGCGGGCCGGACATGTGTCCGGCCCGCGGCGTCACGCATGGCCTTGCGGCCGGTGTCCTGCGCTAGCGCTTCTGCTCGCCGGTGACCGGGCTGCGGTAGCCGACGACGCGCGCGAACACCTCGTCGGGCGCCTCGTAGAGCCGGCCCAGCAACTCGTCGATCTCGGCCCCGGAGATCGGGTCGATCTCGATGCGGCCGCGCTCGGCTTCCGCCAGCAGGGCGGAGTCCTTCATGGACGCATCGAACGCGGCACGCAGCGCCTGCTTGCGATCCTCGGGGATGCCCGGCGGCGCGGCGAAGGGCCGGCCCATCTCCTGGGTCGCGAACATGACTTCGAGCGCGAGCTTGTCGTTGGGGTTGGTCACGAAGTCCATCAGGGTCGGGATGTTGGGCAGTTCCGGATGGGGCTTCAGGCTGAACTGGACGATGATGTTGATCTTGTTGTCACGGATCCAGTCGGGCTTGGTCGCCTTGAGGCTGGCCCAGCCGAAGCCGCAGCGCGATTCGATCTCGCCGCGCTCGAGCGCGATGTCGGCGTCGGTGCCGCTGTAGCCGGTGATGAGACGCAGCCGGGTGCCGAGCAGCGCGTTCATCACGCGCGGGAACACCGCGCTCGACCCGGCCACGCCGCTGCCGCCGGCGATCACTTCGCGCTTCTTCATGTCGTCGATGGTCTTGACGCCGGTCTCGTGCCAGGTGATGCAGACGCTGGTCTGCTTCGCCATGCTGCCGAGCCAGGTGAACTTGCGCCCGTCGTACTTGGTGCCCTTGGGCTGGACCTTGGGCTCGAGGCCCATGCGCTCGTGGAAGTTGCCGACGACCGAGCCGTCCTTGGCCGCGACGTTGAACAGATAGTTGGTCGCGACCAGGGTGCCCGCGCCGGTCATGTTCTGGACCGTGAAGGTGGGGTTGCCGGGAATGTGCTTGCCCATGTGGCGCGCCAGCAGGCGCGAGTAGGTGTCGTAGGCGCCGCCCGCGGGGTTGCCCACGATCATGGTGATGCGGTTGCCCTTGTAGAAGGACTCGACGGCGGAGGCCGGCGCGGCGAAGGAGACGAGAAGTGCGCAGCCCGCGGCGACGCCTCCCCAGAGAGTTTTTCTCATGTCGGTTTCCTCGGTCGTGTGATGGGAGCCGCCGTGATCGCGGCGGTCGGGGCAATCTAGAGCATGGGGACGCCGGGCGCCAGCGTAACCGGCAGGTGGGTACAGGGGGGCTAGCCCGTGGTGGCGGGCTCCGTGGACGGGACGGGGGCGGCGGCTTCGCCGACCTCGATCACGCGCACGCTGCCGCGGCTGGCCGCGAGCGCGAGCCTGCCGTGCTTGAGGCGCAGCGCGTCCTCTCCGAACAGCTCGCGGCGCCAGCCCTTGAGCGCGGGCACGTCGGCATCGTCGTCGGCGGCGATCAGCTCGAGGTCGCCCGCGCTCGCGACGAGCTTCTGGGCGACGTCCTCCTCCTCGCACTTCATCTTGAGCAGCACCTTGAGCAGGTCCACCGTCGGCCCGATGCCGCGCGGCAGGTCGCGCCGCTCGTCCATCGCCGGGATTTCGGAATCGGGCATGGCGAGGCCGCGCGCGACCGCTTGCAGCACCTCGCGGACGACCGCGGCCGGGAGTCCCGCGCGCCCGACCGAGCGGGTGCGTGCCAGTTCGCCCTCGTCCTGGGGCGTGCGCGCGGCGATGTCGAGCAGCATGTCGTCGCGCATCACGCGGTTGCGCGGCACGTCGCGCGCCTGCGCGGTGCGCTCGCGCCAGGCGGCGAGCGCCTTGAGGACGGCGAGGAAGCGCGGCTTGCCGCCGCGTACCTTGACGCGTTGCCAGGCCTGCTCGGGCTCGACCAGGTAGGTGCCCGGCGAGGTGAGCACCGCGATCTCCTCCTCGAGCCAGGCCGCGCGCCCGGTGCGTGCCAGCTTGGCGGCGAGCTTCTCGTAGGCGACGCGCAGGTGCGTCACGTCGGACAGCGCGTACTGGAGCTGCTTCTCAGACAGCGGCCGGTGCGACCAGTCGGTGAAGCGCATCGACTTGTCGATGCGCGCCTTGGCGAGCTTCGTCACCAGCGTCTCGTAGCCGACCGATTCGCCGAAGCCGCACACCATCGCCGCGATCTGGGTGTCGAACAGCGGTTGCGGGATGCGCCCCGTCATGTGGTGGAAGATCTCGACGTCCTGGCGCGCGGCGTGGAACACCTTGAGGGTGGGGCTGTCGTTGAGGAACTCGAGCAGCGGCGCGAGGTCGAGGCCGGGGGCCAGCGCGTCCACCACGGCCGCCTCGTCGGGGCCGCCGAGCTGCACCAGGCACAGCTTCGGCCAGTAGGTGCGCTCGCGCATGAATTCGGTATCGACGGTAACGAATTCGGCCCCCCTCAGGGAGCCGCAGAAACGCGCGAGCGCGTCCGTATCGGTGATCGTGAGCATGGCGAAGCTATACACGAAAACCCGCCGCCCACGAACGGAAAGCGGCATTTGCCGCCGCGCGCAGCGCACGGCCGGCGGCGACATTCGCCCCTTGCGCCCGGACGGCCGGTTTAGTATATCGGCAACCGATATCGTTAAACGATGATATAAATCATCTAGGTAAAATGGAACATCGCGACCTTCTCTCCGGCCTCATGCGCCTGCACGTGCTGCATCACGCCGCACGGCACGAAATCTACGGCCAGTGGATGATCGACGAGCTGGCGGGCCACGGCTACCGCCTCTCGCCGGGGACGCTCTATCCGATGCTGCACAAGATGGAGCGCGACGGTTATCTCGTATCGCGCACCGTGCGCGCGGGACGCCAGGCGCGCAAGCTCTACACGATCACGGACAAGGGGCGCGCGGGACTCGCGCTCGCCAAGGAACGGGTCCGCGAATTCACCGGGGAGGCGATGGACCGATGAGCGACACGACGGCCGGCCGCGATGCGGCCAACCGCAACGGCGGCGCCGGCAGGGGATCGGCGGGGGAGGTGTTCGGCGCCTTCCTCAAGCTCGGCCTCACCTCCTTCGGGGGTCCGATCGCCCATCTCGGCTATTTCCGCGACGAGCTGGTGCGAAGGCGCGGCTGGATCGACGAGAAGGGCTACGCCGACCTGGTCGCCCTGTGCCAGTTCCTGCCGGGGCCGGCCTCGAGCCAGGTCGGCTTCGCACTCGGCCTGCTGCGCGGGGGCCCGCTCGGCGCGCTCGCGGCCTGGGTCGCCTTCACCCTGCCGTCCGCCCTCGTGCTGGTGGCCTTCGCCTATGGCGCGGCGGCCTTCGGCGGGCCGGTCGGCGGCGGCATCGTCGCCGGGCTCAAGATCGTCGCCGTTGCGATCGTCGCCCAGGCGGTGTGGGGCATGGCGCGGAGCCTGTGCCCCGACCGCGCGCGCGCCGGCATCGCGCTCGGCGCGGTGCTGATCGTCGTCGCGGTCGCGGGCTCGGTCGGCCAGGTCGCCGCCATCGCCGCCGGCGCCCTCGCCGGGCTCGTCCTGTGCCGGGCTCCCGGCGAGCCGGTGTCCGGTCACGTCAGCTTCCCGGTCTCGCGCCGGGCGGGCGCGCTGGCGCTCGCCGCCTTCCTCGTCCTCCTGGTGGGGCTGCCGCTCGCGGCCGGCACCGTTCCGTCCCAGGGCCTGGCGCTGGTCGATTCGTTCTACCGCGCGGGCGCGCTGGTGTTCGGCGGCGGCCATGTGGTGCTGCCGCTGCTGGAGGCGGAGGTGGTCCGGGGTGGCTGGGTCGGCCGTGACGCGTTCCTCGCGGGCTACGGCGCGGCCCAGGCGGTGCCGGGGCCGCTGTTCACCTTCGCCGCCTATCTCGGCACGGTGGTGGAGCCTGCCCCCAACGGCCTCGCCGGGGCGGGGATCGCGCTGGTCGCGGTGTTCCTGCCGGGCCTGCTGCTGCTGGTCGGCGTGATCCCGTTCTGGGACGCCTTCCGGGCGCGGCCGGGAGCCCAGGCGCTGACGCGCGGCGCCAACGCCGCGGTCGTCGGCATCCTCGGCGCGGCGCTCTACGACCCGGTGTTCACCGGCGCGGTCGTCGGCCCCTACGAGTTCGCCCTCGCGCTCGCCTGCTTCGTGATGCTGATGGCGTGGAAGGCGCCGCCGTGGACGGTGGTGCTGGTCGCGGCGGCGGGCGGCGTGCTGATCGGGCAGCTGTAGGGGCGGGGCCCTCCCGCCTTGACAAGCGCCCCGGAAGCATGGCTTTTCCCTTGGCGCGGACGGGGGGCGCGGGCGGGGCCCGCCGTGCGGCCCGCGCCGGAGACTTCCCAGCCAGAGAGTGTCCATGCATCCCTACCGGACCCAGACCTGCGGCGCGCTGCGCGCCGGCGACATCGGCCAGACCGTGCGGCTCGCGGGCTGGGTCCACCGCAAGCGCGACCACGGCAGCCTGCTGTTCGTGGACCTGCGCGACCACTACGGCATCACCCAGTGCGTGGTGGACGCCGCCGACGCGGCCTTCGCGGCGCTGGACGCGACCCGGCTCGAATACGTCGTCTCGCTCGTCGGCAAGGTGGTGGCGCGCAGCGCCGACACGGTGAACCCGAGGCTGCCGACCGGCGAGGTCGAGATCGCGGTCGAGGCGGTGGAGCTGCTGTCCGCCGCCGACCCGCTCCCGCTCCAGGTCAACTCCGACACCGACTACGGCGAGGAGACGCGGCTGCGCTACCGCTTCCTCGACCTGCGGCGCGAGAAGATGCAGCGCAACATCGTGCTGCGCTGCGAGGTGATCGCCGCGCTGCGCCGGCGCATGACCGAGGCCGGCTTCCGCGAGTTCCAGACCCCGATCCTGACCGCGAGCTCGCCCGAGGGCGCGCGCGACTACCTGGTGCCCTCGCGCATCCACCCGGGGCGCTTCTACGCGCTGCCCCAGGCGCCCCAGCAGTTCAAGCAGCTCCTGATGATCGCGGGCTTCGACCGCTACTTCCAGATCGCGCCGTGTTTCCGCGACGAGGACGCTCGCGCCGACCGCTCGCCGGGCGAGTTCTACCAGCTCGACGTCGAGATGTCGTTCGTGACCCAGGAGGACGTGTTCGCGGCGCTGGAGCCGGTGCTGGCCGGCGTGTTCGAGGAGTTCGGCGGCGGGCGCGCCGTGACCAGGCCGCCGTTCCCGCGCATTGCCTACGACGACGCCCTGCTCAAGTACGGCACCGACAAGCCCGACCTGCGCAACCCCATCGTCATCGCCGACGCGAGCGCGCCGTTCGAGGGCTCCGACTTCTCGCTGTTCGCGAAGCTGGTGGACAAGGGCGCGGTGGTGCGCGCGATCCCGGCGCCGGGCGCGGCCGTCCAGCCGCGCAGCTTCTTCGACCGGATGAACGACTGGGCGCGCAGCGACATGGGCGCGGGCGGGCTCGGCTACATCGTGTTCGAGGGCGGCGAGGCCAAGGGGCCGATCGCGCGCCATCTCACGCCCGAGCGGCTCGCGGCGATCCGCGCGGCCGCCGGCGTGGGCGACGGCGACGCGGTATTCTTCGCGGCCGGGCCCGCGGCCGACGCCGCGGCGCTCGCGGGCGCCGCGCGCACCCGGCTCGGCCAGGAGCTCGGCCTGATCGCAACCGACCGCTTCGACTTCTGCTGGATCGTCGACTTCCCGATGTTCGAGAAGGACCCCGATACCGGCAGGATCGGCTTCAGCCACAATCCCTTCTCGATGCCCCAGGGCGGCCTCGAGGCGCTCGAGACCATGGACCCGCTCGCCATCAAGGCGTGGCAGTACGACATCGTCTGCAACGGCGTCGAGCTGTCCTCGGGCGCGATCCGGAACCACAAGCCGGAGATCATGGAGAAGGCCTTCGCCATCGCCGGCTATTCGAAGGACGACCTCGAAAGCCGCTTCGGCGGCATGCTGGCGGCGCTGCGCTTCGGCGCGCCGCCCCACGGCGGCTCGGCGCCCGGCATCGACCGCATGGTGATGCTGCTCGCCGACGAGCCCAACATCCGGGAGGTCATCACCTTCCCGATGAACCAGCAGGCCCAGGACCTGATGATGGGCGCGCCCGCCGAGGTCGAGCCCCAGCGCCTGCGCGAGCTGCACCTGCGCCTGGCGCTCCCGCCCAAGGCCCGGCCCGGCGACGGGCCCGGCGCCCCTGGCGACAGTAAGGGCGACGGTGAGGGCGGCGGCGCCTAGCGCGCGTCCGCCCGCCGGACCGTGACGGCTTTCGCCGCCGGGTCGCGGATCAGGCCGGCTGCGGCCCGGTCGCGGCGCGCGGCTTCAGGATCAGGCTCGCCACCAGGTCGCCGGTGACGTTGACCGTGGTGCGGCTCATGTCGAGGATGCGGTCCACGCCGAGGATGATCACCATGCCCTCGACCGGGATGCCGAACCCGGCGGCGACGCTCACCAGGATCGCGATGCTGACCCCGGGCGTGCCCGGCGCGCCGATCGAGGAGGCGACCAGCGTGGCGGTGATGAGCAGCGTCTGGGTGAGGGACAGCTCGATCCCCGCGATCTGCGCGAGGAACAGGATCGCCACCGACTGGTAGAGCGCCGTGCCGGCCATGTTCATGGTGGCGCCGAGCGGGACCACGAGGTTGGCGACCGGCGCCGGCACGCCGAGGGCGCGCGCGGTCTCGATGGTCATCGGCATGATCGCCGAGGAGCTCGAGGTGGAGAACGCGAGCAGCAGCGTGCCCCCGGCCCGGCGCAGGAAGGCCGCCGGGCCCACGCCGCCGAACAGCGCCAGGACGGCGAGATAGATCAGGAACAGGAGGGCGAGGCCCGCCATCACGGTCGCGACGTAGGTGGACATGCCGACCACGGTGTCGAGGCCGGCGCGCATCACGAGCTGCGCCATCAGGCCGAACACCGCGACGGGGGCGAGGAACATCGCCCACTTCACGATCGTCATGGCGATGGCGAGCAGCGCGTCGAGCACGGCGAGGAACGGGCCCACCTTGTCGCGCGCGACCTGGGTGGCGGCGATGCCGACCAGCACCGCGAGCACCACTACGGCGAGCATGTCGCCCTGCACGATGGAGGCGGTGGGGTTGGCGGGCAGGATGGCGGCGATCACGTCGGGGGCGCGGGCGGCGTCGAAGGCGCCGGCCTCGGGCAGCGGCGCCGGGGCGGTCGGGCGCGCGAGCCCGGTGAGGCCTTCCCCCGGGGCGAGCCAGCGCGCGAGGCCGACCCCGATCCAGGCGGCGGCGAAGGTGGTGACGAGGATGAAGCCCGCGAGGCGCGCGCCGACCGCGCGCAGCTCGGCACCCGAGCGCGCCCCGGTGAGCCCGCCCACGATCGAGCCGAAGATCAGCGGCACCAGCACCATGGCGATCAGGCCGAGGAACAGCTGGCCGGGGAGCGCGAGCCACGCCCCGACGAGGTCGGCGGTGGCGGCGTCGAGGAGGCCCATCTCCG
The DNA here is from genome assembly GCA_050485485.1 of Alphaproteobacteria bacterium. Lineage (GTDB taxonomy): Bacteria > Pseudomonadota > Alphaproteobacteria > SMXQ01 > SMXQ01 > WHSO01. Next base: position 35,249 of record JBJHBM010000003.1, on the reverse strand, counting down.
GGCTCAGCAGGGTGCCGACGCCGAAGCCGAGCGCCATGCCGCACAGCACCTGGGCCCACAGGCGCGTCCGGATCCACGCGCCGAGCTTGTGGCGCTGCTCGGCGAGATGGATGGTCTTGTCCGAAGCGTCGATCGTCATGCGCCGCACCATCCCCGAATGCCGCGCGCGGGGCAAGGGCGGGGGCCGCGCGGGCCCTGCGGTTTTTGGCGCGCCCGATCGGGGTTCTGGCGCGACCGTTGCGGATTTCGTCCGGTCGGGGGCATCGTCGGCTTGTCCGTTAAATTTGACGGGCTTTGCGCGTAAAAACCCTTGCTATATAGGGGGTTGGGGCACAGTATTCACCGGCTATTTCAACAATTGCCCGGTGGAGGCTTCCATGCGGCGATTCCGAGACCCGGCCCGACCCCGGCTTCCTGTCCCCGGCGTATCGCACCTGCGTCCGCTTCCGCCCGCGTCCTCCCGGATTTTCCTCGCTATTCCAATGGCTTCGCTGCTCGCCCTGGGGGCCTGCGCGCCGCTGCCGCCGGCCTATATGATCGCCGCCCAGGCGCTCGACGGCGTGAGCTACGCCGCCACCGGCAAGGGCGGTGCCGACCATCTCTTGTCCGCCGCCCTCGACGAGGATTGCGCGCTCCACCGCGTCGTCACGGGGATCGCGGTCTGCCAAGCGGAATCCACGGAAGGTCAACAGGTTGCGAGTCTCGATGCTGTCTCCGAGCCCGCGGCCGAGGTCGCCGCGCCGCTGGCGCCGGCCACGGGCGATTCGGTGCTGGTGGCGGCGGGTTTCGGCGCCGACATGTTCTTCGCTCCCCATGTGGGCGCGCCGGAAGCCGTCCGCGTTGCGCCCGCGCCCGCGCCCGCGCCCATGCCCGAGCAGGCCGCCCTGCCGGAAGCCGCTCCGGTGGCAGACCCGGTGCCGGCGTCGGCCGGGGAGCCGCGCTATTTCGTCGTGCTCGGCAGCTTCGCGCGCAAGGACAACGCGGCGCGCGCCGCGGCGGCGGCGGGCGCCGGGGCGCGGGTGGCGGAGGCCGTGGTGGCGGGGCGGACCTACTACCGGGTGGTGAGCGGCCCGTTCGACCGCCGTGCCGGCATCGCCGCGCGCGACGGCTACGTCCGCGCGGGATTCGCCGGCGCCTGGCCGGCACCGGCCTGCGCCAACGGCGCGTCCGGCGGCTGCGTCGCGGCGCAATAGCGGCGCCCAAGGGCGCACTCGGGGGACTTTCCGTCCGGGACCGGACGGCCTTTCGCGGGCTATTCGGCGGCGCTGTCGAGCGCGATCGAGGACTTCTTGCGCTTGTTGACGTACATCGCCATGTCGGCGCGCGCGATCAGGTTGGTTTCCTCGTCGTGGGGGCCGAACGGCTCGACCCCGAAACTCGCCGCGACCCGGATCTCGCGCCCCTCGTGACGCGCCACCATGCCGTTGACGGCGCGGCGCAGCATCTGGGCGCGCTTGAAGCCGTCGCGCCAGCTGGTCTGGATCATCAGGATCGCGAACTCGTCGCCGCCGAGCCGCGCGACCACGTCGCTCTCGCGCACCTCGGCCTGCAGCACCCGGGCGATCTGGCGCAGCACCGCGTCGCCGACGTGGTGGCCGTAGGTGTCGTTGACGGTCTTGAAGCCGTCGAGGTCGCAGAACACCAGCACGCCCTCGTCGCCGTAGCGGTTGGCGGCGGCCAGCGTGCGGCGCAGCTCCTCGTTGAAGCCGCGCCGGTTGCGCAGGCCGGTGAGCTCGTCGGTGAGGGTCAGGTTCTCGAGATAGGCGATGCGCGCGGTCTGCTCGGCGAGGAAGCTCTCGACCTCGGCCGCGGCGTCGAGCACCTCCTCGACCAGGGCCGGGCGCACCGGCTTGGCACGCCGGTCGAGGCGCCCGGCGCCGCCCGTCGGCACGCCGATGGCGTCGCGCAGGCGGCCCGCCGCCGCGCCGATCTCCGCGATCAGCCGCAGGTCGGCCGGCGCGCGCGCGCCGCCGCGTTTCGGATGCTGCCTCATGCTTCTCCCTCCGTCGTGCCCGCGGGCCGAATCCCGCGCACGGGACGCAGCGGTCCCGCCTCCGGGGTAGCAACGCCCGTGCCAAGCCGCGCCGCGCCCGGATCCGGGGCTTTCCGCGCGGGCGCGTCGGCAGGAATTGCCGCGCGGCGCGGCGCCGCCGACCGGGCACCGGCAGGAATTGCCGCCCGGCCCGGCGCGGCTATCTGCCCGGCGCGAAGGATGGCATAATCGCCCCTTCGGATCGGCCGTGCCGATCGATCGATGCGGGCGTGGAAGGAGCGGAGACGTGCGATATCTGGGTGCGGCGGCCCTGGCGGCGGCCATCGTCATGGCGGACGCGGGCGGCACCCCGGCGCTCGCCCAGCAGCGGCCGGCCGGCGATCCCGAGGTGACGCCGCACCGCGCGGTCTACACCCTGTCGCTCGGCCGCACCCGCCAGGGCAGCAACATCTCCGGCGCCAAGGGCGCCCTCGTTATGGAATGGGCCAAGTCCTGCGAAGGCTGGACCGTCAAGCAGCGCCTCAAGCTCGACCTCATCGACAACGAGGGCAAGGTGACGACCACCGAGGCCGACTTCTCGAGCTTCGAGGCCCACGACGGCCTGAGCTACCGCTTCACCAGCCGCGACAGCCGCGGGGGCCGGGTGGTGGAAGACCTCCAGGGCAGCGCCAGGCTGGCGCCCGGCGGCGGCCCGGGGACGGCCGACTTCACCCAGCCCGAGGGCCTGCGCTTCGACCTGCCGGCCGGCACCGTGTTCCCGACCGCGCACATGCAGGCGCTGCTCGCGGCCGCCCGCGCCGGCGAGCGCGTGCTGTACCGTGTCCTATTCGACGGCGCGGGGCGCGACGGCCCGCTCGGCGTCAACGCCGTGATCGGCCGGATCCAGGAGAAGGCGCAAGGGGCGGCCGCGCGCGAGCCGCTCACCAACCGCCGCTCCTGGGCGATGCGGCTGGCCTACTTCCCGCTCGGCGCGTCCAAGGCCGAGCCCACCTACGAGCTGGGCCTGCGCGCCTACGACAACGGCGTGTCGGAGGACTACGTGATCGACTACGGCGGGTTCGCGATCGACGGCAAGCTCGAGCGCATCGAGGCCCTCGAGCGCCCCAAGTGCTGAGCCCCGTCAAGCCCGGTGCCGAACTCCGTTAGGCCGGGGTAAGGCGGCCGCTCGCCGGGTCGTGCAGCAGCAGGCGGGCACGGGCCCTTTGCGTTGCGGCGGGGACGCGGGCGCGGGCGGTCAGAAGCGGTCGCCGCGCACGACTTCGCAGTCGGTGACGCTGACGATGCCGATCTGGTGGGAGATGAGCTCGAACACGCGCTCGAGGATGCGGTCCTTGCGCTCCTCCGAGACGATGCAGACCACGGCGACCATGCGGCCCGCGTCGGTGACGACGCCTTCGCGGCTCCATTCTCCCTCGAGCCCCTTGCCGGAGAGTGCGGGAAAGACGGTGTAGCCCGTCACCCTCTCGTCCTCGAGGATGCGGGTCAGGCGTCCCACCACCGGCGCTTCCACGATGATCTCGACGCGCTTCTTGGGATAGACCTGCATCGTTGACCTCTCAGCCTGTGAGCCGGGCGGCCGCCCAGATGTAGAGGGGAATGCCGACCAGCAGGTTGAACGGGAAGGTGACGCCGAGCGACAGGGTCAGGTAGATCGCGGGCCGAGCCTCGGGCAGCGCGACGCGCATGGCCGCGGGCACGGCGATATAGGAGGCCGAGGCCGCGAGCGTGGCGAACAGCGCCGCTCCGCCCGGCGACAGGCCGACCAGGAACGCGGCCGCGAGGCCGAGCGCGGCGCCCACCAGCGGCATCGCGAGGCCGAACCCGATCACGGCGGGGCTCAGCGCCGAGAGGCTCTGGCGGATGCCGCGCCCCGCGACCAGTCCCATGTCGAGCAGGAACAGGCACAGGATGCCGTTGAAGGGCGTCACGATGAACCCCGACACCTGGGCGAGCCCGTCGGTTCCCGTGATCCATCCCACCACGAAGGCACCGGCCAGCAGCACGATCGAGCCGTTGAGGGCGACCTCGCGCCACAGGCGGCCGTCGGAGGCCTCGCGGGCGGCGGCCGTTCCGGCGACGCCGCGGCGCGCCAGCATCAGGGCGACGAAGATGGCGGGAGCCTCCATCACCGCTGCCACCGCGACGAGGAAGCCCTCGTAGGGAAGGCCGCCGCGCGCCAGCAGCGAGGTCGCGGTCACGAAGGTCACGATCGAGATGGAGCCGTAATGGCCGGCCACGGCCGCGGCGTCCACCCTGGAAAGACGGGTCGCCACGCGCAGGATCGCGAAGGCGATCACGGGGATGAGCGCGCTCAGGACGATTCCGGCGAGCAGCGCGGCGAACAGCGCCCCGGTCACGCCGTTGGCCGAAACCGCCACCCCGCCCTTGAAGCCGATCGCGAACAGCAGGTAGAGCGACATGGCCTTGGCCATCGCCTCGGGGATGCTGAGGTCGGACCTGTAGAGCGCCGCGGCGAACCCCAGGACGAAGAACAGCACCATGGGGGACAGCACGGTTTGCGAGGCGAGGGCGAGGATATCGGACATCGGCGGCGGGGGGGGGGGGGCGGAACGAACCCTTGAGTTGCTGGTCGGGAGAAGATAGAGAACCTTGCTGGGGACTGGCAAACGATCATGGATGGGGGGCGGGGGCTGCCCCTTCCATCCGATGCCGGGACATGGCCGATATCGGGGGGAGCGGACGGCTCTGGCGGGCCAGACTCACGAAAAATTAACGAAACCGGCCGACTATGCCGAAAGGCACGGCGCCGCCTTTTGCGGCCCGGACCGGCCCCCGGCGACGGCGAACGGGGCCGGGACCGCGGTGACGACAGCCAGAACGGGCAGGACTGATGGCGCGAACGGTACTCATCGTCGAAGACAACGAGCTGAACATGAAGCTCTTCCACGATCTTCTGGAAGCGCACGGCTTCGCCACGGTTCAGACGAAGAGCGGCACCGAGGCCGTGGGCCTCGCCCGTGCGCACCGGCCCGACCTGATCCTGCTCGACATCCAGCTTCCGGAGATCTCGGGCCTCGAGGTCACGCGCCAGCTCAAGCAGGACGACGAGCTGAAGGGCATTCCCGTGATCGCGGTGACGGCCTTCGCCATGAAGGGCGACGAGGAGAAGATCCGCGAAGGCGGCTGCGAGGCCTACATTGCCAAGCCGATCTCGGTCACCACCTTCATGGAAACCATTCAGCGCGTCCTGAAGTAGCTGCGATGACGGCCCGGGTTCTCGTGGTTGACGACCTTCCGGCCAACGTGAAGGTCCTTGAAGCGAAACTCACCGCCGAATACTTCACGGTCGTCACGGCCATGAGCGGGGCGGAAGCCCTGGAGCGCGTGCGGACGGACCGCCCGGACATCATCCTTCTCGACGTGATGATGCCGGGCATGGACGGTTTCGAGACATGCCGGCGCCTCAAGCAGGATGGCGCCACGGCCCATATTCCCGTGGTCATGGTCACGGCGCTTTCCGACGTTTCCGACCGGGTCGCGGGCCTGAGCGCGGGCGCCGACGATTTTCTCACCAAGCCGGTCAACGACGTCATCCTGTTCGCGCGCATCCGGTCGCTCGCGCGCATGAAGCGCGCAATGGACGAGTGGCGGATGCGGGAGGAGACCTGCGACCGGTTCGGCGTCATGTCGGGGATCAAGGGAACCGCCGCGGACAATCCGCGCGGGCGCATCCTGATCGTCGAGCCCGACGAGTTCTCGGGCGGGCGGCTGGCCGCGACGCTGGAGGCCGAAGGCCATACCGTGCGTTCGGTGCGGGACGCGGCGGCGGCCATGGCGGTAGCGGAGGCGGGCGCCTTCGACCTCGTCATCGCCAGCCTCTATCTCGACGAAAGCGACGGGCTGCGCCTGGCGTCCCAGCTGCGCGCGAGCGAGGGAAACCGCACCGTGCCGCTGCTCCTGGTCATCGAGGCGGAGGAGATCGGCGGTCTCGCCAAGGGATTCGAGCTCGGGATCAACGATTACCTCATGCGCCCGGTGGATGCCAACGAGCTCAAGGCGCGCGCCCGCACCCAGCTGCGCCAGAAGCGTTACCGCGAAAGGCTGCAGGAGAACTACCAGCGCAGTCTGTCGATGGCACTGACGGACGACCTGACGGGGCTGCACAATCACCGCTATCTCACGGCGCACCTCCAGCTCGGCTTGCGCCACGCCGTGGAGACGCGCAAGCCGCTCGGCGTGCTGATGCTCGATATCGATTTCTTCAAGGCCGTGAACGACAGCCATGGCCATGCCGTCGGCGACAGGGTGCTCAGGGAGGTCGCGCAACGCATGGTGCGCAACTTGCGGGAGTTCGACATGGCGGCGCGGCTCGGCGGAGAGGAGTTCGCGATCGTGCTGCCGGACTGCGAGATCGAGATCGCCGCCACCGTGGCCGAGAGGCTGCGGAGCGTGATCGCGGAAACGCCGTTCGACGTCGGCGCCGCGGCCGGCCCCTTCAACGTCACGGTCTCGGTCGGCGTGGCCTGTTCCGGGGAGGGAGAGGAAAGGCCCGAGGACATCCTGGCCGCCGCCGACAAGGCGCTCTACGCGGCGAAGCGGGGCGGACGCAACAGGATCGTCGTGAGCGGTGTCGCGCCGCGACCGGCGCGCGCGAGCTGAACTGCCGCGACCGGCGCGCGCGAGCTGAACTGCCGCGACCGGCGCGCGCGAGCTGAACTGCCGCGACCGGCGCGCGCGAGCGAACTGCCGTACCGCGGCGCTCCACGCAACAAAAAGCCGGCTCAAGCCGGCTTTTTTCGTGCCCGAAGGCGTTTAGTCCGAGGACGCCATGCCGCGCTACTTGATCTTCGCTTCCTTGAAGACGGTGTGCTTGCGGGCGATCGGGTCGTACTTGCGGAACTCCAGCTTCTCGGTCTGGGTGCGCGGGTTCTTCTTGGCCACGTAGAAATAGCCCGTGCCCTCGGAGGATTCGAGCTTGATGGTGATGGTGTTCGCCTTGGCCATGAGCGGTCCCCGTCCTGGCTGCAGTTCGTTGGGAAGGCGGGAAGATAGCCGTCCTCCGCCGCTTGTCAAGCCCGGAGGCTGCCGTGCCCCGGGACGGCCCCGGATTCGGGGGGCGGGCGGGTTGCGGCCGGCGCCGGGGTGGCCCCTGCGGCCGTCCATGTTAGGATTCCGGCCACAGCGACGAACTCGACCGCTTTGTCCGTTTGGTAACAAGAGAGGCGCCGATGCAATCAGAACAGTCCGGTTTTCCGAGTACCGTGGCCGAAGCGGCCGTTTCCCCGCGCGGTACCCTGATCGTGCTGCTGGGGACGACCGCGATCCTGCTGCTGGGCGCGGGGCTGTTCGGAACCCTTCTCGGCGTGCGCGCGACGATCGAGCAGTTCCCCCCGACCGTGATCGGCGTCATCATGTCGGCCTATTTCGTCGGCTTCATCCTGGGCACGTTCCTTTGCGTCAGGATCATCGGCCAGGTCGGGCACATCCGTGCCTTCGCCGCCTTCGCGGCCGTCTTCACGGCGATGGCGCTGGCCCATTCGGTCTGGGTGTCGCCGGTGGCGTGGATCGCCTTCCGGTTCCTTTCGGGCGTCGCCATGGTCGGCCTTTCGCTGATCATAGAGAGCTGGCTCAATGCCCAGGCGACTTCGGAGAGGCGAGGACGAATCTTTTCCATCTACATGGTGGTCAACCTGTCCGCCGTCGCCCTCGGCCAGCTGCTGCTGACCACCGCCGATCCGGCCACCTTCGTGCTGTTCGCCGTGGCGGCGATGCTGTTCGCGCTTTCCCTGGTGCCCACTTCCCTCGTGCGCGTCGATGCACCGGTGCCGCAGGATGCCGGCGGGCTCGGGGTCGTCGAACTGATGAAAATTTCGCCGGTGGGAGTCGCCGGGTGCTTCGCCGTCGGCATCGCCGGCGGTGCCTTCTGGGGCATGGCCCCGGTGTTCGTCACCGGGATCGGCTACGGCGGGGACATGGTGGCGCTGTTCATGTTCATCGCGATCATCGGCGGCATGCTGTCGCAGTTCCCGGTCGGCCACTATTCCGACGGACGCGACCGGCGCAAGGTGATCTTCGCCGTCGCATCGGTGGCGGCGGGAGCCTCGGTCGCGGTGATGCTGGCGACGTTCGCGCCGTTCGGCGCGCTGGCCGCGGCCGGCTTCCTGTTCGGTGCCGCGAAGTTTCCGATCTACGGATTGAGCGTCGCCCGCGCCCACGACCTGCTGCGGCCGGACCAGGCGCTGGAGGCGACGCGCGGGCTGATGATCGTGTTCGGCGTCGGCGCGGCCCTCGGGCCGTTCATGGCCGGCATGGTCATGTCGGCGGTCGGCATGGGGGCGCTGTTCGGCTGGGTGGCGCTGGTGTTCGCCCTGCTTGCCGCCTTCAGTGCCTATCGCCTCGGCAAGGGCGATGCGGTCGCGCCGGAAGACCAGAGCCACTTCGTGCCGATCTACAGCGCCACGCAGGAGGTTCTGGAGCTGGCCGAAGCGGAAGTCTATCCCGACGCGCGGCCGGAGGACAGGGAACCGCCCGGCCCGACCCGCTAATTGCCCGAACGGGCCAGGACCGGCTGGGAGGCCGCGATCGCGCGGGCATAGAGCTGCGCGTCGGCGAGCACCTGTTCGGCGATCTCGATGTCGTCTTCGGGCTTCTCGCTGCGTCTCGGGCAGCGCTCGCGCAGCGGCTTGGCGCTTTCCGCATCGTAGCCCGAATGGGTCCGCCACGCCGCCAGCGTCACGCTGCCTTCGGCCGCGAGCTCGGCGAGGGAGAGCGCCGAGCGCGCCGCCGCCGGGCGTAAGGGGCCGGCGGCGGTCGGCCTGTTGGTGCAAAAATTGGGAAGCACGCCCAGGTTCTCGAGGGCGTAGCCCGAGGGCGCGTGGAACCGCGACCACGTCACGATCAGCTCGCCCTCGTTGGGTAGGCGCGTGATGTTCTGGACCGAGCCCTTGCCGTAGGAGTTGGAGCCGACCACGACGGCGCGGCCGTGGTCCTGCAGGGCGGCGGCGACGATCTCGGCGGCCGAGGCGGACTGGCCGTTGATCAGCACGGCCATCGGCAGGCGCTCCGCCATGTCGCGCCCGCGCGCGTCGAACGCCTGGAAGCTGTCGGGGTGGCGCCCGCGCGTGGACACGATGCGCCCGCGGCCGAGGAAGGCGTCCGCCACCGCTACCGCCTGATCGAGCAGGCCGCCGGGGTTGCCGCGGAGATCCAGGACGAGGCCGCGGACAGCGTCCGACCCCCGCAGCCCGTCCAGGGTGCGGACAAGGTTGCGGGCGGTGCGCTGATTGAAACCCGTGACGGAAATCACCGCGATGCCGTCGCGCATGGCAAGCTGGACCGTGGGCGAGACGATCAGCGCGCGCTTCAGCGCGACCGTCAGCGGCCGCGCGAGGTCCCTGCGGGTGACCGTGAGGGCGACGGTGCTGCCGACCCGCCCGCGCAGCATCCAGATCACGGTGTCGCGGTCCATCCCTTCCACCGTCTGGCCGTCGACCGCCAGCACCACGTCGCCCGCCTGCAGGCCGCTCGCCTCGGCGGGCGTGTCGGGCAGGATCGTGATGATCTCGGCGCGGCCGTGCTCGAAATTGAGGCGCACGCCGACGCCGCCGAAACCCTCACGCTGGGCGCGGTAGTCGCGCGCCGAGCTGAGCCCGGCGTAGCGCGTATGGCGGTCGAGCGGGGCGACGGCGCCGCCGAGTACGGCGGCATAGATGTCCTCGGCCGTGGCGGCGGCGATCAGGGACGAGGCGCCGCGCCCGACCGCCACGGCCTGTGCCGTGGCGCGCGACCAGCCCGCGATGTCGCCGTTCGCGGGCGCGGGGATGAAGGCGATCTGCCGGTCGCCGCGCGTGACCTTGAGCACCTGGCCGTTGCGCTCCACGACGAAGGCGTGGTCGAGCGAGGCGAGCCCGCCGATGCCGCGCAGGCCGAGTTCGGCGGGATCGAGCACGTCGATGTACTTCTCGGCGAGGGTCTCGAACGCCTTGGCGAACACGCCACGCGCAAGGTCGTCGGCGCCGGCGCGGGGATCGGGCGCCTGGTCGCTGCTGCAGGCGCCGAGCAGGAAGGCGAGCGCGGCCGCCACCGAGAGGGCGCGCGGGCGGCGGCGCCCTGCAGGACGGGGATCGGGCGCGCGGCCGGCCACGGCTAGTCGTCCCGGCGCACGTCGAGCGCCCATTGCAGGCCGACGACGGCACCCTTGATGCGCGGCAGCAGCGCGAGCGAAAGGGCCAGCGTGAGCGGGATCCACAAGGCCCAGTGGACCCATATCTCCGGCCGCGCGAGTCGCTCCAGCACCAGCATGGCCGGGATCACGACATGGCCGACGGCGAAGATGGTGAAATAGGCGGGGGCGTCGTCGGCGCGGTGCGGGGCGAGGGCGGTGCCGCAGCGCCGGCAGGCCGGCTCCAGCCGGGCGTAGCCGCCGAACAGCCGCCCCGTCCCGCAGGCGGGGCAGGCGCCGCCGAAGCCGCGTCGCAGCGCGCTGGCCCAATTGCCGCACCCGGCGCGGGGCGGGGAACGCATCCGATCGGACGACATGACAGCTGCGCCGGCGGGCCGGCGACCCCTGGATCAAACCGAAGAACCCTTACACTGTAGCACGATTCGGGCGGAACAAAGGCTAACGACGGCGTTGCCGCGCGGCCGCGTTCCGGCCCTTGCGGCGGTCCCCCTTCTTGCCGCGGACCTTCCCGCCGTCGGCTCGGCCATTGGATCGGCCGGCGCGCTCGCCCGGCCGGTGCAGCGGGCGGTGGCGCAGGACCGCCAGCACCAGCGAGCCCGTGACCGGGTCGGCCTCGCGCAGCTCCACCTCCACTTCGTCGCCGATCCGGTAGCGCCGGCCAGAGGCGGCGCCTTCGAGCGCATGGGCGCGCTCGTCGTGGTGGAAGCGCTCGTCGCCGAGCAGGGAGAGCGGCACCAGCCCGTCGGCGCCGAGGCCTGCGAGGCGCACGAACAGGCCGAAGCGGGTGACGCCGGTGATGCGCCCCGCCATGCGGGCGCCGACCCGGTCGGCGAGGTGGAGCGCCATGTAGCGGTCCACCGCCTCGCGCTCGGCCGCCGCGGCGCGGCGCTCGGTGTCGGAGATGTGCTCGCCGATCTCCTCGAAGCGCGTGCCCGCCTCGGGCCCGGTGCCGCCGTCGCCGAGGCCGCAGGCGCCGATCAGCGCGCGGTGCACCAGCAGGTCGGCGTAGCGTCGGATCGGCGAGGTGAAATGGGCGTAGCGGCGCAGCGCGAGGCCGAAATGGCCGAGGTTGCGCGGGGCGTAGACCGCCTGGGACTGGGCCCGCAGGATCGCCTCGTGGATGATGTGGGCGGCGGGGTCGAGGGCGGCCTTGGCCAGCAGGTCGGCGAGCTGGCGCGCGCGCACCACCTGGCCGCGCGGCAGCGCGAGGCCGAAGCTCTCGAGGAAGTCGCGCAGCGCCTCGATCTTGGCGGCGTCGGGCGGGGCGTGGACGCGGTACATGCAGGGCGCGCGCCGGGCCTCCAGCGCCTCGGCGGCGGCGACGTTGGCCAGGATCATGAACTCCTCGATCAGACGGTGCGAATCGAGCCGCGCGCGGAGGCCGATCTCCGCCACCTTCCCGTCCTCGATCCGCACCTTGTACTCGGGCAGGTCGAGGTCGAGGGTGCCGCGCGCGCGGCGCGCCTCGGCCAGCGCCGCGTAGGCCCCGTAGAGGTCGCCCACGGCGCGCGGGTCGAGCCCGTCGGGCAGGGCGCCGGCGTCGCCGTCGTGGGCCGCCTGGGCGACCCGGTAGGTGAGGCGCGCCGCCGAGCGCATCAGGGCGCGCGTGAAGCGGTGGCCGAGCAGGTTGCCGCCCGCGTCGATGCGCAGGTGGCAGGCGAGCACGGCGCGGTCCTCGCGGGGGCGGAGCGAGCACAGGCCGTTGGACAGCGCCTCGGGCAGCATCGGCACCACGCGGTCGGGCAGGTAGACGGAGTTGCCGCGCGTCTCCGCGGCGCGGTCGAGGGCGCCGCCCGGGCGCACGTAATGGGCGACGTCGGCGATCGCCACGATCAGGCGGAAGCCGCCCCGGTTGTCGGGGGCGTCGTCGGGCGCGGCGAACACGGCGTCGTCGAAGTCGCGGGCGTCCTCGTCGTCGATGGTGACGAGCGGCACCGCGCGCAGGTCCTCGCGCGCGCCGGGCTCGACCGGCCGCGCCGCCTCGGCCTCGGCCAGCGCCGCGGCCGGGAAGGGGATCGGGATGGCGTTGGAATGGAGCGCGATCAGGCCGATCGCGCCGGGACTGTCGAGGCGGCCGACGCGCTCCACCACCTCGGCGAGGCGCAGGCCCCGGCCGCGCTCGGGCAGCACGCGCGCGCGCACCAGCTCGCCGGGTTCGGCGCCGTGGGCGTGGCGCTCTGCGACGCCGTAGTCGTACTTGGCGCGGCGGTCGGTGGGACGGATCACGCCCTGGCCGCGCTCGCGCGCGTAGAGGCCGACGATCTCGGTGGGCGCGGCGCCGAGGCGGCGCATCACCACCGCGTCGTAGCCGCCGTCCTCGTCCGGCTTGAGCCGCGCGAGAATGCGCTCGCCCGCGCCGAGCGGGCGGGCGGCGCCGCGCTCGGGCGCGACGTAGATGGCGGGCGGCGCCTTGCCGGCGGGCCACTTGACCGGGCGCGCGCGCAGCTCGCCGTCGAGGTCGGGGCCGGTCACCTCCAGCACGGTCACGGTGGGCAGCGTCTCGCGCGAGGCGAAGCGGCGCCGCGCGGCGGGCTCGATCAGGCCCTCCTCGGCGGCGGCGCGCAGCGCGAGCCGCAGCGCGGTGCGGTCCTTGCCCTTGACGTCGAAGGCGCGCGCCAGCTCCGACACCGAGACCGGGCCGGGATGGTCGCGCAGGTAGGCGAGGATCTCGTCGCGGCCGGGGGCGCCGGCGGCGGGGTCTTCGGGACCGCGGGCCAAGGTCGCCGGCCCTCAGGCGTCCGAGGGAGCGTCGGCGGGCTCGGCGGCGCGCGCGGCCTTTTTGGCGGGCGCCTTCTTCCTGGCGGCCTTCTTCGCCGCCTTTTTGGCGGGGGCCTTCTTCGCCGCCCCGCCGGCCTTGGCCCGGCGCTCGGCCAGCAGCGCCACCGCCTCGTCGAGGGTGAGCGCCTCGGCCGGCTTGTCCTTGGGCAGGGTGGCGTTGACGCGCCCGTGCTTGACGTAGGCGCCGTAGCGGCCCGCGTGCAGCGTCACCGGCTTGCCGTCGTCCGGATGCGCGCCGATCTCCTTGCCGGCGTTGCGTCCGCCGCGGCTCTTGGCGGTGGCGAGCAGGTCCACGGCGCGGTTGAGCCCGACCGAGAGCACGTCCTCGTCGGCGGGCACGGAAGCGTATTTCCTGTCGTGACGGACGTAGGGGCCGAAGCGCCCGATGCCGGCCGTCACCGGCTTGCCGTCGTCCGGGTGCGGCCCGACCTCGCGCGGCAACGCGAGCAGGCCAAGGGCCTGCTCCAGCGTCACCTCGGTCGGCGTCACGCCCTTGGGCAGCGAGACGCGTTTCGGCTTCTCCGCCTTGGGCGCGGCCTCGCCGAGCTGGATGTAGGGGCCGTAGGGGCCCTTGCGCACGGTCACGGAGACGCCCGAATCGGGGTCCTGGCCGAGCTCGATCGGCCCCTGGGCGAGCGCCGCCTCGGCCTCGTCGCCCTCGCCGTTGGCGACGGCGAGCTTCTTGGTGAAGCGGCATTCGGGGTAGTTGGAGCAGCCGATGAAGGCGCCGAACTTGCCGAGCTTGAGGCCGAGCCGGCCGCCGTCGCAGGCGGGGCACTTGCGCGGGTCGGCGCCGTCGCGCGCGGACGGGAAGAAATGGGGCCCGAGGTCCTCGTCCAGCGCGTCGATCACGTTGGTGATGGTGAGGTCCTTGGTGTCGCCCACCGCCCTGGCGAAGTCGCGCCAGAAGTCGGCCAGCACCTGCTTCCAGTTGACGCGCCCCGCCGAGACGTCGTCGAGCAGGTTCTCGAGCTGGGCGGTGAACTCGTATTCGACGTAATGGCGGAAGAAGCTCTCGAGGAAGGCGGTGACGACCCGCCCGCGGTCCTCCGGCACGAAGCGCCGGCTGTCGAGGCGGACGTAGCTCCGCTCCTGCAGCACCGAGAGGATCGAGGCGTAGGTCGAGGGACGGCCGATGCCGAGCTCTTCCAGCTTCTTGACCAGCGAGGCCTCGGTGTAGCGCGGCGGCGGCTGGGTGAAGTGCTGCTCGGGCGCGACCTTGCCGAGGGCGGGGCGGTCGCCTTCCTTGAGCGGCGGCAGTATCCGGCCCTCGTCGTCGCCTTCGCCCGCGCTTTCGCCCACGTTCTCGGAGGGATCGTCGCGGTCTTCCCGGTAGAGCTTGAGGAAGCCGGGGAAGGCGATCACCGAGCCGGTGGCGCGCAGTCGGGTGCCGGCGCCGTCGGCGACGTCCACCGCCACCTGGTCGAGCCGCGCGCTCGCCATCTGGCTCGCCACCGCACGCTTCCAGATCAGCTCGTAGAGGCGGAGCTGCTCGCCCTCCAGGTAGCGCGCGACCTGCTCGGGCCGGCGGCGCATGTCGGTCGGGCGGATCGCCTCGTGGGCCTCCTGGGCGTTGCGGGCGGAGGAGCGGTACTGGCGCGGCTGGGGCGGCAGGTACGCCTCGCCATAGTCGTTGGCGATCAGGCTGCGCGCCTGGCCCAGGGCTTCGCCCGCGAGATTGACCGAATCGGTGCGCATGTAGGTGATGAGGCCGACGGTCTCGCCGCCGATGTCGACGCCCTCGTAGAGGCGCTGGGCGATCTGCATGGTGCGCCGCGCGGTGAAGCCGAGCTTGCGCGAGGCCTCCTGCTGCAGCGTCGAGGTGATGAAGGGCGGCGGCGGATTGCGGTGGACTTCCTTGCGCTCGACGGCGGCGACCGCGAAGCCGGCGCGTCCCGCCTCGATGGCCGCGACCGCCGCGCGCGCGGCGGTCTCGTCCGCAAGGTCGAACTTGCCGAGCTTTTCGCCCTTGAGATGGGTGAGGTGGGTGGTGAAGGTGCCGCCGCCGGGGGCCGCGAACGCGGCGTCCACCGTCCAGTATTCGCGCGCGACGAAGACCTCGATCTCGGCCTCGCGCTCGCAGATGAGCCGCAGCGCCACCGACTGCACGCGGCCCGCCGAGCGCGAGCCCGGCAGCTTGCGCCACAGCACCGGCGAGAGTGTGAAGCCCACCAGGTAGTCGAGCGCGCGCCGCGCGAGGTAGGCTTCGATCAGCGGCCCGTCGAGGTCGCGCGGGTTGGCCATCGCGTCGAGCACGGCCTGGCGGGTGATCTCGTTGAACACCACGCGCTTGACCGCGACCCCGTCGAGGGCGCCACGGTCGCGCAGAAGCTCGAGCACGTGCCAGGAGATCGCCTCGCCCTCGCGGTCGGGGTCGGTGGCGAGCACCAGGGTCTTGGCGCCCTTGAGCGCCTTGGCGATGGCATCGACGCGGGAATCGGCCTTGGGCTGGAGCTCCCAGCTCATGGCGAAATCCTCGTCGGGACGCACCGAACCGTCCTTGGGCGGCAGGTCGCGGACGTGGCCGTAGGAGGCAAGGACCTTGTAGTCCGCACCCAGGTAGCGGTTGATCGTCTTGGCTTTGGCCGGCGATTCGACGACGACGACGTTCATCATCCCGCTCGTTGAGGCTCTGTCCCGGCGGCCCTGAAAGCGCCCGGAAGGCTTGAAAATGGGGCCCTGAAGAGGCCCCCGAAACTGCCCATAGCCCCGTCGGCGCGAGGCCAATGGGCCGGTTACATGGGGGATTCACCCATTAAAAGCAAGGGAAAGTTGCCCGCCCGGATGGCGCTGCACCCGTCCCGCCAGCTCCAGCTCCAGGACGATCAGCGCCAGATCTTGCGGCGCGAGGCCGCTCAGCCGCAAGATGTCGTCGAGCGGAACCGGCGCGGCGCCGAGCAGGGCCAGCACCCGCTCGCGCGCCGCATCGGGCACCGCGTCGGGTGCCGAAACCGAGGGGGCGCTATTTAAGTAGCGTGTCGGGCTCGGCTCCGCGACCGGGGCGCCGCCGCTGCCGGCGAGCGCCTCCAGCACGTCGTCGGCGTCCTGGACCAGGGTGGCGCCCTCGCGGATCAGGCTGTTGGTGCCGCGCGCGCGTGGATCGAGCGGGTTGCCCGGGACCGCCATGACCTCGCGGCCCTGCTCGCCCGCGAGCCGCGCGGTGATGAGGGAACCCGAGCGCAGCGTCGCTTCCACCACCACGACCCCGCGCGCGAGGCCCGAGACGATGCGGTTGCGGAACGGGAAGTGGCGCGCGGTCGGCTGCAGGCCGAGGGGCTGCTCGGCGAGCACGCAGCCGGCCCGCACGATGTCGTCGTAGAGCGCCGCGTTCTCGCGCGGATAGACCACGTCCACGCCGCCCGCCAGCACCGCGACCGTGCCGGTGGCGAGCGCGCCCCGGTGGGCGGCGGCGTCGAGCCCGCGCGCCATGCCGGAAACCACCACCAGCCCGGCGGCGCCGAGATCGCGCGCCAGCGTCTCGGCGAAGCGGATGCCGTTGGCGGAGGCGTTGCGCGCGCCGACCACCGCCACCAGCGGCTGCTCCAGCAGGTGGACGGCGCCGCGCGCGGCCAGCAGCGGGGGCGCGTCGGGCACGGCGGCGAGCGGCGCCGGATACTCGGGATCGTGGAGCCCGATCAGGCGCCCGCCGAGGGCGGCGAGCGCCTCCGCCTCGCGCTCGGCGTCGGCGCGCGGAAAGACCCGCAGGCGCCCGCGCGCGCCGCCCCGGGCGGCGAGATCGGGCAGGGCGTCGAGCGCCGCGCGGGCGCCGCCGAAGCGCGCGAGAAGCTGGCGGAAGCCGATCGGGCCGACGCGCTCCGAGCGGATCAGGCGGAGCCAGTCGAGCCGGTCCGCGTCCGTGAGGGGGCGGGCCTGGTCCATCGGCGGAGGGTGGCGGAGCGCCCCGCCCAAGTCAAGAACGTAAAGAGAACATACGGGTGGAAGTCAGGTCATCGGCACGGCGCCTATGTGCCGCGCCGCAGCCGGATGCGCGATTCCTCGCCCCGCAGCAGGCGGCGGACGTTGTCGGCGTGGCGCGCGATCACCAGCGCCGCCACCGCAGCCGCAAGCAGCGCCGGGCGCGGCTCCGCCCATAGCCAGAGATAGGCCGGGGCCGACGCCGCGGCGGCGATGGCCGACAGCGAGGAATAGCGGGTGAGCGCCGCCACCGCGAGCCAGGTCGCGACCGCGGCGAGGCCGGCCGGCCAGGAAAGCGCCAGCAGCACGCCGAAAGCGGTGGCGACGCCTTTGCCGCCTCTGAAGCGCAGCCACACCGGGAAGACGTGGCCGGCGACGGCCGCGCCCGCCGCGGCGAGTGCCGCGTCAGGACCGGCGTGGGGGGCGAGCAGGGCGGTCGCGGCCAGCACCGCGACGGCACCCTTGCCCGCGTCCAGCAGCAGCGTGAGGGCGGCGAGGGCGCCGCGCCCGGTGCGCAGCACGTTGGTCGCGCCGATGTTGCCGGAGCCGATGTCGCGGATGTCGCCGAGCCCGGCGCGGCGCGTGAGGATCAGGCCGAACGGGATCGAGCCGAGCAGGTAGCCGCCGAGCGCCGCGACGATGAACGGCCAGGTGTAGGCGATGCCGCCCATCGGATCAGGCATGGCTAAAGCCGGTTCCTTCGGGTTGAAGTGATTTCCCCCTCACCCAGCTCCGGCTACGGCTCGGCTCCGCCTCACCAAGCCTTCGCAACCCTCTCCCCCGCAAGCGGGGGCGAGGGGCTTTCAAATTCTCCCTCTCCCCCCGCGAAGTGGGGGGAGAGGGTAGGGCGAGGGGGGTGAGCCCAGTGCTTCCCCCGCTTCCAGGAGAAGCGAGAGTGATGAGGGCGAGTCCGGCTCGCGGAATCACGGTCTAGGCCCCGGTCTCGAACACCGTGCGGCCGGCGAACACCGTCATCTCGACACGGCCCTGGACCGGGCGCCCGTCGAACAGGGTGTTGCGCGAGACCGAGACGAGGTTCTCCTCGCGCACCACCCAGGGACGGTCGGGGTCGATCACCACGAGGTCGGCCTGCGCGCCCCTGGCGAGGCGCCCGGCGGGGATGCCGAGCAGGCGGGCCGGCGCCGAGGTGACGCGGGCGAGCGCCTCGGGGAGGCCGAGTATTTTCTTGTGATAGAGCTCGAGCACGAGCGGCAGCAGCGTCTCGAGCCCGGTCGCGCCCGCCAGCGCCTGGGAGAACGGCAGGCGCTTCGAGTCGGGGTCCTGCGGGATGTGATCGGAGGCGACGAGGTCGATGGTGCCGTCGCGCAGGCCTTCCAGCACCGCGATCCGGTCGTCCTCCGCGCGCAGCGGCGGCGACAGCTTGGCGAAGGTGCGGTACTCGCCGATCTCGGTCTCGTTGAGGCCGAAGTAGTGGGGCGCGGTGTCGCAGGTGACGCGCAGGCCCCGCGCCTTGGCCTTGCGGACGGCGTCCACGGCGGCCGCGGTCGAGACGTGGGCGACGTGGTAGCGCGCCCCGGTGAGCGCGACCAGGTGCAGGTCGCGCTCGATCAGCATCACCTCCGCGCAGGGGGGAACGCCCGCGAGGCCGAGGCGGGTCGCGATCTCGCCCTCGTTGATCTGGCCGCTGCGCGCGAGCGCGGGTTCCTCCGGGTGCTGGATCACCAGCGCGTCCCAGGCGGTGGCGTAGGAGAGCGCGCGCCGCATGACGAGCGCATCGCCGACCGCCCGGCAGCCGTCGGTGAAGGCGATGGCGCCGGCCTCGCGCAGAAGGCCCATCTCGGTGAGCTTCTCGCCCTTGGTGCCGACCGTCAGCGCGGCGTAGGGATGAAGGTTGACCAGTCCGGTCTCGATGCCGCGCTCGAGCATGAACTCGATCAGGGCGACGTCGTCGATGACGGGGTTGGTGTTGGGCAGGGTGCAGAAGGTGGTGACGCCGCCGGCGGCGGCCGCGCGCGCGGCGCTCGCCACCGATTCCTTGTAGGTGTCGCCGGGCTCGTGGGCGAGCACGCGGGCGTCCACCAGTCCGGGCGCCAGAACCCGGCCGCCGCAGTCCACCGTCTCGGCGTTCGCGGGGGCGCCGCCCGCGAACAGGCCGGGACCGACCTCCGCGATGCGGCCGTCCTCGATCAGCAGTCCTCCCGGCGCGTCGAGCCCGCTCGCGGGGTCGATCAGGCGGGCGTTGACGAAGGCGCGGCGCGCGGCGCTCATGCCTCGTTCCTCGCGGCCGGGTCGATCAGGCCGGCGGTCACCGCCTCCAGGCAGGCCATGCGCACCGCGACACCCATCTCGACCTGCTCGGTGATGACGGAGCGCTCCACGTCGTCGGCGACGCCGGTGTCGATCTCGACGCCCCGGTTGATCGGCCCGGGGTGCATGATGAGGGCGTCGGGCTTGGCCGCGGCGAGCTTGTCGTAGTCGAGGCCGTAGAAGTGGAAGTTCTCGCGCAGCGAGGGGACGTAGGTGCCGTGCATGCGCTCGAGCTGCAGGCGCAGCATCATCACGATATCGGCGTCGCGCAATCCTTCGCGCATGTCGTGGAACACCTCGACGCCCATGCGGTCGATCGCGGCCGGGATCAGGGTGGGCGGGCCCACCACGCGCACCCGCGCGCCCATGGTGGTCAGCAGGTGGATGTTGGAGCGCGCGACGCGGCTGTGTGACACGTCGCCGCAGATCGCCACCACCAGCCCGGCGAGCTGCCCCTTGCGGCGGCGGATGGTGAGCGCGTCGAGCAGCGCCTGGGTGGGGTGCTCGTGGCTGCCGTCGCCGCCGTTGATGACCGAGCAGCGCACCTTGTGGCTCAGGAGCTCGACCGCGCCCGAGTAAGGGTGGCGCACCACCAGCACGTCCGGGTGCATGGCGTTGAGCGTCAGCGCCGTGTCGATCAGCGATTCGCCCTTCTGGATCGAGGAGGTGGCGACCGACATGTTGATGACGTCGCCGCCCAGCCGCTTGCCTGCCAGTTCGAACGAGGTGCGGGTGCGCGTCGAGTCCTCGAAGAACAGGTTCATGATGGTGAGGCCGCGCAGCACGTCCATCTTGTGGCGCGAGCGCGACGCCGCGACGTAGCCGTCGGCGCGGTCGAGCAAATAGGTGATCTGGTCGGGGGAAAGGCCCTCGATTCCGAGGATATGACGGTGCGGGAACCGCGCGGGATCGGCCTTGGTGCTCATTAAAGCGGGACTTTAAGCACGGCCCGCGCCGGGGCGCAAGGGCGGGCTCGCGGCCCTCCCAATACTGAACTCATCTCGCCAGATAAAGATTCTTATCTTTCCATGTCTATCATCTGCGCTCAAATATTGAGAGCGCGGCTTCTGAATCGCCCCATTTCTCAGGAAATGCTATACTAAATATGTAATCAAGTGGACGTTCTGATGAGAAAAGGTTTGGTGCAAGATGGCATTGCTGAATGAGCGCTAGGGACTGACACCATGAGGGGGAAGATGGGAGCAGTCATCAACGACCGCAAACATGTCTTTATCAGCTACTCGCATAGAGATCGGCGCTGGCTTGACCGACTCAAAATTCATTTAAGGCCGTTAGAACGCGACCTGGAGTTGCAAGTTTGGGACGATTCTCGTCTCACCCCAGGATTGCCGTGGCGAGACGAAATTAGAAAGGCTATCGAGGGTGCGAATGCGGCAGTCTTGCTAGTAAGCGCCGATTTTCTGGCATCTGATTTTATCCATACTGATGAACTGCCCCCACTCCTTAGGGCTGCGAAGGAAGAAGGAGCATTGATACTCCCTATTATTATAAGCCCAAGTTTGTTTCTGAGGACGCCGCCTTTATCGCAGTTTCAAGCAGTTAATGACCCCGCGCGACCTCTAGTATCAATTTCCGAAGGAGAACAAGAAGATGTGTTTCTTAGAGTTGCCGACCAGCTTTTCCAGCAGGCTCCCCTTCCTATCTTTGGGCAACGTACGACTTTAGTTCAGAGTACCCAAACTCATCTCCAATCGTCGACTCCCTCTCAAACGGTGCGGAGTGAAGCTTTTCTGGAGCATAAAACGTGGGCGCGTTTAGTTAAGATTGGGGACTGGATTTTTGACGAGGAACGCCGCCGAATTACTGGTTCAGGTATCCAAACGTATCTTGTCTCTCGCAACGAATATGGGGATCGACCTTTTCAGATCGAGGCTTCCCTAGAATTCTCCAACTTTAGTCCTCCATCAGGGGACAAACTTGGGATGAATGCAGGAATAATCTTTGGGTGGCTGTCTGAGGCTAAAGCCAATCGTTATTACAACGTACTTATTACAGGGAGTGAGCTTCTAGTGGAACGTATTGGGTTCCATGGTGGTTCAGAGGGGCAAGATTATGAACACTGCACCCGTCCCGTGTCGTTACCAATTCAGAGAGCACTATCATATCGATTTAGGATCACTGTTAATGCAAAGGCCGTAGAAATCGCTGTGGGTGGTAAAATTATTCAAACTCTCCCACGCCCAACTGGCGTCAAGGGGAGGGTTGGGTTACGTCCCTGGCGGAGCCAGCTAGATTGCACGGACTTCGTTGTGCATGAGGACGTCAACCCCTAGTTGGTCCTTTTAAAAATTAGCATCGAAATGCCGCCTCTCTCAGGCCATGCTCTTTGGAATAATCGAGTCGCTTGGGATCGTCCCGGTCATGTCTCAATCTCTGTTATTGCAACCAAGCAGATGCACGTAGAGAAAGATATGGAACACATCGTTAACAGGCGCGCGACCGCTCTCTGACAGGGAGGATATCCCGGGTAGGCTAACGCGTTTGTGCCCGCAGGAAGTCGAGGCAGCCCTGCAGGATTACGGCGGCGGCGACCTTGTCGATCACCGCCTTGCGGCGCTTGCGCGACATGTCGGCCTCGATCAGCAGCTCCTCCGCCGCGAAGGTGGAGAGGCGCTCGTCCCAGAATGCGAGCGGCAGGTCGATCTCCTTCAGCAGGTCGGCGGCGAACTGGCGCGTCGCCTGGCAGCGTGGACCTTCGCTGCCGTCCATGTTGACGGGCAGGCCGAGCACGAAGCCGCCGACGCCTTCCCGGTCGACAACCGCGCGCAGCCGCGCGAGGTCGGCCTTGAGCTTGGTGCGCTTCACCGTTTCGTAAGGGGTCGCGATCATCCTGCCGGTGTCCGAGAGCGCGAGCCCGATGGTGCGCGTGCCGAGGTCGAGGCCGAGCAGGCGGGCATCCCTGGCGAGGTCGCGGTCGAGGTCGGCGGGCTTGCGGACGGTCATGGCGGATGTTAAAGAAGCCTTGAAAACCTTGGAATTCCGGGGCTTTTTCCGCCCCCTTCGTACCGGGAACACTTAACCAGATGTCGCTCGACAAAGCCACCGTCGCCCGCATCGCGCGCCTCGCCCGCATCCGGGTGCCGAACGAGGAGTTCGACGGGCTCGCCAACGAACTCAACAACATCATGGGCTGGATCGAGCAGCTCGACGAGGTCGATACCGCCGGCGTGACGCCCATGTCCCAGGCCGCCGATCTGAAGCTGCGCTGGCGCGCGGACGAGGTGACGGACGGCGGCATCCGCGACGAGGTGCTGGCCAACGCGCCCGATACCCGCGACGGGTTCTTCACGGTCCCCAAGGTGGTCGAATGAGCGCGGTCCGCGATGTCTGAGGATCGCGCGCTGACGGCGCTCACCCTGGCCGAAGCCCGCGACGGGCTCCGGAGCCGTCAGTTCGGCGCCGTGGAGCTGGCCGAGGCCCATATCGCCCGCATCGCGGCGGCGCGCGGCCTCAACGCCTTCATCACCGAGACCCCGGAGCGCGCCCGCGCCCAGGCGCGGGAGTCCGACCGCCGCATCGCGGCGGGGGAGGCGCGGCCGCTCGAGGGCGTGCCGCTCGGCGTCAAGGACCTGTTCTGCACCGAGGGCGTGATGACCAGCGCCGCCTCGAAGATGCTCGAGGGCTTCGTGCCGCCCTACGAATCGACCGTGACGGCCAGGCTGTGGGACGCGGGCGCGGTGATGCTCGGCAAGACCAACCTCGACGAGTTCGCGATGGGGTCCTCCAACGCCACCAGCCATTTCGGCCCGGTGGAGAACCCGTGGCGGCGCAAGGGCGACAACCGCCCGCTGGTGCCGGGCGGCTCGTCGGGCGGCTCGGCGGCGGCGGTGGCGGCGGGGCTGGTGCCGGGCGCGACCGCGACCGACACCGGCGGCTCGATCCGCCAGCCTGCGGCGTTCTGCGGCGTGGTCGGCCTCAAGCCCACCTACGGGCGCTGCTCGCGCTGGGGGATCGTCGCCTTCGCCTCGTCGCTCGACCAGGCCGGGCCGATCGCGCGCACCGTGCGCGACACCGCGATCCTGCTCGCCCACATGTCGGGCTTCGACCCCAAGGACTCGACCTCCGTGGACCGCCCGGTGCCCGACTTCGAGGCGGCCTGCGGCCGGCCCGTGAAGGGCCTGCGCGTCGGCATCCCGAAGGAGTACCGGGTGGAGGGCATGAACCCGGCGATCGACGCGCTGTGGGCCCGGGGTGTCGAATGGCTGCGCGACGCGGGCATGGAGCCGGTGGAGATCTCGCTGCCGCACACCAAGTACGCGTTGCCGGTCTATTACATCCTGGCGCCCGCCGAGGCCTCCTCCAATCTCGCGCGCTACGACGGCGTGCGCTACGGGCTGCGCGCGGACGGCCGCGACCTGCGCGACATGTACGAGGCGACGCGCGGCACGGGCTTCGGCAGGGAGGTGCGCCGGCGCATCCTGATCGGCACCTACGTGCTGTCGGCGGGCTACTACGACGCCTATTACCTCAAGGCCCAGAAGGTGCGCAGCCTGATCGCGCGCGACTTCGACCGGGCGTTCGAGACGGTGGACGCGATCCTGACGCCGACCGCGCCGGGCGCGGCCTTCGCCATCGGGGAGAAGCAGGACGACCCCATCGCCATGTACCTCAACGACGTGTTCACCGTGCCGGCCTCGCTCGCGGGGCTGCCCGGCATCTCGGTCCCGGCCGGCCTCGACGCGGGCGGGCTGCCGCTCGGCCTCCAGGTCATCGGCCGCGCCTTCGACGAGGAGACGGTGGTCGCCTGCGGCCAGGCGATCGAGGACCGCGCCGCGTTCGGCCACGCCCCCGTGACGGGAGGCGCGTGATGGCGAAGCTGCTCAGGGGCGCCACCGGCGCGTGGGAGATCGTGGTGGGTATGGAGGTCCATGCCCAGGTCGCGTCCAGGGCCAAGCTGTTCTCGGGCGCCTCCACCGCGTTCGGTGCCGCGCCCAACACCCAGGTCTCGCTGGTGGACGCGGCGATGCCGGGGATGCTGCCGGTGATCAACGGCTATTGCGTCGAGCAGGCGGTGCGCACCGGGCTCGGCCTCAAGGCCGAGATCAACCTGCGCTCGGTGTTCGACCGCAAGAACTACTTCTATCCCGACCTGCCGCAGGGCTACCAGATCTCCCAGTTCACCCAGCCCGTCGTCGGCAAGGGCGCGGTCGAGATCGAGGTGGAGGGCGAGACGCGCCGCATCGGCATCACGCGGCTGCACCTGGAGCAGGACGCGGGCAAGTCGATCCACGACATGGCGCCCGATGCCACCTACGTGGACCTCAACCGCTCGGGCGTCGCGCTGATGGAGATCGTCTCCGAGCCCGACATCCGCTCGCCCGAGGAAGCCGCGGCCTATCTCTCCAAGCTGCGCGCGATCCTGCGCTACCTCGGCACCTGCGACGGCAACATGGAGGAGGGCTCCATGCGCGCCGACGTGAACGTCTCGGTGCGCCGGCCGGGCGAAGGCTTCGGCACGCGCTGCGAGATCAAGAACGTGAACTCGATCCGCTTCGTGCAGCAGGCGATCCTCTACGAGGCGGGCCGCCAGATCGAGCTGATCGAGGGCGGCGGCAAGGTCGAGCAGGAGACGCGCCTGTTCGATCCCGAGCGCGGCGAGACGCGCTCCATGCGCTCCAAGGAGGAGGCGCACGACTACCGCTACTTCCCCGACCCCGACCTCCTGCCGCTGGAGCTGGACCCCGCCTGGGTCGAGCGCATCAGGGCGGAACTGCCGGAGCTGCCCGACGAGAAGCGTGCGCGGCTGGTCGGCGACTACGGCCTCGCGTCCGACATCGCCGCCCAGATCGTCGCCGAGCGCGAGATCGCCGACTACTACGAGGCCGCTGCGAAGGGGCGGGACCCCAGGGCGGTGGCCAATTGGGTCGTGAGGAATCTCTTCGGGGAACTGAACAAGCGCAGCGTCGGAATCTCCGAAAGCCCGATTTCCGCGCAACGATTGGGTAAGTTTGTTGATCTTGTTTCGGCGGGTCTTGTAACGGGTCCTTCAGCCAATACCCTCTTCCAGTCAATGACCACTTCTGACGAAGACCCTGAAGCTCTGATGGAAGGATTGGGGTTGAAGTCCATCACCGACACCTCCGCCATCGAGGCCGAGGTGGACAAGGTGATCGCATCCGCGCCCAAGCAGGTCGAGCAATACAAATCCGGCAACGAGAAGATCCTCGGCTGGTTCGTCGGCCAGATCATGAAGGCGACCCAGGGCAAGGCCAACCCGGCGGCCGTCAACGAAATCCTCAGGAAGAAGCTCGCGGATTGACGCGCCACGCACCGCGCGCCGGACGGCGGCATGACGGCGCCGCTACGGTGCCGCCGCCACTTCCAGGTCGGCCGGGCTGATGAGCACGTTGAAGGCCTTGCACCAGATCACCACCGACTTGTAGCCGGAAAGATCGGTGCCGGGCGGGACGGCGTAGCTCTGGCTGCCCCGGAACGCCTTGAGCCGGCCGAGGTCGAGCGCAGCCGCCGCGTCGAAGTCGCGCGAGCGGCCGATCCCCGCGTTGGGCGCCAGATAGACGTGGTAGAGGGGGCCCGGCCCGACCTCGAAATCCGCCTCGAGATGGACGAGGTCGGCGAACACGGTCGCGGTGCCCTTTCCGTAATGGATGGGATCGCGCGGGTCGGCATGGCGGAACGTGGCGCGGGCATGGAGCGTGCGGGCCTCGCGCCCGGCGACCTGCTCGTTCGCCACCACGTCGTTCAGGAAGATGTAGGGGTAGGCGAAGATGCCGACGGCGAAGCCGGCACCGGCGCCCAGCACCCCGCCCAGCGCGAAGATCAGGAAAGCCTTCAGGAAACGGCGCATGGCGGTCCCTCCCGCGTATCCGGCCGCGAGCGTGGCACGGCGCGGGGCTCCCTGTCAAAACGGCGCCGTGGGTCGCCTTGTCCAGGGCCTCCGCGACTTGCTAGAGTGACCGGGGCGCGCGCCGCGACACCAAGAAGCGCGCCGGAGGGGAGACCATGATCGACGTCCATTCCTGGAGCACGGGCAACGCGCGCAAGGTTTACATCATGCTGGAGGAGACCGGGCTGCCGTACCGGGTCCATCCGGTCAACATCAGCAAGGGCGACCAGTTCAAGCCCGAGTTCCTGAAGATTTCGCCCAACAACAAGATTCCCGCCATCGTCGATCAGGACGGTCCCGGCGGAAAACCCTACGCGCTGTTCGAGACCGGCGCGATCCTGATGTATCTCGCCCACAAGACCGGCCGCTTCCTGCCCGCCGATCCCGCCGGGCGCTACAGCACGATCCAATGGCTGATGTGGCAGATGAGCGGGCTCGGCCCCATGTTCGGCCAGGCCGGGCATTTCGTGGGCCGCGAAGACAAGCCCGGCATGGCGCGCGGCCGCGCGATGTTCGTCGCCGAGGCCGAGCGCCTGATGAGGGTGCTGGACGCGCGCCTCGCGGAGAGCGAATACGTGGCCGGGCCCGACTACACCATCGCCGACATCGCGATCTATCCGTGGTGCCAGGACGCCGGGAAGCGCGGCCTCCGCGACGAGGACTACCCGAACTTCATGCGCTGGTTCGGGGCGGTCGGCGCGCGCCCCGCCGCGCGCAAGGCCGACGAGGTCGCCGAGCGCGTGCGCAAGGGCCTCGCGGCCGCGTGAGGGAGAGGGGACGATGATCGATTTCTACTGTTGGCAGAGCGGCAACAACCTCAAGGTCTACATGATGCTGGAGGAGACCGGGCTGCCGTTCGAGGAGCACATCGTCAACCTGCGCCGCAAGGAGCAGAAGACGCCCGCCCACCTCGCCCTCAACCCCAACGGCAAGGTGCCGGCCATCGTGGATCGCGAAGGGCCGGCGGGCAAGCCGGTCACGGTGTTCGAATCGGGAGCCATCCTGATCTACCTCGCGGAGAAGTCGGGCCGCTTCCGCCCCGCCGACGACCGTGCCTGGTTCGACGTCGTGCAGTGGCTGATGTGGACCGCGGCGGGACCCGGCTCCATGTTCACGGTCGCCGCCGAGTTCGTGGAAACCCGCGACCAGCCCGACAGCGACTATCCGGTCACGCGCTACACCAAGGAGGCCCGCCGCCTGTTGGGCGTGGCCGACACGCGGCTTGCCGCGACGGACTACATCGCGGGCGCGGACTATTCGATCGCGGACATGGCGCTGTGGCCTCACTGCGGCACCATCGGGCGCTGGGACGGCACCCTCGACGACTATCCGAACGTCGCCCGCTGGTTCGAGCGCGTGAAGGCGCGTCCCGCGACCCAGCGCGCCAAGGCCCGGACCGACGCGATCCGCAAGATGGTCGCGGCGGCATGAGGGAACGCCCGACGGGACCGGAGGGCCGGAGATGATCGACCTTTACTCCTGGACCACGCCCAACGGCCGCAAGGTCCATATCATGCTGGAGGAGACCGGGCTCGCCCATCGCGACCACCCGATCGACATCCGCAAGGGCGACCAGTTCCGGCCCGAGTTCCTGAATATCTCGCCCAACAACAAGATTCCGGCCATCGTCGATCAGGACGGGCCGGGCGGACAGCCGCTCGCCCTGTTCGAATCGGGCGCGATCCTGATCTATCTCGCGGAGAAGACCGGCAAGCTGCTGCCGTCCGACCCGGCCGGGCGGGCCGCCACCCTGCAGTGGCTGATGTTCCAGATGGGCGGCGTCGGCCCGATGTTCGGCCAGGCCAACCACTTCATGCAGTATGCCCGCGAGAAGATTCCCTATGCCATCGAGCGCTACGGCAACGAGGTCAAGCGGCTCTACGGCGTCATGGACCGTCGCCTCGGCGACAGCGCATACATCGCGGGGCCGGACTACACCATCGCCGACATCGCGATCTGGCCGTGGTGCCTCTCGCCCGAGCGGCGCGGCGTGAACCACGACGACTTCCCCAACGTCAAGCGCTGGTTCGACGCGATCCACGCGCGCCCCGCCGTGCAGGCGGGCGTGAAGATTCTGGCGGACGCACCCCATACGCCGCTCGACGACAAGGCGTGGGATATCATGTTCGGCCGGACCCAGTTCGAGCGCCGGTGATCACGCTCTACGCCAAGGCCACCTCCAACGGCCGCAAGGCGTCCATCATGCTGGAGGAGACGGGGCTCCCATACCGCGCGCGGCCCGTGGACCTCGCCGCCGGCGAGCAGAAGCAGCCGTGGTTCCTGGCGCTCAACCCGCAGGGGCGGATTCCGGCGATCGCGGACGACGACGGACCGGGCGGGCGGCCCGTCACGGTGTTCGAGTCGGGCGCCATCCTGATCTATCTGGCCGAGAAGTCGGGCCGCCTGCTGCCGGCGGACACGCGCGGGCGCGCCGAGACCCTCAAATGGCTGATGTACGCTTCCACCCACGTCACCTTCACCGGGATGCAGGTGCACTGGCTGGTGCGCCTGCGCGATGCGGGCCGGCCGCACGATCTGCTCGACGTATGGAAGGAGGAGAACGCGCGCGTCTACGGCGCGCTGGAACTGGGCCTGTCCGATGGCCGGCCCTATCTCGCGGGAACGGATTATTCGATCGCGGACATCGCCGCCTATCCCTGGATCTACCGCCACCGCATGCAGGAAATCGACCTCGCGGCATACCCGGCGCTGGCGGCATGGTTCGGGCGTGTGGGCGCGCGCCTCGCCGTGGTGCGCGGTCTCGACGTGCCGCCGCGCGACGACGACCTTTAGCGGGACGGCGATGCGCTACGTTCGTGGCTTGGCGCTTCGTTTTCAGGAACGGGCCGGCACTGCGCGCGTTGGTCTGGTAGGCGCGCACGCTCCGTCCGCGCCGAACCGAAGGAGACCGCCCATGAACCGGGATCAGATCGAAGGCAACTGGAAGCAGCTCCAGGGCAAGGCCAAGCAGCAGTGGGGCAAGCTCACCGACGACGATCTCAGGAAGGTGGAAGGCAAGCGCGATGCGCTGGTCGGCCGCATCCAGGAACGTTACGGCGTCGCCAAGGAAGAGGCCGAGAAGCAGGTCAGTAACTGGAATCCGTGACCGGCGCGTCCGGTCACGCAGGAGAGGGGGAGAGGTGCTCGATCTCTACAGCCGGCAGACGCCGAACGGCCGCAAGGCCGCCATCGCTCTCGAGGAGTCGGGTCTGCCCTATAGGGTCCATGCGGTCGATTTCGTGCGCCGCGCGCACAAGTCGGCCGAGTTCCTCGCCCTGAACCCCAACGGCCGCATCCCGGTCCTGGTGGACGGCGATGGCGGCGACGGGCGGCCCCTCGCGGTGTTCGAATCGGGCGCGATCCTGCTCTATGTCGCGGAGAAGTCGGGCCGCCTGCTGCCCGCGGATTCGCTCGCCCGCATCGAGGCGCTGAAATGGCTGTTCTTCGCCTCGACCCAGGTCACGCATATCGCCATGCAGGTCCACTGGCTGGTGCGCCTGCGCGAGGCCGGCAAGCCGGCGCCGATGCTCGACGACTACCGGACCGAGCTCGAGCGCCTCTACGGCGTTCTCGGCGGCGTGCTGGAGGACAGGGCCTGGCTCGCGGGGGACGACTATTCCATCGCCGACATCGCGGCCTGGACCTGGATCGAGCGCCACGGGATGCACGGCATCGCGCTCGACCGCTGGCCGATGTTGGCGATGTGGTTCGCCCGTGTCGCGGATCGTCCCGCGACCGTCCGGGGCTACGGCATACCGCCCCGAGACGATTAGATCACGCCACGGTTAGACCGCGCGGGCCTGGCGGGCGACCGGCAGGGGAACGATCTCGGCTTGCGCCGGCAGCCCCGCGAGCGCGCGCAGTTCGGCGCGTGCCCTCTGCAGTACCTTGACTTCCCGCGCGTCCTCTCGGTCGCTGACCTCGATGTAACTCAGCTTGATCTCGATGAGGTCCAGCAGGGCCTCGATGCTCTTGTTCGACAGGGGCATGGTGCGTCTCCCTATTTCTGAACTACTCCGCCGTAGGAATTGTCGGAAGCGGTCCGTAAAGATTGCGTAAAATTCGGGACGAGATTCCGCACGTCCCGTGCGGGGTGCGTCTTCACCGATCGTTAAGCATGGTGTCCTAGGCTTGCATGCAGGCGTCGGATTCCGATGGCACACCGACGGAACGGATGGCAGCGATGGCCGATGGCGGCAGCAGGGTTTTAGGGACACGTGGCGGCGGTCGCCGCGGCGGACCGGCGGCGGCGCTGGCGGCGGAGCGTTTCGGCACGCCGTGCTACGACCGGCGCCTCACCGACAAGATTCTCGCGGCCTTCACCCATGCCTATGCCGCCGGCGCGCACCAGACGGCGGCCCGCCTCAAGACGCTGCTTGCCGAGGTCGAGGCGACGGAGCGCAGCCGTCACGACCGCCGTGCCGTCACAGCGTTGCGGCAGGCGGAGCTTTGGGTCGCCTTCGTCGAGGCCCGCGACGCCTATCACGCGCTGCAGGAAGACGGTGCCGGCGCCGCCGCGCTGTCCGCCGCCCTCGAGCGCATGAAGGACGCCTACCGCCTGTGGTCCGAGGCGGTCTGAAGCCGCCCTCTTTTCTCTTCTCCTTTATCCCTTCCTGCCGCCTCCACGCGGTTCCCGGACCCGGCGCCGCCCGGTATGATGCGGGCGTGTCCGTCATATCGAGACGCCCGCCGTGGTGCGGGACGGGAGGGAGGCAAGCATGGGCAAATATGCATTGGGTCAGCCGGTCACGCGGTTCGAGGACCAGCGCCTGTTGCGCGGCGGCGGGCGCTACGCCGACGACCGGCAGGCGCCGGGCATGGTTTTCGGCGTCGTGGTGCGTTCGCCCCATGCGCATGCCCGCATCCTCGCGGTCCGCGCCGAAGCGGCGAAAGCCGCGCCGGGCGTCCTCGCGATCCTGACCGGCGCCGACTGGGCGGCATCCGGCTACGGCGACCTGCCGGTTTCGAAGAGTGCCTGGAAGCGCCCCGACGGGGCGCCGATGTACCGGCCGCCCTATCCGGCACTGGTGACGGACCGGGCACGCTGGGTCGGCGACCCGGTCGCCTTCGTGGTCGCGGAGACGCGCGCCCAGGCACAGGACGCCGCCGACCTGGTGGAGGTGGACTACGAGCCGCTACCGGCGGTGGTCGAGACCGGCGCGGCGCTCGAGGACGGCGCGCCGCTGGTGTGGGATGATTGCCCCAACAACGTCTGCTTCCATCACGAGTTCGGCGACAAGGCCGCCGTGGACGCGGCCTTCGCCCGCGCCGACCACGTGGTGTCGCACCGGTTCGTCATCAGCCGCGTCTACGCGGCGGCGATGGAGCCGCGCGCGGCGCTCGGCATCTACGACGCCGCCGAGGACCGCTATACCATCTACACGACGCTGCAGCGCGGCCACACGTACCGCCGCGAGCTTTCCGAGACCCTGCGGGTGCCCGAAAGCAAGGTGCGGGTGATCTCCGGCGACGTGGGCGGCAGCTTCGGCAACAAGTCGGCGGTCTACAACGAGGTGGCGCTGGTGCTGTTCGCCTCGCGCGTTGTGGGCCGCCCGGTGAAATGGACGGCGACGCGCTCCGAATCGTTCCTGGCCGACGCGGGCGGGCGCGACAACGTCTCCGACGTGAGCCTCGCGCTCGACAAGGACGGCCGGTTCCTAGCCCTGCGCGTGAAGAACGTCGTCGCCCTCGGCGCCTACCTGCAGACCGGCGGCGACACCTCTTCCACCGGCAACATCGGCTCGGTCGCCGGGGTCTATCGCACACCGGCGATCCACGCCGACGTCACCACCGTCTTCACCAACACCAACCCGATGCGGCCCTACCGCGGCAACGGCCGGCCCGAGGCCGCCTACCTGTGCGAGCGCATCATCGACATCGCCGCGGGGGAACTGGGCATCGACAAGGTGGAGATCCGCCGCCGCAACATCATTCCGCCCGACGCCATGCCCTTCAAGACCGGCCTGACCTTCACCTACGACTGCGGCGAGTTCGAGAAGAACATGGACCTTGCCCTCAAGATGGGCGACCGCGCCGGATTCGAGAAGCGGCGCGCCGAGGCGCGCAAGCGCGGCAAGCTGCGCGGCCTCGGCGTCTCCAACTCGATCGAGCGCGCCGCCGCGCCCGGCTACGAGATGGGGGAGATCCGCTTCGACCGCGCCGGCACCTGCACGATCCTGTCGGGAGCCATCAACCAGGGGCAGGGGCACGAGACCGTCTTCAAGCAGCTGGTGTGCGACCGTCTCGGGCTCGATCCCAAGGACGTGCACTATGCCCAGGGCGATACCGACATGGTGGCCATGGGGGAGGGCACCGGAGGGTCGCGCTCGGCCACCATCGGCGGCTCCGCGCTGCTGGGCGCTTCCGACAAGGTGATCGAGAAGGGCCGGCGCATCGCCGCGCACCATCTGGAGGTGCCGCTCGAAGACGTGGGATTCGCCGAGGGCGTGTTCGCGAGCGCGAGGTCGAACCGTTCGCTCACCATCAGGGAGGTGGCGAAGCTCGCGGTCAACCCCAAGCAGCTGCCGCCGGGGATGGAGCCGGGGCTGATCGAGACCACCGTCTATCACAACCCGGTCAATAATTATCCCAACGGTTGCCATGTCTGCGAGCTGGAGGTGGACGAGGAGACCGGCCGCGTCGAGATGATCGCCTACAACGTGGTGGACGACGTCGGCACGGTGATGAACCCGCTGCTGCTCCACGGCCAGATCCAGGGGGGCGTGGCCCAGGGCGTGGGCCAGATTCTGATGGAGCAGATCCGCTTCGACCCGGAGACCGGACAGCTCCTGACCGGCTCGTTCATGGATTACGCCATGCCGCATGCGGCCGACTTCGCCTCCATCCACGTCGAGAGCAACCCGGTGCCCACCAAGACCAATCCGCTCGGCGTCAAGGGGGCGGGCGAGGCGGGCAACGTCGGCGCGCTGCCGGCGGTCGCGGGCGCGCTTGCCGATGCACTCTCGGCCTACGGCATCCGCGACGTGCCGATGCCGGCGACGCCCGAAGCGCTGTGGCGGCTGATCCGCGACGCGAAGGCGCGGGCGGCGGCCTGACGTTCGGGTAACGTCCGGACGCCCGCGCCGCCATGGAGCATCGCATCGTCTTCCTCGACCGCGCCACGATCCCGGCGGACGTGGAGGTCCGGCGGCCGGCGTTCCCGCACCACTGGACCGACCATGCCCGCACCGCGCCCGAACAGGTGGTCGCGCGCTGCGGGGACGCCACCATCGTCGTCACCAACAAGGTGCCGATGACGGCGGACGCCATCGCCGCGCTGCCGGCGCTGCGCATGATCGCGGTGGCGGCGACGGGGACGGACATCGTCGACCTCGGCGCGGCGCAGGCGCGCGGCATCGTCGTGTCCAACGTGCGCGGCTATGCCGCGACCAGCGTGCCGGAGCACGTCTTCGCCCTCGTGTTCGCGCTGCGGCGCAGCCTCGTCGCCTATCGCGAGGCCGTGAAGGCGGGCGCGTGGCAGCGCGCGGGCCAGTTCTGCTTCTTCGACCATCCCATCCATGACCTCGCGGGAGCGACGCTCGGCGTGGTGGGAGCGGGCTCGATCGGTGCGGCTGTGGCGCGCCTGGGCGGCGCGCTCGGCATGGAGGTGCTGCTGTCCGAGCGCAGGGGCGCCGCCGCGGTGCGTCCGGGCCGCGTGCCGTTCGCGGAGATACTGGCGCGGAGCGACGTGATCACGCTCCACTGCCCGCTCGATGCCGGCACGCGCCACCTGCTGGGGCCCGCCGAGTTCGCGGCGATGGCGCGCCGCCCGATCGTGGTCAACACCGCGCGCGGCGGCCTGATCGACGTGGCGGCGCTGGCGGCGGCGCTCGAGGCCGGATGGGTCGCCGGGGCGGGGATCGACGTCGCCGACGCCGAGCCGCCGCCCGCCGGCCATCCCCTGATGGCGCTCGCACGGCGCCCGGACGTGATCGTGACGCCCCACGTCGCCTGGGCCAGCCGCGCGGCGATCGCGGCGCTGGCGGACCAGCTCGTCGGCAATATCGAGGCCTTCGCGGCGGGCGCGCCCCGCAACGTGGTCGGCGCCCCGCCCGGGCCCGGGGGGCGTCGTTGACAGGGTGGGGTGCGGCCTTTAGAAACGGGGCCCGGAGGAGCGGTGGCCGAGAGGCTGAAGGCGGCGGTTTGCTAAACCGTTATACGGCCCAAAAGCCGTATCGGGGGTTCGAATCCCCCCCGCTCCGCCATTTCTACCCTGACGAACGTTCTCCGCACGCGGACGCGGCGCTGAAACGCCAAGGAACCGCGCGGTTCGGGCGCGAAGCTCTGGACTGCGACGCCGGCACACTCGGCTCCGAGCGTTCTCTCTCCGCCGTTTTTCTCTCGACCTCTGGACTGAACCGGCGCCAGTACGGAACCCTAAGTATACGAAATCAAATCAGAAACGGCCGCTGACCTACCACCCGAATTGATATCCCCTTTGCCGGGCGTCAGTCTTCCGAGAAGAAATCCTCGTCCAGGCGCTTGAACTCAAGCACGCGGCTGGAACGCACCCCGACACCGTGTTCGACCATCAGCTCCGTCAGGCGGCGTCCGTCAATCAGGATCACACGCTGCGGAATGCGTGATGCGAACTCGACGGCCTGGGCGGAGAACGTCGAGGTCGTCACGAAAACGCCCTTTGACGCGCCGAGGCCGACCAGACTTCCGGTGAATGCCTGGATCTCGGGCCGCCCGACCGCGCTTCCCGGGGCGTATCGTTTCGCTTGGACGTAGACGCGATCGAGACCGAGAACATCCTCGTTGATCACGCCGTCAACGCCCCCGTCGCCCGATTTGCCAAGTTGCTCGGACGCATTGCGATGAGAGCCCCCGTAGCCCATTGCCACCAGAAGTTCGACGATGACCTGTTCGAAGAAGCTCGGGCTGTTTTGAAGGATGCGATCCAGCAGGTCTGCGCGCAGTGCAGCGTGGACAGCTTTGTATGCGGCTTCGACCACCTCCTCAGGCGTCGCGGACGGAGGCTCCACTTCGGCAGCCGCGGTGACCGCCTCGGAATCGTCCCCACCTCGGTAGAAGTCGCGAAACGCCGGGATCGCAAGCAGGTACTTGGTATCGAGGCTGGCGGGCGGATTGGCCAGCACCTGCTGCCCAGCCGGAGTTATCGCAAAGCGTCCGCGCTTGGGACTTTCCAGCAGTCCAGCCTTCGTCAGATAGAATTTTGCCCAATGGATGCGGTTGTGGAGAACGCGCTGTTTGCCGCTCGGCAGCATCTGCTCGCGCTCTTCATCTGAGAGATCGAATTTCGTCGCAATCTCAGCTTCGGCCAG
>JBJHBM010000002.1:0-166323 GCA_050485485.1 Alphaproteobacteria bacterium | reverse complement strand
CGACCTGCTTGCGCGGCGCGCGCGGGCACGGCGGCGGCGTGCCGCCGCCCTCGGGCTCGTGCTGCTGGCCGCGGCCGCGACGGCGGCCGGCTACTACGCCTTCGCGCCGCGCCCGGGGCCGCTCGACGGGGTCGTCACCGTGCCGGTGCGCATGGGAGACGTGGAGGACACCATCACCGCGCTCGGCCGCCTGCAGCCGCGCGCATACGTGGACGTGGGCGCCCAGGTCTCCGGCCAATTGCGCCGCATCGCGGTGCGCGAGGGCCAGGAGGTCCGCGAAGGCGAACTGCTGGCCGAGATCGAAGCCACCATCCAGGCGGCCCGGGTCGAGGCCGGACGCGCCGAGCTGCGCGCACTGCGCGCCCAGCTTGGCGAGCAGGAGACGCGGCGCGCGCTCGCCGTGCGCCAGTACGAGCGCCAAGCCCAGCTCATGAAGGGCAACGCCACCTCGCGCGACGCCTACGAGATCGCCGAGGCCGAGGTGCGCGCCGCCGAGGCCCGCCTCACCGCCCTCAAGGCCCAGATCGAACAGCGCGAATCGGCCCTCAAGGCCGACGAGGCGACACTCGGCTACACCCGCATCTACGCGCCCATGCCGGGCACCGTGGTCTCGATCACCGCGCGCCAGGGGCAGACGCTCAACGCCAACCAGCAGGCGCCGGTCCTGATGCGGGTCGCCGACCTGTCGGCGATGACGGTGCGCACCCAGGTCTCCGAGGCCGACGTGAGCCGGCTGGCACCGGGCATGGAGGTCTATTTCACCACGCTCGGCGCGCCCGAGCGGCGCTGGAGCGGCACCCTCGCCCAGATCCTGCCGATGCCCGAGGTGGTCAACAACGTGGTGCTCTACACCGCGCTGTTCGACGTGGACAACGCGGGCGGCGCGCTGATGGCCGACATGAGCGCCCAGGTGTTCTTCGTGCGCCAGGCGGCGCGCGGCGTGCTCACGGTACCGGCGGCGGCGCTCCGGCCGGTACGCCCGGCCGACGGCCTCTACGAGGTGGGCGTGGCGACGCCCGAGGGCACGGTCGAGCGGCGCGAGGTCACGATCGGCGTGCGCGACCGCATCCGTGCCGAAGTGCTCGCGGGCCTCGCGCGCGGCGAGCGCGTCGTCGCCGGGCGCGAGCGCCAGGCCGGCGCCCAGCCGCGCGGCGCCGGCCAGAGTCAGGGCCAGCAGCGCCGCGCCCCGGCGATCCGGCTCTAGCCGGGGAGGCTTCCCATGGACGATACCAGCCTCGCCCGGCCGGTACCGGCGCCCGTCGCGGCGCCGCCGCTGATCGCCCTCTCCGGCGTCGCCAAGACCTACGTCAGCGGCGCCGAGGTGACGGTCGAGGCGCTTCGCGGCGTCGATCTCGAGATCCACGCGGGCGAGTTCGTCGCCATCATGGGCGCCTCCGGCTCGGGCAAGTCCACGCTGATGCACATTCTCGGTTGCCTCGACCAGCCGAGCGCCGGCGCCTACCGCTTCGCCGGCGCCGACCTCGCGGGCTTCGACCGCGATGCGCGCGCGGCGCTGCGGCGCGAGGAATTCGGCTTCGTGTTCCAGAGCTACCACCTGATCCCGACCGCGACCGCGCTCGAGAACGTGGAGGTGCCCGCGATCTACGCCGGCATCGCGCCCGAGGCTCGGCGCGCGCGCGCCGCCGCGCTGCTCGAGGCGGTGGGGCTCACCGACCGCATGTTCCACCGCCCGAGCCAGCTGTCGGGCGGCCAGCAGCAGCGCGTCGCCATCGCGCGCGCGCTCATGAACGGCGGGCGCGTGATCCTCGCCGACGAGCCCACCGGCGCGCTCGATTCGCGCTCGGGGGCGGAGCTGATAGCGCTGCTCAAGGGGCTCGCACGGCGCGGCCATACCATCGTCCTCATCACCCACGACCGCGAGGTCGCGCGCAACGCCGACCGCATCATCGAGATCCGCGACGGCCGCATCATCGGCGAGGAGCGCCCCGTGCACCCGCCCGCGTCCGGTGCCCCCGATGCCGCAGGCGCCGCCATCGACGTCGTCCCCGCCGTCGCCGCGGCCGGCGGGCGGGCGCCTTTCGCCGAGGCCCTGGAGGCCGCGCGCACCGCGCTCCGCGCGCTGCGCGTCAACCTGTTCCGCACCGTTCTGACCCTGCTCGGCATCGTGATCGGAGTCGCCTCGGTGATCGCCATGCTCTCGATCGGCGAGGGCGCCAAACAGGCGGTGGTGGAGCGCATCGGCTCGATGGGCACCAATCTCCTGATCGTGCGGCCGGGCGCGCCCAACCAGCGGCTCGCGCCGGGCACGATCCCGGCGACGCTCACGGCCGAGGACGCCGACGCCCTGCGCCGCCTGCCCAACGTGATCGCGGCGATGCCCGAGAGCCGCGGCAACGCGACGCTGCGCGCCGGCAACATCGACCACCAGAGCCGCATCATCGCCACCACGCCGGAGCTGCCGCTCACGCGCAGCTGGCCGCCGCGCATCGGCGCCTTCTTCGACGTGGACGACCTCAACGGCTACGCCGCGGTCGCCGTGCTCGGCCAGAACGTCGCCGACATCCTGTTCCCGGCCACCAACGATCCCCTCGGCCGCTACGTCCTGGTCAACAACATCCCGTTCCAGGTGATCGGCGTGATGACCTCGAAGGGCTCGCTGTCTGGCGACGAGAACGACGACGACGTGGTATTCGTGCCGCTCACCACCGGCAACCTGCGGCTGTTCGGCACCCGCAACGTGCGCTCGATCACCGTCGCGGTCGAGAGCCTCGCGGCGATGGACGCCACCCAGACGGCGATGACCGAGCTCCTGATCGAGCGCCACGGCGCCGAGGACTTCCGCGTCTTCAACATGCTGGCCTGGCTCGAGACCGCCTCCGATGCCCAGAACACCCTCACCGTGCTGCTCGGCTCGATCGCGGCGATTTCTCTGCTGGTGGGCGGCATCGGCGTGATGAACATCATGCTGGTGACGGTCACCGAACGCACCCGCGAGATCGGCATCCGCATGGCGACCGGCGCACGCACCCGCGACATCCTGCGCCAGTTCCTGATCGAGGCAACGGTGGTTTCCGGCATCGGCGGCATCGTCGGCGTCGCCGCCGGCATCGGGGCCGGGATTGCGGTCCGCAGCCTCGGGATGAGCACCATGTTCTCGGCCCCCACCGTCGGGCTCGCCTTCGGCTGCGCGGTCGCGACCGGCCTCGTGTTCGGATTCATCCCGGCGCTGCGCGCCTCGCGGCTCGACCCCGTAGTCGCGCTCTCGAGCGACTGACCGAGGAGGACGCCATGACCGCATCCGTCCGCTCCCGCCGCACGCGCACTGCCGCGACCGCACTCGCGCTCGGCCTCGCGCTCGCCGCCTGCACCGGCGCCGCGCCCGAACGCCCCGCCCCGGTCGCCGACCGGCCGATGCCCGCGGACTGGAGCATGGCGCCCGCCGTGGACGCGCTCCCCTGGCCCGCCACGGACTGGTGGCGCGGCTTCGCGAGCGACGAGCTCGACCGGCTGATCGAAACCGCGCGGCTGCGCAACCTCGACCTCGCCGCCGCCGCCGCGCGCGTCCGCCAAGCCGACGCCCAGGCCCGCATCGCCGGCGCCCCGCTGCTGCCGACGGTGGATGCGAACACCAATGCGCGGCGCAGCGGGCCGGTGGAGCGCCCCGGCGACGCCAGCACGCCCCTCTCCCTCTCGGTTGGCGCCGCCTACGAGCTCGACTTCTGGGGTCGCAATGCGGCCGGCCTCGATGCCGCCGAGGCGGCGCTGGCCGCGAGCCGGTTCGACCGCGAGACGGTGGCGATCACCGTCACCGCCGGCGTCGCCGCCGCCTATTTCGACGTCCTGTCCCAGCGGGAGCGACTCGGCATCGCCCAGCTCAACCTCGAGATCGCCGAGCGCGTCCTCGAGCTGGTCGAGACGCGGGTGCGCGAAGGCGCGGCCTCGCCGCTCGACCTCGCCCGCCAGCGCGCCCAGGTCGAGAACCAGCGCGCCGCCATCCCGGTCCTCGAAAGCGGGCTCAACGCCGCGCGCGTGACGCTCGCGATCCTGCTCGGCCTGCCGCCGCAGGCCTTCGACGTGGCGGCGGTCGGCCTCGACGGGCTCGCCGCCCCCCTGGTCGGCGCCGGCCTGCCGGCGGAGCTGCTCGCACGCCGCCCCGACATCGGCCGCGCCGAAGCCAACCTCGCCGCCGCCGACGCCAACATCCAGGCGGCACGCGCGGCGTTCTTCCCCCAGGCGACGCTCTCCGCCTCACTCGCCTCCAGCGCGGGCAACTTCGCCGCACTGCTGGAGCCGGCCAGCATGGCCTATACGCTGGGCGCGAACCTGGTCCAGGCGATCTTCGACGGCGGCCGACGGCAGGGACAGGTGGCGCTGGCGGAGGCGCGTCGGCTGGAGCTGGTGCACACCTATCGCGCGGCGGTCCTGGCGGCCTTCGGCGACGTCGAGCGCACGCTGGTCGATCTCGATGCACGACACCGCCAGGAAGAGCGCAAGGCGGCCGAACTAGAGCAGGCCCGCCTCAGCTACGACCTCGCCGAGCAGCGCTACCGTGCCGGGGTCGAGGACCTGCTCGCGTTGCTCGACGCCCAGCGCACGCTCTATCAGGCGGAGGACCAGTACGGCCAGGTGCGGCTCGCGCGCTTCCAGGCCCTGGTGGCGCTTTATCGTGCACTCGGCGGCGGGTGGGACGGTACCTTTTCCCAGGCACTCACGGCACCGCCATAAGGCGACGGGCGGCCCTCCGCACCGCCGATCGCGACGCCCGGAACGGAACCCCTCCCCCGTCAACCCGTTAGTAAAGGGAAGACCGATTCGGGAGAGGACGATGACCGATCCGATGCCCCCCGGGGCCCTTCGCACCTTGGGCGGAGAAACCGCGATCCGGCCCATGCCATGAGCGCCGCCGCACCAAACTTCGTCGCGGACTTCGATTCCGCGACCGGCATGCTCCGCGCCGCCTCCAATGTTCTTCACGGGCGGGACTTCCGCGCCATCGGCGTCTCGCCCGTGCTGGAGCCCCTAGCGGTAGCGGCCAATATCCTGCCGCGGCGCGGCAGGGAAATGGTGTATGCCATCGGCGGCGTGACCGAGACGATATCGCCCCGCCGCCTCGACAAGGTCGATGCCGAGAAATTGTCGCGCTGGGCAGTGGCACGCTATCCGGCCCGCCGCTATCCCGCCGTGATGATCGGCTCCTCCAATGGCGCGATGGTACATCTCTGCGCCGCTTTCGGCATTCCATGGTTGCCGCAGACCTTTCTGATACCTGTGCGCGACCTCGGCGGCGACCCTGACCTGCCGGAACGCGCGCTCGAGGTCGGACGGCAACACGCGCCGAAGCTGCTGGAGGCGAATCCCGCCCTTCAGCTCCATCACATGCACGACGCCAACCAGGACCGGCTCATGGTCCGCTATATGAACTACTTTCGCGTCAAGAGGCGCGAGCTTGGCGACGCATATGCCCGCTTCCTGCGCGAGAGTCTGGAGCCCGGCGCGCCGATCATCGTCATCCAGTGCGAGCGCAAATGGCCGACGACGCGCGTGGACGACCGGCACGTCTTCCAGCACGGCGCCGTGGGCGGCGCCACCGAGGAGGAGTTCATGCACGGCGGGCCGCGCATCGAGGCCTACTTCCGACGTTACGGCGTGGACCGCAAGAAGTGGGACGCCCCCGCACCGGACGGCGAAAGCCCCGAAGCGGAATGGGGCTTCGAGCACGCGCTCGGCGAGGACATCGAGCGCTTCGCCCGCCGCCATAACCATCCGGTGCGGCGTCTGGTGTTCGAGGACCCCGCCGCGCTGAGCCCGGCGGTCGCCGACTTCTATCGCTGGTGGAACAGACAGCGCGGCATCGAGACCGACCGGCTGCTGGTCGAGTGCTTCATCCTGGTCGAGCCCTACTGGACGCTTCGGACGGGGTCGGTGCCGTTCTGGATGGTCTTCAACATGGAGCCCGACGCAGACTGCCTCGAACGCTTCCTCGACGAGCGCGAGCCGTTCGACGAGATCAACCTCATGTTGTTCAACCAAGGCACCGTCGGCGCCGGCGACGCACCGATAGAACGCTGGCGCAAAATCCTGTCCCGCGCCCGCAGGCGCGGACAGTTCATTGGCGTCCGCGAAGACCTGTTCCCGCGCGACTTCGGCACCTTCGCCAAATACTACTGGGCACTGCGCCGGAAGATACGGGCGCGCCATTCGGTCCCCCCGACGTTGCCGGTACGCCTTTTCCTCGACTTCCTCGCGAAACGGAAAAGCCGCTACGACGTGGCCTTGCATTAGAGGACGGTCAACGGGAAGCGCCGCGGGCAGCCGCGGCGACCAGGAGGCCGAAACAGAAAAGCCATGCGCCGGTTTCGACGGCGCCGCTCGAGAAGCCCCACAGGCCGAGGACGGCGGCCGCCGCGCCCAGGCCGTACGCAGGCAGTGCCGCCGTGCGCCGCGCACCATGGGGAGGCATCCTGCGCGCGAGCAACGCGAGCAACGGCCGGCCGCCGGGAAGCGGATAGATCGGGAGGACCGCGACAAGAGCAAGCCCGAGGTTCGCGAGGCCGAGGAAGAAGCCGGTCCCGACGACGGCGAGAGGGGTCTGCGTGCCACTTCCCTGAAATACCAGCAGAAGCAGCAGGACGCCCAACGCCGTCGAGGCGAGCGCAGCGACGAGGGCGGCCAGGAGCTCCCGTTTCCATCCCCCCGGGGATGCCACCGGTTCCGGCATCGGCCCGAACGGCAGGACGGCCGCTCGCGTCCACGCGGCACCGATGCGGCGCGCGGCCGCGCCCGCGACCGCGGCCTGCAGGAACAGGGAGACGATCAGCCCGACCGTCCCGACGGCCGCCATCCATCCGTAGGTCCACGGGGAGAGCGCCGGCACGAGGGCCGGCATCGCCGCCGCCCACAGGGCCCAGAACGTCACCGCCGCCGCCGCCGCCCACGCGAGGGCGGCCGCGGCCCTGCCTCCCCCCGGATATCCCAACCGCAAGCGCATGAATCTCCCGTCCAGATCTCCCGGAACAAGCCCGGGTCCCGCCCCGTTCAATAAGCGAGATGGTCGACCAGCGCCGCCAACCCCACGCCGGAGCCGGGCAAGCGCGTCCCTCTTCCTATTCAACGGCGCAGACGCGACGACATTCCGCGCGCCCGGCGGCCATCGGCCGGCGGGCTTTCGTGGCGGCGGGAGGCGCTTTCCTGTGCGGCACCGCCATCTTCGGGACGGACATCATGCACATTTCCGCGCGCGCCCAAGGCCTGACGTCGCCCCGCAACGGCACCGACGGACGTTTCCGTGGGCAATACGTCACGGTGGACGGCCGCCCGCTGTTCATGCGCGTCTCGACCGGGCCGGTGCCGCGCCCCGACCCGCCGCTCGTCCTGGTGCACGGGCTCGCCCTGTCGGGACGCTACATGATGCCGACGGGCCACGCGCTCGCCGACCGCTACCGCGTCTACGTCCCCGACCTGCCCGGCTTCGGCGACAGCGACAAGCCGCCGCGGGCGCTCGACGTGGAAGGGCTCGCAGACGCGCTCGCCGCCTGGATGGAGAGCGTCGGCATCCCGCGCGCCATGCTGCTCGGCAATTCCTTCGGCTGCCAGGTCATCGTCGACTTCGCCGCCCGCCACCCCGACAAGGTCGCGCGCGGCGTGCTGCAGGGGCCGACCACGCCGCCGGAGGAACGCGGCTGGATCCGCCAGTTCGTGCGGTGGCGCCAGAACGCGCCCTTCAACCCGACGGAGATGGAGGAGATCGCCGGCGCCGACTACGGGAAATGCGGCCTGGTGCGCGCGCTGCTGACCTTCGAGCACTCCTTGCGCGACCGGCCGGAGGACAAGCTCGCGGGCATC
This sequence comes from Alphaproteobacteria bacterium, assembly GCA_050485485.1. Taxonomy (GTDB): domain Bacteria; phylum Pseudomonadota; class Alphaproteobacteria; order SMXQ01; family SMXQ01; genus WHSO01. Next base: position 158,520 of record JBJHBM010000002.1, on the reverse strand, counting down.
GCCGCGCCGATGCTCGTGGTGCGCGGCGCGCTCGACCCGATCTGCCGCCAGCCCTGGGCCGAGGCGATGACTTCGGGCCTGCCGGACGGCAGGCTCGAAGTCATCCCCGAGGTCGCGCATACCCTGGTCTTCACCTCCGCGCGGGAGCTGGCCGGCGTCGCGCGGCCGTTCCTGGACCAGGAGACGGCGTAACGCCCGTCTAGATGTAGCCGCGCCCGCGCCAGTAGCGCGCCGCCGCCGGGTGCAGCGGCGCGCCCAGCGGCGCGCCGGGCCCGTCGCGGCACATGTCGGCGACCGGCAGCGGTCCCGGCTGGCGCCACGGGATCAGGGCCTTGCGGTTCTCGAGACCGGCGCAGATTCGCTCCACCAGCGCGTCGTCGGCGTCGGCGCGCACGAAGACGCCCCAGCCGCTGAAGTCGAGCACCGGAAGGTCGGCGGGCAGGGTCGGATAGAGCGCCCGGCGCAGCCAGCCGCGCCGGTAGCCCATCGTTTCGAGCTTGGCGAGCGTCGCGTCCTCGAGCTGCAGCACGGTCATCCCGGCCGGCACGATGGCATTGGCCCAATGACCCACGCCCTCGTCGAACATGGCGTCGATCGCGCCGCTCGCCAGCGCCGCGAACTTCGCATCGCCCGGTTCCGGGATATGGCCCTCGTGGACCAACGCGCCGCCCCAGGCGCGCAGGTCGTCGCAGGAGAACCCGGCGGCGCGGAACACGTCCTCCAGCATGTACGTGAGCCAGTGGCCTTCGAGCCCGCGCATCGCGATCCGCAGCGGATACTTGCGGCGCGCGATGTCCTCCACGTGGGTGAGGCCGGTGCGCCCCGCGACCGCGAGCATGCACTGGTCCTCGCTCGGCAGTACCGCGACGGCGCGCACCGGCTGCGGCCCGGTGAAGTAGGAGCCCTTGCCGCTATGGGCGACCGCGAGCGCGCAGGACGGGTTGACGAAGGCGACGTCGAGGGTGCCGGCCACCACCTTCTCGATCCCGTCCACGGTGCTGGAGGCGCTGAGCGTCACCCCATCGTCGGAGCCGCGGCCGACGCGAAGGCGCACCTCCGGCTCGCGATAGGGTTCGCCCGCCGCGGCGGCCATGTCCGCCGCCACCTCCAGGATCAGGCGCGCGCGCACCGTCGCCGCCTTGGGGACCGCCGCAGGTTCCTGCTCCGCCACGCGAAATCCTCCCTCTCATCGCCGGGCGACGCGTGCCGTCCCGGATTGCTGCGTCACGTCGCCGCCAAGATTTAGGGTACGCAGAGCGGCCGAAGATGAATATACTGTTCCACAAATAAAAACGATATTTCGAATAATATAAGAACAGGGGAGCTCGTCACATGCGTCGATTCTCCTTGATTCGCGCCGTCTCCGTCGTCCTCGCCGCGGGCATGGCCCTGGCCGTGTCCGGCACCGCCGCGCAGGAGGCGTCCTTCGCCGGCAAGCGCGTCAACGCCCTGATCGGCACCACGCCGGGCGGCGGCACCGACCTGTCCACACGGCTGCTGGGGCGTTACATGTCCAAGCACCTGCCGGGCAATCCGCAGATGATCTACCGCAACATGCCGGCGGGCGGCGGGGTCCAGGCGACCAACCACTTCGCCAACGAAGCGGCGCGCGACGGCACGCTGTGGATGGGCGGCGGCAACGCCTATATCGTGGCCGCCACGCTCCGCAAGGAAACCGTCAGGTACAACCCCACCAGGTTCCATTTTCTGGGCGGCATCGCGCGCGGCGGCTCCGTCACCAGCATGCACAAGGATAAGGTCGCCCATATCCACGATCGCTCCAGGCCGCCGGTGGTGATCGGCACCACCGCGGGCGCCGACACCTGGGTCGAGATGCTGGTGTGGGCGGCGGAGCATGCCGGCTGGAACCTGCGCTTCGTGGTGGGCTATCCCGGCACCGGCGCGCTGCTGATCGCGATGAAGCGCGGCGAGATCGACGCCTTCGGCACGTCCAACCTCAACATGCTGAGGTCGCTCGCCACGGACGGCAATTTCGTGCCCGTGCTGCAGACCGGCGAGCTGAAGGACGGCAAGGTGATCCCCCAGGTCGGCTACGAGAAGGTGCCGATCATCACCGACCTCGTGGCCCACAAGCTTTCGGGCGTCGGCGCCGAAACCTTCGACTACTGGATCAAGTCCAACCAGATAGACAAGTGGTACGCCCTGCCGCCGGGAACGCCCGCCGCCGTGGTTGCGACCTATGTCGCGGCATTTGAGCGCGCGACCAGGGACCCCGATTTCCTCAGGGACGGCACCGCCCAGTTCGGGGAAGGCTTCTTCGTGCAGTCGGCGGCCGACCTCACCAACATCGTCGCCACCACCTCCTATCCCAGCGCCGACAAGCAGGACTACATCCGCGCCATGAAGGTGCGCCAGCAGCTGCCGGCCGAGCCGCTCTCCGATGCCGAGCTCGCGGCGCTCGCCAAGGGACTGGTGAAGGACAGCACGGTGACGGCGACCCTCACCGGCGTCGAGCGCGACGGCCGCACGATTCTGTTCCCGGTGGGCCAGGAAACCCACAAGGCGGAGCTGAGCGGCAGCCGCACCAAGGTTACGATCGCCGGAAGGGAAGGCAAGCGCGGCAGCCTCAAGGCGGGCATGACCTGCCGGATCGCCTATTCCGGCAGCGGCGGCGAGGCGAGCTCGGTGGAATGCAACTAGCGGGGACGGCCCCCGCAGGAAAGGGAGAAGGCATGTTCAAGTGTGCGGGCGTCGCCCATTTTTCGATACCTGTGTCGGATCTCCAAAGGAGCACGCGGTTCTACCAGGACGTGGTGGGGCTGACGCTGCTGGTCACCGACGGCAAGCGCCACTCCTTCATGGATGCCGGCGGCACCTGCATCCTGCTGTGCGCGGAGCAGGGCACCATCAATCCGCCGGAACGGCGCGACCTCGTCCATCATGCCTTCGTCGTGACCCCGGAACAGCTCGCCAAGGCCAAGGAGCACCTCGCCGCCCACGGCGCCGAGATCATCGAGGAGGAGGAGCGGGACGGCGGCACCGTCAACGGGCCGCGCATCTACTTCCGCGACCCCGACGGGACGAGGCTCGAGTTCATCCATCTCACCAGCTACGACAGACGGCCGCGCGTGCGCGACAAGGCCCGGACCTGAGCGACGGGACACGGGAGAGAAACATGAGCGACATCCAGGAGAAGCCCGCCGGCGACAAGGCCGCGGGCGTGCAGAGCAAAGGCATCCTGCACTTCACGATCTCGGTGCGCGACCACGCCAAGGCCGCCGAGTTCTACGCCGAGCTGCTCGGCTGCGAGATTCAGCGCGTGAGCGACCACTTCGCCTTCATGCGGACCGGCAACGATCATTTCGTGCTCGCGAAGATGGCGAACCACGTCAACCCCAATCCGCCGCGCGGCACGCATTTCCACCATGCCTTCATCGTCTCGCCGGAGGATTTCGACCGGGCGCGCGAGATGATCGCCGAGCGCGGCATCGAGGAGCTGTTCCCGCGCACCAAGAACCACAAGAGCTTCCCGGGACGGCACCTCTACTTCCACGACCCGGACGGCAACGGCATCGAGATCACCGACGCCACCGCCTGAGGGACGCCGCCGGCCTTCCCGGGCGACCACGAAAAGGAGCGCCACCCCATGACCCGTACCTGGACGTTGCCCTTCGCCCTCGCGGCCCTTCTCCTGCCCGGAGCCGCGGCCGCGGCGCCCCAGTCGCCCGAGTGGGATGCCCTCGTCAAGGCGGCCCGCGCCGAAGGCAAGGTCGAGGTGATCCTGTCGGGCCAGGTGCCGCTGCGCCTGCGTGCCGCGATGCCGGAGTTCGAGAAGGCCTACGGCGTGCGGGTCAATTTCCATACCGGCAGCGGCAAGGCCCATATCGCGCGGGTGCTGGCCGAGCGCAAGCTCGGGCGCTACACCGTCGACGTCTGGCTGGGCGGCGCCACCGGCGCCATCGCCTCGCTGCTGCCCAACAAGGCCGCGGCGCCGATGGCCTCCGTGCTGGCCGATCCCGAGGTCACGAACCCGGCGCGCTGGTACCTGGGACGGCACCATTACGCCGACCCGGAGGACCGCTACCTGATCGTCTGGGGGGCGTCGCCCTCCTACAACATCGCCTTCAACACCAACCTCGTGAAGCCCGAGGAGATCAAGTCCTACGCCGACCTGCTCGACCCCAAGTGGAAAGGCAAGATCGTCTCCTGGTCGCCCGGCCAGGGCGCCGGCGCCTCGGTGATCCCGATGTTCCTCAACCCGAAGATCGGCGAGGAATGGTTCCGCCGCTGGGCCAACGAGATCAAGCCGACCATCGTGACGGATGCGCGCCAGGGCGCCGAATGGATCGCGATGGGACGCTACGCCATCGGCATGTTCGGCCTCAACACGCAGGCCGAGGTGCTGAAGGGCCAGGGCTTCCCGATCCAGGACTACCTGCCGCACCCGATGGCGGAGGGCGAGGTCCTGTCGGGATCGGCCGCCAACATCATGGCGATGGACAGCCCGCCCAACCCGAACGCCATGAAGCTGTTCATCAACTGGGCGCTCAGCCGCGACGCCCAGGCGCTGTTCGTCAAGCACGCCGAGAAGATGGACTCGCTGCGCATCGACGTTCCCAACGACGCGATCGAGCCCCAGTACCGGATCGATCCCGCGGGAGACTACATCGTCGCCTTCTCGGACCGCACCTACGTCGAGCGCCAGGACGAGGTGCTCGCCAGGCTCAAGCAGATCATGCAGGAGGCGGGCTACCGCTGAGAGGCCTGCGGGAGAGAGGAAGTACCGGCCCTAGGGCCGGCGCTTGAGGTAGTCGAACACCTTCTGGCATTGGGGCATGATTCTCCCCTTCTTGGCCCGGGCGTCCTCGGGCGAACTGACGGCGCGCGCGCCACCGCAGGATTCGACGATCAGCTGGGACTTGCAGGCGCGCTCGAGGAACAGGGCGAGCACCGTCGCCTCCTCCACCGTGCGGCCGAGCGTGACGATGCCGTGGTTGCGCAGCATGAGAACATTGTGGCCGCCGAGCGCGCGGGCGACCGCCTTTCCGCGATCCTGGTTGACGATCAGGTCGCTGGTCTCCGAGAACACGGGAAGTCCGTCGCAGAACATGGCGCCTTCGTGGCCGATCGGCTGCAGCGGCTTGTCGAGCGCGGAAAAGGCGACGGCATTCGGCGCGTGGGTATGCACGATCGCCAGCGCGTCTGGCCGCACCCGCAGGATCTCCGAATGGATGAAGACCTCAAGGTGGCGCGGCATGTCGCCCGCCACCTTCTCGCCCTCGATGTCGCAGGTGATGATGTTGTCGGGCGACATCTCCTCGAGCCCGATGGTGTGGGGCTTCATCAGGAAGCGCGCCGGGTCGTCGGGCAGGCGGGCGGAGACGTGGCCGAAGATGAAGTCGCCCTGGTCCTCCTCGTAGAGAATCCGGCCGGCCGCGATCATCGCCTCCCTGAGGGCGTCGGTCTTGCTCATGCGGAGCGGCCGGGTCAGTCGCTGCCGGGGTCGGCCACGAAGCCCGCGGCCTCGATGCCGGCGACCGCGGCCGCTTCGTCGTTGATGGAAATGTCGCCGGAGATGCCCACCGCGCCGAGCAACGTGCCGGCCCCGTCGCGGATCAGGACGCCACCCTGCACCGGCACGAAGGAGCCGCCCACCGCGCCGATCACCGACATGATGAAGTAGGGGCGCTCCTTCGCCATCTTGTCGATGGTCCGGTTGCCGAGCCCCATCGCGAGCGAGGCGTTGGCCTTGCCGATGGCGATCTCGCCGCGCTTGAGGCTGGTCCCCTCGTCCGCGCCGAAGCTCTTGAGGGCGCCGCGCGCATCCAGCACCGCCACGGCGAGCCGCTTCAGGTTCTTCTCCCGACCGTAGGCGATGGCGGCGTTGACGATCTTCTGCGCCGCATCCAGGACCAGTTCCGACATTGGCTCTCCTTCTTCCCTTCTTCTGCTCTCGCCGCCGCACTCGGGCGGCGGCCCCAAATTTCCCGGCCATCGGGGCCGGGACACGATATAGCACGACGGCGGCGCGATGCGACCGTCCGTTGCGACGCCCTTACGACGCCCTGGCCCGTTTCCCGACCTCCGGGCGCATGGAGAACAGCGGCGCCTCCGGCACCTCCCAGCCGGTGAGCGGGCGGCCCTCCATCAGCGCGCCCACCTCGCGCAGCCACAGCTGGCGGAACAGCACGAGGCGCGCGTCGGTGGCGGCCAGCATCTCCTTGCCGCGTCCCGCCACGGGCCCCTGCCCCACCTGGGTCACGTAGTCCTCGATGGCGAAGCTGGTATAGGCGTCCATCTCCTTCGGCAGGTCCTCGATCGCCATGTCGCCCGCGAGGATCGCCTCGGCAAGGTCCCAGCGCGTCTCCGCCTCGGCCTCCTGATCCGCCCGGCGCTCGCGGAACAGGCGCGCGTCGTCGCCTGCCAGCGGCGTATGGGTCAGGTCGAAGGCGACGTGGGCGGTATCGTTAATCGGTACCGTCCATACGACCTTGGTGTCCCACAGGCCGCGGCCCTGGAAGCCCTTGGCGCGGGTCGGCGCGAAGAACAGGCGCACGTTGGGCATGAAGAAATGGGTGAGCCTGGCGGGACCGAGTTCGGAGGCGCCGTCGAGCGCCTCGCCCTTGAGGTAGCGGATGCCGCGCCAGCCGTAGGCCGTCTCCTCCACCGCCTCGTGGCGCAGCTTGAGGAGGTCCGGCCGGCCGACCCGCAGCGCCGTGCCGCGATGCACCCACGGGATATGGCTGTGGTCGTTGTCCATCTTGTTCCAGAAGGTGCAGGGCAGCACCTCCGGCGGGTCGACGACGATCACCCCCGGCCGGTCAAGGTCGGGATAACGCCGGAACGGCGGCGGCTCCCCGTCCCCCAGGTAGGCGAACACCAGCCCCATGTATTCGCGCGTCGGATAGGTCCTGAGACGCACCTTGTCGCAGAACGGGCGGTCCTCGTTGGGCTGCTCGACGCACCGGCCGTCCGCGTCGTAGCGCCAGCCGTGGTAGCGGCAACGCAAGGAGTCCCCTTCCACCCATCCGACCGAAAGCTGCGTCCCCCGGTGCGGACAGCGGAAGGCGGTCACGTGCGGCGTGCCGCCCTCGCCGCGATAGACGGTGAACTTCTCGCCCAGGGCCTCGACCGGCCTGGCGCGACCGGGCGGCAGGTCCTTCAGGCGGGCCAGCGGCTGCCAGAACAGCCGCAGATAGCGGCCGGCGGGCGTGCCGGGACCGAAACGCTCCAGGTCGGCGAACTGCAACTTGCCCGACATCTCCCGCCTGCTCCCTTGCGGCCGTTCAGTTCTTCTTCTCTTTCTTGACCTCGCCGGCGACCGCCCCCTTGGTGTCGAGCGCCGCCTTGATGCGCTCCACCGTCTCGGGGCTGGTCGCGATCATGGCCTCCACCAGCTTCTGGAGGCGGGCGCCCGTCATCGGAGAGATGTCGAGGCGCGACTTCTCCGCCTCGGCCAGCATCTCGGGATCCTTCATGAGCGCATCGAACGAGGTGCGCAGCGCCGCCACCCGTTCCGCCGGCACCCCCGGCGACGTCAGGTACGGACGGCCGAGGCCGATGTCGTCGCAGAACACCTGCAGCACGTCGCGGCTGGCCTGGTCCTTGGCGAATTCCGTCACCAGCGGGATATGCTCGAAGCCCTTTTCCTTCTCGGGCCCGATCTGGGCCAGGATCAGGATCCTGCCGTCCTTGATCCAGTCGGCGCTGGTGGACATGAGCGTGTTGAAGGTGCCGCCGGCGCGTCCCTGCACCTCGCCGCGCTCCATCGCGAGATCGACCTGGGTGGTGCTGTTGTAGCCCATGATGACCCTGAACCTGGTGCCGGCAAGGTTGTTGAGGACCGCCGGGTAGCGCACCGAGTTCCCCCCGGCGCCGGTGGCGCCCAGGATGATTTCCTTCTGCATGGCGTCCTGCAGGGTCTTGACCCCCGCCGTGTGCCACACGAACACGACCGAGTTGCTCGCGCTGCTGGAGCCGATCCAGTTGAACTTGGCCGCGTCGTAATTGACGCCCTTGCCGCCGACCACCTGATTCATCACGAACGAAGGGATGATCGCACCGATGGCGGTGCCGTCCTTGGGGGCGACGTTGTAGAGGAAATTGGTCGCGAGCAGGCCGCCGCCGCCCGGCATGTTCTGCGCCACGAAGTTGGGCGCGCCCGGGAGATGCTTCCCCCAGTGACGGCCGAGCATGCGGGTGGTCTGGTCGACGCCGCCGCCGGCACCGGTCGAGATGATCAGGGAAACGTTCTTGCCCTTGTAGAAATCGGCCACGGCATCGGCCTGGGCCGGCACGAACGGCAGAAGCGCGAGGGCGCCGAAGGCGCACACGGTGCCGATGGTGCGCAGTGTGACGTCCAGTGTCATGATGAAACCTCCCCGTGTGGCGCCGCTGTCGGCGCAGTTATCGATTGCCTCGGACTTGGCCGCACGCATGCCGCTGCGCGACGGAACGGGCAGCCCTCCGGCTAGCCGACCGCCTCCGCGACCCGCCCGTAGCGCGACAGCGGCTCGGCGGGCAGCGTCCAGTCGGTGAGCGGCCTCCCTTCGACCAGCGCGTTGACTTCGCGAAGCCAGAGACGGCGCAGCAGGACGAGCTTCACGTCGGTGGCGGCGAGCATCTCCTTGCCGCGCCCCTTGAGCGGGCCCATGCCGACCTGCGTGACGTAATCCTCGATCGCGAAGCTGGTGTAGGCGCCCATGTCCTCCGGCAGGTCCTCGATCGCCATCTCGCCGGCCAGAATCTTCTCGGCGAGATCGAAGCGCGTCTCCGCCTCGGCCTCCTGCTGGCGGTAGCGCGCCTCCTCGTAGGCCCTGGCCTCGTCGCCCTCGAGCGGCGTATGGGTCACGTCGAAGGCGGCGAACTGCTGGTCATGAACCGGAACCATCCAGACCACCTTGGTGTCCCACAGGTCGCGATGCTCGAACCCCTTGGCGCGCGTGCGCACGAAGAACACGCGGATATTGGGCATGACGAAATAGGAAAGCTTCCCGGCGCCGAGCGCGCCGCCCGCATCGCTCTTCTCGCCCTTCACGAAGCGCGAGCTCATCATGCCGAACGGCACTTCCGACATGGTCTCCTGGCGCAGAATCAGCAGGTCCTTGCGGCCTTTACGCAGCGCCGTCGCGCGATGGACCCAGGGGATGTGGCCGTGGTCGTTGTCGAACTTGTTCCAATAGTTGCAGGGCAGCATCTCGACCGGATCGGAAACCACCACGCCCGGCTGGTCGAGGTCGGGGATGGTGCGGAACGGCGGCGGCGCGCCGTCGCCCAGGTAGGCGAACACGAGGCCAGCATAGACGCGGGTGGGATAGACCCTGAGCCGCACCTTGTCGCAGAACGCGCGGTCCTCGTTGGGTTGCTCCAGGCACCTGCCCTCGCCGTCGAAGCGCCAGCCGTGGTAGCGGCAGCGCAGCGTGTCGCCCTCGACCCAGCCGACCGAAAGCGGCGTTCCGCGATGGGGGCAACGGTGGGCGGTGAGGCGGGGCGTGCCGCTCTCGCCGCGATAGATGGTGAAGGTCTCGCCCAGCATCTCGATCGGCTTGGGCCGGCCGACCGGCAGGTCGCGCAGGCGGATCATGGGCTGCCAGAACAGGCGGAAATAGCGCCCCGCGGGCGTGCCGGGACCGACCGCCTCGAGATCGGCGAATTCCAGCTTTCCGGTCATGGGGACTCTCCCTACGCCTTGCTTTTCACGCGCGCGGCGCGGCGGCGCGGCCGGGCTACGGCTGCGGACCGGCCCTCCCCGTCCCCGGCCTGGCCTTCGGCCGCGAGTTCGTCGAGCGCGGTCAGCATGCGCTGCTTGCCGCTCTGGACGTGACGGAAGCTGACCTCGTAGCACAGCGACGGGTCGCGCTTGCGCAGCGCCTCCACGATCGCGTGGTGCTCCTTGTTGGAGGCCAGCAGCGCGCCCTGCTGGACCAGCCCGTGGGTGCGGAACAGGTGGAACTCCTTGACCAGCCCCCGGTACATGCGCATCAGGCGCCCGTTGCCGGTCGCCTCCACCACGGCGTCATGGAACTTGAGGTTGAGCGGGTAGAACGCGGCGAAGTCGGCGTCTTCGGCGGCCCGCTGCATCTGCTCGAGCATGGCCTGAAGCCGCTCGACCTGGCGCTCGGTGATGACCGGCGCCAGCAGGAACCCGGCAAGCCCGACCAGGCCCGCGCGGAGATCGTAGACCTCCATCGCGTCGGTCTTCTCCAGGCGCTTGACGAAGACGCCCCGGTTGGGCACCAGATAGACGAACCCCAGCTCGGCGAGCGCCCGGCACGCCTCGCGGATCGGGCCGCGGCTGACCGAGAGCTTGGCCGCCAGGGCGTTCTCGTTGAGCCGCGTCCCGGCGGCCAGCTCGCCGCTCAGGATCATCCGCTCGATCTCGTGCTGGATCACGCCGGTGAGCGAATGGCTGCGCAGCTGCGCGACCGTGGGGATCGTGGCCGGCCTCGGGTCCGTCATGGGCGGGGGCTCCCATAAATTGTAAATTGTCGACATTGTGGTCGAGGCACCCCGCCCCCGCAAGCGGTTTTTGCGTGGCTCACTCCGCTTCGGATGTCGAGACGGTGCCGCCCATCGACTGCCAGCGGGCATCCCAATACTTCTGCAGCCTGACCCGCGTCTCGGGCTCGCCCGACGTCACCATCCGCTTGTCGGCGACCGCGTCGGGGAAGTCCAGGAACTCCTTGCGCTGCAGCTCCTTGCGCACGGGGGTGGACTGGTCCGCCCAGAACTGGGCGATCTGGCCTTCGCGCGAGATGAACCAGTTGAGAAAGATCTTGGCGCCGTTCACGCTCGGCGAGTTGCGCATCAGCCCCGCTTCCGACAGGGCGAAGGTCACGGGCTCGGGGCAATGGAAGCCGACGGGGGCGCCGACGCGCGCCTGCGAACCGACCCGGTTCATGGCCTGCGGCACCGCCGCGTGGCCCTCGCCGAGGCTCACCAGCCGCACCAGCGCGTTCAAGCCTTCCTTGCGGATCTGCGGGTCGAGCTTCGCGAACACGTCGTTCACGAAATTCCGGCCCCAGGCGTCGCCGTGGGTCTCCCAGAGGCCGAGCACCCAGTTGTTGGGCCGGTTGCCGATCATCAGCTTCTTGCCCGCGAACACCTTGCTGCTCACCAAGTCGTCCCAGGTCTTGGGCAGATCCTCCTTCTTCACCAGCTTGGTGTTGTAGGACATGCACCAGTAGCGCAGGCGCGTATTGATGGAGATGTGGTCGGGCGTGAGCGAGAATTCCGGCAGGTGCTTGTAGTTGGGAAGGTCGGAAAGGTTCTCGAAGGCGTTGGCCGCACGGAACAGGGCCACGTTGCCCGACAGGCTCATGATCACGTCCACCACGCGGCGCCCCTGCTCGAAAGCGGCAAGCGGCATGATGTAGCGGCGCGTCGAGGTATGGACCTCCGAATGCTCGATCCTCACGTCCGGATAGCGCGCCGAGAAGACCGAATAGACCTTGGCAAAATCCTGCGGCCGCATGGTGTCGAACAGGATCACCGGTCCCTCCTTCTTCGCGGCGTCGAGCCAGGCCGGCGGCACCTGCAGCTCCGCGTCGATGCCGTCGAGGATGGCATGCTCGAGCTTGAGCGCATCGAGCATCTTCACGGTCGCAGGCGGGAGCTGGTTCGCGGCAACGGAGGTTGCGAAAGTTGCGCCGATCATGCAGGCCCCCAGCGCCAGGGCACGAGATAGCGACATAAAAGCCTCCTCGAGTCGGATTCGGTTGCTTGTTCCGGTTGCCGGAGTGTGGAAACAAATATTGTAAATTGTCAACAATTGAGAATCCCGCGCGCCTCCCCTTCCCTTGCCGCGTGACCTGTATTGACCCGCCTGATATCGTTCCGCGCCCCGCCCGTCGCGGGGAGGCGGGCGTCCCTCGGGCCGGTCCCGGCTCCCGTCGATCCAACCGTCGAAGGACAAGAAAACAAGGAGGAGTTCGAAAATGCCCAGAAAAAAGCTGTTCAGGGCAGCCGCCGTCGCGCTGCCGTTGGGTGCCGCGCTCGTCATGGGGATGCCGCCGGCCAACGCCGACGAGGTCGCCGATTTCTACAGGGGAAAAAACATCACGCTTGTGATCGGCTACGCCGCCGGCGGCGGCTACGACGTCTATGCCCGTCTCGCCGGACGGCACATGACCCGCCATATCCCCGGCAATCCCACTTTCGTGCCCCAGAACATGCCGGGGGCCGGCAGCCGCGCGGCCGCCAACTGGCTCTACAACGTCGCCCCCAAGGACGGCACCGCGATGGCCACGGTCGGGCAGAACACGCCGATGGACCAGACACTGCGCGAGAAGGGCATCCAGTTCGATGCCGCCAAGTTCAACTGGATCGGCAATATGATCCTCGACAACAACGTGACCTATGTGCGCGCCGACACCGGCATCGCGACGATCGAGGACCTCAAGGCCAAGGGCGGAATCATCTGCGGCGGCACCGGGGCGACCTCGCCGTCGATTCTCAATCCCCAGCTCATCAACAACCTGGTGGGAACACAGATCAAGATTATCGCGGGCTATTCCGGCGGCAGCGACGTCAACCTCGCTTTCGAGCGCGGCGAGGTGAATTGCCGCGGCTCCAACAGCTGGGCGTCGATTAAGGCCACCCGTCAGGACCGGATGGCGGCCCGTTCCTTCAATATCCTGGTCCAGTTCGGTCCCGCGAAGAACCCCGAGATCAGCCAGTACCAGGGGCGCGAGGTGCCGCTGATCTCGGACCTCGCCACCACCGACGCGGACCGGCGCGCGCTCAACCTGATCGTGTCCGGGATCGGCATGGGGCGGCCGCTGGTGGTGCCCCCGGACGTGCCCGCGGCACGCGTCGCGGCGCTCCGGGCCGCCTTCGACGCCACCATGACGGACCCCCAGTTCCTCGCCGAGGCCGAGAAGCTGAAGATGGACATCAATCCGCTGTCCGGGCTCGAAGTGCAGAAGATCGCAACCGAAACCGTCCAGACGCCCCCCGAGGACGTCAAGCGGGCCCTGGCCCTGCTCGAACGCAGGAACGTCGAGGAGATCAAGACCGAGGGCAGCCCCAAGAAGAAGAAGTAAAGCGCCGGGCAGGCGCGCCGCCCGCCCGCGAAACGAAACCGCCCGAACCGGCTAGAGCCGGTCCGGGCGGTCTTTTTTCAGGCGCTGCCCGCCGTTACTGGGACATCAGCCTGACGAGGCGGGACACGACCGCCGGCGGCGTCGCGAACACGCTGTCGACCAGCTTCTGGACTTCCTCTCCCGAGCCCCAATCGATCTCGAGATTGAGCTTCTGCGCATCGGCCAGGTACTGGGGGTCCTTCATGGTCGCCGCGAAAGCGGCCCGGAGCGCCGCGACGCGGTCCTGCGGCACGTCCGGCGGCGCGACATAGGGCCGGCCGAACACCTGCTGGGCGAGCACCAGCTCCATGAGCTGGCGGTCTTCCTCGTTCTTGATCGCGCCCCATACCTCGGGAACGCCCATCCGCGTCAGCTCGTCATCGGTACCGATCGCGAGCTGCACCAGGATGTTGACCTTGTTGTCCCGGATCCAGTCGGGCTTCTGTGTCTTGAGGCTGGTCCAGGCGTAGCCGCAAAGGCCGTGCACCTCGCCGCGCTCGATGGCGAGGATGATGTCCTGGGTGCCGGCATAGCCGCGCACCACCCGGAACTTCGCGCCCACCAGCTCCGACAGCACGATCGCGTAGTCCTGGGTCGAGCCGCCGTCGGCGGTGGCACCCAGGATCAACTCCGCCTTGGTCACGTCCTCGAACCTCGTCACCGGCGCGTTGTTCCACGCGGCGCAGACGCGCACCTCCTTGTTGGCCGTGCCGAGATAGTTGAACCGGGTCGGATCGAGACGGGTCTTTTCCTTGCCCTCCGTGAGCGGCGTCATGATCGCGCCCGGGAAGATCGCACCGAAGACGGTGCCGTCCTTGGGCGCCTTCGCGTAGAGGAATTCGGCCGCGCGGCGGCTGCTCGCCCCCGGCATGTTCTTCGGCACGAGGCCGGGGTTGCCCGCGATGTGACGGCCCATGTGCCGGGCAATCGCGCGGGCATAGGTGTCGTGGCCGCCCCCGGGCGAGGCGCCGATGATGAGATCGACGCTCTTGCCGCGATAGAAGGCGCCGACGTCGGATTGCGCCGAAGCCGGCGCCGCGGCCAGGACGCAGGCCGCGAGTAGCGGCACGGCGGCGGCCAGTGAACGATGACCAGACATGAAAACCTCCCTTTCCCGTTTTCAGCTAAATCGTTGCCCGATGAACCCGAGCTATGGGCCTCTATGCGGCCCGCGTCTTTCCGCCTTCCGCGTCGCGGATCGCGCGCCAGACGCGCTCCGGCGTCGCCGGCATCATCAGGTTCCGCACGCCCAGCGGCGCGAGCGCGTCGTTGACCGCGTTCATCACGGCCGCCAGAGATCCCACCGTGCCGCCTTCGCCCGCGCCCTTCACGCCGAGCGGGTTCTGCTTGGTCGGCACCGGATGATTGCCGATGACGACGTTGCACAGGTTCTTCGCCTTCGGCATGGCATAATCCATGAACGACCCGGTGAGCACCTGAGCCGTTTCGGGGTCGTAAACCACCTGCTCCAGCAGCGCCTGCCCGACGCCCTGGGCGATCGCGCCGCGCACCTGGCCCGCGACGCCCATCGGGTTGAGCTCGACGCCGACGTCGTGAACCTCGGTGTAGCGCACGAGCTGGGTCACGCCGGTTTCCGGATCGATCTCGACCTCGCAGACGTGGAAGGTATTGGGAATGTTCGGCGCCTTGGAAGTCCAGGTCGCCGTCTCGAACATGCCGATCTCCATGTCCTGGGGCAGCTTGCCCGGCTTGAACGCGGTCTTGACAACCTCGTCGAAGCCGACGGAACGGTTGGTGCCCTTGGCGAAATAGGCGCCGTCCTCGAACGCCACATCCTCGGGCTTCACTTCCATCATGTGGGCGGCGAGTCGCCGGCCCTTCTCGCGGGTCTTGATGGCCGCCATCTGGACTACCGTGCCGCACAGCGTCGCGGTGCGCGCGGCGCCGGTCCCCGAGCCCCAGGCAAGGCGGCTGGTATCCCCCTCCACCACGCGAATTTTGTCCGCGTCGATCCCGAGGATGTCCGAGACGATCTGTGTATAGATGGTGGCATGACACTGGCCGCCGGCCGTGGACGCGGCGAGCACCGTCACCGTCCCGCCCGGGTCAAAGCGCAGCTCGGCGGTCTCGGGCGACGGGCTGCCCGAAGGATCGACGCTCGAGGAAACACCGACGCCGTAAAGCTTGCCGTGCGCCCGCGCCTCTTCCCTGCGCCTGGCCGCGCCCGCGTAGTCGGCGAGCGCGAGACACTTGTCCATCACCACCTCGAACTCGCCGCAGTCGTAGGTCTGGCCGTTGGGCAGCTTGTAGGGCATGGCGTCGGCGGGGATGTAGTTGCGGCGCCGGATCTCGGTGGGGTCGAGGCCGATCTCGCGCGCCGCCATGTCGACCAGACGCTCCAGCACATAGGTGCCGGGCGTGCCGGAAGGGCCACGGTAGTTCGCCATCGGCACGGTATTGGTCATGACCGCGTGGGATTCGCCGTAGACGGCGGGGAACACATAGGTGCCGCAGGTCGAGCCGGCGATGCCGTTTGGCGTGCCGAACCCGGTCATGGACAGGAAGGCCCCGATATTGGCGGTGCCCACGAAACGGCAGGCGAGGAACTTGCCCTCGTCGTCGAAGCCGAGTTCCGCCTCCACCACGACGTCGCGGGCCTGGTCGTCGGCGACCAGGGCCTCGCTACGCTCGCAAGTCCACTTGACCGGGCGGCCGGTGCGCTTGGCCGCCCAGGCAGCCAGCGGCACCTCGGGATAGAGGCCGCCCTTCATGCCGAACGAGCCGCCCACGTCACCCGCGATCACGGTCATATTGGTCTCGGGGATGCGAAAGACGCCCTCGGTCATCATGGTGCGCCAGACGAACGGCCGCTGCTGGCAGGCATAGACCGTGTAATGGTCGCGACCGGGATCGTACTCCGCGACCGCAGAGCGCGGCTCCATGGTGCTGGCCGCGACCCTGCTGATGACGAAGCTGTCGCGCACCACGCGCGGCGCCTTCGCCAGCGCCTCCTCGGTCCTGGCCGCGTCACCTTTCTGCGCATAGAAGGATTCGTTGAGCGGACAGTCGTCCCACAGCAGCGGCGCGTCGGGATTGTTGGCCGCCACCGGATCGATATGTACCGGCAGGACGTCGTACTCGATCTCGATGCGTTCGGCCGCGTCCTTCGCCTCGTTGACCGACTCCGCCACCACCATGGCGACGATCTGGCCAACGTGGCGGACGCGGTCGCGGGTGATTCCGGGACGATCCGGGCGGTAGCCGGCCTCCCCGCCGCGCCGCTTCGGCGGCGTGTTGCCGGGAATGTTGCCGAGCCCCTCCTTGGCATAGTCCTCGCCGGTCAGAATGTCGATCACGCCCGGCATCTGCATCGCCGGCGTCACGTCGATGCGCCGGATATCGGCATGAGCGTGGGGCGAGCGCAGGAACACCGCGTGGACCATGCGCGGCAGCTTGACGTCGTCGGTATAGCGGCCGCGGCCCTGCAGCAGCCTCGGGGCCTCGACCGCGTTGACCGGCTGGCTGATGGAATAACGTGCCATGTTCCCCTCCCTTGATCGGACCTTGCGGCGCCGGCTGTTTTCAGACGACCTCGAGGGACGCCTTGAGCTCGGTATCCGGCAGGACGACGCCCCGAATCTCCCGCTCGATGTCTTCGTGGACCGGACGCGCGCCGTCGGTGGACAGCCACAGGCGCAGCAGGTGGCGCTTGCGCTCGGGTTCCGGCCAGTCCTCGAACTCGGTGCGCGAATGCAGCGTCACGTGGTTGTTGACGTAGGAGATGTCGCCCGGCTGGAAATCGATGTCGATGGCGATTTCGTCGGCGAGCGCGCGATACATCTCGATCGCCTCCTGCTGCGCGGCCGTGAGCGGCGGCACGCCCGGCAGCTTCTGGCCCTTGGCGATGGCGGCGCTGGCGCCGCGCGCGGCGAAGTATCCGTCCTTCACGCTGAAGATCGGCTGGCGGACCCAGGGCTCGGTCACGCCCGGCGGCAGCTCGCCCTTGCGCGCGCGGTAGAAGCGGAAGGTCAGCTCCTTCACAAGGTCGGGGCGGCGCCGGAGCATCTCGTTGTATAGCGTCACCGACGAGCAGATACGGTGCGCGCCGCCTGACCTGGCCGGATGAAGGCAGCACAGCGACAGGAAGTCGGCGCGGTCGCAATGGAACTTCATGTGGGCACGCGTCATGTAGCCGCGCACCTTGGCGTAGTCGCCGCCGAGATCGGTGACGTGGCCGAGCAGATGGCCCTGGCGGTTCTGGGAGATAGCCCGGCCCATGTAGGCGCCGATGCCCCAGAATGCGACAGCCGTCTGCTCCCTGGTGCGGCCCTCCACCGGCAGGCCCCGGATCAGGGCGAAGCCGCGGCCGTCCAGAAGCTCCCCGCGGATGTCGAGAAGCGCGGCGCCGAGCGTCGGCAGTGGAAATTCCTCGCGCGTGATGTCCATAAGCCGCAGCCCACGGCGCTCGACGCGCACCACCGCGTCCATCACCTGCCCGATCTCGCGCCCGGACAATTCGTAGCTCCAGCAGCGCGTGCCGGCGAAATCGGCCGGGTACCAGCCGGCCGGATCCCGGATCGGCTTGAGCAGCTCGGCCGGCTCCCGAATCCGGGCGCTCGGTTTCCAGGGGTTTTCGGACATCGATGCCTCCCGACCCGCGCGGGCCGGATCGTCCGCGCGCGCCTGTTCTTGCCTCAATTCTGACGGTTTTCCGCGCCGTTCAAGGCCTTGCGGAACCTGCGGCAGATTACGGCAAGCCACGGTCGACGGCAACCGTCCCGCCCGCTTGCGCAAAACCCCCTTCGTCCCCATTTCCAACGGCGTGGGCGCGCTTGCGGACAGGGTGCCGTTCTGGCACTGTCCCCACTCCAACGCCGCCGGGCGCGAGGCCGGCACCGATGACAGCCGCAGACCGACCGTCCTTCCCGAGCCTTCCGGAATACGCCGTCCGACGGCTGGCGCGCGCCCTCGGCAGCCTGCTGCTGGCCGTAGCCCTGCTGCTGGTCGAGTTGCCCCTCGTCCTGGCACAGGCGCACGCCGACGCATCCGCCTTGCAGCCGGCGGGCGTGGCGGGCACTGCCGGTTGCGTGGACGCCGCACACGACTTCGAAGCATTGCCTCGCAACGGTACCTTCCTCGTGCGCCTCGAGGTCAACCCCCATCGTGCCGTGCGCGGAGCGCCCCAGGACGACGCGTCCGATCCGGCCGCGCTGGCCGCCGGCGCGCACCATATCCTCGGCGACATCGCGGAGCTTTCCTCGTCCAGCCCCCTGCGTGCGGCACCACACAAGCCGCCCACACGTTCCTACGACCCTCTCGCACCCCCGGCACGGACCGGTTCCTAGGACGACTCCCGGCGCGGCCAGGCCGCCCGCGATCGCCCTTCCCATTCGAAACCGCGTACCATCCGTCGCCGCGCGCCCGCGCGCCCGCCTTTCGCGAGAGTCCCATGGCTAACAAGCTTCGCAGCGTCCTCACCGCCGTCGCCGTCACCGTCCTCGTCACCGAGATCACCGCCGTGACGGCGTTCGTGTCCGCCTTCCTCACCCTGAGCTCCGGCGAGCTTCTGCTGGAGGCCTGGGGCCTGATCGCCCAGGGCTGGGGCAGCACCCACCAGGTCGAGATTCTGATCGCGGCCGGCGCCGTCACCGTCCTCGCTTCCGCGCCCGTCGCGGTCCTGTTCTACCGCCGCGCGGTCACGACGGAGCGCACCTTCGAGCGCGAAGGGCGGCGCTAGCCGGCCGTCTCACCCCACCGTATCGCCGATCGCGCAGGCGAGCGTATCCGCGATGCAGTCAATCTCGGTCTCCGAGACGATCAGGGGCGGCGACAGCGCGATGGTGTCGCCGGCCTGGCGCGTGAGCAGGCCGAGCTCGAGGCAGCGGACGAATACCCGATAGGCTTGCACGCCGGGCGCGCCGGGCTGGGGCGCGAATTCGATCCCGGCCGCAAGGCCGATGTTGCGCACGTCTATGACGCCGGGGGCATCGTCGAGCCGGTGCACCGCCGCCTCGAAACGGGATTCCAGCGCCGCCGCGCGGTCGAACAGGTTTTCGCGCGCGTAGATGTCGAGGGCGGCGAGCCCGGCCGCGCAGGCGAGGGGGTGTCCCGAATAGGTATAGCCGTGGAACAACTCGATGGCGGCTTCCGGACCCTGCATCAGGGCGTCGTGGACGGCGCCGCGGCACAGGACGGCACCCATCGGCACCGCCGCGTTGGTGAGCCCCTTGGCGACCGTCATCAGGTCCGGCACCACGCCGAAGCGGTCCGCCGCAAAAGGCGCGCCCAGGCGCCCGAAGCCGGTGATGACCTCGTCGAAGATCAGCAGGATGCCGTGGGCGTCGCAGATCTCTCGCAGGCGCTCGAGATAGCCGCGCGGCGGCACCAGCACACCGGTCGAGCCCGCCATCGGCTCCACGATCACGGCGGCGATGGTGGCGGCGTCGTGCAGCTGGATCAGCCGCAGCAGGTCTTCGGCGAGATGCGCCCCCGATTCGGGCTGGCCGCGCGAGAACGCGTTGCGGGCAAGGTCATGGGTATGCGGCAGGTGGTCCACGGCGGCGAGGCCGGGGCCGAACTGCTTGCGGTTGTTACCGATGCCGCCGACCGACATGCCGCCGAAGTTGACGCCGTGATAGCCGCGCTCGCGCCCGATCAGGCGGACGCGGCGGCCTTCGCCGCGGGCCTGATGGTAGGCAAGCGCGATCTTGAGGGCGGTCTCGACCGCTTCCGACCCCGAGTTGACGAAGAACACGTGATCGAGGTCGCCGGGCGCGAGACGGGCGAGCCGCGCCGCGAGATCGAAAGCGGCCGGATGGCCCATCTGGAAGGCGGTGGCGTAGTCGAGGGTGCGCGCCTGCTCGGCCACGGCCGCCGCGATCTCGTCGCGGCAGTGGCCAGCGTTCACGCACCACAGCCCGGCGGTGCCGTCAAGCACCTCGCGCCCATCGACGGTGCGGTAGTACATGCCCTTGGCTGAAGCGAGCAGCCGCGGCGCCGCCTTGAACTGGCGGTTGGCCGTGAACGGCATCCAGTAGGCCGCGAGATCGTTGGGAACGGTGGACATCGTGTTTCCTCCTCAGGCCGCCCGTCAGGCGGGCCTCACCGCAAGGCGCACGCCCGGGTCCGGGCGCACGGTCATGGACATGGTTGGCGTGGGCAAGGGTCCCGGGCCGGGCGCGAAGGCGAAGCGGGACACCAGCGTCGCCAGGATGATGTGGGCCTGCATCATGGCGAAGTTGGCGCCGACGCACACCCGGGGGCCCGCCCCGAACGGCAGATAGAGGAAGCGGTCGCGTGCGGCCTCGGCCTCGGGCGTGAAGCGGTCGGGATCGAACTCGTCGGGGCGCTCCCACCACAGGCGGTGGCGGTGGAGCGCATAGATCGGCAGGAACACCACGTCCCCGGCATGCACCTCGCGCCCGCACAGCGTGTCGGGGCCGCGCGCAGTGCGCGCCAGCATGCCGACCGGCGGGTAGAGCCGCATCGCCTCCTCGATCACCCGGCGGACGCAGGGCATCGCCGCGAGATGCTCCGCCCCGGCGGCGGACGTGCCGAGCACGACCTTCGCCTCCGCCCGCGCCCGCGCCTGGACGTCGGGATGCAGCGCCAGCAGGAGCAGCGACCAGGACAGGGCGAGCGCGGTCGTCTCGTGGCCCGCGACGATGAAGAACTGCATGTTGTGGAGCAGGTCGGTCGGGGTCATGCCCCGCCCCGTCTCCGGGTCCACCGCGTTCAGCATATGGTCGAGCAGGTCGTCGGCACCGCCGGACGCCTCGCGCCGCCGCGCCTCGATCGCGCGGGCGACCATGCCGTGCATGGTGCGGACCGCACCGCGCCCGAGCAGCGCGCCGGGGCGCGGCATCCAGTCGGGCATCTGCAGGAAGTCGAGCACCGAGGCACGGCCGGCGGTCTCGAAATAGCGGGTGATCGCCGCGCCATAGACCTCGGCGTCGAAATGCTCGCGGCCCGACAGTGCCACCTCGCAGATCACGTCGAAGGTGGCGGACAGCATCTCGCGCACCATCTCGGCCGTCCCGCCGCAGCCGGCGAGGCGCCCGGCGGCGCGCTCGGCGGTGGCCGTCATCAGGGGCGCCAGCGCCGCGACGTTGCGTTGGGTGAATACCGGCGCCACCGCACGCCGCTGGCTGCGCCATGCCTCGCCCTCGGAGGTGAACAGGCTGTCGCCCACCGCCGGGCGCAGCATCCGGATCATGATCTCGGCCTTGGGGTAGTTGTCGATATTGTCGGCGAAGATGCGGCGCAGCGCCGCCGGGTCCTGGACCATGTGCCAGCGCGCGCCGAGCCGTCCCGAGACCATCGGCTGGGTATAGGCGATCCCGGGAATCAGCTCGAGCACGTTGCGCCGCGCCGCGCGCACGGTCTGGAAGATGTTGAGCGGCCGCGGCGGCGGCGGGACCGTCGGCGGCACGGGGCGGGCGGCGCTGGTGCGTTCGTGCATCTCGGGACCGGGCGGCTCGTGGACGCCCCCAGTCTAGCCGATCGGACGGCGGCGATGGACCCCCGATGGGCGGCTCAGTCGGGACGCCGGGCGAGCCCCGGCGCGCGCGCGACGGCGAAGGCGAGGCCGCAACACGCCAGCAGCAGGATCGCCCCCATCACGATGAATCCGTCCGCGATCCCGAAGCCTTCCACGATCAGGCCCATCACGACCGGCGTGATGATCGAGGAAAGCCGGTTGCCGGTGACGCGCAGACCCACCACGGAGCCCTGGAGGTGACGCGGCACGGCGCGCGCCTGGAGCGAGAACACCAGCGGCTGGACGATGCCCTCGAAGCAGCGGCGCAGGGCATGGGCGACGGCCAGCAGCGCGAACACGCCGCCCAACAGGGGCGTGATCGCGAGCAGCACGATGGAGGCCATCGTGAAGCCCACCATCAGCCACGGGATCGGCACGAAGCGCGCGAGGCGCCCGGAGGCGAGCGAGCCGAGGCCGTTCACGATCTCGGCCATCGAGAACATGATCCCGATCATGGTGCCGGCGAAGCCCACGTCGCGCAGGTAGACGATGAAGAACGAGTTCTCGACGCCGTTGGTCGCGTGGCGCATGAAGGAGACCGCCAGCGTGAAGGCCACCGCCGGGATCACGATCAGCTTGATCGAGCCGGTGTAGTCCTGCAGGCGCGGCAGGATGTCGCGCCAGGTCACGCGGCCCACCAGCGCGCTCACCGGCTGCGGGTTCTCGATCCGCGAAACGGCGAAGAACATGAAGCAGCACCATGCCGTGACGCCCAGGAACGAAACCATCGGCCCCGCGAAGTCCCACAGGACGCCCATCAGGACCGGCGCGATCACGGTGCCGATGCGCGAGAAGAAGCTGAACTTGCCGATCTGGCCGGGATCGCCGCGCGTCACCTGGGAGATGATGGTCTGGGCGCCGATCCACATCATGTTGCCGGCGAAGCCGATCAGCATCTGCAGCGCGACCATGACCGGAAACCACGGCAGGAACGGATAGAGCGCGGCGAGCCCGCCCGTGGCGACGGCGAAGAACAGCATCACCCGCCGCGTGCCGAGCCGGTCCATCAGCGAGCCGCCGTGGATGGCGAGGAAGAAGGTGAGCAGCGACTTGGCGCCCACCAGCGTGCCGATCTCCGTGGGCGAGGCGCCCTGCAGCACCGCCCACAGCGGCACCACCATGGTCAGCAGCTCCGCCTGCCCCATGCTGAACAGGCCGGCGGCGTAGGATGCGTGGAGGCTGCGCCGCGAAACCTGCGGCGAGCCGTCTTGAGGGTCCGGGGGAACGGACACGGCGGAAAGGCGCTCCTCGAGCGGCGGGAAGGCACGGCTCGCCCCTCCGGGCAAGCGCGACGCCGCGACCCGGCCGGGAACGGGACATGCCTGTTCGAACGGTGCGACGGTTTTACACCGCTGCCGGGAAAGCTCAACAGCTAAAGCTCAACAGCTAATACGGCCGGGCCCGGCCGGAATACCGGCCGGACCCGGCAGGCCACGCGGCACGGCTACATGCGCGGCCGCTCGCCGCGGGCGATCGCGTCCTCGATGCGCTTCTTGGTCTCCTGGAACGCCGGCAGCTCCTTGGACGAGACCGCCGTGACCGAATAGGGGTTGTTGCCGTGATGGCTGCTCGCGTCCACGCGGGGACGCATCAGGCCGCGGAAGTAGAAATTGAACCGCAGGAACTGGTCGTCGCCGGTGATGCGGTGCGCGATACCGCGCGGCACGTAGCCGATCTCCCCCGCATCCAGTTCATGGACGCCCCATTCGGTATCGTTGATGCCGTGGCCGCGGAACTGGAACCATATCTCCTCGCCGTCGCAGCCACGGTGGAAGCCGTGCTGCTGCCCCTGGGTGTTGTACACGTCCACCTTGAAGCGCTCGCCGCGGAACAGTTCGGGCGCGCGCACGCCGCCCTTGCCCGTGATGCCGCAGAAATAGTCGAAGGCACGCACCACCGTCACGCGCCGCGTGCTGCGGTCGATGGCGCAGCCGACCAGCCGCGCATGATCGCGTTCGATCACGATCGGGTCCACCTCGTCGTTCCAGAATTCGGTGACCTCGAGGATCTTGCCGGCGCGGGCTGGGACGTCGACCTCCTCGACCGCCTGGTTGGACCCATGGGGGCGGACGTCGAACACGGTCTCGGTCAGCGGCTTGCCGGGATCGACCGCCGCCTCGAACGGCGCCCGTACCTTGGCCACAACCTGATAGCACTGGGGACCGCCGACGATGCGGTAGGCGGCACCGGACGGGACATGCATGACATGCCCCGGGGCCAGCTTGAACTCGCCAAACTCGGTTTCCGCAGCAGCATGGCCGGCGAACTGGAATACCAACACGTCGAAGTCCGACGGCCGATGGAAATGCGGCTCGGCACCGTCGAGCTGGTGCACCTCCAGCAACCCGTCGTCACCGGCCCACAGCACCGTCGGCTTGTAGCCCGGCCGGTTGACGGGGCCCGACGCCAGGTCGCAGATGCGCACGCGCGGCAACGGGCACCCGCCGCTGCGCTGGGTGCCGACGAGCTCGTCCTCGTCACGCTCGAACCACAGGTACTCGTCCCCTTCCCAGTGGGTGGCGAACTCTCTCACGATCTTTCCCATGAGTTCCTCCTTCCATATGGCCGTTCTGGCCGCTCTTGATCCGCAATTCCCGTCATCTCCGCTCAGGGCTCCCATACCGTGATCATGTCGGACGGAAGGCGGAGATAGACTTCCTCCCCCGGACGGAAGAAGTGCGACGCCGGCAGGACGAGATGGCGCGTCTCGATGCCGATGGTCATGACGTATTCGTAGCGATCGCCGAGGAACTGGGCCTCGCGCACGGCGACGCGCAGCACGTTGGCTTCCCCGGAGGGCGCGCCGTCGGCCACGGTTATTCTTTCGGGCCGGATCGCGATCATCACGTCGCGCCCCGCCGCCGATCCGTTGAACGCGGCCGGAAGCTGCGTCCTCGGCACTGCGAGCGGCGGCATCTCCATCCCAGCGAGCTCGATTTCCGCCGTCACCCCCGCCACCCGGCGCACCTTGCCCGGCAAGGCGAATATCTTCCCCAGGAAGTCGCGCACGAAGGGCGTGGCCGGGCGGTGATAGACCTCCTCCGGCGTGCCGAGCTGCTCGAGCCTGCCGCCGCTCATGATCGCGAGCCGGTCCGACAGGCTGAGGGCCTCGAGCTGGTCGTGTGTCACCAGAACCACGGTCAGGCCGAGACGGCGCTGGAGCGACCTGAGCTCCTGGCGCATCTCGTCGCGCAGTTGAGCGTCGAGGTTGCTGAGCGGCTCATCGAGCAAAAGGATACGCGGCGCGAAGGCAAGCGCGCGGGCAAGCGCGACGCGCTGCTGCTGGCCGCCGCTGAGGGCGGGCACGGGGCGCTCCTCGAGGCCGCCCAGACCGACGAGGCCGAGGACCTCCGAGACGCGGGCACGGACGTCGGCCTTCTTCATCCAGCGCAGCTTGAGCGGATAGGCTACGTTCTCGAACACCGTCATGTGCGGCCACAGCGCGTAGGACTGGAACACCATGCCCATGTCGCGCCGCTCGGGATTGACGAAAATCCTGCGCTCGTGGGAGGCGAGGCACCGCCCGGCCACCACGACCTCGCCGCCATCGGGCTTCTCGAGCCCCCCGATCAGGCGCAGGGTCGTCGTCTTGCCGCAACCGCTCGGGCCGAGCAGCGTGAAGAATTCCCCCTCGCGAATATCAAGGTCCAGGCTGTCGAGCGCCACGACCTGGCCGAACCGCTTGTGAAGTCCCCTGAGCGAGATGAAATCGTTCATAGGCGTTCCTCTAGCTCTCGCGGACGCCGACGCGCAGCCCGAACATGCGTGCGACGATCGCGAGCCCGGTGGTCAGAAGGATGATGAGCAGAACCGTGATCGACGCTTCCTCCTGATAGCCGCCCGCAATCTGGTCGAGCGCGAGCACCGCAAGCGGCCGCGTCTCGGACGTCGAAAGCAGGATGACGGTCGAGGAATTGCGCGCGGCGAACAGGAATTTGAGCACGGCCGTCAGAACCAATGTCTGCGCCATCAACGGCACCACGATGAAGAAGTAGGTGCGCCAGAATCCGGCGCCCGACATGCGCGACGCTTCTTCCAGCTGGCCGCCGAGCTGGATGAAATTGGCCTTGAGTATCTGTGTCGCGAGCGTGAGGCCGCCCAGCACCGAGGCGATCACCAGCAGCGCGAGCGTGCCGTAAAAGGGCCGGAAGATCGGCGTGCCCAGGAACATCCACAGGAGCCCGAGCCCCACCAGCACCCCGGGGATCGCCGACGGCAGCCAGCAGATCGAATCGAGGATCGCCCGACCCGGCAGCTTGGTCCGCACCAGCACGTAAGCCACCAGCGAGAACAGGAAGGTGCCCAACACGGCCGCCGCGCCCGCGATGGTCAAGGTATTCCTGAACGCCGACGTGAGGCCGGGATTGGAGAGCGCGTTCGCCCAGTATTCGAGCGTCCAGACGACCGGCAGGTTGAAGAAGCCGAACCGGACCATGAAGCTGCCGCCAACGACGCTGAGGATCGGCACGACCACGGCGAACATGATCACCGAGGCCACCAGCGCCGCCAACAGGTAGCGCCATGGGCCGACGTCGATCACCCTGGGCTTGATCTGGCTGGTGACGGTGGTGAACTGGCGCCTGCCGATGAGCCATCGCTGCAGCGGGATGAACACCGCCAGGAACACCAGGACGATGCTGCCGAGCGCGGCGGCCTGGTTGATCAGCGGCGGCTCCATCCGCACCAGGTCCACGATCTTGGTGGACAGGACGTAGAATCCCCACGGCGCGCCCAGCAGGTATTCCACCTCGAACGATTCGAACAGGCGCACCAGGCTCAGGAGCAGCACCACGATCAGCACCGGCGTCATTACCGGCAGCGTCACCTTGAACATGGTCCGCAAGGTTCCCGCGCCCGACATGCGGGACGCCTCCTCCATGGCCGCGTCCATGCGCCTGAAGGCGGGCGTCAGCAGCATCACCTTGCTGTCTATGCCGCTGATGACGTGGACCCAGATGATGCCCCAGAACGAATAGATGTTGAACGGCTGCACCCCGAACAGGCCGTTGAAAGCCGTATTGATGAGGCCGGTGTCTGGATCGAGCAGGAGCATCCAGCCGAACACCGTGGCGACGCTCGGGTACATGAAGGAAACCCAGAACAGGAACTCGAAGCCGCGCGAGAACGGCGTGTTGGTCCGCGCGAGGATCCACGCGATCATCACCCCGATCGGAAAGGTGATGGTCTGGCGCACGACCGCCACCTCGAACGTGTTCCACATGGCCTGCCTGAGGCCGGGCTGGGTGAAGGCCTCCCGCCACGCCGCGAAGCCATAGGACGGGGCATGGACGATGGAGGCTTCGTTGAAGCTGTTGATCAGGATGAGACCGAGCGGGCAGACGACGTAGAAGCCGATCGACCCGATCAGAATGATCATCAGGAACAGGCCGAGGTCGAGCGGCGGCAGGCGCCATGCCGGCGCCGCGACGGAAGCTCTGGCTTCGACCTGGGCCATGGCCTCCCTGCCCCCTCAGCGGCGCCGGGCGCGTTGCAGGATCGGGGCCTGCTCGTCGGCTTCCCAGATACGCCCGAGGCCGGCGGCGAAGCGAGCGGCCTTACGGGCGTGGGCCAGGCTCGACCCCTTGCCGAGCCACAGCAGCGGCGTCGCCCCCGGCAGATAGAGACCGTCGGTGAAGGAATCCCTGCGGACGTGGCAGGTCTGGACCTCGCCGACGTAGAGCGAATAATCGTCGTCGAACGGGATCACGCGCGCCACCTTGAGCTCGATGTTGGCAAGCGCCTCGGCGATCAGCGGCACGCCGACGTGGGTGGGCTTCATTGCCGTCAGGCCGCAGGCCTCCCACTTGTCCTCGTCATGGCCGGAGACGGCCCCGCAGTAGAGTACTTTCTCGAACGACGTCTCGTCGGGCGCCGCGATCACGAACTCTCCGGTCTCGTCCATCAGTTCCCGGGTCTTGGTCTTGAGGTCGATGGCGACGATGAACGACGAGGGATCGAGCCCCATCGGCGTGAACCACATCGACAGCATCAGGTTGATCGGACCGTTCTTTCCACGTGTCACGATGAGGGCCGGCACCCGCAGCGAAAACGGCTTGTTCGCGTTGGATATGGTTTCGAACTCGTCCGGCGTGCGCCAATCGTTGCCGTCCATGTGCCGGCCCTCTCCTCGTATTACGCGGTATCGTCGTTACTGGTTGACCGTGGCCATGATCGACTTGGCATGCTTGACGACCGCCTCGATGTCAGACCACTCGGGATTATTGAGGTCGAAGTAGGGCTTGCCGGGCACCATGCGGTTTTCCGGCGCCACGTCGTCCTTCGGGATGTCGATACGGCCGGAGTTGTAGTTGGCGCCGCGATCGGGAATGCGCTGCACCTCCATCTGGCCCTCCCGCGACAGCAGCCAGTTGATGAACACCTTGGCGGCGTTGGGATTGGGCGCCCGGTTGATCAGCGCGATCGAGCCACTGCCGGCCTGGAACGTCGCACCCTCCTTCCATTCGACCGTGTCGAACATGTCGATGGGGAGGCCCTGCTGCTTCGCCTGCTCGACGTAGAGGCAGCCGATGCAGATGGCGTACTTGCCGCCGGCCAGCCAGTCGGTCATCTGGCGGTTGTTCTTGGCATAGGTAATGTCCATGCCGCCGAACAACTGCTTCATGTAATCGGGGCCGAGATCGGGGTGGTAGTACATCACCTGGGTGGTGGCGCCGATGAACCGCTGGTCGGCGCCCAGAGATACTATCTTCCCCTTCCACTTGGAATCGATCAGGTCGCGGTACGACTTCACCTCGTCCGGCTTCACCAGGTTGGCGTTGTAGGCGATCTGGCGGTTGCCCGGATTGGCGAGGAAGTTGAGGATGTACTTGCGCTCGGCGTCGGAATAACGGATGTGGCCGTTGACCCACTTGGACGCGTCCTTGACCTCGGGCAGCACGAGCACGTCGGCGATGGAGTCGAGGGCACCGGCCGGCTGCAGCATCGAAGCCGCCGTGTAGGGACCGCCCACGTAGATGTCCACAAGATAACGGTCGGCACGGCGCTCGGACAGGATGCGGGCGCCGAGGGTCGACCCTTCCCCGGTGATCGTGACCGGCTTGATCTCGGGATATTTCCTGTTGAACGCCGCGAGCGTGCCTTCGTAGCGGCGCATGTACAGGACCAGGCGGCCTTCCTTCTTCGCGGCCTCCACTGTGCGGTCCCAGTCGCTCTTCCAGTCCTGGGCGCGGGCATCGCCCGTACCCGGCGCAACGGCGACCGCCAGCCCCAGCATGGCGAGCGGCACGATATTCTTCAGACGTGGCAGCATCGTACTTCTCCCTTGTTTCCAGCCGGCGCGGCGGCATGCCCGCCACCCGGCTCGTCGTTTGCGGCGGCGCGGGGCCGAGGACGCGCCGTTACGCTACGTGGCCCTCAAAGCTTCTGAATGCCCACCCGGAAACCGACCCAGCGCGCGATCAGCGCGAGCCCGGCAGTCATCGCGATCACGAATAGACTGATAATGCCCGCCACCTCGCGCGACGAAGAGCCTGTGGAGGTCATGTACTCGAGCGCCAGCAGCGAAAGCGTGATCGTCTCTCGGCTCGCCAGCAGAACCACGCTGCCGGTGGCGCCTGCCGCCAGCACGAAGTTGAGCGTGCCCATGAGCACCAGGGTCGGCGCGATCAGCGGCAGCCAGATGCGGAAATAGGTGTAGAGCCAGCCGGCGCCGGAAACCCGCGCGGCCTCCTCCAGTTCCTTACCCATCTGCAGGAACGAGCTTTTGAACATCTGCACGCTGGTGAGCTTGCCCTGCAGGATCACGACGATGATCAGGATCCAGATCGAGCCGTAGAGCCAGTTGAGGCCGGGCGTCGACAGGATCACCCACAGAAGGCCGAGGCCCGCGAGCATGCCGGGGATGCCGGCGCTCAACCAAAAGATCGAATCGAGGAAGGTCTTGCCGGGCCAGTCGGTCCTGACCAGCACATAGGCCACCATCGAGAACAGGATCGGCGAGACGACGGCCGTCGACATCGAGATGATCACGGTCGTATAGAAGGCGTTGATGAAGACCGGATCGTTGAACAACGCTGCCCAATGCTTGAGGGTGTAGGTGGGCGTGGCCTGGAAGAATCCGGCGCGGGTCATGAAGCTGCCGCCGAGCAGGGTCAGGATCGGCACGACGATCAGCAGGACGATGACGATCCAGACGGAGACGTTGGCAAACAGCTGCAGGAAGGTGCCGAGGTGGGTGAGGCCCGGCTTGTAGTTGCTGGCGACGGTGGTGTACTGACGGCGCGTCAACAGCCAGCGCTGGAGCGGGATCACAAACAGGATCACCAGGAGCGTGAGGCTCGCGAGCGCCGTCGCGGAACCATAGGCCGGCGGCTCGGTGGCGCGGACGTAGTCGAAAATCCGCGTCGAATAGACATAGAAATTGATCGGGGTCCCGAGCACCTGCTCGATCTCGAACGAATTGAACATCCGCACCGCATTCAGCATGAAGACCACCACCATCGGCGGCACCATCACCGGCAGCGTGATCCGGATCATAGTCTTGATGCTGTTCGCGCCGGAGACGCGCCCCGCCTCCTCCAGCGCGACGTTCATGTTGCGGAACGCGGGTG
The DNA here is from genome assembly GCA_050485485.1 of Alphaproteobacteria bacterium. Taxonomy (GTDB): domain Bacteria; phylum Pseudomonadota; class Alphaproteobacteria; order SMXQ01; family SMXQ01; genus WHSO01. Next base: position 128,407 of record JBJHBM010000002.1, on the reverse strand, counting down.
TCAGCAGCATCACCTTCTGGGAGATCGCGTTACCCATCAAGTGCGCGAAGACGATCCCCTCGAAGCTGTAGATGTTGAACGGGGCCTCGCCGATGAACGGCAGCTTCTGCAGCCAGACATTGATAAAGCCGAAGTAGGGATCAAGCAGAAGGGTCCAGCCGATGGTGGTGGTGAGCGCCGGCAGCATGAACGAGACCCAGAACAGAAATTCGAGGCCCCGTGAGAAGGGAATGCGGGTGCGCGCGAGAACCCATGAGATGAGTACCGCCACGGGAAAGCTTATGAGCGTGTAGGCGGCGAACACCTTGATGGTATTCAGCAGGCTCTCGAATATCTTCGGTTCGGAAAAGGCCGTGTGCCAGTTCTCGATGCCGAACTCGTACCTGCCCATCATCACCCCGGAGACGTTGAAGCTCTGGATGAAGATGAGGGCGATCGGATAGATGACGTAGAACATGAAGAACAGAATGAGCAGCGCCATGACGAAGGCGCCCGTCCCGGGACGAATCCTGCGCCCGTTCTGCGTGCGAGTGGTTGCCACGGCGGTCATTCGAACGTTCTCCAGGGGTAGGACGTCGGCTCGAGGTGCACCAGAGAGCCGCGGAGGAAGTCTCTGTTTCCCCCACGCCCCACGCGGTTACTGATTGCCAAACTCTAGCGGCCACGGATCACTGGTAGCCCGCGTCCTGCATGATGCGGCGCAGCGTATCGCTGATTTCCTTCTGCTTGGCCGCGTAGTCCGGATTGGTGAAGACCACCATGTAGTTCCGGTCACGCTGAATGCGGTGCGGCTCCGCGATCACGGTGTTGTCAATGTCGATCCGCAGCGAATCGTTGGTTTCCGCCGCCTGGACCAGAAGTTGTTGGGCATCGCGCGTCAGGAACCAATTTGTGAACAGCTTCATGGCGTTGGGATTCGCCGGCCGGTCGAACACCGTGAGCGTGCCGCCGGAGGCCGAGATCATTTCGCCTTCGGCCAGGGCGTGCGGCAGATAGCCCTTGATCGGGAAGCCCTCGGCCTCGAGCTGATAGGCCGGCGTGTTCATCCCGAACAGGCCGATCGGATAACGGCCGAGCGCGATCCACTCGGCGCCCTGACGGGTGTCGCGGATCAGCACGGGCTTCATTTCGTTGGCGAAGCGCTCGAACCACTTCTGCCCGATCTTAGGGTTCAAGAACATCGGCGCGCTGGTCCCGACCGTACCCGGGGTCGCCGGCGACCAGGCGACGATCTTGCCCTGCCACTTGGGATCGAGCAGGTCCCAATACGACTTGATCTCGCTGGGATCGACCATCTTCGTGTTGTAGGTCACGACATGGGACGGCGAGGCGCCCCAGGTGAAGATGTACTGCGCCTGCGGATCGGAATAGTGGTGCGTATTCTGGAACCACTTCGATCTGTCGAGGACATCGGGATGTGTCAGCACGGTATCGACGCGGTCGAGCACGTTGTTCGGCATCAACTCGACCAACGGCGCATTGGCGCCTCCGATGCGGACGTCGAAGCTGTAGCGGCCGGCGCGGCGCTCGGCGAGGACGCGCTGGGTCTGTTCGCTGATGCCGCCGGTGAAGGAGCTCACCTTGATGCCGTATTCCTTCTCGAAAGCGGGAAACGCCTTGCGCAGAAGAGCCGCGACGCGGCCGGCGAGAATCACCTCGACGCGGCCTTCTTTCTGAGCCGCCTTGACCAGCGCGTCCCATTCGGCCGACACGCCCGACGCCTGCGCGACTTGGGCCGTGGGCGCCTCCGCAGCATGAGTCGTCGCCGGAACCAGGAGAAGCGCGGCCAAGGCGCCTCCCGAAACGATCCTATGGAACATCTTCTGCCTCCTTGTTTTTTCGGTTGTCGGCTTTCTCAATCAAGAACTAGAAGCTCCATCGGCCGCCGGCCGAGCCGTTTCGCCCCGCTGGCGGTGACGGCCACGGTGTCGCCGATGCTAGTACGCTCCCTGCCGCCGACCTCGATGATCCGGGGCTTGAGGATGAAGGTCATCCCCTTCTCGAGTGGCGTCTTCTGAAACGTGTCGATGTCTTCGTCGCGCAGCAGCGCCGGGCCGTCGTCACCGAGCCCGCGCGCATGCATCAACGGGATGCCGGTCGAAAAACGGCCCTTGCCTTCCTTCTTCACGAGATCGGTATAGACCGATTGGATCTCGCCGAAGGTGACGCCCGGCTTCATGGCGGCGAGCACGGCGTCGAAGCAGGCGCGCGACAGCTCGATCATCGCGCGGTAGAGCGCCGGCGGCTTGCCGAGGATCATCGGCGCAACCACCTGGGCGCCGTAGCCGGCATATTTTGCTTCGATCTCGTTGACGATGCGGTCGCCCTTCCCCAACACCCGGTTGGTCGGAACGAAGGACGAACGGGTAATGCCGGGCCCAGTCGCGAACAGCAGGAAGTTGGGCAACTCCCCGTCGTTCGCGAGCAGTGTCGCGGTCATGGCCGCGTAAAGTTCCTTCTCCACCGCACCGGGAACGGCGCGCTCGGCACAGGCCGCGATCATCTTCTCGATGATCGCGTCGGACGCCTCCAGCAACGCGACCTCCTCGTCGCTCTTGGTCGCGCGGATGTCCTGCATCAGCGGCGTCGCGTTGACGATCTCCGCTTCGGGAAAGGCGCGCGCGATCGTATCGACGGTCGCGTAGCTGATGGTCCCGCTCGGCGCGCGGGCGAGGCCCGAGAGGCCGGAAATGCCGATACGGCCCGTGCGCGGGCCGAGCTCGCGGATGCGCTCCACCGCGTTGTCGCCCCAGGCGTTGCGTCCGTCGCGCACGTCGGAGGCCCAGTCCACCTCCTTGCGCCACCAGTCGGCGCGGTTATAGACGTAGGCCGTGACCTCGCCTTCCAGCGGGACGACGGTCAGGATTTCGGTCTCGAAGCCGCCGATCGCCGTCATGTAGCGCGAATCCGCCATCATCTGGCCCCAGCGGGCGGTGCTCGGCGACAGCACCAGCACGTCGAGGTCGTCGCGCGCCATGGCCGCGCGCACCGCCTTGTAGCGCCGGTCGCGCTCCGCCAGCGACGGGCGCGGCACCGCGCCGCGCGTCTTGCCGGGGGCATCCCCCGCTACCGTTACGTCCGCCATGTCGACTTCTCCCTGTACGGTCCCTGGTGCCGGTTGACCCGGCGCGTGGTTCAACGCGCTTCCGCGAACTCGAGGAAATTCCCGCCCGGCTCTCGCATGTAGATGGAGGCGGCGACCGGAACGCCGGCCGCATGGCGCACCGGCCCCTCAAAAGGCATCCGGTGCGTCTCCAGCATCCGCGCCACGTCGTCGAGCCTGCCCTTGGGGATTCGGATCCCGAGCCGCGGCGCGCCGGCGCGCGCGTCGTCGGGCGGCGCCTGATAGTGACGCGACGCCAGATAAACGGCGATGCTGGTTCCCGCCCCCGCCCCGAAATAGAGCTGCGGGTTGGGACGCAGCGCCTTGCGCTCGGTCTCGAACTGGGAATAGCGCTCGTTCCAGTAGCGCGAGCCCGGCATCGCCTCACGCATGCCCGCCTCGCCCCGCTGCTTGGCGTTGAGATAATCCCGGGTGTTCCAACCGACCCGGTGCTCGATTTCCCAGCCGAGCCAGTCGCCGTAGAAGGTCTCGGACCACAGGATGTCGTTCACCTCGAGGCCGACATGGTCGACCCCCTGGATACCGGACGCCGCGCCACCGTCGCGGGCGACCAGCTGGACGCGGTTCCCCGACGGATCGGCGAAATAGACGTTGTCGGCGGCCTCCGAAGGCCGGTCCTCGCGGTAGTCGTGCACCGCGCCGCCCGGTGCGCGCACGGCGTCCAGTATGCGCGCGCGGGCCACGGGCGAGACCCTGAAGGCGCAGTGCGCCGCCGAGGCCGACGGGTCGTTGCGCAGCGGCTCCTCGGCCAGCACGAGCGCCTGGCCCGAGGGCGCCGAGAGGCCCGCGCTCTTCCCACATGCCGGCCACAGGTCGCGGCCGTCGACGGCGAAGCCGAGAACCTCGTGATAGAAACCGACCGCCACGTCGAGGTCGGCGACCTGGAGGACGGCATGGCCGACGCCCGCGGTGGTGACGGAGATCCGCTGCAGCATGGGCTCAGCCGATCCCCAGGAACAGCGGCTTCTCGAAGGTCGGCGTGTTCTCGTCGCGGCGCCACAGGCACTCGAGGAAATTTCCGGCCGGGTCCTTGAAGTAGATCGACTGACCGAAAGGCCCCTTCTCCGGGTGGTCGACCGGTCCTTCGAAGCCGATATGGTGGCGCGTCAACGCCTCCACGGTCTCGTCGAAACGCTCGCGCGACACGAAGAAGGCGGTGCGGAAGCCGTGGGTGCCGCGGTGCTGGTCCGGCGCCGGCTTCGGCATCTCGCGCTCCGACAGCGCGACGAAGAACACGAAGTCCTGCACGATGTAGGTCTCGTGCACGGACCGGCCGCGCATGGTGTCCTCGGTCTCGAAGCAGACCGAGGACCGCTTCTCGCCGCCGAGAATGTCGCAGTAGAACTTCGACGCCTCGTGGAGATCGTCGACGCAAATCACGCTGTGGCTGATGCTGTTCATGTCGGCCATCACACAACCTCCTTCACGAATTTGAGTTTCTCGACCTGAAGGGCCGCGCCGCACACGGGCGGCACCACCTGGGCGGCATCGTGTCCACGCCGCAGGATGACGCGGTCGGTGTCCACCTCGACTTCGCCCGCTTCCGTGACCCGCACCGGATGAAGCCTGAGCGGTGGAAGCTTCATCGTGGACGATGCGCAGTCGCCGGTCCGCTCGAAGACGGCACCGTGCTTGGGGCAATAGAAGTCGTAGAAATAGCCGCGCCATTTCACGAGGCCGTTCTGATGGGTGCACCACTGCGACAAGGCGAGGAACCCGTCCGCCACGCGCAGAAGGAAGAACTTCTCCTTCTCGTAGAGCTTGACGGTTCCGATCTCGTACTGGTCGGCAGCGCCGCAGTTTACGACCCCGGCCTTCTCCACACGCACGTCGGTCGCCTCGGGCCCCTGGGTCTGGATCTGCCAGCGATGCCCGTCGGGATCGACGAGGTCGACGCTGTACTGCCCCGCCGCGCGGAACGCGGCGCGATAGTCGTTGACGTCGAAGCCCATGGACGCGAGCCGCTTCTCGATCGCCTTGTATTCAGCAGGGGTCTTGACCAGCCAAGCGTGATGGGTGGAGTTGGCGCCCTCGCGTTCGATGCGCACCTGCTCCTTCGGCACCTGCACCAGCACCACCATCTGTCGGCAGTCGCTCTTCAGGAGGGAGTTGGGGCCCTCCTCGGCCACGAGATCGCGGCCGACCGCCTCGAGGCCGAACACGTCCTGATAGAATTTCTCCGACCGGTCGAGGTCGGAGACCGTGAGAACGAGGTGGCTGAAGCCTTCGCACAGCGGCATGAGGTGCCTCCCTGAGGATTCCCGGGCTGACGCCGGTTCGAGGCAAAACCTATCAATGCCGCGTGGTCGCGAGTACCGAGCCGCTTGGAAATGTGGTTTTTCCCCGGAGACAAGAGCCCCTGGCCGCCGGATACCGCGGGATTCAGGCCCTGACCGCGGGACGGCGCGCCTGTGCAGGCTTCTCCATGGGCAGGTCCGGGGCGAGGCGCTCGGTAATGAAATCGAGGAACGCCGTCACCTTGCCCGGCACGTGCGGCGTGCGGGGATAGAACGCCTTAAGTGCCCGCTCGAACCGGAGGTGCCCCGGGAACAGCTCCCGCAATCTGCCGGCAGCGATCGAATTGCGCGCGACGTAATGAGGAAGCCGCGCGATCCCGAGCCCGTCCTCGCAGGCGCCATGGATCACGACACCGCTATTGGAGCGCAGGTTGCCAGTCACGTTCACGGTGTAGACACCATCGCCGTCATCGAAGCGCCAGCGTTCCGCCGGATGATGGGACGTGTGGATCAGGCAATTGAAGCGCACTAGGTCGCGCGGCGCCTTGGGCACGCCGGCCGCGTCCAGATAGGACGGCGCCGCGCACAGGTAATAGCGCAGCACGCCCAGGTCGCGGCGCTCCAGGCTGGTGTCGGGCAGGTCCGCGCTGCGGATGGCGATGTCCACGCCGGTCTCGAGCACGTTGGTGGAACGGTTGCCGATCTCAAGCTGGATGTCGAGCTGCGGATTGGCCTTGGTGAACTCCGAGACTAGGCGCCACAACACGTATTCACCGAAGCCCAGCGCCGCGAACACGCGCAGAGAGCCGCGCAAATGCGCCGCGCGTTCGAGTGCCTCGTTACGCGCGTCGTCGAGCAGGCTCAGCGCCTCGGCGCAACGGCGATAGAAAATCTCGCCGGATTCGGTGAGCGAGAGGAAATGCGTCGACCGCTTGAGCAGCTGGGTCTCGAGCGTCGATTCGAGATGACGCACCCGCTTGCTCACGTAGGACGTGGAAAGCCCAAGCGCGCGCGCCGCCGCGGAGAAGCCGTTTCTCTGCACGACGGTCGCAAAAATCACCACGTCATTCAGATTGTCCATCGTACGCATCGCCGTTCGTGGGCGGTTATCGTTCGCATCATGGTAGCGACAGCTTTCCCGCGCGGCAAAGCATTCTCGGAAAGCCGATGCCGGCGGCCGCAGCAAAGACCGTGCCGGGAAGCCACCTGTCGACCATTCGTCCTCGGAGCGGCTTTTTCGATTCTGCTCAATAAGTAAGCTTTCTGTGAGATCAGATTAAATTTAGAGCACCCTTACTGCACCGAACCAGGCCGGGCCCGGGGGAGGCCGCCTTCAAACCCAACGGCGGCAGCATCCCGGCCGATGTGGCACGCCCCTTGCTTCTGCCCCGGCATAATGCACCTAGGGTTCCGGCCCAGCCCATCCTCACAAGGCATGCGGCCCGGGCGGCTGGTCCGAGAGGGGCACTCCGGCGCCGATCGCCGGAGCCACGGCGGGACAAAATCCCGGGAGAGCACATACCGTGAATGCTTGGGCTTTCACGGCTTGTCTCGACGGCCGTGTTCCTCCCGAGCGTTCGCAACCGGCGGCGCAGCAAAGGAGGATTCCATGCGGAACCGAGCCACCCAGTTCCTGACACGAGCGGTCGCGGTCCTCGCGCTCGCGGCAACGGCATTCGCGGCCGCGGACGCGCGGGCAGCCGAGAAGAAGGACTTCAACGTATGCTGGTCGATCTACGTCGGCTGGATGCCGTGGGGCTACATGAGCGATTCCGGCATTATGAAGAAATGGGCCGACAAGTACGGAATCAGCGTCAACATCGTGCAGATCAACGACTATGTCGAATCCATCAACCAGTACACCGCCGGCAAGTTCGACGGCTGCTCCATGACCAACATGGACGCCCTCACCATCCCGGCGGCGGGCGGGGTCGATTCGACCGCGCTCATCGTCGGCGATTTCTCCAACGGCAACGACGGCATCGTCCTCAAGAAGGGCAATTCGGTGGCGGCGCTCAAGGGCCAGCGCGTCAACCTGGTCGAGTTGTCCGTGTCCCACTACCTGCTCGCCCGCGCGCTCTCGACCGCCGGCATGACGGAGCGCGACATCACCGTGGTCAATACCGGCGACGCCGACATCGTCAGCGCCTTCACGAGCTCGCCCACCGTCACCGCGGTCGTCACCTGGAACCCGCTGCTCGCCGAAGTCGCCCAGGTGCCAGGTGCCGCCAAAGTGTTCGACTCCTCCCGGATACCGGGCGAGATCATCGACATGATGGTGGTCAACACCGACACGCTCAAAGCCAACCCCAAGTTCGGCATGGCGCTCGTCGGCGCCTGGTACGAGACCATGTCGGTCATGTCGGGAAGCGGCAAGGAAGCGGTGGCCGCGCGCACGGCCATGGCCCAGGCGGCCGGCACCGACCTCGCCGGCTTCGAGGCCCAGCTCGCCACCACGCGCATGTTCTATGCCCCGAAGGACGCGGTCGCCTTCGTCAACAGCCCGGATCTCGTCAAGACGATGGACTACGTCACGGCGTTCTCGTTCGAGCACCAGCTGTTGGGGCCCGGCGCCAAGTCCAAGGATGCGGTCGGCATCGCCTTCCCGGGCGGAAAAGTGCTGGGCGACAAGGGCAACGTGAAGCTGCGCTTCGACCCCGCGTTCATGTCCATGGCCGCCGAGGGCAAGCTCTGAACGGATAGCGCCGCGCAAACCAAGACCAACCGGGCGGAAACGAGGCAAACGTGGCCCGCATCATCAACCGGGAGCCGGGGAAAGGCAGCCGCCTGTTCCTCGGCCTCCTTCCCTTCGCGCTGCTGATCGCGATCTATCTTTCCGCGTCCGCGACCCGGCTCGCGGAAAACCCCAACGACAAGCTGCTCCCGTCCCCGGCCAGCCTCGCCACCGCCGCCTGGCAGATGGCGGCGGTGGAGGATCCCCGAACCGGGCGCGTGCTGCTGTGGCAGGACACCGGCGCGAGCCTCAGGCGTCTCGCGATCGGCCTCGGCGCGGCGACCGCGATCGGCCTCGCCTTCGGCATCGGAATCGGCCTGATTCCTTACGTGCGCGCCGGCCTTGCCCCGTTCGTCGCGGTCCTGTCCATGATTCCGCCCATGGCGGTGCTCCCGATCCTGTTCATCGCCTTCGGGCTCGGCGAGCTTTCCAAGGCGGTCCTGATCGTCCTCGGCGTGGCACCGTTCCTGGTTCGCGACCTCGCGTTCCGGGTGCAGGCGATCCCGGAGGAACTGATCATCAAGGCCCAGACCCTCGGCGCCTGCACCTGGCGCATCGTGCTGCGTGTGGTGCTGCCCCAGGTGCTGCCGCGCCTGATCGCGGGCGTGCGGCTCTCGCTCGGCCCGGCCTGGCTGTTCCTGATCGCGGCCGAGGCCATCGCCTCGACCGAAGGGCTCGGCTACCGCATCTTCCTGGTCAGGCGCTATCTGGCGATGGACATCATCCTGCCCTACGTGGCGTGGATCACGTTCCTCGCCTTCGTCGTGGACATCGTCCTGCGCCGGCTCGCGCGCTACGGCTTCCGCTGGTCGCGGGAAGGGACCGGCTCATGACCGCCGTCGCCATCCGCAACCTGTGGAAATCCTACGACGGCCAGAGCGTGCTGGAGCGCGTCAACCTGACCCTGCCGCCCCACAGCTTCTGCGCCATCGTCGGCGCCTCGGGCTGCGGCAAGACCACCTTCCTGCGCATGCTGCTGAGCCAGGAGAAGCCCTCGCGCGGCGAAATCCTGATCGGGGGCGAGCCGCTGCCGCTCGAGCCCGGCCCCGACCGCGGCGTGGTGTTCCAGCGCTATTCGGTGTTCCCGCACCTGACCGCGCTGCAGAACGTGGCGCTCGGCCTCGAGTTCCGTCAATCGCGGTTCCTCGGCCGCCTGTTCGGCGCCGCCAAGCGCCGCACGCTGGCGGAGGCCGACGAGATGCTCCACGAAGTCGGGCTTGCGCACGCACGCGACAAGTACCCGGCCGAGCTTTCGGGCGGCATGCAGCAGCGTCTCGCCATCGCCCAAGCGCTCGTGTCCAAGCCGCGCGTCCTGCTGCTTGACGAGCCCTTCGGCGCGCTCGACGTCGGCACCAAGGCACAGATGCACGAGCTCATCCTGAAGCTCTGGGAGACCTGCGACATGACGGTGTTCATGGTGACCCACGACATCAAGGAAGGATTCGCGCTCGCCACGCGCCTTGTCGTCTTCGACAAGTGGCGGGCCGACCCCCATGCGCCCGAAGCCTACGGCGCCACCATCACCTACGACGTGCCGCTGGAGCGCAACCGCCGGCTGCCGACCATTCCACCCACCACGGGAGACGAGGCATGACCCCAAAGGAAAGACACGCGCATCCGCGCCACCGCAGCGCGCTCCGCCACGAGCACCGCCGCCATCACCCGAGCTTCGACAAGATGCAGGCGCGCGGCTGGAAGGCCGCGATGGCGGAGGCCGGCATCTCCCACGACGCCTGGAAGGCCGAGGTGGCGCGCGGGCTCGAGCTCGGCCTCGAGGCGGCGCCCAGCATCGGCGACCGCACGATCCCGACCTTCGCGCGCGGCGAACTGCCTCACTTCGCAGGCATCAACACCTTTCTCAAGGCACCCTACACCGAGGACGTGCGCCAGGTCGGCCGCTTCGACGCCGCCGTGATCGGCGTGCCCTTCGACGGCGGCACCACCTACCGTCCTGGCACCCGCTTCGGACCCCAGGGCATGCGGCGCATCTCGGCGCTCTACACGCCCTACAACTACGAGCTGGGCGTGGATCTGCGCGAGCAGATGACGCTCTGCGACGCAGGCGACGTGTTCACGATTCCCGCGAACCTGGAAAAGAGCTTCGACCAGATCAGCCGCGCCGTCGCCCATGTCTTCTCGTCGGGTGCCATGCCGATCATCCTCGGCGGCGACCATTCGATCGGCTTTCCGACCGTGCGGGGCGTCGCCCAATGCACGTCGAAGCGCATCGGCATCGTCCATTTCGATCGTCATGCCGATATCCAGGAAAAGGACCTCGACGAACGGATGCATACCACGCCCTGGTTCCACGCCACCAACCTGCCCAACGTGCCGGCCGTCAACCTGGTGCAGATCGGCATCGGCGGCTGGCAGGTGCCGCGCGAGGCGGTCGAGCAGATCAGGGCGCGCAACACCAACGTCCTTACCATGCGCGACGTCGAGGAGATGGGCATCGACAAGGCCGCCGAGGTGGCGCTGGAGCTCGCCTGGAAAGACGCCGACGCGGTCTACATGAGTTTCGACATCGACTGCGTGGACTGCGGTTTCGTGCCCGGCACCGGCTGGCCCGAACCCGGCGGCTTCCTGCCGCGCGAGGTGCTGTCGCTGGTGGGCAAGATCGCCGCCGAAGGCCTGTGCGGACTCGAGGTGGTGGAGGTCTCGCCGCCCTACGACATCTCCGACATCACCTCGCTGTTCGGCGTGCGCGTGATCGTGGACGTGCTCGGCACGCTTGTGGCGCACGGCAAGCTCGGCGCCCACAAGGCGATCATCGACAGGCCGGTCGCGTACTGAGGGAGGGACAGATGGACGCCGAAGAACATGCCGTGATCGAGGATGCCTTCGTCGCGGGCTTCCGTGAGGCGCCCGACAAGCGCGCCTTCCTCGCCCTCGCGCGCATCCCGTTGACGCTCGCGGGGCGCGACGGGACGGCCCTCAGGCTGATCGAGGTGCGGCTCGACGACCGCTACCGGGTGGGCTCGACCGCGCCCGGCTTCGGGACGCGCGAGCTCAGCTACCAGCCGCTACCGGGTGTGCTGGTGACGCGGACGACCCGGCTCACCTTCGTCTATGTCTCGGCAACGGGTGGGGTGGAACTGCCGCTCGACGACGTGCTTCACACGGCGGACGGCCACGGCGGCCACGCCCACGCCGAGGGAAAGGCCTCCTAGGCTAGGCGCCGGCCGCGCCACGGGCAGGCCCGAGCCCGCCCTCGCGCACCAGGAAGTCCACGATCTCGGCGACGCCCCGGTTCTCCTTGAGGTTGGTGAACAGGAACGGGCGCGGCCCGCGCATCCGGCGCGCGTCGCGCTCCATCACACCGAGGTCCGCGCCCACCAGCGGCGCGAGGTCGATCTTGTTGATGACGAGCAGATCCGAGCGCGTGATGCCGGGGCCGCCCTTGCGCGGGATCTTGTCGCCCGCCGAAACGTCGATGACGTAGAGCGTGATGTCGGCGAGTTCCGGCGAAAACGTGGCGGTCAGGTTGTCGCCGCCCGATTCCACGAACACCACGTCGAGGCCCGGAAACCGCGCGCACATCTCCGCCACCGCGGCGAGGTTCATGGAAGCGTCCTCGCGGATCGCGGTGTGCGGGCAACCGCCGGTTTCGACGCCGGCGATCCGCTCCGGGGCGAGCGCGCCCGCGCGGGTCAGGAACTCCGCGTCCTCACGCGTGTAGATGTCGTTGGTCACCACGGCGATATCGAAGGCGTCGCGCATCGCCCGGCACAGGTGCTCCACCAGCGCCGTCTTGCCGGAGCCCACCGGGCCACCGATGCCGACGCGCAGGGGACCGGCCTGGAGGGGAAGGCTTTCGAGTCGGATCATGACCGGAAAATCCTCGTGTATTGGGTTTCGTGGAGCATGCTGGCGAGATCGGCCATCGGCGCCGCCGTGCCGAGGGTACCGAGGTCGGCCGTAGCGCCGGCACGCGCCGCCGCGGCAACCGCCGGCTCGAGCGCGGCAAGTGCCATCTGCCCGTCGGTCTGGCCGAGCGGCACCAACCGCACACCCGCGCTCGCGAGGTTCGCGGCGAAGGCCGTGAAATAGGCAAGCAGGGCTTCGTCGAGCGGGACGTCGGGGGAGAGCGCGAGCCCGGCCGCCACGGGGAGCGTCACACGCCCCTCATGACGGCCGAGCAGACCGCCGAGCCTCGCATCCCCCCAGGCGGCGACGGTCGTGCCCGCGAAGGCGGTGCCTTGGGCCATGCTTTCGAGCGCCGTCTCGGCGGTGCCGCGCCAGGCGAGCGCGAGGGCTGCGACGGCGTCGAGCGCCGCATCGTCCCGGGCAGCCCCCGCGCGCCAGGCGGCGGCGAACAGCGCGCCGTCCACGCGCCCGGCGCCGTGACGGAGGATGCCGGCAATCCAGTCCGCGAGCGACGCGCGGTCGTGGACTGCACCCGAGTCCACTGCCCATTCGAGGCCGTGGCTATAGGCGAAGGCGCCGACCGGATAGGCCGGCGACAGCCAGTTGAGCAGGCGATAGAGCGCGGCGCCGCCGGTCATCCCGGCACGCCCCGGATGTGCGGATACGGATGGGTATGGGTGGGCGCGCGGTCGTGGCCGAGCGCGCCGTGGGCGCCGCCTTCCGGGTTGAACGGCGCCGACAGGGGCACGGCACACACGCCGAGCCGCGCGAGCAGGTCCGCCGTCACCTTGTCCTCGCGCAGCCGGAGCGTGCCCCGTCCGACCTCGACGGCGACGTGACGGTTGCCGAGATGCCAGGCGACGCGCGCGAGGAGCGCGGGATCGCCCGCGACTTCCAGCAGCGCTTCCGGCAGCGCCTCCACGGCGATGACCGTGCCCGAGGCGAGCCGCAACCCGTCGCCGTCGGCGAGCAGCCGCACGTCCGGGAGGTCGAGCAGGAAGGCACGACCACTGGCGCCCACGTGACACTTGCGGCGCCGCAGGCGGTCGTCGTAGGCGAGCCGAACCACGTCCTCGGCCACCGCCCGCGGCCAGGCACCTGCAGGAAGAATCTCCGTGACCCGTTCCATCCTTCGCCTCCTCAGAACAGGAAATAGCGTTGCGCCATGGCGAGGCGCTCCGCCGGCGGGCAGGTGAGCAGCTGGCCGTCGGCCCGCACCTCGTAGGTCTCGGGATCGACCTCGATCGCGGGCAGCGCGTCGTTCAGCACCATCGACCTCTTCGATATCTCCCCGCGCGTGCCCGTCACGGCGACCAGCGGCCGCTTGAGGCCGAGGCGGCGCGCGATCCCGGCATCGAGCGCCGCGCGCGAGACGAACAGCACCGCGCTCTCGGTCATGGCACGGCCATAGGCGCCGAACATCGGTCGGTAGTGGACCGGCTCCGGCGTCGGGATCGAGGCGTTGGGATCGCCCATCGCCGCCATCGCGATGGTGCCCGCCTTGAGGATCATCGCCGGCTTCACGCCGAAGAAGGCGGGCGACCACAGGACGAGGTCCGCGAGCTTGCCGACCTCGACCGAGCCCACCTCATGGGCGATGCCGTGGGCGATGGCCGGGTTGATGGTGTACTTGGCGACGTAGCGGCGCGCCCGGAAGTTGTCGTTGTCGCCGGTCTCCTCCGGCAGGCGGCCGCGCTGGCGCTTCATCTTGTCGGCGGTCTGCCAGGTGCGGATGACGACCTCGCCGACGCGGCCCATCGCCTGGCTGTCGGAGGAGATCATCGAGAACGCGCCCATATCGTGCAGGATGTCCTCCGCCGCGATGGTTTCCTTGCGGATGCGGCTCTCGGCGAAGGCCACGTCCTCGGCCACCTTCGGGTCGAGGTGATGGCATACCATCAACATGTCAAGATGTTCGTCGACGGTGTTCACCGTGTAGGGCCGCGTCGGATTGGTGGAGGAGGGCAGCACGTTGGCCTCACCCGCGAGCCGGATGATGTCGGGCGCGTGCCCGCCGCCCGCGCCTTCCGTGTGGAAGGCGTGGATGGTGCGGCCCTTGAACGCGGCGATGGTGTCCTCGACGAAGCCCGATTCGTTGAGCGTGTCGGTGTGGATCGCCACCTGCACGTCGAGGGCGTCGGCGACGGAGAGGCAGGTGTCGATGGCCGATGGCGTGGTGCCCCAGTCTTCGTGGAGCTTGAGCCCGCAGGCGCCGGCCTGGACCTGCTCGGCGAGCGCCTCGGGCAGCGAGGCGTTGCCCTTGCCGAAGAAGCCGAGGTTCATGGGGAAGGCTTCGGCCGCCTGCAGCATCCGCCCGATGTGCCACGGCCCCGGGGTGCAGGTGGTAGCCGCGGTGCCGGTGGCGGGGCCGGTGCCGCCGCCGAGCATCGTCGTGATGCCGGACGCCAGCGCCTCCTCGATCTGCTGCGGGCAGATGAAGTGGATGTGGGCGTCGATGCCGCCCGCGGTGACGATCCTGCCCTCGCCCGCGATCGCCTCGGTGCCCGGGCCGATGACGATGTCCACGCCGGACTGAATGTCGGGGTTGCCGGCCTTGCCGATGGCGGCGATGCGCCCGTCGCGGATGCCGATGTCGGCCTTGACGACGCCCCAGTGGTCGAGGATCAGCGCGTTGGTGATGACGGTGTCCACCGTGCCTTCGGCGCGGGTGCGCTGGCTCTGGCCCATGCCGTCGCGGATGGTCTTGCCGCCGCCGAACTTGACCTCCTCGCCATAGATGGTGAGGTCCTCCTCCACCTCGACGAACAGCTCCGTGTCGGCGAGCCGCACGCGGTCGCCCCGGGTGGGGCCGAACATGCCGGCGTAGGCCGCGCGGGGAAGCCGCAGGCTCATCGCGCGCCTCCCAGCGGCCCCTTGATCCCGGCCCTGAAGCCGTGGACCACGCGGGCGCCGGCATAGGGGATCAGCCGCACGGTGCGGGTCTGGCCGGGTTCGAACCTGACCGCGGTGCCGGACGGGATGTCGAGCCGCATCCCGCGCGCGAGGGCGCGGTCGAAGGACAACGCCGGGTTGGTCTCGAAGAAATGGTAATGGCTGCCGACCTGGATCGGCCGATCTCCGGTATTGGCGACCGCGATCTCGATCGCGTCGCGCCCGGCATTGAGCTCGATCTCGCCGGCGGCGGGGATGATTTCGCCCGGGATCATGCGTGTCTCCTCAGCGGATCGGTTCGTGGACGGTGACGAGCTTGGTGCCGTCGGGAAAGGTCGCTTCGACCTGGATCTCGGGGATCATCTCGGGCACGCCTTCCATCACCTGGTCGCGGGCGAGAACGGTGGCCCCGTCGCGCATGAGCTCGGCGACGGCGCGGCCGTCGCGGGCGCCTTCGACGACGAAATCGGTAATCAAGGCAATGGCTTCGGGGTGGTTGAGGCGCACCCCGCGGGCCAGCCTGCGGCGCGCCACCTCGGCCGCCATGCTGATGAAAAGCTTGTCTTTTTCGCGCGGCGTGAGCTGCATGTCCGCCTCCTTCCTCAGACCGTCCAGACGCGCGGGACGGCCGCCTGAAACCCTCCCGCGCATCCCCTAAAATTCGCAACCAGCACGCTTAAAACCGCGCGCACCGCCGGCGCCGTCCCGAGCGCGCGCGCCACCAGCACCCCGTTGACGACGGTGGCCGCCCCGCGGGCCTCCGCCCCGTCCCCCCCGGCGCCGTCGAGGGCCGCGGCGAGGATCGCGCGCGCGTCCCCGAGCCGGGCGGGCGCGTCGTCGGCGACATAGAGGAGGGTGGCGAGCGACGCGGCCCCGGCGAGGCCCCAGGGGGCCGCGCGCGGCCCGGCAGCCCCGTCCGCGTCCCCGTCCGCGCCTCCGTCCCCGAGCGCGAGCGCGTCGCACCACGCGAGCCGGCCGCCGCGGAACACTTCCCAGCGGTCGTGGAGCGCGCCGCGCACGAACGATTCCCCCATCGCGACGCGCCCCAGCACCACCTGCTCGCAGGCGAGCAGGCGCGCCCCCGGCGCGACCTCGGCGCGGGTACGGCGCGCGAGCCGGGCGCCGTCGAACAGGATGGTCTCCTGGGGCAGCCATTCGAGCCACGCTCCGGCCGCGGCCTCGAGGGCGCAGTCGACGCGCGCGGGATCGGCGCCCCGGGCGCGGTAGACCTTCTCCGCCGCCTGGGTCGCGACCTGGGCCGCCGTCCCCGCCCCGGCCGCGAGCGCGAGCCGCAGGCGGTCGCCGCAGGCGAGCCCGCCCGAGGTGGTCACCATTACGGCCTGGAGCGGTTCCCCCGCCGCCACGCGCGGCGACAGCACCCGGCACGGCGCGCGCTGGTAGAGATGGGCGAGCCGGGTCGCGCCGCCGCGCACAGCGAAGCCGATCTCGGCGGCGCCCTCCCCGCGCTCCAGCGCGGGCAAAGCCTGGGCCCCGCGCGCGGGCGCGGGAAGATCCGGCATCGCGGCCGGCGCGTCCATCAGACCACCAGGAAGCGGCGCACGTCCGCCTCCACCATGTCGGCGCGCGCGCCCGACAGCACCACCTCGCCGCGGTCCATCACCGCGAACAGGTCGGCGAGGTCGCGGGCGAACTCGAAATACTGCTCCACCAGCAGGATCGCCATGTCGCCGCGCGCGGCGAGGCGCCGGATCACGCGCTCGATGTCCTTGATGATGGAGGGCTGGATACCCTCGGTCGGCTCGTCGAGCACCAGGAGGCGCGGGCGCGTCACCAGCGCGCGCGCGAGGGCGAGCTGCTGCTGCTGGCCGCCCGAGAGGTCGCCCCCGCGCCGCGAGAGCATGTCGGCGAGCACCGGGAACAGCTCGAAGATCTCGTCGGGCACGAAGCGCTGCGCGCGCGGAAGCCGCGCATAGCCCACCATCAGGTTCTCCTGCACGGTCAGCAGCGGGAAGATCTCGCGCCCCTGCGGCACGTAGGCGATGCCGCGCGCCGCGCGCGCGTGCGGCGGCAGGCCGGAGATGTCCGCCCCCTCCCAGCCGATGCGCCCGGCCCGGATCGGCTGCAGCCCGACCAGCGCGCGCAGCAGGCTGGTCTTGCCGACCCCGTTGCGCCCCATGACGCAGGTGACCTTGCCGGGCTCGGCCGTGACCGAGACGCGGCGCAGCGCCTGGGCGGCGCCGTAGAACAGATCGACGTTCTCGACCGCCAGCATGTCAGCGCCCCAGATAGACTTCGACCACGCGCGGATCGGCGCTGACGCGGTCGAGCGAGCCTTCGGACAGCACCGCGCCCTCGTGCAGCACGGTGACGCGCACGCCGAGGTCGCGCACGAACGCCATGTCGTGCTCCACCACCACCACGGTGCGCTCGCGGTTGATCTCGCGCAGCAGCCTGGCGGTGGCCTCGGTCTCGGAATCCGTCATGCCGGCCACCGGCTCGTCCACCAGCAGCAGCCTGGGGTCCTGGGCCAGCAGCATGCCGATCTCGAGCCACTGCTTCTGGCCGTGGGACAGGCTGCCCGCGAGGCGCCCGCGGTGGTCGCCGAGACCGATGAGGCCGAGGATGCCGTCGATGCGCGCGCGCCGGCCTGCGTCCTCGCGCAGCACCAGCGCCGCCCACACGCCGCGGTCGCCCGCCAAGGCGAGCCGCAGGTTGTCGAGCACGGTATGGCTCTCGAACACGGTCGGCTTCTGGAACTTGCGCCCGATACCGAGGTTGGCGATGGCGGCCTCGTCGAGGCGGGTGAGGTCCACCGTCCCCCCGAACAGCACGTCGCCGCGGTCGGGTCGGGTCTTACCGGTGATCACGTCCATCATGGTGGTCTTGCCGGCGCCGTTGGGGCCGATGATGGCCCGCATCTCACCCTCGTCCACCACGAGGGACAGGCCGTCGAGCGCGCGGAAGCCGTCGAACGACACGGTGACGCCGTCGAGGTAGAGGAGCGCGTCGGTCACGGGACCACCCTGGTCGGACATGGCGCGCCCCCTATTCCGCCGGCGCCGGGCGCGGAGCCTCGGCCCCGCGCCGCCGCCAGGCGCCCATCCGCGCCCACAGGTCGAGGGCGGTGCCGACGATGCCCCGGGGCAGCAGCAGCGTGACCGCGACGAACAGCCCGCCCAGCGCGAACAGCCAGTAGGGCGCCAGCGCCCCGGTCGTGAACACGGTCTTGAGCCAGTTGACCAGCACGCCGCCCAGCACCGCGCCGGTGAGGGTGCCGCGCCCGCCGACCGCCACCCAGACGATGATCTCGATCGAGTTGGCGGGCGAGAACTCACCGGGATTGATGATGCCGACCTGGGGCACGTAGAGCGCGCCCGCGATGCCGGCGAGGCAGGCCGAGATCACGAACACCACGGTCTTGTAGAACTCGACCCGGTAGCCGGTGAAGCGGGCGCGCGCCTCCGCGTCGCGCACGGCGATCAGCACCTTGCCGAAATGCGAGCGCGTGACGTAGCGGCACAGCAGGTAGCCGCCCGCCAGCGCCAGCGCGGAGGCCGCGAACAGCCCCGCGCGCGTGCCGGGCGCCTGCACGCTGAAGCCGAGGATGTCCTTGAAGTCGGTGAGGCCATTGTTGCCGCCCAAGCCCATGTCGTTGCGGAAGAACGCGAGCATCAGCGCGAAGGTCATCGCCTGGGTGATGATCGAGAGATAGACGCCCGTGACGCGCGAGCGGAACGCGAACCAGCCGAATACGAAGGCAAGCAGGCCCGGCGCCAGGACCACCATCAGGGCCGCGAACCAGAACTGGTCGAAGCCGTACCAGTACCACGGCAGCTCGGACCAGTTGAGGAACACCATGAAGTCGGGCAGTTCCGGGTGTCCGTAGACGCCGCGGGAGCCGATCTGGCGCATCAGGTACATGCCCATGGCGTAGCCGCCCAGCGCGAAGAACGCGCCGTGCCCGAGCGACAGGATTCCGCAGTAGCCCCACACGAGGTCCACCGCCAGCGCGAGCAGCGCGTAGCACAGGTATTTGCCCATCAGGGAAACGGCGTAGCTCGACAGGTGCAGCGGCGAGCCGCCGTCCACCGCGAGGCTCAGGATCGGCACCAGCGCGGCGGCGCCCACCAGCAGGATCACCAGCATGGCGCCGAGGCGGTCGGAGCGGTAGAGCGCGGCGATCACGATTCCACCGCCCGGCCCTTGAGCGCGAACAGGCCGCGCGGGCGCTTCTGTATGAACATGATGATCAGCACCAGCAGCACGATCTTGCCCAGCACCGCGCCGGCGTAGGGCTCCAGCAGCTTGTTCGCGATCCCGAGCGAGAACGCGCCCACCAGCGTGCCCCACAGGTTGCCGACGCCGCCGAACACCACCACGAGGAAGCTGTCGATCAGGTAGCCCTGGCCGAGGTTGGGCGAGACGTTGTCGATCTGGGTGAGCGCGACCCCGGCGATGCCCGCGATGCCCGAGCCGAGGCCGAAGGTCAGCGCGTCCACCCAGTGGGTACGCACGCCCATGGCGGAGGCCATGGCGCGGTTCTGGGTCACGGCGCGCATCTCCAGCCCGAAGCGCGTGAACTTGATCGCCGCCAGCAGCAGCGCGAACACCACGAGGGCGAAGATCACGATCCAGAAGCGGCCCCAGGTGAGGGTAAGCTGGCCGACCTGGAACGCCCCCGACATCCATTCGGGCGCCACCACCTCCTTGTTGGTGGGGCCGAAGGCAGTGCGCACCGCCTGCTGAAGAACGAGCGAGATGCCCCAGGTCGCGAGCAGCGTCTCGAGCGGGCGGCCGTAGAGGAAGCGGATCACGCCGCGCTCGATCGCGACGCCGGCCGCGCCTGCGACCAGAAACGCCGCCGGCACCGAGATCGCGAGCGAGAGATGGAGCAGCCCCGGATAGGACGCCGCTAGCCACGACTGCACCACGAAGGTGGTGTAGGCGCCGAGCATCACCATCTCGCCGTGAGCCATGTTGATGACGCCCATCTGGCCGAAGGTGATGGCGAGGCCGATGGCGGCGAGCAGCAGGATCGAGCCGAGCGATATGCCGTGCCACAGGTTCTGGGCCGCGGCCCACATGGCGAGGTTGCGCTCGATCGCCGTGATGGCCGCGGCCGCCGCGGCGGCGACCGCCGGAGGCGCGTCGGCGGGCACCCCGCGCAGCAGCACGAGCGCCTCGCGGTCGCCGCGCGCGGCGATACGCTCGACCGCCGCCATGCGGCCGGCCTCCGGCACGTCGGGCGCGGCGAGCAGGATCGCGGCCTGGGCCTGGAGCAGGAGCGCGCGGATGCGACCGTCGGTCTCCTTGGCGATGGCGCGCTCGAGCGAGGGCAGCGTGGCCGCGTCGCGCGACCGGAACACGGCGGCGGCGGCGGCGCGGCGCTGCGCCGGGTCGGGGCTTTCCAGCCGCAGCGACCCGAGCGCCGCCGTGATCGCGCCGCGCACCCGGTTGTTGAGCCGCACCGGGCGCAGGCCGAACGAGGCCTCGCCCGCGAGCGGCTCCATGGTGGCGGGGTCGAGCAGGACGTTGCCGGCGCCCTTGAGCACCACGGCCCGGGTCTGGGGATGGAACAGGAGACGGCCTTCCTGGACGGCCGCGATGACGTCGGCCGCCTGGGGCGCGCCGCTGGCGGCGAGCGCCGTCACCGCGGCATCGGTCGCGGCGAAATTGTCGGCGGCGAAGCCCTTGAGAATGGCGCCCACGTCCTGCACGCCCTGGGCTGCCGCCGGCGACTGCACGATCAGGAACAGGAACGCGAACAGAAAAGCGATACGTCGGAACATGCGCGGCCCCTCAGGCGGTCGTCGTCTGGGCCGGAGCGGCAGGGGCGCTTCCTGCGCCCCTGTCCTCTCCCCTCCGGTCCGGGTGGTACGGCCGATCCGAACGCTACATCGCCTGGCCGGAGCACTTCCCGGTCTTGACGTTGAAGTTTCCGCACGAGAGCGGCTTGCGCCAATCCGAGATCAGGTCGCGCGATCCCGGCAGATGGGGCGACCACTCCTCGGCGACGATCTCGCCCTGGGTCTGCCACACGGTCGAGAACTGGCCATCGGCCTGAATCTCGCCGATCAGCACCGGCTTGGTGATGTGGTGGTTCGGCATCATCGCCGAATAGCCGCCGGTGAGGTTGGGAACGGTCACGCCGATCATGGCGTCGATGACCGCGTCAGGATCGGTGGTGCCCGCCTTCTCGACCGCCTTCACCCACATGTTGAAGCCGATGTAATGGGCTTCCATCGGGTCGTTGGTGACGCGCTTCGGATCCTTGATGAAGGCCTTCCAGGTTTCGATGAAGGCCTTGTTCTCCGGCGTGTCCACGCTCTGGAAGTAGTTCCACGCGGCGAGGTGCCCCACCAGCGGGCCGGTGTCGATGCCGGCAAGCTCCTCCTCACCCACCGAGAACGCGACCACGGGAATGTCGGTGGCCTTGACGCCCTGGGCCGCGAGTTCCCTGTAGAACGGCACGTTGGCGTCGCCGTTGATGGTGGAGACGACCGCCGTCTTCTTTCCTGCCGAGCCGAACTTCTTGATGCCGGCGACGATGGTCTGCCAGTCGGAATGCCCGAACGGGGTGTAGTTGATCATGATGTCCGCGTCGGCCACGCCCTTGGACTTGAGGTAGGCCTCGAGGATGCGGTTGGTGGTGCGCGGATAGACGTAGTCGGTGCCCGCCAGGACCCAGCGCTTCACTGAGCCGCCTTCCTCGCTCATCAGGTAGTCCACCGCCGGGATCGCCTGCTGGTTGGGCGCGGCGCCGGTGTAGAAGATGTTGCGCGAGCTTTCCTCGCCCTCATACTGCACCGGGTAGAACAGGATGCTGTTGAGCTCCTCGAACACCGGCAGCACCGACTTGCGGGACACCGAGGTCCAGCAGCCGAAGGTCACGGCGACCTTGTTCTGGGTGATCAGCTCGCGCGCCTTCTCGGCGAACAGCGGCCAGTTGGAAGCGGGATCGGTGACCACCGGCTCCAGCTTCTTGCCGAGCAGGCCGCCTTTCTTGTTCTGCTCCTCGATCAGCATCAGCATCACGTCCTTCAGCGTGGTCTCGCTGATGGCCATGGTGCCGGAAAGCGAATGCAGGATTCCGACCTTGATGGTGTCTTGCGCCTGCGCCGCGGCCCCCGCCGCCAGCGCCGCCGCGAATGCGCCCGCAACCAGGGACGCACGAATGCCGGTTCTCATGTCTTGTGACCCTCCACGTTTGACTGTGGGGCACGGGGTGCCCACGGGTGTCACAGCAAGAAGCAGGCCAGCCCGGGAGCGGTGCCGCACGACGCGGAAAGCGCGGAAGAGTCGGAAAACAGCCGCGGTGCCGGGCGCAGGACCGACTGGAGGCTCGGCAAGATATGTTTATATTTTAGGCAACGGCCACAGATAGGATAAATTATAGGCATTATGGCTTGAAGCGACCGATTTCCGGACGGAGCCGGAAGGCGCGGCGGACAAAGAGAAAGCCGCCTCCCCGGAGACCGGAAAGGCGGCTTTCCGTTGCATCGCGGAGGGCGACACCCGCCCTCCGCGCCGGGACGTCAGAATGAGAGCGACAGGCCCACCGAGCCGGTCACGAAGTTCTCCTTCGGGTTGTTCGGGATCGCCTTGTCGTCGGTGAAGTAGGCCAGCAGGGTGGCGTTGAGCGCCCAGGCGCCGAAATCGGGCGAGATGAAGCTGAGCGGATAGTCCAGCGACGCGCCGACGTAGGAGTAGGCGTAGCCGCTCTTGGTACCGCCGTGGTAGTCCTTGTCCATGAGGAAGCCGACGCCGGCCGGGATGGTGAGCGTGAGCGCCTCGCTCAGCGGAAACTCGGGCCCGACGCTCAACACCAGCACGGAGCCGGTCGCCTGGGTGCCGTTGCCGGAGGTGCGGATGTGCCACAGCAACTCCGGATTGAGCGCGAAATCGCCGCCGTAAAGGCCCGAATCGTCGAAGCCGATGCTGAGGTCCACGATCTCCTCGACGTCGCCGCTATAGAACCAGTTCTGGTAGGTGGCGCCGAGGGTCACCTTGTCGATCATGTAGCTGGCGCCGATCCAGACATCGATCTCCTGCAGGTTGCCGCCGATTCTGCTGCTGGCGTTGTTGTTGACGTCGGCCCAGGCGCCGAGGTTGATGCTGAAGGCGTCCGTCACCTGGAACGTGACGGCACCGTCGACGAAGGTGGTGGATTCGCGGCCGAAGAAGTCGCTGCCCCCGCTCCACACGTCGGAGCCATAGGAAATGAAGTGCGAGTTGTAGCTGACGCTGAAATCGGCCGAGACCTTCTCCGCGGCCATGGTCGCGGTGCCCGCGAGCATGATGGCGCCCGCACTGAAAGCGGCCACGCCTCGCTTGGTGGCATTCAAGACATTCTGCATGTTTGTCCCCTTGATTTGACGGACGATGTAGGACCATTCGCCGCAGTTCGAACCCATTGCCTCGACACGGCTCCTGAAACTTCGCGGTAACACGTGCAAACACCGGGCCAACCGCCCCGAAGTGCGAAAAGCGGATTTTCCCCAGCGATCTAAAGGGTCTAGGTGCCGGCTTCGCGCGGTGCACCGGGCGCGCGGAAAGTCCCGGAAACGCGCCGGTTCCGGCGGTGCGCGCCGTCATCCGCACGCCCGCGACGGGCCCAGGCCGTCGCGGTGCCCGACGCGGCGCGTGCGGGCACGGGCCTGTCTTCTTCGTCCGCCAGTCCCGTGCGCCGCCTGCTCATCGAAACGTCATCCCGCCGGCGACAGCCACGAAATGAGGCAGCGCCGGTATGGCGAGAAATTCGGCAAACGGGGGTATCTGAAGGGAAATCGATGCGCGGCCGCGACGGCGCGTTACGTCCCGCACCTAATCCGGATTTCCTTGAGGGGGCCGATCTCGAAGGCGTCCCCCGGGCCGACGACGGTGGTCGAGCCGTACTCCTCCAGCACGGCCGGCCCCTCGGCGGCGAAGCCCACGGGCAGCGCGTAACGGTCGAACACCCGGGCCGTCACGCGCCGGCCGAGGCCGCCGAACCACACCTCGCGGGTCGTCTCCCCGGCGCCGACGGGCGCGACCTCGGGCAACCTGGCGAGATTCGGACGGCGCAGCCGTGCGAAGGCCGAGAGATGGAGCGCCTGGAACTCCGCACCGGCCTTGGCGTCGGCATGGCCGTAGCGGCGCTTGTAGTCGCGCTCGAAGGCGGCGCGCACCTCGGCCACGGATGCGAGGCCGCTCACCGGCACCTTGATGTTGTGGCGCTGGCCGATGTAGCGCATCTCCGCGTGGCGCTCGAAGAACACGTCCTCGGCACCGAACTCCTCCGCGAGCGCCGCCGCGGCCTCGCGCTCCATGGCGGCGAAGCCGGCCTCGGCCTCCGTCACGGTCTGCGCCGCGAGCGGGCCGGTGAAGGTCTCGGCGAGGTCGAGGCGCGCGTCCGCCAGCAGCATGCCGATGGCAGAGAAGTTGCCCGGCGCCGGCGGGATCACGACCGTCGGGATCGAAAGCTCGCGGGCCAGTGCCGCCGCGTGCAGCGGCCCGCCGCCGCCGTAGCTGAACAGCACGAAGTCGCGGGGATCGAGCCCGTGCTGGACGGAAACCTGGCGGATCGCGCCAGCCATGATCACGGTCGCGATCGCGAGGATGCCGTCCGCCATGCGCGTCGCCCCGTCCGGCCCGCCATAGCCGAGCGGCGTCGCGATCTCGCGGATCGCGCGCTCCGCGCCCTCGGTGTCGAGCGCGAGCTCGCCCCCCAGGAAGCGGGCCGGATTGAGCCGCCCCAGCACCAGGTTCGCGTCCGTGACCGTGGGCTCCGTCCCACCCCGGCCGTAGCACACGGGCCCCGGCGTCGAGCCCGCGCTGCGGGGACCGACGTGCAGCCGGTTCTGGGAATCGAGCCACGCGATGGAGCCGCCCCCGGAGCCCACCTCGACGATGTCGATGACCGGGGACTTGATCGGGAAGCCCTTGACGTAGCCGTTGGCGTAATAGACCGAATCGACGGAGAAGCGGCCGTTCTCGACCAGCGCGCATTTCGCGGTGGTGCCGCCCATGTCGAAGGCGATGACGTTCTTGAACCCGAGCGCCTCGCCGTAGGCTCCCGCCCCGATGCAGCCGCCGATGGGCCCCGATTCGACGAGGCCGACGGGTTGGCGACAGGTGCGCTCCACCGAGAGCAGGCCGCCGTTGGAGCCCATCATGAACAGCGAGCCGGTGAAGCCGCGCGCATCGAGGTCGCTCTCCAGCCGCCGCACGTAGGCGCTCACCTGCGGCCCCACATAGGCGTTGGCCGCGACGGTGGAGGTGCGCTCGTACTCGTACCATTCGCGCGTCAGCTCCGTGCTGTAGGTGACGTAGACGCCGGGCAGCAACCGCTTCAGCCTCTCCGCGGCCTGCTCCTCGTGCGCCGGATTGACGTAGGAGTTCATGAAGAAGACCGCGACGGCGTCCACGTCTTCGGCCTTAAGCCTTTCCGCGAGCGCGTCCAGCGCGCCGAGGTCGAGCGGCGTGACGACGTTGCCCCGGCTGTCGATCCGCTCCGGCACCTCGAACCGGCGCTCGCGCGGGATCAGCGGCTCGTCGCGCTGGTAGTAGAGGTCGAACGGGTCGGGCCGGTTGGCGCGCGCGATCTCGAGCACGTCGCGGAAGCCCTCCGTCGTGACGAGCGCCGCCCGCGCGCCCTTGCGCTGGATGTAGGCGTTGATGACCAGGGTGGTGCCGTGGCTGAGAAAGCTTGCCTGGTCGGGCCGGACCTTCGCCTTCTCGAAGCACTCGAGGATGCCCCGGACGAAGTTGTCGTAGGTGGTCGGGCTCTTGGCATAGACCACCCGGCCCGCGTCGTGGTCGTAGGCGACCAGATCGGTGAACGTGCCGCCGATATCGACGGCTACGACGTACGGCATCGCGCGCTTCCTTCGCCCGGGGGCGGCCTGGGGTTCACGGGCCCTTGCGCCCGCGGGGCATTATGTTGTGGCCGTGCACCCGGACAAGACCATTTTTTCGCGCCCGCCTTGCGCCACGGGCGCGATCCCCCGGGAACGGGACGCAGGGCCGCCCCGTTTTTTTGCCTTTCTGTCACCCCGTCCCCGGGCTATGGATTCGCAAACGGCGGCAAAGCCGGGAAAACGATCGAGCAAGGGAGGCCCGGATGGCCACGAAGACGGAAGAGCTTTCGGCGCGCACCATAGACCAGGGGTTCAAGGAGAAGGCGGGCGGAATTCCGAGCCTGCTGGTATCGGCCGATTCGCACGTGGACGAGCCGGTCTCGCTGTGGGACGAGGTGCCGTCGGAGCTGCGCGCACAACTGCCCAGGATCACGGCCTGGACCAAGGACAAGCGGCCTGAAGGCGGGCTCGACCCGAACATCCGGCTCGGGCACATGGACCTCGACGGCGTGGCCGCGGAGATCCTCTATCCCACCGCGACGCTGCGCGCCTTCGCCGCGCCCAAGGAAGCCCAGGAACGCGCGTTCCGGCTCTACAACGACTGGCTCGCGGACTACTGCCGCACCGCACCCAAGCGCCTGTTCGGCGTTCCCGCCCTCTGCGTCTACGACATCGACGCGGCGGTGGCGGAGCTGCGGCGCTGCCACGACATCGGCCTGCTCGGCGGCCTTGTCTGGCAGGTGCCCGACCCCGCGCTGCCGTTCACCACGGACCATTACGACAGGCTGTGGGCGGCGGCGGCGGAGCTCGGCACGCCGATCAACTTCCACATCCTGAGCGGGCACAGCTACCGCACCGACCAGCTCCGGGGCATCGACCGGGTGCGGGGCGCGGTCAACATCAAGACCGCGAACACGGTCACCACCATCTTCGACCTGATCTGGTCGGGCGTGTTCGAGCGCCACCCCAAGCTCCGCGTCGAGCTGGTGGAGAGCGAGATCGGCTGGCTGCCCTTCATCCTTCAACAATGGGACTACTATTACAGGCGCTTCACCCGCGGCGGCGGCGGCAAGGGGGAGTTTCCGATCTCGCGGCTGCCGAGCGAGATCTTCGAGGAGCACGTCTACGCCACCTTCATGGACGATTTCTACGGCACCCAGCTCCTGAAATGCTGGGGCGAGCGCAACTGCATGTGGTCGAGCGACTACCCGCACGCCAACATGACCTGGCCCAACTCGCGCGCGTTCCTCGCCAAGCAGATCGGCGACCTGCCCGACGCCGCCAAGCGCCGGCTGGTCGCCGACAACGTCATCGGGCTCTACGGTCTCGCGCTCTGACGGAAGCGGCGGCGGACGGCCTTCTCCGCCTCCAGCACGGCGAGCAGCAGGACGCCGGCGCCGACGGCAGCGAGGCCGTCCGTCAGCGCCACCGCCCGCGTGTCGAACAGGAACTGCATGAAGGACGCGTAGGTGAAGGCGAACTGCGCCGCCACCGTGACCGACACCCCGATCAGCACGGCCCGCGTCCCGAGTGCGCCGCGCAGGGTGAGCGAGCTGCCGGAGAGGTAGCGCACCTCGAACAGGTAGAAGATCTGAAGCACGACGATGGTGTTGACGACGATGGTGCGCGCCTCCTCCACCGCGAGGCCGCGCGCCGTCGCCCAGAAGAACATCCCGAACACACCGGCCACGAACAGGAGCGAGACGAACGCGATGCGCCAGGCCAGGAACCCCGACAGCAGGCGCTCTTCGGGCGCGCGCGGCGGGCGGCGCATGATGCCGGGCTCGGCGGGCTCAAAGGCGAGGGTCAGGCCCAGCGCCACGGCGGTGATCATGTTGACCCAAAGGATCTGGGCGGGCGACACCGGCAGGGTCGCGCCGAACAGGATCGCGCCGACGATGGCGAAGGCCTGGCCGCCGTTGGTGGGCAGGGTCCAGGCGATCACCTTCTTGAGGTTGTCGTAAACCGTGCGGCCCTCGCGCACCGCGGCGGCGATCGAGGCGAAATTGTCGTCGGCCAGCACCATCTGGGCCGCCTCCTTGGCGGCCTCGGTGCCCTTGCGCCCCATGGCGATGCCGACGTCGGCGCGCTTGAGGGCAGGCGCGTCGTTGACGCCGTCCCCAGTCATGGCGACGACGGCGCCCCGCGACTGCAGCGCCTTCACGATCCTGAGCTTGTGTTCGGGGCTGGCGCGGGCGAACACGCCGGCGTCGGCGGCGACGCCGACCAGCTCCGCGTCCGACAGCCGTTCCAGCTCGGCGCCCGTCACCACCCGGTCGGGGTTGCCGAGGCCGAGCCGACGGGCGATGGCGCGGGCGGTGGCGGCGTGGTCGCCGGTGATCATCTTCACGTCCATGCCGGCTTGCCGGCACTCCGCCACGGCCGCGATCGCCTCCTCGCGCGGCGGGTCGATCAGGCCGACCAGGCCGAGCAGGACGAGGCCGTCCTCCACGTCGGCGAAGGCGAGCTCGCGAGTCCCCGACGGCATCGGCTTCATGGCGAGGGCCAGCACCCGCTGTCCGCGTCCGGCGAGCGCCTCGGCCGCCGCCTCGAGCGCGCCCGCGTCGAGCAGCCGCTCGGCGCCGTCGGCCCCCAGCGCGCAGTCGCACTTGGCCGCCACAGTCTCCGGCGCGCCCTTCAGATAGACGACCGCGTGGCCCTCATGGTCGTGGTGCAGGGTCGCCATGAAGCGGTGCTCGGCATCGAACGGAATCTCGTCGCCACGGGGCAGCGCCTTGCGCACGGCGTCAGCATCGAGCCCGGCCTTGGCCGCGAACGAGACCAGCGCGCCTTCCATGGGATCGCCGTCCACCGTCCAGTCCTCGCCGCTGCGGCGCAGCGCGGCGTCGTTGCAGAGCAGCGCCGCGTGGGCGAGCGCGTGGAGCACGGGCGACTCGCCCGCGACCGTCTCGCGCCCCTCGCGCTCCACCGTGCCGCGCGGCGCGTAGCCCGCGCCCGTGACCTCGAACGCCGCGCCGCCCGCCTCCACGCTCGCGACCGTCATCTCGTTGCGGGTGAAGGTGCCGGTCTTGTCGGAGCAGACGATCGTGACCGAGCCCAGCGTCTCCACCGCCGGCAGCAGGCGGACGATGGCGTTGCGCGCCGCCATGCGCTGCACGCCGATGGCGAGCGTGATGGTCATCACCGCGGGCAGGCCTTCCGGGATCGCCGCGACCGCCAGCGCGACCACGGCGACGAACGCCGCCGCCGGGTCCATGCCGTGCCCCGCGGTCGCGACCGCGAACACGAGCGCCGCCAGCGACAGGATCGCGACGGTGAGCTGGCGCGCGAAGCGGTTCATGCTGCGGACCAGGGGCGTCGTCAGGGATTCGACCTTGCCCAGCATCTCGCTGATGCGGCCGAGCTCGGTATGGATGCCGGTCGCCGCCACCACGCCGAGACCGTGGCCCGCGGTCACGAAGGCGCCCGAGAACGCCATCGAGCGGCGGTCGCCGAGCGGCGCGTCGGCCGCGACCGGGTCCATCGTCTTCTCCACCGGCACCGATTCGCCGGTCAGGATCGCCTCGTCGATCGAAAGGTTGCGCGCGCGCAGCAGCCTGAGGTCGGCCGGCACCCGGTCGCCGGCGTCGAGCACCACGATGTCGCCGGGCACCAGCTCGGTAGCCGCGACCGTGCGCCGGCGGCCGTCGCGCACCACCGAGCATTGCGGACTGATCATGTCGCGGATGGCGTCGAGCGCGCGTTCCGCCCGGCCCTCCTGGATGAAGCCGACCACGGCATTGACCACGACCACCAGCAGGATCACGGCGGTGTCGATCCAGTGAGCGAGGGCCGCCGTGATCGCGGCGGCCGCGAGCAGGACGTAGATCAGCAGGTTGTGGAACTGCAGCAGGAAGCGGACGAGCGGACCGCGCGGCGTCGCCGCGGGCAGGCTGTTGGAGCCGTGGACGGCGCGCCGGCGCGCCGCTTCCGCCGCCGTAAGGCCCTCACTGGCCGCGGACAGCAGCGCGAGCGCCCGCTCGGCCGTCTCCGCGTGCAGCCCCGCCGGAAGGGGGGTCTCCTCGGGATCGTCCTTCATCCGGCGTATTCTAGAGAAAAAACGCCGGCCGCGCCCGACGGCCGGCCGGCCCGCCTACTTCACCGTGAGGCACGGGCACTTGGCGAGGTGAATCACCTTGTGCGAAACGCTCCCCATGAACACCGCGCCGATGTCGGACAGGCCGCGCGTCCCCATGACGATCAGATCGGCCTTGGACGCCTTCGCCTGATCCAGCAGCATCTCGGCGGCGCCTCCCACCAGCGGCGCGCGCTTAATCTTGCCGACCTTGCGGCGCTTGGCGACGGCCTCGGCCTCGTCGATGAGCGCTTCGGCGAGCGCCACCAGCGCGGCGTTCGGCGCGGGGATGCTGACGTAGGGCATTTCCGAGCCGTCGCTCGCGTAACCGAGCACGTCCTGGAGATTCCTGATCTCGTCCTTCACCGCCTTCGGAAACTTGCGCGCCTGGGGCCGGCGCCGCACCTCGTCCACCGTCAGGGACAGGGCCGAAACGCTGGCGATGGTAAGGGTGGCGCCGAACTTCGCGGCGAGGTCCGAGGCGACCTCGGTCGCCTTGCGGGCGTGTTTGGAACCGTCGGTGGCAAGCAGGATGCTCTTGAACATGGCGTGATTTCCCCCTTCTTCATGTGTTGAAGGCCACAAGACTAGCGCCGGCGTCCCCTGGTGTACATGCGCCAGATCATATCCGGCGTGGCCGCTTCACCCGCCCGGCCCCGCGCCCCTCAAACCCTTGCCGGTTTCGCGCGGCCCTCGTCGAAGTGGAACAGGTTGTGAAGCGGCTTCCCGGCGCGGAAGCGCGCCAGATTGTCCGCGAACAGCGCCTTGAGCCGATGGTAGTCGTTGATCGAGCCGGCCGCCGCGACATGCGGCGTGATGATGACGTTCTCCATGTCCCAGAGCGGGCTTTCGTCGGGCAGCGGCTCCTCCTCCGCGACGTCCATGGCCGCCCCGGCGAGGCGCCCCTCGCGCAGGGCGGCGACCAGCGCGGCCTCGTCCACGATCTCGCCCCGGGCGATATTGACGAGATAGGCGGTCGGCTTCATCGCGGCGAGCGCCGCCGCGTCGATCAGATGGAAGCTCGAGTCGTCCGACGACGTGGCCACCACCGCCACGTCGGCATCCGCCAAGGCCTCGCGCAGGCGCGCGCGCGGCACGACCGCGTCCACCTCGCCCGACGGCGGTACCGCCGCGCGCGTCACGCCGACCACGCGCATGTCGAAGGCCTTGGCCTTGCGCGCGATCTCGAGACCGATGCCGCCGAGACCGACGATCACCAGCGTCTGGCCCTCGACGCTGCGAATCGTGAAGTTCAGCTCCGAACGCGCCCAGTAATGGCGGTCCTGCTGGACGCGGGCCTCGCCCAGACGGCGCGAGGACGCGAGCACCAACGTCATCGCGTGCTCGGCGCAGACCGGCGCCTTGGCGCGCGCCGAGGTGGTCACGGGCAAGTCCGCGGGCAGGCCCATCCGCACGCCCCGCTCGATGCCCGCCGAGGAAAAATGTATCCACTTGAGGCGCCCGGAGCGATGGCGGCGGATCGCCTCTCCCAGCTCCGGCGTGCAGATGCGGTTGCTGAGAACGATCAGGTCGGCCCCGGGCAGTTCCGCCGCCATCTCCTGCGGAGACCAGACGATGGACCAGTCAAGCTCCCGAAACTCCTCGGCAAACTGCAGAATTCTGTCGGCACGACGGTTGGTGTAGATGACCGCCTTCATCGCGGCTCCCTCCCCGGGACCTATTTTGCTTGCCAGAAGGGTAATGATGGCCGCCTAATTTAGGCAACGGATTTCGAATCAAGAAAATTCGTTGAAAGCAGATCGGGAACGGGAGGCATGTCATGGTCCAGGTTCGTCCGCGTTTCTCCTTTGTGACGGTCGTGGCGTCGGCATTGCTGGCGGCATCGGCGGCATCGGCCCAGAGCACCGCCGACTTCTACAAGGCCAACAACAGCATGCGGATGGTCATCGCGGCCGGCGTCGGCGGCGGCAACGACACCTACGCGCGCGTCTTCGCCCGCCACTGGCGCAACCACATCCCCGGCAATCCGAGGATCGTCCCCGAGAACCGGCCGGGCGCGGGCGGCGTCATCGCGCTCAACTTCCTCTACAACGTGGCGCCGCAGGACGGCAGCTACGTCGGGGTCGTCAACCGATCGATCCTCACCTACACGCTCATGGAGGAAGGGGGCGGCGCCGAGTTCGACATCAACAAGCTCCACTGGCTCGGCAGCATCAACAGCGAAATCTCGCTGGTGATCGCGCGCGCCGACGTGCCGGTCAGGACGGCGCAGGACCTGAGGACACGCGGCCTGATGATCGGCGCCACGGCCAACGCCAACGACAGCGTCCGCCAGGCGGTCCTTCTCAACAACGTGCTCGGCACGAGGTTCCGCATTGTCGCGGGCTACCCGTCCGGCGAGGCCATCAATCTCGCCATCAAGCGCGGCGAGGTGGAGGGACGCGGCAGCATCCCCTGGACGACCCTGCGGGTCACGGAGGCCGAATGGCTGCGCGACAAGCAGGTTACCGTCCTGCTGCAGTTCGCCCTCAACAAGCATCCCGACCTGCCCGACGTCCCGCTCGCGCTCGACCTCGCGGAAACCGACGAGCAGCGCCAGATCATCGAGCTGCACGCGGCGAAGATGGACATGGGGCGACCCTTCGTGGCACCCCCCGGCGTGCCGGGGGACAGGTTGGCCGACCTGCGCAAGGCGTTCATGGCCACCTTCGGCGACGCGGCCTTCAAGGCCGAAGCGGACAAGCTGCAGCTCGAGCTGAGCCCGATGAGCGGAGAAGCGATGCAGGCCGCGCTCGCCAAGATCTACGCGACGCCGCCCGACGTCGTCCGCAAGGCACGCGACGCCTACAACGCCGAAATCAAGCTGGAGATGGCCAAGATCGAGGAGGAGACCTTCAGCGGCAAGATCGCCGCCGTCCGCCAGAAGGGCGCCCGCCTCGTCATCCGCAAGGACGGCGGAGAGACCGAGCTTCGCGTCGGCGGCTCCAGCACCAAGGTGACGATCGCCGGTAAGGACGCGCGGCGCGATGCCCTCCAGGCGGACATGGACTGCAGCATCCGCTTCGCCGGGGATCGCGCGAACAGCGTCGATTGCAAGTAAGCGCGACGTGGCGAGGGGGTCGGCGGCGCCCCCGCCCGGACTCCGTCGGCCGGCCTAGCGGGTCCGCTCCCGCCCGTCCACGCGCGGCCTCTCCGCCGCCAGGCGGCGCGCCTCCTCCGTGTCCTGCGGGGCGGGGCGGTCGTCGCGGTCCCATCTCTGCATGCCGTCGGGCTCGGCCCGGCTTCCCAGCAGCGCGAGATAGCCGTCGCCGACATGCTCGATGCGGTAGAGCTCGCCCTTCGGGATCAGGATCAGCATGCCGGGCCCGAGCCGCTTCTGCGATCCGTCGGCGAGATGGAAGACGCAGGCACCGCGCAGGCAGTAGAACATCTCGTCCGCGGTGTGCTTGTGCATGTGGTTCCGGTTCACGGCCGGCCATTCGCCGTGAATCCAGACGTGGTAGCCGTCCGAATCGAACAGGATCCTCTTGCGCCCGCCGGGCGGGATCTCGGGTTCGTTGAGGGCGTCGAAAACCTGCACGGTCATATGTGCCTCCTCCGCTATGGGTCGCGCGGCGCGGCATCTGTTCTTTCGCGGGCCGGCGCCGGAAGGCTATGATCGCCCGAAATCCGGGGCGGGGGAGAGCGGAAAAAAACGCGCCCGCTCCGCGGCCAACGACCAACGAACGGGGGAGACGCAGCGATGGCATCGGCAGGAAGGACGCGGGGCAAGGCGAAGGCCGCCGGGAAATCCGGGGCGAAGCAGCGGCAAGCCGGTGCGGCCAAGGGCAAGGGCGTGGGCCAGGGCGCCGCAAAGGGCGCGGCGGCGGTCGAGGTTCCGGTCCGGGTCCGCAAGCACAACCGCCCCGAATACGGCTCCGACGCGGTGGCCGAGCTGCTGCACCGCTACGGCTTCGAATACGCCTTCCTCAACCCGGGATCGAGCTTCCGCGGGCTGCACGATTCGCTCGTCAACTACAACGCCAACGTCAGGCCCAAGGCGGTGCTCGGCCTCCACGAGGACGTGGTCACGGCGATGGCCCAGGGCTACGCTACCGCCTCGGGCCGCCCGGCGCTCTGCATCCTGCACAATCTGGTGGGACTGATGCACGGCGCTATGGGGGTGTTCAACATCTACTGCGCGCGCATGCCGGTCGTGATCCTGGGCGGCTCCGGCCCTTCCGACATCGACCTGCGGGGACCCGTGGACTACCTCCACTCGGCCAATACCCAGGGCCAGGTGGTGCGCGACTACGTCAAGTGGGACAACGAGGCGACCACGGTGGGCGGCGTGATCGATTCGGTCCTGCGCGGCTACAAGATCGCCAACACCGAGCCCAAGGGCCCGGTCTACATCGCCTTCGATTCCGGCCTCCAGGAGCGCAAGCTCGACGCGCCCGTCGAGGTGCCGGACGTCCATGCCCCGGCGTTCCAGCCGCCCGCCCCGCCCGCCGCAAGCCCCGAGGCGGTGGCGCGCGCCGTGGACATGCTGGTGGCGGCGCGCTTCCCGCTCGTCATCGGCGGGCGCGTGGGCTGCCTGCCGGAAGCGACGGCGCCGGTCCGCGAGCTGGTGGAGCTGCTGGGCGCGGCCTACCGCGAGGACCGCACCTTCGTCACCATGCCGACGCGCCATTCCCACAACCTGACCGGCTCGCGCGAGGCGCTCGCCGAGGCCGACGTGGTGCTCGCCATCGACTGCGGCGACGTGCGCTGGTCGGTGGGCGGCTACGACGGACCGCGCAGCAACGTCAGCGCGGCGGTGGAGACCGCGGGGCAGAAGGTCATCGACCTCTCGATGAACGAGGGCGCGAGCCGGCGCTGGAACAACGTCGGGGGCGCGATGGCCGACACCGCCCTGCAGGTGATGGCGGAGCCCCTGACGGGGCTCGCCCAGATTCTCGTCGCCCTCAAGGCGCGGATCGCCGCCGAGCGCGGCCTCGCCGCGCGCTTCGCGCGGCGCGCGGCGGAGATCGCGCGGCGCAAGGAGGCGCTGGTCGCGGCGCAGCACAAGCGGCTCGCGGCGCGCTGGGACGACACGCCGATCTCGCCCGGCCGCATGGTGGCGGAGCTGTGGGCCGCGGTGCGCCACAAGCCCTGGTACCTGACGCTGCGCAACCATCGCTCCTGGCCGGAAGGGGTATGGGAGTTCGACGGCGCCGGCCAGTACGCCGGCCACTCGGCGGGCGGCGGGCTCGGCCACGGCCCGGGGGCCACGGTGGGCGCCGCCTTCGCGTGCCGCGACGACGGCCGCTTCCCGGTGGGCATCGTCGGCGACGGCGACTTCCTGATGGCGACGGGCGCGATCTGGACGGCGGTGCACTACCGCACGCCGCTGCTGCTCGTCATCAACAACAACACGTCCTGGTTCAACGACGAGGAGCACCAGGGCAAGGTCGCCAAGACGCGCGGGCGCCCGCCGGAGAACGCCTACATCGGCACCACCACGCGCGAGCCCGACGTGGACATGGTCAGGATCGCCGAAGGCTACGGCGCCCATGCCGAGGGTCCGGTCACCGATCCCGGCGACCTCGCCGGAGCGTTCCGGCGCGCGGTCGCGGCGGTGGAGCGCGGCGCGGTCGCGGTCGTGGACGTGCGCACGGCAAACCTTTAGGGCGTCGCTTCCCCGCTCACGCCGGGACCAGCTCCGCCGGGACCAGCTCCGCCGGGATCAGCCCGCGCAGGGAGTTGCCCACGAAGAGGGCCTCGGCAGCTTCGAGGTCCGCGGGGACGAGAACCCGCTCCTCGGCCCGGCCCGCGCCCAGCATCTCCGCGCGCAGCACGCCGGGCAGGAGGCCGCAGGCGAGGGGCGGCGTGCAGAGCCGGTCGTCGAGGCGCGCGAAGACCGTGGTGATCGTCCCCTCGCAGACCTCCCCGCGCTCGTTGAGGAACAGCGTCTCCTGCACACCGGCCGGCAGGCGGGCGCGCGCCGCGTCGTAGAGCCCCCGCTCGGTGGTCTTCACGCCGAGCCACGGGTTGCCGGACGCCACCCGGTCCCTGCTTACGGAGACACGCCAGCGCGGCGGCGACGGCTCCAGGGGCGCCGTGCCGGTTTCCAGCCGTCCCTCCATGTCGATGGCGAGGCGGCAGCGCAGGGGTGCCGGCGCGGCGATCTCCTCCAGCGCCGCCCGGCACGCGCGCCGCTCGAACGGAATGCGCAGGCGCGCGCAGGTGCTCTCCGCCCGGTCCAGGTGCAGCGGCAGGCGGCACAACCCGGCGACGGGATCGTACCGCAGGGTCTCGATCACCCGCAGGCCGGGCGGGGCAATGTCGCGAAGCGGGCCTTCCATTGGGCTTCCTCGTATTCGGCGGGACCGTCGCTCTCGTGCGTGATCGCGCCGCCCACATTGAACACCGCCGCGCCGTCGTCGAACAGCGACAGGGTGCGGATGGCGACGTTGAAGCAGGCCGTGCCGTCCGGCGCGGCCCAGCCGATCGTGCCGCAATAGGCGTCGCGCGCCCGGGGCTCGAGCTCGCGGATGATCTCCATCGCCCGGACCTTGGGCGCGCCGGTGATCGAGCCGCAGGGAAACAGCGCCGCGAGCAGGTCGGGAAGCCGGATGCCCGCCAGCAGCTTCGCCCGAATCCGGGACGTCATCTGGTGGACCGTGGCGTAGCTCTCGACCGTGAAGAGCTCCGGCACCTCCACGCTGCCGATCTCCGAGATCCGGGCGAGGTCGTTGCGGAGCAGGTCCACGATCATCAGGTTCTCGGAACGGTTCTTCGGATCCTCGCGCAGGAACGCGGCGAGGCGGCGGTCCTCCTCCGGCGTGCTTCCCCGCGGCATGGTGCCCTTCATGGGGCGAGCCTCGATCCCGCCGCCGCCGTCCACCCGAAAGAACAGCTCCGGTGCGCAAGAAAGCAGCACGGGCCCGTCCCCGAGCGCCGCCACCGCCCCGTAGGCCACGGGCTGGACGCGCTGCAGGGCGGCGTAGAGACCCAAGGGGTCGCCCCGGTAGCGGGCCCGCACCGGAAAGGTGAGGTTGGCCTGGTAGATGTCGCCCGCGACGATGTAGGCCTTCACGCGCGCGAAAGCCGCCAGGTAATCCGCCTCGGCCCAGGACGGCGCCGGGGCGGAAAGCCCGGCGCGGGCTTCCCCGGCGCGCGCCTCGGTCCGCAGCCGCTCGGCCCCGTCCCCCGGCCCCTCCCGGAACACGCCGAAGCACAACAGCGGCCCGACGCGATCGGCCGGCAGCAAGGGGGCGAGGCGCGCATCCAGCAGGTAGCCGAGCTCGTAGGCGCAGAATCCGGCCAGCCACTGGCCGTTCTCCTGCGCCCGCCGCAGGGCCTCGAGAGCGCCGGGAACCTCCGCCGGCGCATGGGCCGCGATGACCGCAACCGGGCCGGAGAAAAGCGCAGGGCCTCCTCCGGGGCCGGAATTCAGGAAAACGAAACGCTCCCGCACTGACAAGTTCCGTTGGATTCGGTCACGGCCCCTCAATGGGCCCCCGGCATGGGTCAAAACCGGCGGTCGGTCGGGGTTCAGGGAGAAAGTCCCGCATGAAGAATGGGGAACGGATTCCCGTTATGGGGGCCGTGCCTCCGGTGGAGAGACGGGCGCGGTGGACGACCTGCCGTTACAGAAAAGGCATGCTGCAAATCTGGCGCAGGTACTCGACTTCCGGTCCGGTCATGGCCCGCTGGCTCAGCTCGGCCGCGGATTGGGACGGCACGCCCCAGAACAGCACGCCGTAATCGCCGTAGTAGTAATCCGCCGACGTCTCGGCGATCGTCTCGTAGAACAATTCGACGAGGAAATAGCCGGCATAGGCGGTCGTCAAAAAAAGTAACTGCATCGCGTCCTCGTAGACATCATGGGAGCAAACCGGCGCGCGAGGCCTGCTCGCCGCCTACGGACACGGCGAAGCCGCCGCCGCTCGGAACCCGCTCCAGCTTCGGCTGCACGCTGCGATCCCAGAAAAACCCGAAGCCGCTGGCCGCGCTCGAACCGGCGAAGCCGACCAGACAGCCAACGGCCGCCGCCCCGATCGCGATGCTGACCACGCTGGGAGCCGCGATGC
This sequence comes from Alphaproteobacteria bacterium, assembly GCA_050485485.1. Taxonomy (GTDB): domain Bacteria; phylum Pseudomonadota; class Alphaproteobacteria; order SMXQ01; family SMXQ01; genus WHSO01. The sequence goes on along the minus strand of JBJHBM010000002.1, from coordinate 90,661 downwards.
CATTGGCGGCGATGGGCGCACCCGCCATCAGCGCTCCCACGGCACCGGCCGTAGCGCCGAAGATACAGGCTTCCCCGACCCGTCGCGCCGCCTGGGCGGCCTCGTTCAAGGGGATCGTCCGCTCCTCCACGATCAGCAGCAGCCGGTCGAAACCGCCGGCCTGCGCGGTCCCCGGGGCCTGGAGCAGCATGATGCCGGCCAGCACGGCGGCAGCCGCGGCGGCGCGCCTCGCATGCCTTCTACGTCTTGTCGCATTCAGGAGCATCGGCCCCTTTCCTGGATGATCCTCAGTGCCCACGGCCGTCATGTCCATGCGGGATCGTCGCCGTCAGAACCGGGCCAACAGCTGCATCACGGACCTGCGGGCGCTCTCGACCTTGTACAGCAGCCGATCCGTCAGGCTCGGGTCGGACGGCGCTATCTTGCCGCTGATGCTGGCATAGGCGACGGCATCCAGGAACGGCGGGTCGCCGGCCGTATTGACGACGATGCCGACGGGCGTGCACAGCGTTTCATAGCTGGTTTCGCGCCGCACCCAGGTATTGCGCTCGACCACCACGCGCGTGAAGACGTAGCTGCCTTCGCCCTGTTCGTCGGGCGCCAGGAGCGCGCGCGAAACCACCGGTATCAGCTTCAGCGCATCCGTCTCCATGACCTTGGCGACGGCCGGGCTGTCGAGGCGCGGCTCCTCCACGAACAACGCCACGTCGGTGAGCCCCGCCTCCACCATATACAGCGCGCGTAGGCCGCCACGATGCTCGGGCACGACGCGAGCCAGATTCGGCTCGATGGCGCGCATGGCGGCGAAGCTGGCGGCGGTATCGCCTTCGGGCTCGCCGATGTCGACCCGGATCGGCTGCTCTTCGCGCTGGCGCAACAAATCCTCGAAGCTGGTCACCCAGCCGCCCTTGCGCACGACGCCATAAAGGCAGCGAAGCCCCAGGTTGCCGAACATCTGCACCTTGCCCGCATCTTCCGGCTTCCGGGCCAGGTGATCCCGCAGAACGTCCTTTTGCAAAAAGCCGATCGCCTCGGAATCCTGCAGCACCTTTTCCAAGGTCTGGCGCCCGCCGCTGCTGCTGTAGAGACCGAGGCGGTATTCGGGCAGGAGCGCGGCCATCAGCCGCGGCCCGTTCTTCTCGTACAACCCGTCGCCCTGCGGCCCGGCATAAAGCTTGGACTGAGCCCCCGCATGGCCCGCGAATGACGCCGACACAAGAGGCAGCGCCAATGCCAGCAGAAATCTTCGCATCATCTTGCAGCCTTTTTCCTTGCCCCCCGCGCACGGAACGGCACGCCCGTCATCATAAAACCGGAACCGGCCCGTTTCCAGCGTTTATCCGGAACGTTCCGGACAAGGATTCGTAACGGTTTCGCCGCCGCGCGTCCCTCGCTATGGGCCCGTCAAGGCGGGAAATGCAATACGTCGCGCTCCCCCGAGAAGCGGAGCTGGGCATGCGACCACGTCATCCCGAACGCGAGTACGGCACAGATCACCACCTGTATGGAGAGAACAGTCAGCTCGAGGTCCTCGAATCTGTCCCAGCCCAGCCCCACCCGCAGCAGCACCGCACCGAAAAACAATCCGACGATTGCCACAACCCCGCGCACGCGCAACGCGGCAACCGCCATGCGGACGGTCGCGGCCAGCCCGATCAACAGGGCAATGCCGACCAGCACCTGCAACGGGGAGATCGCGCCGGGACGCTCGACGACCCAGTGATAATAGGACCGGCCGGTGTCGTTATAAGCCGCGAAGACCAAGAATCCGGACAACAACAGACGGCGGCCGAAAAGCGCCACGATGCTGATGTCGCGATAGAGCGTCAGGCGCGCCACGGCCGGGGCCTCTTCTCATCGCCTCACCGCGCCCTCAGCGGAAACGGCCAAGCTTCTCCAGCGCCAGCGCGTCCAAGGCCGCCACCGCGCGCTGGGCATTCAGGCGTTGCTCCGCCACGGCAAGCCACTGACCGACCTGGGGCGTCGTATCGACATAGGGACGGATGGCGACGACCGCGACTTCCAGGTCCCCGGCCTGAACGGCGCGTTCCGCCTTGTGCAGCCCCTCCAACCCGGCCATGGCCTCGTCCATGTCGGGGCGCGCGACGGCGGTGCCGACACCGCCCGGCAGCGCACGCTCGAACATGCCGGCGACCGACGAGAAAAGGGCGGCAACGCCGGTCCGCCGCGCCGACGGCACGACCGCCTGCCTGAAACTCGCCTGCAGCAGGTCTAGCGGCGGCATGCCCTGGGTCGCTATCGGAGCCAGCGCCGTGAGATGCCCGAGGGAAACCGGATCGTCCGCGAGCAGGTCGGCGGCAAGGGTGAATTCCTCCCGGAACGAGCCGCCGGCGCGCACCCGCGCGACCAGTTGCAGGAGCGCCACGCCTCCGGCCAGCGCGCGCCGGTCTTCCTGCTGTTCCGCAATCACCGTGCGCATGGCCGCAACATCGCGCCGTTCGGACCAGGCGACCCCCAGGGCGACGATCGCGATCAGCCCCGCCACGCCCGCAGCCATCAGCTCCCTGTTCCGCCCGATAACGCCGGCAATGCCCGACAGCGACGCCGCGCTCGCCCGTGGTGCGGGCGTGGCCGGAGCCGATCCCGCATCGGGCACGTCCGAAGCCTGCGCACCTTGCGTCTCCGACGCTTCCGTTCCCAGCTTGGGGAAAGAATCCGTGTCCACTTCCATGGACTCGATCTTCACCTCGGGAATGGACTTCTTCTTCGTCCTCTTCACCATGACATTCTTCCCCCTTGTACTCCGGGCTTCGCCACCGGCCTGCCCCTGCAGGGCGGTGTTCGAAGACCCGGCTTCGATAGGCCCGGCCAGGTCCGCGACAGGGCCACAATGCACTGCCCGGCACGCTGCGGGACCAAGCGGTATAGCAACCTGCTCACCACTTCAACCCGGCGATCTCCTCCGCCAGCGTGCGAACTTCCTTCGCGGCCATGCTGGACGGCGCGATCTGCGTCGGCGCCGAACCGAAAAAGCTTGCTTCCTGTATGACCGCCCGGTCCGCCAACTCCGCCTCGAGCGGCGCCGCGCCGAGGCTCTCGAGCTGCGCGCGCGCATGCTGGGCAACGCCACTGCGCTTGATACGCACCAGGACCGTGCGCGCCAAAATCTTGCGCCGGGACATGGTGGAGGCGCTGTCCACCACGCGGCGGGTCCGCATCGCTTCATAGACCGATGCCTCGTCCGCCATGGTCGGAATCAGGACCAGCCCAGCCCCTCCGATGGCGAAGACCATCGCTTGGTTGCCGAAACCGGCGCAATCGACCAGGGTGAAATCGTGATCTGCCTTCAATTCGGCAATGCGCTCCAAAACGGCGTGCTCGTCCAGCTCTGTGCGCAACGTCGCCTGGGCGAGCAGGCCTCCCTTGCCGTGCCAGCGCGTCAGCGTCTTGTTGGGATCGGTGTCCAGCAGCCCCACGCGAGCCCCCGCCTGAAGCCAATGCACAGCCAGGCAACTGACCAACGTCGACTTGCCTACGCCCCCTTTGATAGAGGCGGCGACCAGCACTCGTCCTGCCATTCCCTCCCCCACTCAGGACCCGGGGCCGGCGTTCGGGAAAATCGACGGCACCAGCGATACGTCCCTTCGGTTCAAGTTACAACTTTCCGAAGGGACAAACAGCAGGCTTGTCGCCTTGCGGCGGAAAGCCCGCGCGTCAGACCACCGGCGGCGTGGTCACGTCGTCGGAATCGACCTGTCCGCTCAGACGGTTACGTATATGCGACCAGGACAGCCCGATCGACATCAACGTCGCCAGCATCGTCAGCAGCACCATATCCATCACCGCCGAATTCCCGAGATCGATCAGCTTCAGATCGCTCAGGAACCAGGCGAACGCGCCCAACAGAGCCGTCACGAGGCCGATGCCTATCGGCCCGATCGAACGAATCGTGGCGCGCAGAAAGATGATGTAGAGAAGCAGGAGCGTCAGCCCCGCCAGAAACTTGACCGATACGCCCTGCAGGCCGGTTTCGCCGACCCAGTGCCAATAGGAATAGCCGGAGGGATTGTAGGTGGCGAGTACGAAGAACATCGCGCCCAGCCACCGCACCATCCAGCCGATAAACCCGAAATCGTTCCCCATATCGCCCCCTCGATTCTCCATATCCGGCCTTGCCGGGGAGAAGCCGACCCCTGGGGTGCCTCGGCCCTCGAACCGACGATCCAGGAACGTGAACTTCGTTCCGTCCTTACCCTGTCGGCTCTGCTAGGCTATATTCTTTGCCTAGCTCCTGCCATGGTTAAATCTTCTATGCGGCCCCCGATGTCTCCCTTCCGATACGGCCTTCTGCTTCCCGCCTTGGCATTCTTGCTGGCACTGGCAGCGCCCTCCCGGGCTTCGGCCGAAGCGCTCGTCCAGGCCTGCAACGAATCGCCCGCGCCGGTCGGCTTGGCCATGCGGATCTTCGGCTTCACCTGGGAACAGGAAACGCTGGCTTCCGGCGACTGCCGCAATCTGCGCATCTCGGGGGTCAATTTGTTGTTCGACGTTGTCACCCTCTGGCATGGTGCCCGGCTCCGCTTGGAGCCGGAAACCGGCACCAACCGCGGGTTCTGCGAGTGGAAGATCGACTTCGGCGCCGCCACCTGGCAGCGCCACGCCATCCGGCTTGAGGAAAGCGCGGTCGTCTGCGTCTTCCACCCCTCCGCCGAGATTGGGACGCCCCGCGAAAAGCCCTGAGTCCCTGGTCCGGCAACCGTAAACCCCGGCGCCGTCTACGGCACCCGAATTGCGCATGAAAACGTCCGACACCGAAGCCCGCGGCGAAGGGGCAACCGAACCGCCAGCCGGCTGCAAATCCGTTGTGAGCCCTTCTCAAATGGGCTACTTTGAGTACGTCCATTTTATCTATTAGAATGGCATGATTTCTTGGGGTGGGGGGCTTTGGCCATACAATTCAAACGCATTTTCGCGCTGGTCGTCGCCGCGCTGACGGGTGGAGGTTTTCTCCTGGCGCCGGGGACGATGGCTCTCGCCCACCCCGGGCACGACCATGGGCCGCCCGCCCCTTCGATCCAAGTGGAAACGCTGCCCCGGACCACCACGCACACCGACCTCTTCGAGATCGTCGCCATCAAGAGCAACGGCCAACTCCTGATCTTTCTCGACGACTACATCGGCAACACCCCCGTGAACGGGGCGAATCTGGAAGTGACGACCCAGGGCGAGCTGGGCCCGGTGCAAGAGATCGCGCCCGGCGTCTATGCCGCCGATTGGGCTCCGCAAACCGGGAAAGCGGACATCACCGTTCTTGTCTCCGCAGGCGACCGCAGCGACCTCTTGCTTGCCACGTTGGACATTCCCGCCGCCGACGCCTCCTCGCTGTCACCGGGCTCATGGGTCGTCAACGTCGCCACCAGCCAGTTTCTGATCGCCTTCGTGGCCGGTGGCGCGGCCACCTATCTTCTGCTGCTGATGGCGCAAAGACGTCGGCGTCCCGCCTCCCCCGCCACTTCGGGGGACGATGCGGCGGCGGACGACAACGCCGTGACCACGATAGGCAAACCCGTCACCGAAGCGGGAAAGAAGGACTGGGCACCGCGCGCGCTGCGTACCGGCACCGACGACTGAACCGTCCGAGCGCATGTTCTCGCTGATCGTCCGCCAGAGCCTCCGCAATCGCCTGTTCATCCTGGCGGCGGCGACCCTACTGGTCGTCTACGGCAGCCTGATTCTCCCACGCATGCCGATCGACGTCTTTCCGGACCTCAACCGTCCCACGGTCACACTGATGACCGAGGTACCCGGCTTCGCGCCCGAAGAGGTGGACCAACTCGTCTCCTACCCTCTCGAGACGACGATGGGCGGCATGCCGGGCGTCGTGCGAGTGCGCTCGATCTCCAGCAGCGGGCTCTCCATCGTCTTCGTAGAGTTCGATTGGAACACCGATATCTACATCAATCGCCAGCAGGTCGCGGAGCGGCTGATGCTGGTCCGTGAGCAATTGCCGGCGGGCGCCAATCCGCACATGGGGCCGATCACCTCGTTGATGGGCGAGATCATGCTGATCGCCGTCACCAGCGACCAGGCATCCCCGATGGAGTTGCGCGAGATCTCCGACTGGGTGATGCGTCCGCGCCTCCTCGCGATATCCGGCGTCAGCCAGGTCATCCCCATCGGCGGCGAAGTGCGCGAATACCGGGTCGCCCCCGATCCGCTGCGCATGCACTACAACAATATCACGTTGTCCGAGATCGAGAACGCCATCCACAAGTTCGGCGTCAACACCGGTGGCGGCTTCATCGATCAGGGCGAGCGCGAATACGTGATCCGGCATCTCGGCAGAACAACGCGCCTCGAAGATATCCGGAGACTCCTGGTCGGCTATCGCGGCGAACACCCGATCCTGCTCGAACACGTCGCCCGCGTCGAGTTCGCGCCCCGTTTTCCCCGCGGCGACGCCGGCTACATGGGGGACAAGGCCGTCATCGTCGCCGTGCAGAAGCAGCCCGGCGCCGACACGGTGACGCTGACCCGCGAGATCGAAGGCATCCTGGCGAACCTGCAGGCGACCCTTCCCGCAGGCACCAGCATCGACAAGGTCTTGTTCCGTCAGGGCGATTTCATAGAAGCCTCGATTGGGAACGTGAAGCAGGTCCTGATCGAGGCGGCGATCATGGTCGCCATCATCCTGTTTCTGTTCCTGCTCAACGCGCGGACCACTTTCATTTCTCTGACGGCGATTCCCATTTCGATCCTGACGACGGTAATCATTTTCGATGCCTTCGGGGTCACCATCAACACCATGACCCTGGGCGGACTGGCCATCGCCATCGGCGAAGTGGTCGACGACGCCGTCGTGGACATGGAGAACATCTTCCGACGGCTGCGCCAGAACCGCGCGCTCGACGACCCGCTACCCGTCACTGAAGTGATCGTCCGCGCCTCACAGGAAGTGCGGTCTGGCATTCTCTACGCCACTGCCATCATCGTTCTGGTGTTCGTGCCGCTGTTCGCGCTCTCGGGCCTGGAAGGCCGGATGTTCGCCCCTCTGGGCATGGCCTACATCACCGCCATCCTCGCCAGCCTGTTGACCGCGATCACCGTCACGCCGGTCCTCTGCTACTATCTCCTGCCGTCACTCAAGCGCCTTCGGGAAGGCGACGCCATGGTGCTGCGCGCCCTGAAGCGTGTGAACGAACGGGCCGTCAACTGGGCGCTGGACAATCCGAGACCGCTTGTCATTGGCGTCGCCGCCGCGGTGATCGTGGCAGCGGCAACGGTACCGCAGCTTCCCCGGGAGTTTTTGCCTCCTTTCAACGAAGGCACGATCGTAGTCACCCTGGTCGCCGACCCCGGCGTCTCGCTCGATGACAGCGCCAACCTGGGGCGCGTGGCGGAACAGCTGATCCTGCAGGTTCCGGAAGTGACCACTGTCGGCCGCCGCACGGGCCGCGCCGAGTTGGACGAGCACGCCAACGGCGTTCACGTCAACGAGATCGAAGCCGATCTGGCACGTTCCTCGCGCGGTCGAGACGAGATATTCGAAGACATCCGCCGTCGCTTGGCCGTGCTGCCGGTCGGCATCAACGTGGGCCAGCCCATCGCCCACCGCCTCGACCACATGACATCCGGCATCAATGCCCAGATCGCCCTGAAGATTTTCGGCGAGGACCTCGACACTTTGCGGCGCCTGGCCCGTACGTTCGAAGAAAAGATGGCCACGGTTCCGGGCATCACCGACCTCTGGACAGAACGCCAGACCCGCATCCCGCAGCTGCAGGTTCGCATCGACTACGAAAAGGCCGCGGTCGAGGGCTTCGGCCCCGCAGCCATCACCAACGCTCTCGAGCGCCTGACGCATGGCCAGGTGGTTTCCGAGATCGCCGAAGGCAACCGGCGGTTCAACGTGGTGTTGCGCCTGGACGACCAGGATCGTACGAGCCACGGCCTGTCTCAGCTGGTCGTCGAGGGCCCTTCCGGCAGTCAGCCGCTCAGCGCGTTCGCCGAGATCATCGAGACCAACGGCCCCAACCAGATACTACGCGAGAACGGCCTGCGCCGCATCGTCGTCCAGGCGAACAGCGACGGCACCGACATGGCGACGATCGTCCGCCAACTTCGTGCCATGATCTCGGAAACCTCGCTGCCGCCGGAATACGTTGTCGCCCTGGAAGGCCAGTTCCTGGCTCAGGAAAAGGCGCAACGGACGATCGGTCTGCTGTCTCTGGTCTCCCTGGGGCTGATATTCCTGGTGCTCTATAGCCGTTACCGGTCGGTGCCGCTGTCGCTCATCATCATATGCAATATTCCGCTGGCACTGATCGGCGCCGTCGCCGCGCTGTGGATCGCGGGCCTCTCGCTTTCGGTCGCCAGCATGATCGGCTTCATCACTCTTGCCGGCATCAGCGCACGCAACGGTATCCTCAAGATCAGCCATTACATCAACCTGAGTCTCTACGAGGGCGCGAGCTTCGGCCGCGAGCTGATCATCCGCGGCAGTCAGGAGCGCCTCGCGCCGGTCCTGATGACGGCGCTGTCCGCAGGCCTTGCCCTGACCCCGCTCCTGCTCGGCGCCGAGGATCCGGGCAAGGAGATTCTACATCCGGTGGCCGTGGTGATCTTCGGGGGGCTGTTCAGCGCCACGCTTCTGGACGCGTTGCTGGTCCCGGTTCTGTTTCAGCGTTTCGGGGCGCGCGCCATCCAACGGCTGCGCACGCATCACGACACCCTCAAGCCACAGGAAGCGTTCTAGCCACATCGGCCGGAACGGCACGTACGTCCCTTAAACCCCGACAAGGAGATTGCACGATGCTCAGATTTTCATTTGCCGTGCTGGTGACGATCGCCATGGGCGCGGCGGCCCATATGCCAGCATACGCGCACGATCATGGTCAGCCTGCACAATATCAGGAAGGCACCCATGATGCGCACCATGGCGGCGATATCCAGCACATCGGGGAGAAGCACCTCGAGCTCGTTCTGGAGGGCGGCAAACTCGTCGCCTACCTGACCGACGAGAAAAATCATGCAATGTCCGGCCAGGGTGCACAGGTGACGGGCGTCGTGCTGATGGGCGGGAACCAGAAGGCCATCACCTTCCGCCACACCGGCGACAATCGCCTGGAGGCGGACGGCGATTTCACGAACGCGTCTGACCTGCGCGCCGTCCTGACGGTCACCCTGAAAGGCAGCGAGCCCCAGCGCGCGCGCTTCCACCTGAAAAAGTAGGCCGTTCCGCGGTGTTTCGGGTCGGCATGCGGCACCCGCCCAAGCGGCGGCGCAGCGGGTCGGCCCGGCCCCCGGATCACCTCACCTGACTGAGGTGATCCGCGCCGATGTGCACGATCCTGGCGTTGTCCGCAACCCCGTCGCGCACCACGATTTGCCACCCGTTGAGCGGCTCGGCAAGCACATGCCTGGGTATGAAGCGTTCGCCCTCGACATGCTCCCAGACTATGGTACGGCCTGCATCGTCACGCACCAGGGCGCTCTTGGGCAGGATTGCCGCCTGCTCTCCGCGCCCGGCACTGACATAGACCGAAACCGGCGTGCCGACACTCAGGCCCTCGCCATGGTTGCGAATGTCGAAATGCAACGGGATGCCCTGGTTCATCAGGCTCATGCTGCGCCCGACGAAGGAAAGCTGCATCACCTCGTTCTCCGACGTCAGCGCCCAGGCGCTATGAATGGCGCGCGCTACGGATTCGTCGAAGGCGATGGCCTCGATCCGCATCCGTCGCGGATCTACCACCTGCCACAACGTATCGCCCGCATGCACCAGTTGGCCTGAAACGATATCCGCGCGGGAAATCACGCCGTCCATCGGGCTCATTAGCATCTCGTGATTGTCGATCCCGGAGATCAGCAGGTCACGGCGCTTGCGCAAGCCGTCGAGTTCGAGCCGCAACGCCAGCATGCGTCCGGTGCGGAAGGGCACGATCGGAAAATCGCGCATCCGCGCCAAGGACAGTTCCTTGTAGATGATCTCGCTGCGCAGCTCCGCGAGCTGGCTTTCCAGCTGGCCGCGCTCGACGGTGGTCAGGCTCGGCATCAGCACCCCGAGCGGCTGGCCCTTGCGCACCCGCATGCCGATTTCCGGCAGGCCGCCCGGCCCCGGACGGATACGCCCCACCTGCCCGGCCTGCACCAGGCCGCTGGCATTGGGATTGCCGATGACCTTTCCGATCAGCTGGTTGATGCGCGGCGTTTCGGCGACGCAGACCTGCACCGTGCGCACGCTCAGCAGGCGTTGTGTCAGTTTCGGCAAGAAGACGCTGCCGTCGGCCAGGCGCCGGGGGGAATCCGGCAATATCGCCGCAAGATGCGCCACGCCGGAACCCGGCTGCCTGGACCGGTGTTCCGGATTCTCCACGCGCGGGCGGTTCACGGAAGCGGCGCGCAGGCTGCCGCCGGCCGCCACATCGCCCGGGCGACGCATCGAGGCCTGATGGACCGGGCCGCCGGGAAGCCGTCTTCCGTCCAGGCATTCGGAAGAAAAGCCGTAAACGTCCTCCCCCGCCTGCGGCGCAGCCTTCCCGTCGGTCCAGGCATTGAAACGGGAATCGAGCAGCGCCGGCGGCAGTGCGGCCGTATACCAGCCCTGCGCTCCATCCTCCTGGGGCTGGCGGACGACCATGTCGCCCCGATCTTCCAGGCGCCGCAACAGCCGGCGGGCGCCCGTGGCAGTGCCGTCGCCGTCTGTCGCGCCCTCGGGCACGGCCGGCGCAGCCGGCCGTGCCTCGCCACCCCTCGGAGGCCGTTCCGGCCAGGCCGAGATGGGCGGCGTCCGCAAGGCGTAGAGTTTCTCGCTCATCTCGTCGAGCGTCGCATCGCTTGGCCCGCGCGACGGCCGCTGCATGTCGCCCCGGCGCGGAGAGGGTGCCGAAACGGGCGGTGCCGCGGGAAGGATTGCCTGCGGCCGCTGCGGGGAAACCTCGCCACGTAGCAGATTCATCACGCCTTCCCGGGCGCTCGACGTGATGCGCATCAGGCGCCTGCCGGAATAATCGACCTCGGCGGCAATGGCGTCCAATGCGCTGTCCACCGGCGAACGACGCGGTGCCCTAGGCAAGGACAGATGTGGATAAGGTGCCCCGAAGCCCATGTCGGGGGACACGGACGCCATCGGCTCGGCCATGGCGGTGGTCGGCCCGGATGGGCCGCCGGACAGAAAGATCAGGCCGGTCGCCAGTAGCACCGCATTCCGTGTGCCCATCTTTCGGAGCCTTTCCCCAATCGGCCTCTGCCTCACTGTGGCTGCCACAGGTCGCCACGCCGCCGACTACCGCATCGCCCCCAAGACGACCCCCGTCGGCCACTGTGAACTATATGGCGTCCGCCGTCTGGCGCTCCTGCCGGTCGACGCGACGGTACCATCGGCGCGAAGCGAGCAGACCGCTCCGTGCCGGGCGGATGTTCTGATCCTCCATCACCCGTTTCACGTTCCTGCGCGCCTGTCCTTCGGACACGCCGCCACGGCTCATTTTCGCATAGAACTTGGCGGCCTCGTTGAATCGCTTACGGTCGATGCGCCGACTTTTACCGGCATCGCGCTCCAGCAGCGTGGCGATGCGCCGATCGAGCTCGCGCTCCAGCACGAAATCGTGCTCGTCGACGACGCTGAGGAGTACCCCGCGCGATTCGTTCGCGTCCAAGCCGAAACGTTCCATGCCCGCTTCCAGCAGCCGCTTTTCCTCGGCGCGGGAAATGAAACCTCGTTCCGCAGCGGCCATATGCACGAAACCCCGGAACCGCTGACCAGCTTCGTTTCTATCGGACATGCTCAAACTCTGCCCCCGTCGATCTGGGATCGCATGTGAATTCGTAAGAGTTCGGGAAAGAAAGATTGCCAGCTTCGGGCCCCCCGATCCTCCCCCACCTCGAATCCGGCCTGTCTGCCTAAATAACATTTTCGGTCGCCGGATTGAACTGTAATTAAACCTTTCGTGCCAAAGGTCGATGGGGTAATTGTTGTCGAACATTGGACTTCGCCAAGGAAGTGTGGCCCAGGTACGAACGGCGTTATCCTTAATTTGGTGGAACGACAACCAGGAGGCATGACCCCGCCGGGTGGTACGTGCGTCGGCGGGCCCGAGAGCTTCCCGAACGAAGGGGGATTAAGATGCGCAGCCTATTCCTAGCCCTGTTCCTGCTTGCGGTTCCTGCTGTCGCCCAAGCCCAGCAGCCCGTACCCGTGCCGGTGGAAGAAACCCGGATCGACGGCTACCGCGTGCTGGCGATCGCCGCGGGCGCCGTCGGCGGCGTCGTGGTCGCCAATGCGGCGACCGGCGGACTGATCACCCCGTGGCTGACGGCAGGCATGGCCGGCGGTGGCGCGATGGCCGGCGCCAACATGGTCGTGGCCACCACCGCGCGTGCTGCCGTCGTGACGGTCGGCGCGGTCGCCGGCGGCTTCATCGGCAACTGGCTCTACGGCAAGTAGGCCCTAGTCAGACGGGACAGACGGCCGCGCGGCGAGTCCGAACGGCCTTTAGGCCGCTCTGCACACGGGCACCCCACAACCGACCGCCGGACGGCTCAGCGCCTCCGGCGGTCGCCTTTCGTTCGGGTCAATGCCCTTGCGCGGCCAAACGGTCGCGGCGGTCGTACCACCAGCGCGCCGCGTATCCGCCGGCGGCGCCGGCCAGAACCGCGGCGACCGTCACCGGCATGGCGACCACCATATAGCCGGCCATCGCGCCCATCGCGATCGTCATGGTCCGCATATCGTCGCGCGCCGTGCCCGGTGCGACATGGGGGGATGATGGCATGCGGTCGTGCGTCATTCCGGGCATGGTCGCGGGGGCCTCGGTCACGGGCGCCGAGGGCGCGGGCCGCACGGGCGGAACGGAAGGACTCTCTTGTGCCATCAGCGCCTGCGGCAAAACCAGCAATGCGATCAAGACGGCGGCCAGGGCATATCGATGCATGAACGGCCTCCTTGTTCCGCACCCGCGGGGCGCGATGCTGTCCGCGTCAATAGGATCAATAAGGCAGCGGCACGCTACATAGTTCCTGCAGCACTTCGACCTGGGGCAACATGGCGTTCACGACCGTCAGCAATTCCTGGTTCGCCGGCTGCTTGGGATCGAGCGTCCAGAACCAGTTGCTGTAGAGCATGCCCAGATTGTCGCCCAGCGGCTGGGCGGCGACCTCGACCACGATCTTGGTCGCGAGGATGCCACCTAGAATCGTCACCAGGATCAGCGGTTCCATCCCCCTCCCCTCTTCCTTGCGCCGAGCGGGCCCGCCGCTATACTATGTCTCAGGATCGTACTTCGCGGTCACCGGTATTGCAATCGTCGCCCAAGCGTCGCACGCGCCCGGCCACGTTCGGGAACAGGTGGCATGGTCCCAAGCGCCTTCGTCGTACTTTTCGTCATTCTGCCGCTCACCCTGGCGGTACTTTTTCTGCTGTACCGCAGTCGTATCCTCTTGCGCAACATGGCGGCGGTGGCCGTTCTGGCCTTCGGCGTATGGGGGGTGCTGAAGCTCGTGTCCACCGATTTCACGTTGTTCGAGCGACGGGCGGCAGTTCCAGAGACCCGTCAGTCCGTCGACTGCTACACGCTGACGCGGAAAGAACTGGCGAATCCCTCGCGGGACTGCATGCTATGAACGCAGTGAGCGGGCACGGCGACCCGAGGTCGGGGCCGGACGCATACCGGGAGATGCGGCCTTGAGCTTCGAGGTGCTGCTCTGGCTGTTGCTGGCGGCGGCGTTCCATGCCGCGCTGGTCTTGCTGATTCCCCTGGTGCCGCTGGCCGCCGGCTGCCGTCTCATCAACGCCGTCCAGCGCGCACGGCTACCGTTCACGCCGGCCATCGAAACGATGGCGCTGGTTCTCGGCGCCATCATGGGCATAGTGCTTCTCGCGCGCTACGCGCCGCCGGGTAGCCTGAACCTCGCCAATCTGTTCGCTGCGGACAGCTACTGGAATGTTTCGCTGGGCCAGTTTCTGACGGACCGGGTGAATCCGCTCGACTACCCGCTCTACGGGGCCTTGCTGCCGGCAGGAAACGGGGGCCTAACGGGCTATGCGATCTTTCCAGCGGTGGTCGCGGTCACGACCCTGCCGCTGCTGATCGACCGTGGCCCCGCCGGCATCGCCAATAGCGCCCGCAATCTGCTGATCCTGGTTTGGGCCGCTTACGGAACGATCTATCTCGTCAGCCTGCTCTACTGGCTTGTGGCGCTGCTGAACTTCGTCGTCTTCCTGATCGCCCTGCTCCTGATCCAGGCCGCACGCCGACGTCCATGACGCACGGGACGCCGCCGGTCCGGGAGAACATCCGGGAAGATTTGCATCCAGAACGCACCCTGTCGGGGATACCGGAAGGACCGGCTTCGCATTACAGGTCGAAATTCGAACCCGTCACTCGGCCGGAACCGGAAAACGAACGGTCGCGAGGTCCGGCGCCGGTCCGCGTCCGACAGCTTTCCATCACCCGCTCGACGGCCGCAAGCTCCGCCTTTTCAACGATCTCGTCGCGCGCCTCGCGCTCCGCCAGCCAGCGACGGGCGAAAGCGCACCGCTCTTCAGGGCCTTGATAGACCGCACGCGCACCGTCGTAATTGCCCGGTGTGCTCTCGAATGTTTGCCAGGACACGGAGATCGGCGTCACCAACTGGCCCGACCAGCGAGGATCGGTCAGCACGAAGGTCACAACCCCGACCAGGAACAAGGTAAGTATCAGGTTCCGCATCTAAATCCCCCCCGGCTGATTGCGGCTGCGGAGCCGCAAAGCAGCATCAAGATCGCGAATATACCCGCAGCCGCCACCTCTTGCCAGCATCTCGTGGCGTCCGGCGATGGGGCCGTCATTGCGAGCCGGCCCGTGTTCGGTGCCTTGATACCGCCATGGCGGGAGGCGTAAGGTAGCGCCTTGTCGTTCCCGTTTCGTGCAAATCGGAGGCGCCCTTTGCCGTCCTTACCGGCACGTCCCGGCCTCAGGCTGTGCGCTGGCATAGCGCTTTTGGCCATTCTTCCCCTGGCCGGCCTCGCCGCCACGGCCGCTTCCAGCTTCGAATCGGCCGAGGAACTGCGCGCAGAGGCACAGGAGTGGCTGAACCGGCAGATCGGGCTGAGCACGCGGATCAAGGCGCTCGACCTTTCCGGCGCCATCGTCGTCGAGCGCATGAACGAAGGCTGGCAAATTCGCTTGCCGCCCAGCCGCATGCGCCTCACCGGGGATGGCGGCAGCCTGCGGATCGCCGACGCGGGCCTGCGGCTGGCAGCGCGCGGCGACGGATTGCTGGATATGTCCTGGGATCTGCCATCGGCAATCGCCCACCATCCCCCGGACGCCTTGGGAAAAGCCGGCCCAGGCATCCGGCTCGGAATCACGAAGCGTACCGGGAAGGGTACCTATGACCCCCGGCATGGCGCCTTCCTCGCCTTCGACACGCTCCTCGAGGGGCTGGCGCTTGCGTTGCCCAACGGTGCCGCCGCGAAAATCGCGCAACTGGGCATGCGCGGCGAAAGCCGGCCAGCCGACCATGACCGGTTCGACAGCACCGGCTCGGGCCAGCTTTCCAAGCTGACGCTGGAGGCCGGGCCTACCAAGCTACGGCTGGCGGGCCTGCGCCTAGACGCGGCGCTCGACGGGCTGCAGCTCGACGCCTATGCCGACGCGCTCGCCGGGGATGCCGCCCCCCTGAAAATCATTTCCTTCGACGCCCCACTGTCCGATGCCGCCGCGGTTCGGCTAAACCTTGACGGCCTCTCGTTCGGGTCAGGCCAACAGACCCTGGCGCTGAACATGGGCCAAGCGACCATCGCGCTGGACGGCCTTCGCGGAGCCCGCAGCGCACTGGTGCTGCGCCTCGTGCTGGACAATCTGCAGTTCTCCCCCCTGGAGGGGCTGGTCCGTGGCCTGCTGCCGCACGGTCTCGACATCGACCTGGAAATGCAGGGGTTACCGAACGACGCCCTTGCCAAGCTGGTCGCGAACTTCTCCACGATCGCCGATACCGCCGGAGCGCGCTATGCGGCCGGGCTCCTGCTCGGCGACCTTTGGAAGCTCATGCAGCAGGGCGAAGTCGAGGCGCGCCTCGACCTCCAACACTGGGAAGCGGATATGCTGCGGCTGCGGGGCGACGCCAGGCTGAACCCTCGCGCCGAAGCCGTTTTGGGCTTCGAGGGGACGCTGCGTATCGAGATCGAACGGCTACCCGCGCTGATCCAGCAACTGCGCCAGAATCCCCAGGGACAACGCCTTGTCCAGCTGCTGACCCTGGTCCAGGGGCTCGGGATTCCGGCAGACCCCGCGCAGCCGTCCGGCCTCCGGCGCTATACCGTTCAGGTCACGGGGGACGGGCGCCTCGAAGTCAACGGCACGGATATGATGCCGCTGATCGCAGGAACCGCCCGTCAGCCTTGAGGCAGGGTCACCGACGGTAAAACCAGTCACCCACATAGCCGCCGGCAACGCCGCCGGCCACGACCAGCGCACCGCGCGCCACCATGAAGGCCCCGCCGATTCCCTGCATACCGGCCATGCCGCCCCCCATGACGACCGGCGCGACCACGCTGCCGACCACCATGTTGGTGACCACGGCACCACCCAACACGCCCGCGGTAATCGCCAGCAGGCGGTAGCCGTCGATCTGACGCTCGACCGGCGCCTGCTGCATCTGCACCGGATATATCTGCGCCAACGGCGCCGCCGGCACGGCCTCCTGTGCGTGGACTTGGCCTGCCAGAAACGGTGTGGCCACTACCATGGCCAGAGCGAGCTTGCGCATGTCGGTTTCTCCCCTTGTCCGTGCCCGGCATGCCCGTCCCCTTGGCGGCATACGACCGGACTCCCCCAATAAATGGAAAGAATACCATCGATAATCCTGACGGTGTGGACAAAACTTCGCGCCAACGGATCGGGCCGGATCAACGGCCACCCCCCTCCGTAAGATCGTCGAGGTTAATCTGTCCGGAAAGCCGGGTCAGCACGTGCATGCTGGATATGCCCACCGTCAACAAGCCTACCAGCACGAGCATGACCGACAGCTCCAGCTCGACACGGTTGTTCAGGTCGATGACGCCAAGATCCGAAAGAGCCCAGAACAAGCTGCCAAGAATGGCGACGACGATGCCAATGCCGACCACGCGCAGCACCAGTATGGTCGCGCGCAAGGCCAGGAAGTAAAAGATCGCCAGCATGATCGCGGCGGGGATTTGCAGCATCCAGTATGCGGCAAAACCGTCGCGCACCCAGTGAAACAGGGAGATTCCGCTGGGATTGTAGACGGAAAAGACCAGGAACGCCGAAAACATCCCCCGTGCCAGAACCGACACGAGATCGAAGCGGTAGACAGGGGACCTGCCTTTGCCTTCCCCACGGGAGCGCCACGCCATGTCCGTCCCCCGCCCTATCTTCCCTGCGCCGCCGCGGAAGCCGCCACGACGCCGTGCGGCGGCTCCGCATCACTTCCGTTGTCGGGAACGGCGTTGGGCTCTTCACGACAAAGGGCCGCCTCGCGCTGCCGGAAGATCGACCGCCTGAGCGCATAACTGTCGACCGCTCCGTCCAGCATCCCGTCCAGCGCCGGCCGGTCATCGACGTATTCCGACAACAGCTTGCCCGAATAGTACGGGTAGAACGCGCCGCCGATGAAATTGTAGATGGTGAGGTTCGTGAGGACGCGTCCGACGACCTCGCGGGGGCTGCTCGGCCCCAGGATCGGCAGGACCAGATACGGCCCGCTGGGAATGCCGTAACGGCAGAAGGTCGCGGCAAGATCGGTCCTACGCGATACCAGGTTCAGGCCGCTTGCGACGTCCATCGTTCCGAGTACGCCGGCCGTGGAGTTGATGCCAAAGCGCAGGCTTGCGACGGTTGCGTTCTCCATATCCCCTTCCAGAGCCGCGCTGACCGCCGTGATCGGCTCGTGCAGATTGCGGAAGACGTTGGAAACACCGCGCTGCACGGCGAGCGGTACCCGATGGACATAGAACTGGTAGGCGGGATCGAGGACATGGGCGTCCACCAGCTCGTTGAAGGCCTCGGTCCAGCGGTTTATAGGCTCCAGCGGATCACCGTCGTCCACTTCGTCGGGCATTGCGCGCTTCGGTTCCTCGGGCACCGCCGCCTGCGTCGCCGTCCCGTCGAGATTCGGGAGCATCGCCACCAGAGCCGCACGCCAGACACCAGCAAGCAGGCCGCCCTCTTCCTGTCCGGCGTCGGCCCTCCCACGGTCTGCCGCCTGAGCGGCACCGGCCCAAGACAACAGTATCAAAAAGACCAGCAATTTCGGAAACGTCACGCGCCTCAGCTTCATATGACGGCTTTCCCCCCAGGACTCCTGCAAGCAGAAGGCGGTGCCTAAAACGATAACGCTGGAACCTGCCTATTTCCAGTAGTACCTTCCAACGAGGTCCAACCCCGGACTTTCAGGGGGTATTGGGCAGGGGGTATTGGGGGGTGTTGCCGTGCCTGATCTTGGCGTTCTCACGCTACCGTTTCTAGCGGCCACAGCCGTTTTCCTCGTGGCGCTGATGACCGGCGAGGATATCGCCCTCGATCGCATCAGCGTGCCGGATGCCATGATCAAGCGTGGCTACGACGAGATCGTTATCACGCGGCAGATCAGCGACTACATGCGCGAGATCAACCACGGCGCGTCCTCGGAACTGACCTCGGTCGACCTTGACCACGGCACACTCGAACAATCGATCAGCGCATTCGAACGATACTTCCAGATTCAGCTATTGGTCACCGGCACCCGGAACCTGCTGGGCATGATCCCGGTGTTCATCAACGGCGAACTTACCGAGGCTGGTGAAGACATCGTCGTCACCATCCGCGTTTACAACCGGGACAAGAGCATACCGATGCACCGGGTAACGGTGCAGGGCCGCCCCGACGATTTGGACGGCCTGTTGCGGCAGACCGCGCTGAAGACCCTGGAAGGGATCAACCCCTACGTGGTCGCCCTCTACCATCGCCGATTGGAAATGCGTGCCGGCAACTGGGACTTTCCGGAAACGCACCGTGTCGCCACGCATTACCTCGAGGAATGGCCGGCGGATCGCCATTACTTGATATACGGCCTTTTGGGACGCATGCACATGCTCAAGGCGGAGCGGGCCCCGAACCTGACCGAAGCGGAGAAAAAACAGGAATACGCGCGCGCGATCGAGTTGCTCAACGGTGCACTGATCCAGCGCCCGGACTTCCATTTCCCGCACCTCAATCTTGCCGTGATTCATACCGATCACGGCGACTATGCCAATGCGGAAACCCATTTCCGTCGTGCGGCCGAAATCAATCCGCGTTACCGCACGACGCGCGAACTATGGGGTCAGATGCTCCATAAACAAGGGCGGATCGAGGAAGCGCTGGCACAATATGTCGCCGCGGTGGAAAGCGCCAAGAATGATCCCGCCCTCCGCAATCGCCTCGGGCAGCTCTATCTCGAACTGGGCCGAAAGGACCTTGCACGCGCGCAGTTCGAACGCGCCGTCCGGCTCAACCCGCGCGAACCCGAATATCTGCGCAACTGGCGCGGCACTGCGATGGCCCAATAGCGGCCACGGCGAAATACCACCAGGACGATGGCAACGGCTCCGCACACCGCATCGACACAAACGCACTATCGCGCGGCGCTCCTGGGTCTGTTGCGAAAGCTGCGTGCCGCCGAGCAGCCGAACGGAAGGCCTGGTCCGGCACTTGATCTGTTCGTCGAACGATCGGCGGAAGCCGATTCGCCCTTCACGCTCTGGCACCTCTGGCTCTGGCTCATCGACGAACGGCCATTTTCATGGCATCGGGATCGTCCGTCCTGGCATTTCAAGGCGTATCTCGACACGCCCCGCGACCGCCCGAACGCCGCGCCGCCCCCGGCCTGAACCGTTCGGGCATCATCCTGCCGCTGCGGTTTCCAGCGCCTCGGCCAATTTTCCATAGTCGGTCACCCCGACAAGCTTGCGGCCGTTGATGATGAAGGTCGGGGTGCTGTTGACCCCGAAGGCGTCGCGGGCCTCGACTACCCGTTCCAGGACGGCCCTCATCGCCGCGCCGCTTTGTAGCGCCTCCTCGGCGCGGGCCCGGCTCATGCCGGCATCCAATGCCAATGACACCACCGCCTCGAGAGGATCGCCAGCACGCAGCCATCGCGCCTGGGTCTCGAACAGCACGCCGACGAATGCAAAGAAAGCGGTAGTATCGCCCATGGCATCGGCCAAGATGGCGGCACGCAGGGCGAGGCCGTCCAGGGGGAAATGACGATAGGCCAATCTGACACGGCCTGGCCTTATCCATTCTTCCTTGACGCGCGGCAGGGTTTCGTTGTGGAAGCGCGCGCAGTGCGGACAGGTCAGCGAAGAATAATCGATGACCGCGATGGGTGCCGTTGCCGCCCCCAGCACCCGATCGCCGGCCCCTATCCGGACCGGGGCGGCGTCGGCCGGGAACCCGAGCCCCCCCAGCACCGGCGCACACGCCGCCGACAGCAGGAGCCTCCTGCGGTTCATCCCCTGTTTCCGCCGGTCACAAGGCAAGGTCGTAGGCGATGACCGGCGCGCGCTTCGCAATCCTGTCGTAGAGATCGATGGCATCGCGGTTCCCTTCCGGGGCCACCCATCGTACATGCGACCAACCGCGCCCACGGCCGATCTCCATCACGGCCTCGAAGAGCGCGCGTCCGATCCCCCGTCCCCTGAACGCCGGCACGACGAACAGGTCGGCCAGATAGCCCGCCTCGCGGCCCCGCAGGGGCTTCGGCATCGCATGAAAATGGGCAAGACCGACCGGGCGTCCCTCCAGGTCAACGGCGACGATGCCTTCCAGCAAATGCGCCGGGTCGCAAAGCCATCCCCATGTCGCCGCGACGGCTTCTTTTGTCGGCGGCGGGGCTCCGAGAGCCTGGGCGAAGCCCTGCCACAGGTCGCGCCAATCATGCTCATGACATGGCGCGACCGCCACGATCTCTATCCCGGCCACCGCGGGTCCCGAAGAAACGGATCCCATGGGTACTCTCCCCTTATCCTGCCCGTTTGGCTTCTTGCCCGGGTTTATCACAGTCCGTCCCGCCCTGTCCCGTCGCCCCACGCGCCGGATGCATACCGTTCCCCGCTCATATGCCGTATATTGAGGGTGCGTTGTGGGACGCGGCAGCGTGTAGTAGGACAACCGCGAAGGCTCCGGTCACCCGGGCAAGCTACCGAATCCGTATTAGGGGAGGCGGAAATGGGAAAGCCCGGCATGCTGGCGGGCTGGACAAACGGCGTCACTCCGGGACGCTTGGTCGTGTTGCTTTTGTTCGCCCTGCTGCCTTGCCTCATGACCGCGGCATCGGATTCCGCGGCAGCCGACGAGGCCCAGGCGAAACCGGCCCGGATTGAAATGATCGTTTTCCGCGGCTGCGAGGAAGCCTGTGAGGGCTTCCGAGACATGCTGAAGTCGTCGGGCCTTCCCCATGAGCTTCGCGTCCACGATCCCGAGACCGACGCTGCACGCCTTCCCGGCTTTATCGCCGAAGTCCGCGCGCGGCGCCCCGACCTAGTGGTGACCTGGGGAACGACGACGACTCTCGCCACGTTCGGCCCCTACGACGCAGTCGACCCCGCGAAGCACATCACCGATATTCCCGGCGTCTTCATGATCGTGTCGCAACCGATCCAGGCCAAAGTGGTTCCGACGTTCGAGTCCTCCGGCCGAAACATCACCGGCACGAGCTATCTGGTGCCCGAGGACCAGCAGATCGAAGCGGCGTTGAACTATATGTCTTTCCGTCGCATGGGCATCATTTACACCCCGACCGAGAGCAACGCCGTCATCGGCGTGGGGCTGATGCGGGCCGCGGCGGCGAAACACGGCATCGAAGTGCTCGACCGGCCGGTTCCCATCGGGCAGGACGGGCGCCCCGATCCTAGCGCGATCGCCACGCTGGTCACCGAACTGGCGGAGGCCGGGGTCGATCTCATCTATCAAGGCGCGGACAGCTTCATGTACGTCCACACCCGAATCCTGACGGAAACGGCCGTCGAGAAGGGCCTGCCGGTCCTTTCGGCAGGCCAGGTCTCGATCTACAACGGCAGCGCACTGATGTCGGTGTCCAACGAATACTACGTCGTCGGCCAGCTCACCGCCCTACGGGCGATCGACGTCCTGCGCGGCCAGGCGCCGGCCTCGATTCCGATCCGTGCCCCGACCCGTGCCACCTTTCATGTGAACGTGCCGATCGTGCACAGGCTCGGTCTCTACCCTCCCCTGAAGATTCTTCGTCTCGCCCACTTCGTGACACCCTGACGGGGATTGCCCGCACGATGACAAGGCATGCCCGCGAACCGAAGCCGACCGTACCGGCAAACCGCATGGGAAAAGCGGCATGAGCATCCGGGCGAAAATCATCGCGCTGTTGACGACGATATTCCTGGTCGCCCTTGGTTTCATCTTCAGCCTGAACGTCATGAAGTTCGATACCATGCTGCACGACCTTGCCAAGGACCGCGCCGGGATCGTTCTCGGAGAGGTCGGGCAGTCGTTGCGGCTGGCGATAGAGCTCGGCCTCTCCCTGGAGACCCTGGAAAGCGGGCGCGCGCTGCGCGAGCATGCCAAAACCAAGGACCCCGCAATCCTGGACCTGATCCTGTTCGGCGCCGATGGCCGGGTCGTCGACTCGGCCTCCGCGTCGATGCTGGACACGCCCATACCGCCGTCCTGGTTCGCATCGCACCAGCACAGCCAGGGAGAGCAATGGACGGTCGTGGAGGAAGAGCGCCTGATGACCGGCGTGCCGTTCGACACGAGGCTCGGAATCCGTGCCGGGGGTGTCGTCCTCGTGCGCTCTCTCGAGGAAGAACACCAACGCGTCTCCGATGCATTCGTGGAGCTCGCGATCGCCGGTGCCGTGGTGCTCGGCCTCATGTTCGTACTGGCCCTGCCGGGGTGTCTGTTCCTTTCCCGGCGCCTGCGCCACTTCCTGAGCGCGCTGGAACGGCGGATCGCCGACGAAAAGGTTTCGGAAGGCGACGAAGCCATCCTGTCGGCCGGACTCGCCCGGCTGGTGGATACCTTCTCGAGAAGGGCACGGCAGCTCGATACAGCGATTTCCGATGCCGACGCCGAAATTCAAGGGAAACGCCTTGACCGCGTTTGATCCTACCGCCGCGACACCGGCAAAGGGCGGCGAGCTGGAGGCCCGCCGGATCGTCAGCCGCCTCGTTCTTCGGATCGCGACGCTGGCCGTCGCCCTCATGCTGCTCGGTGCCACGGCGCTGTCCTATGTCGCGGTCAGGATATTCGACCGCGATCTCGATACCCTGCTGGCGGCCAAGGCCGCTGCCCTGGGCTGGGTGCTCTCGGAGGATTTCGGGCGCGCGGCGGCGTTGGGATTCCCGCTGGACCGGCTTCCAGACGTGCCGCGGTTCCTCGAAGAGGCGCGTTCCGGTCATGCGGAAATTCTCTATCTTGCCCTGCTCGACCCGGCGGGCGTTCCGATCCATGCGACCGGCGGTATCGCCCCGGACGACCTCTCCATCATGACCGAAGCGATCCGCGGCGCCTCCGCCGACAGTCCGATCGAAAGCATGAGGCTGGAAAGCGAACGCCTCAACATGGTGCTTCAGAGCGTGGTGCGGGATGGAAAGTCCGTGGCGGCCGTTGCCGTTGGCGTGGACCAACAATACGCGCAACGGCAATTCGAGGAGATGGTGTTCGATGTCCTGACCGTTCTGATGGTCTCGTTGTTCATCTCCTTTGAGATACTTCTCGCCATACTGGGACGCAGCATGATCACGCCGTTGCGTCATCTCGTAACGCTTCTCGAGCGCGGCAGCCATGGCCGTTTCGTGACGCGGCTCGAGCATAGGTCCGCCGATTCCGTCGGCAGCGTGATCGACGCCTACAACAAGGTCGTCGATATGCTGCATCGCCGCTATGCCGGCCTTTCGGCAAAGGCCGCCGCTGCTGGCCACGCCATGGCTTCTGTTCTGGACATCGGCCATCGGGCGGGACTGCATGCCGATGGGCGACCCCGTACCTTGCCGGCGACGTCGGCTCTCGACGTACGACTGCCTCTGTTCCTGTTCGTCTTTGCGGAAGAACTGCAGAAACCGTTCCTGCCGCTTTACGTCCGCGACCTCGCCGTGGGCGAGACATGGTTGAGCCCCGAAATCCTGATCGGCCTGCCGATCTCGGTCTATATGCTGGTTCTAGCCATCGCGACCCCGTTCGCCGGCAGCCTCGCGGACCGCTTCGGCATCAAGCGTATCTTTTTAGCGGGGCTCCTGCCGGCGATCGTCGGGTTCATCGGAGCGGCCGCGGCCCAGGATGTCGTGTCGTTGCTGATCGCGAGATCGACGACCGCGCTCGGCTACGCGGCGGTCACCATCGCGGCGCAGGGCTACATTGCCGGGGTTACCACGTCCGGCGAGCGCGCCACGGGCATGGCCGGATATGTCGGCACCATCATGATCGCCTCGATTTGCGGCATGGCCGTCGGAGGCATCGTCGCGGGGGAACTCGGCTATCGGATCGTCTTCTTTCTGGCCGCGATCCTGGCGGCGTTGGCCGGCATCGCCGGCATGCAGATGTTGGCGGCATTTCGCGCGCACGACGGCGATACGGGCGTTCGTCGTACGTCCACGCTCGCCGCCCTCGGCATCGTCCTGTCGAACCGGCTGTTCCTCGCGCTCGTCGTTTTCGTCGCGATTCCCGGCAAGATCGCGCTGACAGGGTTCCTGTTCTACAGCGTCCCGCTGTATCTCGCCGCGTTGGGAACCGGCGAGGCCGAAATCGGGCGGCTGATGATCCTCTACGCGCTGCTCGTGATTTTTGCCGGACCCGTCCTCAGCCGCTTGGCCGACCGGGCCGGGCACACCATGCTCTTCACCTTCGCGGGAACTCTGCTCTCGGGCTTAGCCATCGCGCTGCTCGACGGATGGCAGGGCGCGCTCGCCATGGTCGTCGCGGTCGGCCTCCTGGGCATCGCCCATGCCGCCTCGATCTCGCCGCAGCTCGCGCTGGCGACCGAGGTCTGCCGCAAGGAGGTCGCGGAGCTGGGGCAGACCACGATTCTCGGTCTGCTGCGCATGCTCGAACGCATCGGCAGCGTCGGCGGGCCGCTGCTGGTCGGCGCCCTGGTCGCCTGGCGGGGCTTCGAGGCCGCCATGCTGCTGACCGGTCTGGGAATCGCCGTGGCGGCCGTCGCCTTCCTGCTGATCAACGTGGCGGCGCGGCGGCGCGGGTGACGCGCGGGGGCGCGGCCCGGCTCAGAACCGCCTTTCGATCTCGTCGACGATGGGGCCGCAGCCGAAACGCATCGGGTCGACGGCCGGTATCCGGTAGCGTCCGCGCAGGTCGTTCAAATAGCCGCGCGCCTCGTCCTCCGGCATGGACGAAGTGTTCAGGGACAGGCCGATGCATTGAATATCCGGATTCGTGAGACGCCCCGCCACGATCACCGCGTCGACGACCTGGTCTATGGACGGAAGCGGATAATCGACGCCACGCATGGTCCTGCGCGAAGGCTCGTGGCAGACCACGAAGGCGTCCGGCTGGGAGCCATGGATCAGGCCAAGGGTAAGCCCGGCATAGGACGGGTGGAACAGCGTCGCCTGCCCCTCTATGACGTCCCAATGATCGTCCGAATTGTCGGGGGTCAGCCATTCCGCCGCGCCGGACACGAAATCTACCGCGACCGCATCGAGCGGAACGCCGCCCCCCGCGATCAGGATGCCGGTCTGGCCGGTCGCCCGGTAGTCCACGTCGAAGCGCCGCTTCCGCATTTCCCACTCGATCGAGAGCGCGGCATAGTTCTTGCCGACGGAACAGTCCGTCCCGACGGTCAGCAATCTCTTTCCCCGCCTCTTATGGCCCTTGCCCGTGGGATACCTGCGGGGAGGCTTGCGGACATTATGGAGCCTGCGGCCGCATGCGGCCGCGGCCGCGGCGATCTCCGGCACGCTTTCGAGCCAGACATGAAGGCCCGATGCGATGTCCAGCCCCGCCTCGATGGCGCGGACGATGGACGGCACCCATGCCTCCGACAGCACGCCGCCGGCGTTCGCTAGGCCGAGGATCATCGTCCTCGCTCCCTGCGCCGCCGCGTCTTCGGGAGCCAGGTCCGGCAGGCCGAGCGTGACCTTGCAGTCCGGCAAGCGGTACTGGCCGACGCACCATTCGAGCCGCCAGTCGCGAAGGCCGAACGCGGTCTTGGCCGCCAAAACGTCGTGCGCGTCGCCAATGAACAGGAAATACGGCTTCGCAATCTCCAAAATGCGATCTCCCCCATGCCGCCCTGGCCGCCTGCGCGCGCCAGGAGGCGTCCCTAGTCGCCGAATGATATAGCTTCCCGTGGAAGCCGGCGACGGGGGGTATAGCATTTTCGGCCCGTCGCTTCCGAGCAAGAATCCGCCATCGGCCGCCGGCTACTATCGAGGCTTCATCGCAGGGTGACGGACGTCTCGAAGATCGCCTTGTCGAAATCCGTGACGAGCGCGTCGATCCGCATGCTCCAGGTCCCCGACAGGATCAGGTCAGACCCGCTCAAACGGGCGATCTCGCCGTCCTGCTCCATGAGCCGGCCCAACGGCTCGATGCCGAACTCGGGCAGCGCCGTCTCGATGCGTGTCTCGAGCGGGATCAGCGGCGACCCGTTGCGCTGGAAAAACCGGACCCGGACGACATTGTTTCCGGGCTGGCCCGGGGCGATCTCAATGACGGCGCGCCGCCCCGCATGATCCGTCGCCTCGGTCACGATCTTCCCCGGCCCCACGGCCCGGGAGATATCGTGCACATGCCCGTGCACGTGTCCCCCCTGATGAAGGGCATGCATGTCCGCGAGCGCACGCGGGGGCGTGTTCTGGCCCAGCGCCGCCGTGACCAGGATCGCCGCCGACAACCCCGCGATCTCCAGCCGAATGTTGCGCGCGAGGCGCCCCCGTGCCCCTTCGTCGCCGCGCGCGAGCGCCGGAGTCAGGCGGCGCTTGTTCTCCACTGCCGCCAGCAGGACCAGAGCCACGAAACCCAGCTTGATCAACAGGAACCGCCCGTAATCCGTCTCGACCAGGGCCGGCAGGCTTTCCACCTGCACCCACGCGATCACCACTCCCGCCGCCAGCAGGACGGCCACCGCAGCGACGGCCATACGGGAGAAGCGCGCGAGGAGTGCCGCAAGCTCCTGCGCGGGAAGGCGGCCCGCCGCTGCCAGAAGCGGCCAGAGCGCCCCCAACCAAGCCGCCGCTAGGCCGGCATGGATGGCGACCGCCGGCGCAGTCACGGTGCGCGGGCTGGCCGTGGCTGCATGGCCCGCGAAGGCAAGGGCGCCCACCGCGGCGGCGGCGATCACCAGCAATACCGCCGGCAGCCGTTTCCGCCCCCCCGACAGAAACATGCCGGACAGCAGCCCGATACCGGCGGCCGCCATCGCGCTGCCCGAAATCAAGGCGCTCGCGCCGAGGGACGACCGCACGCCCGTCCGCCACAAATCCAGATTCAGCGCATCGCCCGGAGCGACACCGAGGATCAGCCCTCCTTGCACCGGAATGTAGGCGGCGGCGGCCAGTGCGGACAGGAAAGCGAACGCCGCGGCACGACGATAGTCCTGGCCTTCGCCGTCCATGCGGACATGGGCCCGGAACGCGACGAGGAAGCAGATTCCCCCGGCGGCGGACAGAAGAGCCATCAGAAAGACCGTTCGGCTGAGTACCGTCGCGCTGCGCCATAGCCAGTCCCACCAGCCCGACGTATCCGTCGGCGCATCGGCCAGCCAGTTTTCGGGAAATGCCCCCACGGCAAAACGGAAGGAGCCGCCAATCGGATGGGAGTCCTCCGAAATCACGCGCCAGCTGACGATATAGCCACCATCGGCGATCCCGGAGGGCAAGTCGATCTCGACGCGATGGTCCACCGACCGGGCCGGCCGCGCCGGCACGATCTCCTTTCCCGATGCATCGAGAATGCGGGCGAACACGATCCGCACCGGCTCGTTGAACGTCAAGGTCACGCGTTCCGGGGCAGCGGCCACGGCGTCCGCGCCGGGCGACGTTTCCAGCAGGACGGCATGAGCCCGCACATCCTGCACATGCAGGAGAAACGAGAGGCACGCGGCCAATGCCAGCGTAACGATGCGCCAGGCAACCATTGAGGTCTCCTTCAGGGGAATACTTCGTCAGGACCGGGACCGCTTGCCCGCCGCGTCCCCGCACGAAAGCGCCGCGGGGAGCGGTACAGGCAAGCGGTCCCGACGTGTTGCCCTTTTCCCAGGCTAGTTCTTCGGTCCCAGGATCAGCTGCGGCGCCGGCTCCCTGTAGTCGCGACGGGTTTTCCCGGCGGCCGGAATCTCGATCCAGCGGTGAACGCCCTTCTCGCATTCCTGCACCGTCGGCAGGTACAGCGTCTCGCCAGGCCTGTTGGGCAGGCGGATACGCATCACAAACTCGTCATAGTTCTCGTCCAGGAGGCGACCACCCGTCCAGCGGATCTCTGACACGCGCTCGGTCACCGCGTTGCCATGAGAATCTTTATACGGCTCCTCCAGCTTCACGCGGACGGTCGTCAACTGCCATCCCGGCTTAGGCATCGCTTTGACGCTCCCCACGTCTTCGGGGATCAATACCCTGACCGCCGTGGTGGGAGAGCCGTCGCAGCCATGGGGCACGCGGATGACGGCCTTGTAGTTGCTGTCGGCCGGTGCCTTCTGCACCTCCAGGGTGACGTGGGCCTGGGCCGCCGTGGCGGGAATGAGGAGGGACGCGGCGACAAGCGCCGCACTTGCGATCGTGCGTTTCATGGGAATCTCCGGTGATGTCGAATGGCCTGATGGTCCGCACACATGATGGGCATTGAGGGCGGACCGCTGCGAAATCAGGCGGGCACCGGCGGCGCGCGCGGCTGCGCGAAAACACGCCGCTCGCCCGGCACGTCCGCACCGGGCGGCATGTTGAAAATCGCAAGAAAGTAGAAAACCGGCCCCTGCAGGGCTGCGGCTGCCGGCTTCAGCAGACCGGACGCCATGTCTCCGAGAACGCAAACCGGACAGTGGCGGCCGGAGCTGCTTTCGCCAATAGGATCGGCTGGATCGGACGGTTCGGCTCCGGCTTTATGGGTTATGCCATAACCGGAATGAGAAACGCCAACCTGTAGAACATGTGTAAGATAGAGAGGCGACGCAGCCGACAGAACGACCAGCGCCAGCATGGCCATGCAGGCACCGGCTATCCCCGGTTGATGCCGTCTTGTCCCCCTCATGGCTGGCTATCTTACGGGCCACGGTGGCGGCTCGGCAAAACTTATCTTGGTCCGCCGCAGACCAGATTACGAACAGTGAGGAGCAGGACCGGAACGTGTACCTAGGGGGCCAGGGAGGATGCGGTCGCTCCCAAGGCTCCACCCAACCGGTTTCGATGACGAGTCTTGTGCGATCGGGGGATCGCGGGAAAGAGCTCGCCGTCACGCCCCTCCCGTCGTCGGAAGATGACAATGTTTGATAGACTAAGTATTATTTTCACGTAGGGCTTTTCCACGTGAACCGGGAGGATATTGCGAGGTGGCCCGCGCCGAAGCTTCCCAGCCCAACATAAAAATCGAGATCGCCGAACTGGCGCTCGAGACGGCGGGAGTGTCGGTCTGCACCCTCGCGCCCGACGGGCGGATCACAGGTCTCAACCGGACCTGCGAGACCGCGATGGGCCTAAGCGCCCAGGACGCCATCGGGCGGGCCGTCTGGGACGTTCTTGCGCCGGCCGAGGAGCGCGACAACGTCCGCTGCACCGTGCTCGGGCATGACGGGGCCGCGCCCGACGGGCTGCTCGGCCGCTTCCGCGCGCGCCCCGGCCCCTGCATCGAATGGATGTTCCGTGCCGTCTCCGGGGAAGACGGCACCCGGCGGGCGATACTCGCCATCGGCACGCCGTCCGTCGATGCCGGGGCGGTTTCCGAATCGCGCGAACGCGCCGCGCTGCTCCAGTCCGTCATCGGCACCTCGCCGGAAGCCATCGTCGTGATCGACGACCGTGGCCTGATCCGCGAGTTCAGCCCGCAGGGGGAGCGGATGTTCGGCTACGGGGCGGCCGAGGTGCTCGGCCGCAACGTCTCGGTCCTCATGCCGGAGCCCTATCGCCGGGAACACGACGGCTACATGGCGCATTACTTCGCGACCGGGGAAAAGCGCATCATCGGCCAGGTCCGCGAGCTGGTCGCCCGGCGCAAGGACGGCTCGACCTTCCCGATCGAGCTCATGGTGGACGAGGTCTTCGTCGACGATGCCCGTCTG
This sequence comes from Alphaproteobacteria bacterium, assembly GCA_050485485.1. Lineage (GTDB taxonomy): Bacteria > Pseudomonadota > Alphaproteobacteria > SMXQ01 > SMXQ01 > WHSO01. The sequence goes on along the minus strand of JBJHBM010000002.1, from coordinate 60,484 downwards.
TTCACCGGGTTCATCCGCGATATCTCGCTGCGCAAGGCGACGGAAGACGAACTCAGGAAGCTGAACACCGAGTTGATCCACGCCGGCCGCGTCGCCGCCGTAGGCGAGATGACCTCGGCGATCGCGCACGAGATCAACCAGCCCCTCACCGCGATCTCCAACTACGTCGCCGCCTGCCGGCGCCTCCTGGAGCGGCCCGACGCCGATCCCGGCACCGTGCGCGAGATCGCGGGCAAGGCGGAAGCCCAGATCGAGCGCACGCGCAACATCATCCGCCACTTCCGCTCCTTCATCCGCAAGGAGAAATCGGAGCGCGACCGGGCGGACATCAACGCCCTGGTCAACGATGCCCTCGCCCTGGCCCTCGTCGGGGTGCGCGAAAGCGGCATCGCGACCGAGGTGCGGCTCGCGCCGGCGATTCCCGCGATCTTCGTGGATAGGGTGCAGGTCCAGCAAGTCGTCCTCAACCTCGTGCGCAATGCCGTGGACGCCCTGGCGGATGTCGAGGACCGCCGCCTCCTGATCGCGACCGCATGGCGACACGAGGACATGCTGGCGGAGTTCGCCGTCCATGACAGCGGGCCCGGAATCTCCGACGAGATCAGGGACAAACTGTTCCAGCCCTTCATGACCACCAAGCCTCAGGGCATGGGGATCGGGCTTTCGCTCTCGCGCTCCATCATCTCCGCCCATGACGGGCGCCTGTGGGTGGAATCCAACGACTGGGGCGGCGCCAGCTTCCGCTTCGTCCTGCCGGCCGACGCCTCCGGCTAGGGCGGTCCACGGAGACGACACCCTTGAAAGGCGCTGCCGCCAGCATCTACATCATCGACGACGACGAGGCGATCCGGGATTCGCTCGCGATCGTCCTCGGTGCTCTCGACTGGGAAGTCAAGACCTTCGGCTCCGCGCGCGAGTTCCTCGAGCGCTTTGACAGCGCCGCGACCGGATGCGTGGTGGCCGACGTCCGCATGCCGGGCATGGGCGGCCTCGAGCTTCAGGCGCGGCTCGCCGAACGCTGCCCCGAGGTCCCCGTCATCGTCATGACGGGGCACGGCGACGTGCCGATGGCAGTCCGGGCCATGAAGGCGGGTGCCGCGGATTTCATCGAGAAGCCGTTCGATGCGGAGGCGCTCATAGAGCGGATCCGGCAGGTGATGGAGAGACGCCGCGCACGCGGGGAGGCAGAGGTCGCCACCACGGAGATGCAGACACGGCTTGCGCGCCTCACCGCGCGCGAGCGGGACGTGCTCCGCCATCTCCTCGAAGGCAAGCCCAACAAGGTCGTCGCACACGATCTCGGCATCAGCCCGCGCACCGTCGAGATCCATAGGGCGCGCGTCATGGAAAAGATGGGAACCCAGAACGTGTCGCAACTCGTCCGGCTCGTGCTTTCGGCCGGTCTCGATCCCTAATAGGCCGGGGGTCCCGCTCCCGGCGGGAAAATATCCGATGGCGCATAGGGAGCTTTCCGTATTCCCCGGCGGGCGCGATCGGCATAGCTTGCTCCCTGCGCACACCCGGCCCTCCTCTTGCGCAAGGGCACGAGCCGGTCCATGCGGCTCCCTACCGTAGGCGAAGAATTTTGGTCAAACACCAAACCACCCTCTCCCCGACCGACGATACCCTCCCCATCGTCTTCGTGCTCGACGATGACGATGCCGTGCGCGATTCGATCCAGATACTGTTGAAAACAGAGGGTTACGAAAGCGAAGCCTTCGATTCGGTACAGAAGTTCCTGAAGGGCCTCGCGAGCGCGCCCCGGTCGCCGGACTGCGTGATCCTCGACGTCCACCTTCCCGATGGCGACGGCCGTATCCTGAGCACCGCCCTCACCGCGGAGCGGCCGGAGTTGCCGGTCATCCTGATGAGCGGACACAACAGCGGTACCTTCGACGGCGATGCCGCCGCGGCCGGCGCCATGGCCTTCCTCGACAAACCGATCAACCACGACGACCTGTTCAAGGCCCTCGCGCGCGCCATCGCACAATAGGCGATCGCGCGAGCGGCAGCCCGCACCGGCAGCGCTCCGTACGCCCTGCCCGTGCGGCGCGAATCCGCGTCTGCCGATACGGGCATACGTGGTGTCACGTACGGACAATACCGAATTTCGCGCCCTTTCCCCGGATGCGATGGTTCCGACAACGAAGACGCCGAATGGGCCGTCCGCACCAAAATACAAATCCGACGGGAGCGATAAAAATGCACCCACAGCCTGCCTCCACGGAACTCCCCTTCCACCGCCCCGCGCCCTCTTCCTTCGCCTCCCCCGCACGCGGCCGCGCCGCCGCGCCATGGAGCACGGTAACCGCGACGGACGCGGCCGCCGCCGACCGCGCGGACGTCTTCGCGGAGATCACCCCGTTCGGGAACAGCACACGCTATCGCAAGGGACAGACGATCGTGTGCGAAGGCGAGACGGCGGAACGCCTTTTCCGGGTCCTGCGCGGGGTCGTCCGAGCCTACAAGATGCTGCCGGACGGGCGCCGCCAGATTGTCGGCTTCATCTTCCCGGGGGAGGTGTTCGGGTTCTCTCCCGACGATGCCTACGGCTATTCGGTCGACGCGGTCACCGACGCGACGCTTCACGCATACGGCAGCGCCATGCTCGAACGGTTCGCACACGAGCGTCCGGCGCTCGCCCATTGCCTGCGCGAAGTCGCCTACCGCGAGTTGCGCGCCGCCCAATCCCATATCGTTCTGCTCGGCCGCAAGACGGCGTTCGAGCGTGTCGTGTCGTTCCTGCTGTCCCTGTCGCACCGGGCGGCCGGCACCGGCCAGGACGGCTGCGTCCTCTGGGTGCCGATGAGCCAGGCGGACATCGCCGACTACCTCGGGCTCACCACCGAGACGGTGAACCGCATCGTTTCCCAGCTTCGCGAGGCCGGCCTGGTCACCGTGCCCTCGCGCGGCGTCATGCGGCTTGAAAGCCCGAACCAGCTCGAAGAGGTGGCCTCGGCCGCCTGACGGCGGTCCGGCTCGACGGAGGGAGGATCACGATGCTCGACGCAACGCAATTCACGACACGGCCGCCTTTCGGGGCCGGCACCGGCTCCTGCCCGGCGACGCCCGATCCCCTCGACTTTCTGCGCCTCCATCACCGTGCCCAATTGGGAATCTGCAACGCGCTCTCTCTGATCGCTCACGACCTTCACAATATCCGGGTCGTGGAGCGGGCGGCCGCCGTGGCCGGCTACCTGGCGGCGGAGCTGCCGCTACATCAGGTGCACGAGACGGTCGATCTTCCGGACGTGCTCGACGTCCGGCCCGGCGATCCGGGAGATGCGATCGGCCTGTTCCACTTGGTCGCCGCCGGCCATGCGCGCGACCGCCGGTTGTCCGTCGAAGTCCTCGACGGGCTTTCGGCGTTGGCTCATGGGCGTTTCCCTGAAGCGCCGGCGATTTTCGCCATCTCGCTGCTGCAGCTCGCCGAGAGCCTGCGTCGACATATCGACTGGGAAGATCGGGTCATGCTGCCCTATGCCGCCGAAGCACTCGCGCCGACTTCACGCATCGACCTTCTCGCCAAGTTTGCCGCGCGGCGAAGCCGCACGGCCCAGAACGCTCCCGGGACCGCGTCATGAAGACGGGGCTATCGTTGGCGCTCACGCTCCTGCTCGCGTCTGCAACGATGGCGGGCGCCGGAGACCAGGCAGTCCGGGCCTGCCTCGACCGCATGGACATGGTGGACGTTCTGGTGGCGGAATTCGGCGAGCAGCTGGTCGAAGTCCATCCGACTTCGACCGGACTCCTCGAGTTCCACGTCTCGCCGACGGAGGGATCATGGACCGCCGTGGTCACCTACCGCGACGGCACTTCATGCGTGATCGCCGCCGGTAGCAACGTCGATCCGTCGCGAACGGTGCTCGGCGAGCCTTTCCTCGAGATTTGACCGAAACGATTGGGCCCACGCGCCGGAACGGCGCAGACCGCATGGGGGTGACGTAATGCGCCATCGTATCCAGTTCATGGCCTCCGAGATCTTCCCGCTCGCCAAGACCGGCGGCCTCGCCGACGTGTGCGCCGCCCTTCCCGCCGCCCTGGCGCGCCTCGGCGCCGACGTGCACTTGGTGATGCCGGGTTATGAGGAAGCCCTCGATCTCGCGGAGAAGCCTCGTGTCGTCGAGGTGCTGGACGATGTTCTCGGCCATGACGGTGTGCGCGTCGTCTCCGCGCGCATGCCCGACACCGGCCTGCCGGTAAGCCTGATCGACATTCCGGCGCTCTATCGCGACGGCGGCGGGCTCTACCAGCATGCCGACGGCAGCGACAGGGCCAACAACGCGACCCGCTTCGGCGCCTTCAGCCACGCCGCGGCCAGGCTCGCGGGCGGAACCCCGGGCCTGCCGTGGCGGCCGAACGTGGTGCACTGCCACGACTGGCATACCGGGCTCGTGCCGATGCTGCTGTGCCATGGCGATCTTCCGGAACGGCCGGCCACGGTATTCACCGTCCACAACATGGCATTCCAGGGACTGTTCCCGCTGGAATCCCGACAGGCGCTGCGCTTGCCGGCGAACGGCAGCTGCCTCGGCGACCTGGAACTTCACGGGCGGTTGAGCTTCCTCAAGGCCGGCATCCGCTACGCGGACTTCCTGACCACCGTGAGCCGGACCTATGCCCGCGAGATCCGCACGCCCGATTACGGCTACGGCCTGGAGTCCGCGGTGGAGGCTCGCGCCGACACGCTCGCCGGCATCGTCAACGGAATCGACGCAGGCTTCTGGAGCCCGACGTCGAGCCCGTGGATATCTGCCACATACTCGCGCCAGAACCTGGCCGGCAAGCGCATCTGCAAGCAGGCCCTGCAACGGGATCTCGGCCTGCACGAGAGGGCGGATGCGCCGCTCCTGGTCTCCATCAGCCGACTGACCGAGCAGAAGATGGCGGACACGCTGCGCGACGGTCTGCCCGGCATGCTCGCCCGCGACCCTACCTTGCAGTTCGCGCTCCTCGGCCAGGGCGATCGTGCCCTCGAGCGCGATTTCACGGCGCTCGCCGGGATGTTCCCCGGACGCGTCTCCGTCCGCATCGGCTATGCTGAGGATTACGCCCATCGCCTGCATGCCGGGGGCGACATCCTGATCCACGGCTCGCGCTTCGAGCCGTGCGGCCTCACCCAGCTTTACGCCATGCGTTTCGGCACCATCCCGGTCGTACGCGCGGTCGGCGGCCTTGCCGATACCGTTGTGGACGCCTCGGAAGCCACGCTGACGGACGGCAGCGCCACGGGCATCTGCTTCGATCCGCCTACCGCCGAAGCCATGTTCTCCGCGATCGAGCGGGCCGTGGCGCTCTACCGCCAGCCGCTGGTATGGCGACGTCTCCAGATCGCGGCCATGAGCCGCGACTTCAGCTGGGAGCGTTCCGCCCGCGATTACCTGGAAGTCTACGACAGGTTATTACCCGGGACCGAAGCCCGGACGGACGGCGTGGCACGGAAGGAGATTGCCTGACATTCCGTAGCGGCGTACAGCCGCCGCAATCGGTCTTTGATCCACGTCAAGGCATTGCGGATGCTCCGGGACCAGCGTTCGAATCGTTGCAATCCTGCCCTTGAAGGCAGAAAGGAGAAAGGTCATGGCAGAGAAAGTTTCCGTATCCAGCCCGAGCCAGGGCGCCGACAAGGCCCCGATCCTCACCGAGACGCGCCCGTGGTGGCCGTTGCATTCCCTGCGCGGAGAGGTCGACCGCCTGTTCGACGACTTCATGTCATCATGGCCGTTCAGCACGCGCACGACGGCCGCCCAGCCATGGGCGCGCCTACCGGCGGCTTTCCGGCCCGCCATGCCGGCGACCGACATTGCCGAGAACGGCAAGGCTTTCGTCATCACGATGGACCTCCCGGGCGTGGATGAGAAGAACATCGACGTGAACGTAACCGATGACGTTCTCACGGTCCGCGCCGAGGCCACGGCCGAGCGCAAGGAAGAGAAGGAAAACTGCTTCCTTTCCGAGCGCCAGCACGGTGAGTTCCAGCGCGCGTTTCAGATCCCTTCAGGGGTCGACAGCGCCAGGATCGGCGCAAGTTACGAGAAGGGCGTCCTCATCATCACGCTGCCCAAGACTGCCGAAGCCCAGCAGAAGCAGCGTAAGATCAGGGTCGAGACGCATTAACGGGCTTCCCTCCCCGGGACCGGCATCCCGGTCCCGGGGCGCTCCTGTCGCATCCTTTCCGCAAATCCGAGCCCGGAGACCCGCGCGGGCCGGCGAACTATTGCGCACGCGGCGCCGAAATCATGGCGCGATGTGGCAGCGTCGATCTTGATCTGGCTCAAGGCCTTGTAGCCGCTCGCCTAATAGGCTTACAGCATTCCTTATGCCAACACAGGAGACCGGCATGTTCAAGAGTATCCTTCTCGCCACAGACGGCTCGCAGCACGCGAAGAAGGCGGCGGAAGCGGCGGCAAGCATGGCGGCCGCATACGATGCTGCGCTGACGATCGTCAGCGTCTCCCCGCGTTCCCTCACCATAGACGAGGTCGAGCGCTCGCCACGGGCGAGGCACCTCTCCAAGGCAGCGCTGGACGATATCAAGAATCTTCGTGCGGCCCTCCTGAGCGCGGCGCTCGAAGACGACTCGACCTTTATTAGCGTTCCCGCACCATATGCGGCGCTCGTATCGTTCGCCGAAACCATCATCGACGAGGCCGAAGCCATCGCCAAACGCTCCGGCGTCAAAAAGATAGAGCGTGTCCCCATGGCCGGGGATCCTGCGGACCGAGTCCTGGAACAGGCGAAGGCGTCGAAGGCCGACCTGATCGTCATGGGGACCCGAGGCCTTTCGAACCTCGGCGGGCTGCTCATGGGCAGCGTATCGCACAAAGTCATCCAGCTCGCGCCATGCGCCTGCATGACGGTGAAGTAGCCAATGACAAACCCTTCCCCGAGATTGCGGCCTGTCGAACCGAATACGAGGCAGCCTGGCGCATGAGCGGCACCGAACACCGGAACATCATATGGTTCGAAGATGTCGGGCGTACCGACGTCGCCCTGGTCGGGGGAAAGAACGCATCTCTCGGCGAGATGCTGCGCAATCTGGCCCCGCACGGCATCGCGGTGCCGCCCGGATTCGCGACGACCGCCGCCGCCTACTGGCTGTTCGTGCGCCACAACGGATTGGCGGACGTCATCGCTACCGTCCTCGCGGGCAAGCCCGGCGGGAATGACTCACTGACACAGGCCGGAAAAGTTATCCGCACCGCCTTCCTGAATGCCGAGTGGCCCCCCTCGCTCGCCGAACAGATACGGAGCGCCTATCGCGCGCTCTCCGCCCGTTCAGGTGTCGTCGATGCGGACGTAGCCGTCCGCTCCAGCGCCACGGCGGAGGATCTGCCGGAGGCAAGCTTCGCCGGCCAGCAGGAGAGCTTTCTCAACATCCAGGGCGAGGCGGCGCTCCTCGATGCCTGCCGGCGTTGCTACGCGTCGCTGTTCACCGACCGCGCGATCAGCTACCGCATGGCCAAGGGCTTTGACCATATGAAGGTGGCACTGTCGATCGGCGTTCAGCGCATGGTGCGTGCCGACCTCGGCGGCGCCGGCGTGATGTTCACCCTCGATACCGAAACCGGATTCGATAAGGTCGTCCTCATCAACGCCGCCTGGGGTCTCGGCGAGAACGTCGTGAAAGGAACGGTGGACCCGGACGAGTACCAGACATTCAAACCCTTTCTCGACGTCCCCGGGACCCTTCCCATCATCGAACGGAAGAAAGGCCTGAAGACCTGGAAGATGATCTACGGCGAGAAGGGCGCCACACCGACCTGCAATATCGAAACCAGCGCGGCGGAGCGCAATGCCTACGTGCTTTCGGACGGCGAGATCTTGCGGCTGTCGCGCTGGGCGGTGACCATCGAGTCCCATTACGGCGCGCCCATGGATATCGAATGGGCGAAAGACGGCCGCGACGGCGGCCTGTTCGTCGTGCAGGCCCGTCCCGAGACGGTGCAGTCCCGCCGAAAAGGGGCCACTTTCCGCAGCTATCGCATGATACGCAAGGGCCGCAAGCTCTTGGACGGCCTTGCCATCGGCGACGGCGTTGCCGTCGGCGAGGCATGCGTGATCCGTGCGCCCGGCGACATCGCCCGGTTTCGCGACGGCGCCATCCTGGTGACCGAAACCACGGATCCGGACTGGGTTCCCGTGATGAAGCGCGCCGCGGCGATCGTGACCGATCGTGGCGGGCGCACGTCGCATGCGGCAATCGTGAGCCGAGAGCTGGGTCTCCCCGCCGTGATCGGCACCGGCAAGGCCACCGAGATCCTGCGCGACGGACAGGATGCCACCGTATGCTGCGCCGAAGGCAATCGGGGAGTGGTCTATGACGGCATCGCCGATTACGAGACGGAGGACCTCGACGTCTCGACCATTCCCGCGACACGCACCCGGATCATGCTCAACCTCGCCGACCCGGAACAGGCTTTTCGATGGTGGCGCCTGCCGGCGGACGGCGTCGGCCTGGTCCGCATGGAGTTCGTGATCTCGAACCACATCAGAATCCATCCGATGGCGCTCGTCCGCCATGACAGCCTCACGGATGACGACGTGCGCCGCGAGATCGCCGAACTGACGAAGGATTATGCGGACAAGACCGAATACTTCGTGGACCGGCTTGCGCTCGGGCTCGCGCGGATCGCCGCCGCCCATCACCCCAACCCCGTCATCGTGCGGATGAGCGACTTCAAGACCAACGAGTATGCGCGCCTCCTCGGCGGCGGCGCTTTCGAGCCGGCGGAGGAAAACCCGATGATCGGCTTCCGGGGGGCCTCGAGGTACTATTCGCCCCGCTACCGGGAAGGCTTCGCGCTCGAATGCCGGGCCATCAGGAAGCTGCGCAGCCAGTTGGGCTTCAGGAACACGGTCGTCATGATCCCGTTCTGCCGGACGCTTGACGAGGCCGACCGGGTTCTCGAAGTCATGGCCATGAACGGCCTGGCACGCGGCAAGGACGGGCTCGAGGTCTACGTCATGTGCGAGATACCGTCCAACGTCGTCCTGGCACGGGAGTTCGCACGGCGGTTCGATGGATTCTCGATCGGCAGCAACGACCTGACCCAATTGACCCTGGGCGTGGACCGCGACGCAGAGGAACTCGCCCCGTTGTTCGACGAACGTGATCCCGCCGTTACCTGGATGATCGAGCGTGTGATCGCCGACGCGCATGAAGCCGGCGCCAAGGTCGGGTTATGCGGTCAAGCCCCCAGCGATCATCCGGCCTTCGCGGAATTCCTGGTGCGTTGCGGCATCGATTCGATCTCCGTGACGCCGGACAGCTTCTTCGCCGTCAAGCGGCACGTGGCCGCGGCGGAGGCCGCGCTCAAGATGCCCGCCTGACGGACGGCACGCGCAGGCCCGCCCCCGTCCCGTCATGCTGGAAGGGTGCCCACTTCGCGGCGCGTCGAACGGGGAAAGGTGCATTTATATTATGGCTTATATAGTTGTGGCGTTGGCAGTCTCGTACGAACCCGTCTCCGCCTGAAGTCCCTGCCATCAGGGAAAATTCAGGGCATTTTCCGCAGCAACGGGGGTGCGGCGCTTCAAATCTCAGGGCCAGGGCCAGCGCTTCGTTGCCGGGTTGGATCGCGGCATCCGCCGCAAGTGCGTGAAATTTTCAGATCAGGGGCTCGCGCGACCGCGCCCGTTAACCTGACGATGCCGCATGGCGCAGATTGTCCCTAGACCGAATCCCGGCCCTTAACCCGGCGGCGGCAAGTGATGGCGGGGCCATGCCTTGATCACGGCGTGGACCACCGTTGCCAACGGTATGGCAAAGAACACACCCCAAAATCCCCAGATACCGCCGAAGAACAGGATGGCAATGATAACGGCGACAGGATGCAAGTTGACCGCGTCGCCCAACAACAAGGGGGCAAGAACATTTCCGTCCAACGCCTGAATCACCGCATAGGCGATCAACACATAGGCAAATTCCAAGCCGAGGCCCCATTGCGCGAAGGCAACCAGGGCTATCGGCAACGCTACGACCGCGGCACCGACGTAAGGAATCAGAACCGAAAGGCCCGTGATGACTGCAAGCAGCGCCGCGTAATTCAGGCCGAAAAGAGCGAACACCACAAAGGTCGCCACCGTCACGATCACGATCTCGACCGCCTTGCCCCGCACGTAATTGCTGACCTGGGCCAGGGTTTCCTCCCAAACCTCGTTCGCGAGGTGCCTGTCATGGGGAAGAAAGCTGCCCAGCCACGCCAGAATCCGCAAGCCATCCTTCAGGAAGAAGAAGACCAGAAACGGCACAAGAATGGCGTAAACCGCAAGCGTCACCGCCCCCATGACGGAGGAAAAGGAATAGGCCAGAATGCGTTGGCTCATCGAGACCAGATCGGCCCGGACCGACGCAATAAACTCTCCGACCTCCGCCTCCGAAACGATTTGGGGATAACGTTCGGGAAGGCGCATCAATTCGGCCTGCACCGCCTGCAGCGCCAATGGCACCTGCTGAACCAATTGCGTCAGCTGGCGGAACAGATTCGGCAACAGCAGAAACAGAACCCCTAGCGACAACGCGAAGAACAGCGCGAATACCAATGACACGGCCGCCAGATGCGGCACCCCCAACCGCTGCAGCGCACGTACCGGCGGATGCAACAGAAAGGCAAGAATAACGCTGGCAATCACGGGAACCAGGATGCGCGCAGTCAGGATGACCAGCACCCCCACCACGACAAGCAAGGCGACCAGCACGACCACCTGCGGGTCGGAGAAGTTCCGGTGAAACCAATGACGGAGCGCTTCCACAGCCCGGTACTCATATCAGAAATGGCTGTTTCCCGTCACGTCGTCGGCCCATCTTTTCAAAAAAACCGATGAAGCCGAACCAGGCCTGCGGAGGTCGAAAAAACCGGAATTGGAGCCTTAATTCTTCCGGATCAAGAATAAAAAGTTCATTCTAAAATAAGTGCTTAGAGTTTATGGCAGTGTTGGCAGTCTGGCACGGACCGCTCTCTGCATGAATTCCCTGCTTTCAGGGAAAAAACAGGGGTTTTTCGCATTTTGAGGTGCGGGAGTCTCCTCATAGGCCAAAAATCCGGCGTTTACTACTTGGACGAGATTTCCCTATATCAAGAAATTTGCCGGATCAGGGAAGCGGCGTATCGTGAGCACGGAACTCGGTAATCGTTCAGGAAACGCGCTCAGGCGACCATGATCGACGCGCTCGCGGGCCTCGCGCCCTCCGGTGAGAACGGCGCGTCAGACCCGAAAGACCGCGATCCCGCGTGAGGCGCATGCGCGCCTGTTCCGACGCAACCGTCACCCTGTTCCCGCTTTGAAAATCCCTGTTATGGCGAAAGAGCTTCCCTGTTCCGCTCAGGAACAGGAAAGTTGTCCCCACGCCCCATAATCCTCTGAATCAGGACGGAAAACAGGCGCGCATCCCGCTCACGGCCGCGCGCGCATCCCTGTTGTGAGGGGTAAAATGGGGGGAATTCCCTGTTAATCGCCGCAGAACAGGGAAACTCACCCGAATCGCAGACCGCCAGAGTCGCGCCCGCGAGACGCGCCCCCGATATCCCTGAAACAGGCCCGATCAAACCCGCCCCGAATGAGAAGTGCGGCGAATAATACCCCTCGGGGCGTTGTCGCGCCGTCCCTGATTCGGAGACCAATGTGCTGGGTTGATGGCGGAGAGGGCGGGATTCGAACCCGCGATACGTGTTACCGTATGCACGCTTTCCAAGCGTGTGCCTTAAACCGCTCGGCCACCTCTCCGCAGGGTGCGGCGCCGGGGGTCCGGGCCGCGCGCGGCGCCTCTTATACCCCGGCCGATCCGAAAATCCCACTCTTCCGGTGCACCGCCGCGGGTCTTCGCGCCGCGCTTCCGAAGACGCCCGCAATTTCGCGAAAAACCCATGTGTTGCAGGGCCTTGGTTGCAGGATTACGATCCCCGACGAGGCTCCTTCGGGAGCGGCGTGCCGGATCGGGGACACGGCACGCATGGGAGTGCGGTCATGATCGCGCGCATTTTCGCCGTCGTCCTGCTGATCGCCGCGGCCACCGCCGCCGGGATCGAGGCGGTACGCTTGATCGACGCCGGCGCCTACGAGCCGCTCGGGGCGGCGGAGGCCTGGGCGACGATCGACCGCGCGAGCCTCGACGGCGCGCGCGCCGCCGTGCGGCGCCACCTTTCTCCGTGGACGTGGGAGTCGTTGATCGCGCCGGTGCTTGCGCTGCCGGTCTGGGTCGTGCTCGGCGTACCCGGCTTGGTGCTGCTGTGGGCCGCACAGCCGCGCGGGCGCTTCACCCGGCGCCGACCCTAGGTTAACGACGGTATCCCCCAGCGCTTTCCTGCGCCAGATTATTCCGCGGGCTGCGGACCGCGCCGCATCTCGATCTGGGCGGCGGACGGCCGCTTGCGGCCAAGGAAGGTATAGACCGCCGGCACCACGAACAGGGTGAGCGGCGTTCCCATCAGCATGCCGCCGACCACGACCCAGCCGATGTCCTGGCGGCTGGCGGCGCCCGCGCCGGCGGCGACGGCGAGCGGCACCGCGCCCAGCACCATCGCGCCGGTGGTCATCAGGATCGGGCGCAGCCGCAGCGCCGCCGCCTCGATCACTGCGGCGCGCGCGTCGCGGCCCTCCGCCTGCAGGCGGTTGGCGAACTGCACGATCAGGATGCCGTGCTTGGTGATGAGGCCGATCAGCGTCACCAGCCCGATCTGGCTGTAGACGTTGATGGTCCCCCCGGTGAGGTAGAGCGCGAGCAGCGCGCCGGTCATGGAGAGCGGCACCGTCAGCATGATGATGACGGGATCGACGAAGCTCTCGAACTGGGCCGAGAGCACCAGGTAGATGAACACCAGCGCCAGAAGGAACACGAAATAGAGACTCGACGTGGCGTTCTTGAACTCGCGCGATTGGCCCGCATAGTCGGTGCGCCAGCCCGGCGGCAGGATGCGGTCCGCCGTCTCGTCGAGATAGTCGAGCGCCTCCCCCAGAGAATAGCCGGGCGCCAGGGTCGCGGTCACGGTCGCGGCGCGGAACTGGTTGAAGCGGTTGAGCTCCTTCGGGGCCACGCCTTCCCGCACCGTGGTCAGGTTGGAGAGCTGCACCATGCCGCCGTTCTTGCCACGCACGTAGATCTCGCTCAGGTCCGCCGGCGTCTGGCGGTCGGTGCCCTCGACCTGGACGATCACGTCATACTGCTGGTCGTTCTGGTTGAAGCGCGTCACCTTGCGCCCGCCCAACAGGCTTTCGAGCGTGCGTCCGACGGCCTGCACCTCGACGCCGGCATCCGCGATCTTCTCGCGGTTCATGTCGACCTCGATCTGCGGCTTGTTGAGGCGCAGGTCGGTATCGACCCCCACCAAGCCCGGGTTCTTCTCGGCCTCTTCCACGAAGCGCTCGAGATAGCGGTCGAGGGTGGCGTAGTCGGCCGAGGTCTGGATTACGTATTCGACCGGGCGCGAGCGCAGGCTGAGCCCGAAGGAGCCCGGATTGTTGACCGAGGTGCGCAGGCCCGGAATCTGGCGCAAGCGTGGGCGCAGCTCGTCCGCGATCTCCATCTGGGAGCGCTGGCGCGTCTCCCACGGGCGCAACGTGGCCAAGGAAGTGAGTTCCGTCACCTCGCGCGTCCCGGCGATCACGAAGTAGCTCTGCACCTCCGGGATGGTGGCGATCACCGCCTCGATCTGGTCGCCGTAGCGCCGCGTGAAGTCTATGGTCGAGCCCTCGGGCGCGCTGGCGTTGGTATAGAGCACGCCCTGGTCCTCGACCGGCGCGAGCTCCGACTTGAGCTGGGTGAACAACAGGTAGCTCGAGCCGGCAACGAGGAGTCCCACGGCCAGAACGGCGTAGCGCGCGTCGAGCGCGCGGGCGAGCGCGCTGCGGTAGGCGCCCTTGAGCCAGACCAAGCCCGCTTCCATCAGATTGTAGATGCGGCCGTGGTTGCGGTCATGCCTGAGAAGGCGCGAGGACATCATGGGCGTGAGCGTGAGGGCGACGAAGCCCGAGACCAGCACCGCACCCGCCAGCGTCAGCGCAAATTCCGCGAACAGGCGGCCGGTGCGGCCCGGCGTGAAGGCGACGGGGGCATAGACCGCCGCCAGCGTCAGCGACATCGCCACCACCGCGCTCGAGATTTCGCCGATGCCCCGGATCGCGGCACGCACCGGCACCATGCCTTCCTCGATGTGGCGGTGGATGTTCTCGAGTACGACGATGGCGTCGTCCACGACGAGGCCGATAGCGAGCACCATGGCAAGCAGGGTCAGGGTGTTGATCGAAAAACCGAACAGGCTCATCAGCGCGAAGGCACCGATCAACGAGACTGGGATCGTCACCAGCGGGATCAAGGTCGCGCGGACGGTCCGCAGGAACACGAAGATGACCAGAACCACCAGCACCACCGCTTCCGCGATGGTGGTGAACACGGCGGCGATGGAGCGGTCCACAAATACCGACTTGTCGTAGGTGATCTCGGCGCTCATGCCGCGCGGCATGTCGGCGATCAAGGCGGGGAGCTCCTGGCGCAGCTCGCGCGAGACGTCGAGCGGGTTGGCGGTAGCCTGCTTGACGACGCCGAGCATGATGGCGGTGCGCCCCATGAAGGTGGTCTTGCGGCGCTCGTCCTCGGGGCCGATCTCGACCCGCGCGACGTCGCGGATACGCACCGGGAAGGCGTCCACGTCCCGCACCACCACGCGCTCGAACTCGGCCGGGGTCGAAAGCCCGGTGCGCGACAGCACCGTGAACTCGCGGTCCTGGCTCTCGATGCGGCCCGAGGGAATCTCGACGTTCTGCTGGCGCAGGGCGCTCTCCACGTCCTGCACCGTCAGGCTATAGGCCGCGAGGCGGGCGCGGTCGAGCCAGATTCTCATGGTATAGCGGCGCTCGCCGAAGATGCGCACCTCGGCGACGCCCGGCAGATTCTGGAGCCTGTTGCGCACGAAGCGGTCGATGTAGTCCGAGATCTCCATCTGGGAATGGTTGTCGGAGGTGAAGGCGATGTAGATGATCGCCTGGGCGTCGGCCTCCACCTTGGCGATGACCGGCTCGTCGATCTCGTTGGGTAGGCGGCCGCGCGCGCGGCTCACCTTGTCGCGCACGTCGCTGGCCGCGACGTCGGGGTCGGTGCCGAGGCGGAAGCGCACCGTGATGCGGCTGGTCTCGGGGCGGCTCACCGAGGTGATCGAATCGATGCCCTCGATGCCGGCGAGAGTGCGCTCCAGCACCTGGGTCACCTGAGTCTCGATGATCGCCGGGCTCGCGCCCTTGTAGTCGGAGGTGACGGAAACAACCGGCTCGTCGATGTTGGGATACTCACGGACCGTGAGGTTGGCGTAGGACACCAGCCCGACCAGCACCACCAGAAGACTCATCACCGTGGCGAACACCGGACGGTGGATGAAGAACTCGAGAACCTTCATGCCGACCTCCCCCGCCGTCCGCCTCAGCCGCCCGAAGGCGGCGCCAGAACCTCGACCGCGGCGCCGTCGCGGAGCTGCTGCTGGCCGGCGGTCACCACCCGGTCGCCGGCGGCGACGCCCGACAGCACTTCGACCTCGCCGGGTCGGCGCGCGCCCAGCGTGACCTCGGTCAAGGCCGCGCGACCTTCCGTCACGCGATAGACGAAGCGCCGGTCGCCGACGGCGAACACGGCGGATTCGGGCACCAGAAGGGCGTTCTCGCGGCGCTCGACGATGATGCGCACGCGCGCGAACAGCCCAGGCGAGAGCTTGCGTTCGGGGTTGGCGATGACGGCGCGTAGCCGGATCGCGCGGCCGTTCTCGTCGACGATCGGGTCGACGGCGTAGAGCCGGCCGTCGAACCGCTCGCCCGGACGGGCGTCCACCGTGACCACGATCGGCTGGTCGGCGCGGATGCGGGTGAGGTAGATCTCGGGAACGCGGAAATCGACCTTGATGTGGTCCACGTCGGCGAGTTCGACGATGCGGGTGCCGGCGTTGACGTATTCGCCGACGCTCAAGCGCCGCAAGCCGATCACGCCCGCGAACGGCGCGCGGATGGTGGCCTTGCGCAGGCGTGCCTCGGCGAGCTCGACATTGGCGCGGGCCGCGTCGAAGGCCGCGCGCGCCTCGTCGCGGGCGCGTAGCGAGCCCGAGCCCTGCTTGGCGAGGGTGTCGGCGCGCTCGAAATTGGCCTGGGCGAGCCGCAAGTCGGAGCGCGCGCGTGCCAGCTCGGCCTCGAGGATGTCGCGGTCGAGCTCGACCAGCACGCCATCCTTCGCCACCCGCGCGCCCTCCTCGAAGCCGAAGCGCACGATGCGGCCCGCGATCTCGGGCTGGACCACCACAGATTCGTTGGGCTGGAGCGTGCCGACCGCGCCGATATCGAGCACCACGTCGCCGGTGACGACGGCGGCCGCCTCGACCGTCGCCCCGCGCGCGCGGGACGGGGCGGCGGCCTCTTCGGCCTCGCCGTTGCGGGCGGCCTGGGCGGGGGGCGTCACGGCGGAATTCTGCAGGTAGACGTAGGCGCCGGCCGCGGCGAGGCCCGCCGCCGCTACGGCACCGATCAGGTAACGCGAAGCGCGACGCGCCAAGAACGATCTCCGATTCGCCGGCGTGCGGCCGGCCGGTTGGTTGCGGGTCGGTGCCCGACCGCTGTTGGGGGACGCGAACGCGACGCAAGCCGCCGCCCCCTGCCCCTCGACCGGATGGCGACGATGGGTCGTAATTTACACGAAATTGAGGCTTTCACGAGGCATAATGCGCCCGGCACGGGTCCGGCGCACCCGCTCAAGCACCTGAAATTACAGGACTTTTACCGAATGCGGTGGCGTCTCAGTTGTCGCCGGTCTTGAGGGCGGCGATGAAGGCGGACTGCGGAATCTCGACGTTACCGATGGCGCGCATCCGCTTCTTGCCCTCCTTCTGCTTCTCCAAGAGCTTGCGCTTGCGCGTGATGTCACCGCCGTAGCACTTGGCGGTGACGTCCTTGCGCAAGGCCGACAGCGTCTCGCGCGCGATCACCTTGCCGCCGATCGCCGCCTGGATCGCCACCTTGAACAGCTGGCGCGGGATCAGGTCCTTGAGGCGCAGGCACAGCGCGCGGCCGCGATGCTCGGCCTGGGTGCGGTGCACCACCATGGAGAGCGCGTCCACGGGGTCGCCGTTGACCATGATCGAGAGCTTGACGAGGTCGCTCTCGCGGTAGCCCTCGATCTGGTAGTCGAACGAGGCGTAGCCGCGCGAAACCGACTTGAGCCGATCGTAGAAGTCGTAGACCACCTCGTTGAGCGGCAGGCGGTAGACCGCCATCGCGCGCCCGCCCACGTAGGTAAGGTCGAGCTGCTCGCCGCGCCGCTCCTGGCACAGCGCGAGGATTGCGCCGAGATAGGTGTCCGGCACCATGATGGTGGCGCGAATCCACGGCTCCTCCATGCGGTCGATGCGCACCGGGTCGGGCATGTCGGCGGGATTGTGGAGCTCGATCGTGCTGCCGTCGGTGAGGTCCACCTTGTAGACCACCGAGGGCGCCGTGGTGATGAGGTCGAGGTCGAACTCGCGCTCGAGGCGCTCCTGCACGATCTCGAGGTGCAGGAGGCCGAGGAAGCCGCAGCGGAAGCCGAAGCCGAGCGCCGCCGAGGTCTCCATCTGGTACTGGAAGCTCGCGTCGTTGAGCGCGAGCTTGGCGATCGAATCGCGCAGCTTCTCGAAGTCGTCGGCGTTCACCGGGAACAGGCCGCAGAACACCACCGGCTGGGACGGCTTGAAGCCCGGCAGCGGCTGGGGCGTGCGGCGGCGCTCCTCGGTCACCGTGTCGCCCACCTGGCAGTCGGCGATGGTCTTGATCGAAGCGGCGATGAAGCCGACCGAGCCCGGCCCGAGGCTGTCCACCTTGAGCGGCTTCGGCGTGAACACGCCCACCGCGTCGATCTCGTGGACCGCGCCGGTGCCCACCATCAGCACCTTCATGCCCTTGCGGATGGTGCCGTCGTGGACGCGCACCAGCACCACCACGCCGAGGTAGGCGTCGTACCAGCTGTCCACCAGCAGCGCCTTCAAAGGCGCGGCGGCGTCGCCCTTGGGCGGCGGCAGGCGCTCGATCAGCGCCTCCAGCACGTCGGGGACGCCGGCGCCGGTCTTGGCCGAGATCGCCACCGCGTTCGAGGCGTCGAGCCCGATCACGTCCTCGATCTCCTGCTTCACGCGCTCGGGCTCGGCCGCCGGCAGGTCGATCTTGTTGAGCACCGGCACGATCTCGTGGTCGGCGTCGATGGCGAGATAGACGTTGGCGAGCGTCTGGGCCTCGACCCCCTGGCTCGCGTCCACCACCAGGATCGAGCCCTCGCAGGCGCGCAGGGACCGCGACACCTCGTAGGTGAAGTCCACGTGGCCCGGCGTGTCCATCAGGTTGAGTTCGTAGGTCTCGCCGTCGCGGGCCTTGTAGTTGAGGCGCACGGTCTGAGCCTTGATGGTGATGCCGCGCTCGCGCTCGATCTCCATAGAGTCGAGCACCTGGTCGCGGCGCTCGCGCTCGGTCAGCCCGCCGCACAGCTCGATCAGGCGGTCGGCGAGCGTCGACTTGCCGTGGTCGATATGGGCGATGATCGCGAAATTGCGGATATGGGCGAGGTCCGTCACCGTGGGCGTCGTCCGAATGTCATAGAGGGCGGAGGCGGGGTGAACATAGGTGGTCTCGGCCCGCCGCGCAACGGGAGGCTGGTTCGGCCTTATAATGCCGCGCCCGAACTGCTAGACTGCGCCGCCCCCCGCGTTCCACGACCCCGGTCCGGCCGTCATGAGATACGTTATCGCCGCAGTACTTGCCGCCGCCGTCGCGGCCGGCGCCTATTTCCTGTTCCTCGAGGGCGGGCCCGGAGGCGGCCCCGGCGGTGCGAAGGGCGGGCCGGGCGGCTTCGCCATGCCGGTCGAGGCCGCCGAGGTCCGGGTCGAGACCCTGGCCCGCACGCTGCCCGCGGTCGGCACACTGCGCTCCATCGAGAGCGTCGTGGTGCGCCCCGAGATCGCAGGGCGCATCGAGACCATCGCCTTCCGCGAAGGCCAGAGCGTGGCGGCGGGCGACTCGTTGTTCACGCTCGACGGTTCGATCCTGCGCGCTCAGCTCGCCGAGGCGCGCGCCAGCCTCCAGCTCAGCCGCGCCAACCACGCGCGCGCCGCCGAACTGTTCCAGCAGAAGGTCGGCAGCGCCCAGGCGCGCGACCAGGCGCTCGCCAACATGCGCGTGGACGAGGCCCGCGTCGCGGTGGCCGAGGCCCAGCTCTCCAAGACCCAGGTGCGCGCGCCCTTCGCCGGGATCGTGGGGCTGCGCCAGGTGAGCCCCGGCGACTACGTCACCGTCGGCCAGGACGTGGTCAACCTCGAGAAGATCGACGTGCTCAAGGTGGACTTCGCGGTGCCCGAGATGGCGCTGCCCGAGGTCGCCGAGGGCCAGGTCGTCACCATCTCCGTGGATGCGTTCCCGGGCCGCGGGTTCGAGGGCAGGGTCCACGCCATCGACCCGCTGATCGACGCGCGCGGGCGCTCCATCGCGATCCGTGCCCATGTGGACAACGCCGACGGCGCGCTGCGCCCCGGCCTGTTCGCGCGCATCGGCCTGGTGGTGGCGCGCCTCGAGAACGCGCTGCTGGTACCCGAGGAGGCGATCGTGCCGGTCGGCAACGACCGCTTCGTGTTCCGGGTGGTGAACGGCCAGGCGGCCATGGCCAAGGTCCGCACCGGCGAGCGCCGCCCGGGTGCGGTCCAGATCGTCGAGGGGCTCTCCCCCGGCGACCGGGTGGTCACGGCCGGGCAGATCAAGCTGCGCGACGGCATGCCGGTGACGGTGATCCCGCCCGGCGGCGCCAAGGATGGCGCCCCTTCCGGCGGGAACGGCGCCGCGGGCGCGCCGTGACGGCGGGGCACGGGTGATCCGGTGAAGATTTCCGACCTCTGCATCCGCAAGCCGGTCTTCGCGACCGTTCTCAATCTCGTGGTGCTGCTGGTGGGCGCCATCGCCTACGACCGGCTCTCGGTGCGCGAATACCCGCGCATCGACGAGCCCGTGGTGACGGTCGAGACCACCTACCGCGGGGCCTCGGCTGAGATCATCGAGAGCCGCGTCACCCAGCCGCTCGAGGATTCGCTCGCGGGCATCGAGGGCATCAACTTCATGACCTCGATCTCGCGGCCCGAGACCAGCCAGATCACCATCACCTTCCGGCTCTCGCGCGACGTGGAGTTCGCCGCCAACGACGTGCGCGACCGCGTGGCGCGGGTGCGCGCGATGCTGCCCGACGACATCGACGAGCCGGTCGTCTCCAAGGTCGAGGCCGACGCCGAGCCGATCATCTACCTCGCCTTCTCCTCCGACCGCTTCTCGGCGATGGAGGTGACGGACTTCGCCGACCGCATCGTGCGCGACCGGCTGCAGAACGTGGACGGCGTCGCCAACGTCCGCATCTTCGGCGAACGGCGCTACTCCATGCGCGTCTGGCTCGATCCCGCGCGCATGGCCGCCTACGGCATCGCGCCCGCCGACGTGGAGAACGCCCTGCGCGAGCAGAACGTGGAGATCCCGGCCGGCCGCATCGAGAGCCCGGCGCGCGAGTTCACGGTCGTCAACGAGACCGACCTGCGCACCGAGGACGAGTTCGCCCACATCGTCCTGCGCGACACCGGCACCGCCCTGGTGCGCCTCGGCGACGTGGCCCGTATCGAGCTCGGCCCCGAGGACGAGCGCGTGCGCGCCCGCTACCGCGGCGAGAACGCGGTGGCGCTCGGCGTCATCAAGCAGTCCACCGCCAACCCGCTCGACGTCTCGCGCGGCGTGCGCGCGGCGCTGCCCGACGTGCTGAACGCCCTGCCGCCCGGCATGACCGTCGAGATCGCCTACGACACCTCGGTCTTCATCGCCCGCTCGATCGACAACGTCTATTGGACCATCGGCGAGGCCATCGTCCTCGTCATCCTGGTGATCTTCTTCTTCCTGCGCTCCCTGCGCGCGACCCTGGTGCCGCTGGTGACGATCCCGGTATCGCTGGTGGGCGCCTTCGCCCTGATGGCGCTGATGGGATTCTCGCTCAACACGCTGACGCTGCTGTCCATGGTGCTCGCCATCGGCCTCGTCGTGGACGACGCCATCGTGATGCTGGAGAACATCCACCGCCACGTCGAATCGGGGATGGACCCGGTGCGGGCCGCCTTCAGGGGCTCGCGCGAGATCGCCTTCGCCATCGTCGCAATGACCCTGACTCTGGCGGCGGTCTACGCGCCGATGGCGGCGATCGAAGGCCGCACCGGGCGCCTGTTCGTCGAGTTCGCGCTGACGCTGGCGGGCGCGGTGCTGGTGTCGGGCTTCGTCGCCCTCACGCTCTCGCCCATGATGTGCTCAAAGCTGCTGCGCCACACGGAGCGCCACGGCCGGGTCTACCGCGCCATCGAGGGCTGGATGACGGCCCTCACGGCGGGCTACGACCGGCTGCTCGCGCGCACGCTCGGCGCGCGCGCCTGGGTGGCGGCGGCGGTGGTGCTGATCGGCGCCGCCGGCGCCGCCCTGTTCCAAAACCTGCCCAATGAGTTGACCCCGATCGAGGACCGCGGCTACGTGATCGCGGTCCAGATCTCGCCGGAAGGCTCCTCGCTCGACTACACCGACCGCTACGCCCGCCAGATCGAAGGCATCCTCGCCCAGGTGCCGGAAGTGGAACGCTACTTCATGGTGGTCGGCTTCCCGGTGGTGAACCAGGGCATCTCGTTCTCGCTGCTGCGCGCGTGGGAGAACCGCGACCGCAAGGCCGAGGACATCGTCGCCGCCATCTCGCCGCAGATGTTCGGCGTCACCGGCTCGCTCGCCTTCGCGGTCAACCCGCCGTCGCTCGGCCAGCGCCCGACCGCGACCCCGGTGCAGTTCGTGCTGCAGACCACCGGCACCTACGACGAGCTGCAGGCGATGGTGGACCGGCTGTTCGTGCGCATGGCGGACTATCCCGGCCTCTCCAACCTCGATTCCGACCTCAAGCTCAACAAGCCGGAGCTCCGGATCACGGTCAACCGCGACAAGGCCGCCACCGCGGGGCTGGAGGTGGACGTCATCGGCCGCGCGCTCGAGACCATGGTGGGCGGGCGCCAGGTCACGCGCTTCAAGCGCGAGGGCAAGCAGTACGACGTGATCGTCCAGATGCCGCCCTCAGGACGCAGCACGCCCGACGACCTGCAGCGCATCTACCTGCCGCTCGCGGACGGGAGCATGGTGCCGCTCGCGACCTTCGTGGACGTGCGCGAGACGGTGGCGCCGCGCGAGCTCAACCACTTCAACAAGCTGCGCGCCGCCACAGTCACCGCGACGCTCAACCCGGGCTACACGCTGGGCGACGGCCTGCAGGCGCTGACCGAGGCCGCGCGCGAGGTGATGACCGCTGACGCCCAGATCGACTACGCGGGAGAATCGCGCGAGTTCCGCGAATCGGGCGACACGCTACTGATCGCCTTCCTGCTGGCGCTCGCCTTCATCTACCTAGTGCTGGCGGCCCAGTTCGAGAGTTTCACCGACCCGCTCGTGATCATGCTGTCGGTGCCGCTTTCCATGACCGGCGCGCTGCTCGCGCTCAACCTCACGGGGGGCTCGCTCAACGTCTACAGCCAGATCGGGCTGATCACGCTGATCGGCCTCATCACCAAGCACGGTATCCTGATCGTCGAGTTCTCGAACCAGCTGCGCGATCGCGGCCTCGACGTGATGGCGGCGGTCAAGGAGGCCTCGCGGCTGCGCCTGCGCCCGATCCTGATGACCACCGGGGCGATGGTGCTGGGCGCGGTGCCGCTCGCCGTCGCCACGGGGGCCGGCGCCGAGGGCCGCCAGGCGATCGGCTGGACCATCGTCGGCGGGCTCCTGTTCGGCACCCTGTTCACGCTGTTCGTGGTGCCGACGGCCTACTCGCTGGTCGCCCAGTGGTCCGGCCCGCGCCGGCACATCGAGGCCCCGCCCGAGGAAGCCCCCCGGCCGGCGGAGTAGCGCGCCCTTCCCGGCCTCCCGCGGTCGGTCATTGGGTCGCTGGATGATCGTGAGCGGTTCACCCCATGTGCCATGCCCCGGCCGAGGCCGGGGCATGGTGTCGACCCAAACGTTCAAAGTACCCGGTCAACGGCCACGACCGCCGGAGCCGTGACCCTGGCCCTGGCCGCCCGCACCACGGGTAATACCCGCCGGGTTCTGGGTCCCTCCCGCGCCACCCCCGGCATTGATTTTGGCGTCGGCGCCGGAGCCGCCGCCCCCAGCATTCACGGCCGCCCCGCGCCCGACAGCGACGCTCGCCCCGGCCCCGGTCGTGACGGTGATGTCGCCGCCATGCCCCTTGGCCGCCCCGCGCCCGGAGACAGTCCCGGCCCTGCCCGGGGGCAGGTTAGCGGCAGAGCTTGCCGCGGCATCGCCCGTCGCGGTCGGCGCAGCAGCACCGTCGGTCGGCGCACTCTCCGCTTTCACGGGGCCCGCGCCAAGGTGCTGCTTGATTGCCTGGCCAAGGTTGCGTTCGGTCACCTGCCCTTCCTGGTAAAGCTGGTTGTAGGCATTGCCCCAGCCGGTGCCGTCCCTCATGGTAGCGATGTCGTCCTTGGTCAGGGTGCTATCGGGCGATAGGGTGCCATGAATGGAATCCACGATCATCTGGTTGCCCGGCGAGAGGGCCTCATACCCCCCCGGGCCCGCATCCTGAGCCTTTGCGCCTCCTCCCGCTGCGAGGGCGAGAGCGGCGAGAAGTCCAAAGAGAATCCGTGGCATGACGAACCTCCTTCGCATTGTTCGATCAACGGACCTGCGCGTGGGCACTTTCGACCCACCTGGATGTCTGGAGAATGATCTCGGTGCTCGTGGCCGCGTCCTTGATGAACGCATTTTCGCTGGTGACCACACGCATCCGGGTCGTGGATGGGGTCAGGCGCTCGAGTCGGATATCAATGGTCCTCTTGTACGCCTCGGCGAAAATCTGCCACCCGAAATCCGCCACTTCGTCCTGGTTGACCTTGATCTCCATGTCCCCGAGGCTTCTGATGGCCGCCTGCCGGACGTCCTTCACGGGCGCATTGAACGTCTTGTAGACGATGCCGCCGAGGGTGTGGTTGACGCCTGCGCTGCCGGCCACCCCACCTGCGGTCAGAGCCACTGCCGCACAACCCGGCAGGCTTACAACGGCGAATAGAATGAGACCGATCCGAAGGATCTTGCGCATCGTATTGTCTCCCCCGAGCAAGGTTTCGGTCATGGATCGTATTGCGTCGACCTAACCATTCCATTTTACCGGCACGATCTCCCGCTAGCTTGTGAGACCGTGTTGGATTTACTTAATAATTGCCGGAATTGTTGCCGACGGCCCGCGATATTGGCGGGGCAACGCTGTGATTTTTTTGTGATTTTGGAGATGTCGCGGCTCTACGCAACATGCCGTAGCTAGGTTGTGGACAGGCCGGGCGGCTCAGGTCCTGAGCGTGGCACCGACGGCCTTCGCCGCGGCGGCGACGATCTTCCCGGCGACCGCCTCGATCTCGGCCTCGGTGAGGGTCGCCGCGGTGGGCTGGAGCGTGACCGCGACCGCGAGCGAGACCTTGCCGTCGGGCACGCCCTTGCCGCGATAGACGTCGAACACCGTCGCATCCGCCACCAGCGCCTTGTCGGCGCCGCGCACCGCGCGCAGCAGCGCCTCCGCCGCCGTGCCCTCGTCCACCACGAAGGCGAAGTCGCGCTCCACCGCCTGGAACGGCGACGGGTCGAGGGCCGGCCGGGCGCGCCCGCCCCGGTCCTTGGGCTCGGGGACGGCGTCGAGACGGACCTCGAAGCCGACCATCGGGCCGGCCGCGTCCATCTCCGCGAGCACGCGCGGGTGCAGCTCGCCGAAGGCGGCGAGCACCGTCCGGGGGCCGAGGCGGAGCGTGCCCGAGCGCCCGGGATGGTACCAGGCGGGCGCCTCCGCCACGGTCTGGAGCGAGGCCACCGGCGCGCCGCATTCGGCGAGGCAGGCGAGCGCGTCGGCCTTGGCGTCGAAGGCGTCCACCGGGCGCCGCGGCGCCGCCCAGTGGCGCGGCCCGGCGTGGCCCGCGCGCACCCCGCCCGCGACCAGCGACTGGCCGGCGGGGGTGGCGTCGGCGAAGGCGGGGCCGACCTCGTAGAGCGCGCAGTCGCCGAGCCCGCGCGCGGCGTTGCGCCCGGCCGCCGCGACCAGGGCCGGCAGGATCGAGGGCCTGAGATCGGTGAGCTCCGACGAGATCGGGTTGAGGAGGCGCAACGCGGGGGCGCCGCCGCCGAACAGGCGCGCCTCCCGCTCCCCCACGAACGAAAAGGTGACGCATTCGAGCATCCCGCGCGCGGCGAGGGCGCGCTTGGCGAGCGGGCGGCGGCGCTGGCGCGGGGTCTCGGCGGGCTTGGCGAGCCCGCCCGGCCGGTCGAGGGAGACCGAGGGGATCGCGCCGTAACCCTCGACGCGCAGCACCTCCTCCACCAGGTCGGCGGGGATGGCGACGTCGGCGCGCCACGAGGGCACGCGCACCTCGAGACCGCCCTGCGCCGGGCGCGCCGAGAAGCCGAGCGCGGTCAGTATCTCGACGGCGCGCGCCTCCGGCATCTGGACGCCGCCGCGCCGGGCGATCTCGCCGGGCGCGAAGCGCACCGCCGTCTCGCGCGCGGGCGCGGCGCCCGCGACCGTCAGCTCCGACGCCTCGCCGCCGCAGATGTCGAGGATGAGGCGGGTCGCGGCTTCGATCCCATCCACGGCCGAGGCCGGGTCCACGCCGCGCTCGAAGCGGTAGCGCGCGTCCGATTCGATGCCGAGGCGCCGCCCGGCCGCGGCGATGGCGCGCGGCTCGAACCAGGCCGATTCCAGCAGCACGTTGACGGTGCCCTCGGTGCAGCCGGAGGACTCGCCGCCCATGATGCCACCGAGCGACAGCACGCCGTCCTGGTCCGCGATCACGACCGCGCCCGCGCCGAGGTCGTAGGTGCGCCCGTCGAGCGCGGCCAGCGTCTCGCCCGCGCGCGAGAAGCGCACCGTGAGGCCGCCGGCGATGGTGTCGGCGTCGAACACGTGGAGCGGGCGGCAGCGGTCGAGCAGCAGGAAGTTGGTGATGTCCACCAGCGCCGAGATCGGCCGCAGCCCCACGTCGGCGAGCAGCCTGCGGAGCCAGGGGGGGCTCTCGACGTTGCGCACGCCGCGGATGTAGCGGCCGATGAAGTGCGGGCAGGCGACGTCGTCTGCCGGGAAGTCGAGGGCGATGCCGATGGGGCTCGCGAAGGCGCCCTTGACCGGCGTCCCCTCCAGCGGCCTGAGGCGCCCGAGGCCGCGCGCGGCGAGGTCGCGCGCGATGCCGCGCACGCCGAGGCAGTCGGCGCGGTTGGGGGTCACGGCGACGTCGATCACCGGCTGGTCCAGGCCGAGCGCCTCCGCCGCCGGGCGGCCGGGAACCGCGTCCGGGGCGAGCTCGATGATGCCGGCGTGGTCGTCGCCGAGCTCCAGCTCGCGCGCCGAGCACATCATGCCGGCCGATTCGACGCCCCGGATCTTCACCGGCTTCAGCGTGACGCCGAGGCCCGGGATATGGGTGCCGGGAGCCGCGAACACGCCCTTGAGCCCAGCGCGCGCGTTGGGCGCGCCGCACACCACCTGCACCGTGCCGGCGCCGGTGTCCACCTCGCAGACCTTGAGCTTGTCGGCGTCCGGGTGCGGCGCGGCCGACACGATCTCCGCCACCGTGAAGGGCGCGAGCGCGCGGGCGCGGTCCACCACCGCCTCGACCTCGAGACCGAGGCCGGTGAGCGCGTCGGCGATCTCCGCGACCGGAGCGGAGGTGTCGAGATGGCGGGTGAGCCAGGCGGGCGTGAGCTTCATCGCGCGAGCCCCCGGGCGAGCGATGGCTGGTCGAGGCAGGCAAAGCCGTAGTGGCGCAGCCAGCGCACGTCGCTCTCGAAGAAGGTGCGGAGGTCGGGGATGCCGTACTTCAGCATGGCGACGCGCTCCACCCCCATGCCGAAGGCGAAGCCCTGCCACTCCTCCGGGTCGAGGCCGCAGTTGGCCAGCACGTTGGGATGGACCATGCCGGCGCCGAGGATCTCGAGCCAGTCCTCGCCCTCGCCGATGCGCAGCTCGCCGCCCCCGCGCGCGCAGCCGATGTCCACCTCGCAGGAGGGCTCGGTGAACGGGAAGTAGCTGGGGCGGAAGCGCAGCGGCAGATCATCCACCTCGAAATAGGCCCGGCAGAAGTCCTCGAGGCAGCCCTTGAGGTGGCCCATGTGGGTGGCGCGGTCGATCACCAGCCCCTCGATCTGGTGGAACATCGGGGTGTGGGTCATGTCCGAATCGCAGCGGTAGGTGCGCCCCGGCGCGATGATGCGGTGCGGCGCCGGGCGCGACATCATGGTGCGGATCTGCACCGGCGAGGTGTGGGTGCGCAGCAGCATGGCGCGCCCATCGGGGGCGGGCGGCAGGTAGAAGGTGTCGTGCATCTGCCGCGCAGGGTGCGATTCGGGGATGTTGAGGGCGGTAAAGTTGTGGAAGTCGTCCTCAATGTCGGGGCCTTCCGCGACCGTGAAGCCCATGTCGGCGAAGATCGCGGTGAGCTCGTCGAGGGTCTGGCTGATCGGGTGGACGCGGCCGTCGCGCGCGGGGCGGGCGGGCAGGGTCACGTCCACGCGCTCGGCGGCGAGGCGGGCGTCGAGCGCGGCGGCGTCGAGCGCCGCCTTGCGGGCTTCGAGCGCGGTGGCGACCGCCTCCTTGGCGGCGTTGAGGGCCTGGCCGGCGGCGCGGCGCTCCTCGGGGCCGAGCGCGCCCAGCCCCTTCATCGCCTCGGTGAGCACGCCCTTGCGCCCGAGCGCCGCGACCCGCGCCGCCTCCAGCGCCTCGGGCGTCGCGGCGGCCGCGATCTGGTCGAGGATCGCGCTCCTGAGCTGGTCGGCGTCGGCCATGGCGTCTGTCGCTCTCCCTACCGTTTCCGCGTGCGCCCCGATGCGTTCGGGGCGCCCTTCTTAGGACACTTGGCCCCAAAGAAAAAGGGGCCGATGAGACGGCCCCTTTGCGGCGGTCGGGGCCCCGGGGGCCCGCTCAGGCGGCCTTGAGCGCCGCGCGGGCCTGTTCCACGATGGCCGTAAACGACTGCGGATCGCGCGCGGCGATGTCGGCCAGCACCTTGCGGTCGAGCGCGATGCCCGAGAGCTTGATGCCGTTCATCAGCTGCGAATAGGTGAGGCCGTTGTCGCGGGCGCCGGCGTTGATGCGCTGGATCCAGAGCGCGCGGAACTCGCGCTTCTTGTTGCGGCGGTCGCGGTAGGCGTAGCGCAGGCCCTTCTCGACCTTCTCGATCGCGACGCGGTAGCAGGTGCTGGCGCGGCCCCGGTAGCCGGAGGCCAGGTCCAGGATCTTCTTGTGGCGGGCGTGGGTGGTGACGCCCCTCTTGACGCGTGCCATGGGTCGGTCCTCGGCTCAGGCGTAGGGAAGGAACTGGCGGACCAGGTTGGCGTCGCCCTCGGCCAGGATGAAGGTGCCGCGCGCGGTGCGCTTCATCTTCTGCGACTTCTGGCGCAGGTTGTGGCGCTTGTAGGCGACGTTGCCGCGCACCTTGCCCGTGCCGGTGGTGCGGAAGCGCTTCTTGGCGCCGCTCTTGGATTTCAGCTTGGGCATGGGTACGGTCCCGGGTCTCTCGAAAACGTGACGGTCCCGGCCCCCTCGGGGGCCCGGGCGGAGCGCGTGTTTATAGCGGGGAAGACGGGGGTTTGCAAGGGCCCCGGGAGGGGTTTTAGGCGGCCCCGGAAACCCCCGGTCCGCCTTACCTCGGCGCGATCACCATGATCATCTGGCGGCCCTCCATCTTGGGCATCGCCTCGACCTTGGCCTTCTCGTCCACCTGGTCGCGCACCTTGTTGAGCACCGCGTAGCCCAGCTCCTGGTGCAGGAATTCGCGGCCCCGGAAGCGGATCGTGACCTTGACCTTGTCGCCCTCGTCCAGGAACTTGTTGATGGCCCGCATCTTCACGTCGTAGTCGTGCTGGTCGATGCCGGGGCGCATCTTGATTTCCTTGATATCGATGACCTTCTGCTTCTTGCGCGCCTCGTTGGCCTTCTTCTGGGCCTGGTACTTGTACTTGCCGTAGTCGAGGATCTTGCAGACCGGCGGCTCGGCGCCGGGCGAAACCTCGACCAGGTCGAGGCCGGCGGCCTCAGCCTTGGCGAGGGCCTGGGCAACGCTCATCACGCCGAGCATCTCGCCGTTTTCGTCGATCAAGCGAACGGAGGCGGAATGAATCGCCTCGTTCACGCGGGGGCCGCCCTTGGTGGGCGGCTGGAGGGAGGTGGGCCTGGCTATGGAACGCTCTCCATCATCTGTTGAACTAAGCTCGTGCGCGCGGGGGCAAAGAACCGCCGTCCCCGGGGCTGCCGACCGCGAAACCGACGATCCCCGAGCATCCGTGGCGTTCTGTTCTATCGGATTCTAGTCACCGCTGGCGGTTTGGCCGGGCACGCGCGCTTCCGCCACAAGTCTATCGCGCGCCCCGGCGAGCGCAAGCGATTCTTGGGCGCCGGAGCCGAGCCGGCGCACCGCCACGGTGCGCTCCTCGGCCTCGCGCCGGCCGATGGCGAGGATCACGGGCACCTTGGCGAGCGAGTGCTGGCGGACCTTGTAGCCGATCTTCTCGTTTGAGAGGTCGAGCACGCAGCGCAGGCCCGCCGCGCCGAGGGTTTCCGCGACCTCGCGGGCGTAGGCGTCGCCGTCGCTCGTGATGGTGGCGACCGCCACCTGCACCGGGGCCAGCCACAGCGGGAAATGCCCGGCGTAGTGCTCCACCAGGATGCCGAGAAAGCGCTCGAACGAGCCCAGGATGGCGCGGTGCAGCATCACCGGGCGGTGGCGCTGGCCGTCCTCGCCGGTGTAGGCGGCGTCGAGCCGCTCGGGCAGCACGAAATCCACCTGGAGCGTGCCGCACTGCCAGTCGCGCCCAATCGCGTCGCGCAGCACGAACTCGAGCTTGGGGCCGTAGAACGCCCCCTCCCCCGGGTTGAGCACGGTCTCGAGCCCGGCCGCCGCCACCGCCTCCTTGAGCGCGCTTTCGGCCTTGTCCCAGATGGCGTCGGTGCCGGCGCGCGTGGCCGGTCGGTCGGAGAACTTCACCACCACGTCCTCGAAGCCGAAATCCCGGTACACCGACAGCAGAAGCTCGCAGAACGCCTCGGTCTCCGAGGTGATCTGGTCCTCGGTGCAGAAGATGTGGGCGTCGTCCTGGGTGAAGGCGCGCACCCGCATGATGCCGTGCAGCGCGCCCGACGGCTCGTAGCGGTGGCACGAGCCGAACTCCGCCATGCGCAGCGGCAGGTCGCGGTAGCTCTTGATCCCCTGGCGGAAGATCTGGACGTGGCACGGGCAGTTCATCGGCTTGATGGCGAGCACGCGCTCGCCCTCGCTCTTGCGCGCCTCCTCGGAGCGTGGCGAGGCCGTGAACATGGCGTCGCCGAACTTCTCCCAGTGGCCCGACTGCTCCCATAGCACGCGGTCCACCAGCATCGGCGTGCGCACCTCGACGTAGCCCGCGCGCTCCAGGCGGCCCCGGATGTATCCCTCGACCGTGCGGTAGAGGGTCCAGCCCTTGGGATGCCAGAACACGCTGCCGACCGCCTCCTCCTGGACGTGGAACAGGTCCATCTCGCGCCCGAGGCGGCGATGGTCGCGGCGCTCGGCCTCCTCCAGCCGATGGAGATAGTCCTTGAGCTCCTTCTCGCTCGACCAGGCGGTACCGTAGATGCGCTGCAGCATGCGGTTGCGGGCGTCGCCGCGCCAGTAGGCGCCAGCCACCTTCATCACCTTGAAGGCGAGCGGCAGCCGGCCGGTGGACGGCAGGTGCGGGCCGACGCACAGGTCGAGCCAGTCGTCGCCCTGGCGATAGACCGAGATGGGCCCGCCGCGCCGGGCGATCTCCTCCACCCATTCGGCCTTGTAGGTCTCGCCGATATCCTTGAAGTACCCGACGGCCTTATCCGCATCCCACTCCTCGCGCACGATCGGCAGGTCGCGCGCCACGATCTCGCGCATGCGCGCTTCGATCTTCGCGAAGTCGTCGGGGGTGAAGGGCTCGTCGCGCACGAAGTCGTAGTAGAAGCCGTCCTCGGTCGCGGGGCCGAAGGTGATCTGGGTGCCGGGATAGAGCTCCTGCACCGCCTGGGCCATGACGTGGGCCGCGTCGTGGCGGATCAGCTCCAGAGCCTCCGCGCTCTTCGCGGTCACGATCTCGACGGCCGCGTCGCATCCGATCGGGCGTGCGAGATCGCGCAGCTCCCCGTCCACCTTGACGGCGAGCGCGGCCCTGGCGAGGCCCGGGCCGATCGCGGTCGCGACCTCGGCGCCGGTGGTGCCCGGGGGCACCTTGCGCGCGGAGCCATCGGGCAGCGTCAGCGTGATCTCGGCCATGTCGTCCACAGTCCTACTGTCGGGAGTCTTCGAAACGGGCTAGCGGAAGGCGGGGACCGCGGAAAACGCAGCGGACCCGCCGATTCAGGGGGGCGAGAGTACTTTGGTGGGCGCCCCTGTCAAGCGCGCCCCCGCTCCCCGACGGGCCCGGGCGCGCGCGGTCCGGCGGCGCGCGCCGGCATCGCGGCCCGCACCTCGTCGAGGGTGAGTGTTTCGAGCCGGGAGCGGCGCAGCACCGCGACGGTGCGGGCCGGGATGCCGGCCGGCGGGCGGGCGGCCCCCGGCCCCTCGTAGGGGCCGCGCGGGCGGGTGAGCGCGGGATCGGTGGCCCCCGAGTAGAGCACTAGGGTAGGACAGCCCATCGCCCCGATCAGGTGCATGGGGCCGGTGTCGTTGCCGACCGCCGCGGCCGCGTCGCGCGCCAGCGCCATGACCTCGAGCATCGGCGAATCGTCGCACAGGTTGACCACCTCGGGCGCGGCGGCGGCGACCGTCGCGCAGGCGTCGCGGTCCGCCCCCGCCCCCAGCACCACCGGCCGCGAGCCGACCGCGATCAGGCGCCGGGCGAGCTCGGCGTAGCGCTTCGCCGGCCAGCGCTTCTCCGGGTGGGCGGCGGAACCGCCCGGCACCAGCAGGACATGGGGCGCGCCGTCCTGGTGCAGGCGGTGGCGCGAGACGTCGGCCCGGACCCAGGAGAAATCGACCGGCGGATACTCCTCCGGCCCTATGCCGGCGGCCGCGAGCTGCTCCGCCTGGCGCTCCAGCGTATGGAACGAATCGCGCTTCGGATTGTCGTGGGGATGGGAGCAGCCGCGCACGTGGCCGGACCATTCGGGCCGGTGCCGCGCGAAGGGCAGTCCCATCAGGCGGAAATAATGACGGGTGCGGTCGGCGGTCTGCAGGTCGTAGACGCGCACGAAGCCGCCCTCGTTGAGCCTGCGGGCGAGCCGCAGCCAGCCGAGCGGCCGGCCCGGTCCGGGGCGCTCGTCGAGCCAGATGTCGTCGAACAAACCGGTGGCGCGCGCGAGGCCCTCGAGCGGAGGGATCGTCAGCAGCGTGAGATGCGCGTCGCGGTGGTGGGCGCGGATCGCGGTCATCGCCCGATAGGACAGGATGAAGTCGCCGAGAGCGCCCAGCTTGATGACGAGGATGCGGGTGCGGCCGGTCACGCGCGCCTCGGCCTCAGGACACGGCGGCGAGATCCACGCCTTCGAGAACCTCGGCATAGATCGCGAACGTCTCGGCGCACATGTGGTCGTTGGTGAAGTGCTCCCGCACCAGGCGCATGGCGTCGGCGGCAAGCCTGTAGCGCGTCTCGGCCTTGAGGCCGAGCGCGACGTGCAGCGCGGTGGCCAGGCTCTCGGAGTTGCCGGGCCGGTAGAACCAGCCGGTGCGGCCCTCCTCCACGATTTCGAGCGCGCCACCGTGGGCGGGCGCCACCACCGGACGGCCCATCGCGCCGGCCTCCGCGAGGGTGCGGCCGAAGGCCTCGGGCTTGGTGGCAGTGGAGACCACCACGTCGGACAACATGTAGGCCGCCGGCATGTCGCGGCAGAACTCGACGAAGCGCACCAGGTCGCCCACCTCGCGCGCGCGCGCGCGCTGCGACAGGTGCTCGACGAACTCGCCGTCGCCGCTGTCCACGCCCGGCATCACGCACAGCACGTCGCGCCGGCCGAGGCGTGCCAGCGCCTCGATCATCAGCTCGTGCCCCTTCCAGCCCGACGCGCGCGCCGGCAGCAGCACGATCTTGCGGTCGTCGGGCAGCTGCCAGCGGCCCGCCAGCTGGATCATGCGCTGCTGGGTGACGTTGTCGGGATCGAACAGTCCGACGTCCACGCCGCGATGGACCACGCGGACGCGCCGGGGATCGATCTTGTAGTTGTCCAGGATGTGACGCTCGATGAAGCGCGAGATGGCGATGACGCGCTCGCCGCGTGCCATGACCGCGTTGTAGTAGCGTTTGGGGAACGGCTTGTCGTCGTAGGTGCCGTGGAAGGTGGTGACGAAGTGGACTCCGGCACGATGCGCGGCGGCTTCCGCGCTCCAGGCGGGCGCGCGCGAGCGCGCATGGACGATATCCACCCCGTAATCCGCGATCACGCGCCCGATCCGCTCGACGTTGGCGCGCATGACGAACGGGTTCTTGGAGGCGAGCGGCAGATCGACATGGATGACCCCCGCGCGCGTGAGCTCGCGCACCATGGCGCCGCCCTGGGACGCCACCACGGCGCCCCAGCCCGCGCGCGCCAGCGCAACCGCGATATCGACGGTGCCGCGCTCGACCCCGCCGCCCTCGAGCGCGGGCAGGACCTGCAATACCACGGGCGCGCGCGCTTCCTCGCCGGCGGACGGGGTGCTAGCTTGCACATCGTCGGCTGCGGCTTCGGTTAGGGAGTCGGGCATGGAATCGGAGGCGGCCATGAGCGCGCGCTTATCTCCCGAAACGTTAGGATGATGCAAGAGGCGTTCGAAATTCTATCACGGGCGGGCAAGCCGTCCATCGCCTACCGCCGCGTCGCCGGACCGGAAGGCGGCGCGGGCACCGAAGCGCGGCCCGGGCTCGTGTTCCTCGGCGGATTCAGTTCGGATATGGGCGGCGCCAAGGCGAGCTGGCTCGAAGGATTCGCCCTGCGCGCGGGCCTTCCGTACCTGAGATTCGACTATAGCGGCCATGGCGCGTCGGAGGGCGACTTCGCGGACGGCACCATCGGCGGCTGGGCCGGCGACGCGCGCGACGTGCTCGATGCGCTGACGGACGGGCCGCAGGTGCTGGCAGGGTCCAGCATGGGCGGATGGCTCGCGCTGCTCGCGGCGCGGGCACGCCCGGAGCGCGTCCGCGGAATCGTCGGCATCGCCGCCGCGCCCGATTTCACCGAAGACCTGATCCATCGCGAACTGTCCGACGCGGAACGCGACACCCTGATGACCGACGGGATCGTCCTCAGGCCGAGCGCGTACGGCGAAGCACCCTATCCGATCACCCGCAGGCTGATCGAGGACGGACGGCGCCATCTCCTGCTGAACGGCCCGATCCCGCTCGACTGCCCGGTGCGGCTCGTTCACGGGCTCGCAGATTCCGACGTGCCGTGGCGCACGGCGCTGCGGCTCGCGGAACGGCTCGCGGGCCAGGACGTGACCGTGACGCTGATCAAGGGCGGCGACCATCGCCTGTCGCGCCCGGAGGACCTGGAGCGGATCGGCGCCGCCGTCATGGAGATCGCGGACGGCGGAGCGCGCGGGTAAAGCCTATCCGCCCACCGCGAGGATCGCCTTCAACCCCTCGCGGTAGCTCGGGTATTTCAGCGCGATTCCCAGCTCCCGCTTGATGCGGTCGTTGCGCACGCGCTTGTTGTCGGCCCAGAAGCTGCGCGCCATGTCGGACAAGGCCGCCGCCTCGAACGGCACCAATGGCGGCGGGGAAATCCCCAGGAGGGCGGCGGCGTAGGCCACCACGTCGGCCTGGGCGGCGGGCACGTCGTCGCAGACGTTGAAGACGGGCCCCGCGCCGGGCCGCGCCATCGCCGCCGCCAGCACCGCCGCGATGTCGTCCACGTGGATCCGCGAGAACAGGTGGCCGGGACGGTCGATGCGCCGGGCGGTGCCCGCGCGCAGGTCGTCGAGCACGCTGCGTCCCGGGCCATAGATGCCGGCGAGGCGGAACGGCTGCACCGGGACGCCCGCGCGGTCGCTCCAGCGCTGCCAGTCGAGTTCCGCCTGCACGCGGCGGCGTGCCCGCTCGGAGGTCGGTTTCAGCGCCGAGCCTTCGTCCACCCAGCCGCCGCCGCGGTCGCCATAGACCCCGGTGGTCGAGAGATAGCCGAGCCAGCGCGGACGCAGCGCGGCCAGCGCCTCCGCATGGAAACGCAGGACCGGATCGCCGTCCGTGCCGGGCGGAACGGAGACAAGAACGTGGGTCGCGCCGTCGAGGGCGCCCGTCGCCACCGGCCCGGTGCCGTCGAACGGGAAGGCCGCGATGCCGGCCGTGTGCATCCGCTCGGCCCTTTCCGGCGCCCGCGCCGTGCCTGCGACCGTGGCACCCGTGCCCGCGAGCGCGCGGGCGAGCGCGGCGGCGGTGTAGCCGAACCCGAAGCAGAACAGGCGGGTGCCGGGGGCGGAGGTCATCTGCGTAACGGCCTTGGTCACGGGTTTCGTCGTGGAGCGCGGATGATACCGCGCGGGAGGCGTTTTGGAATGCGCCCCCTCGCACGCACGCCCCCTTGCACGCCCCCTTGCACGAACAGGCCTTCGCGCGAATGATGGCGCCATGCGCCGCGTCCCCCTCGCCCATGTGCTCGCTTATGTTCTCGCCGCGCCGCTGCTGGCCGCGTCGCCGCCTGTCGCCGCGGCCGACCCTCCCGGCCGTGACGACGACTACGCCGCCTGCATGGCGCTCGCGGGGCGGGCGCCGGAGGCGGCGCTCGCGCGCTCGGAGGCGATGTGGAAGACGGGCGAGCACGGCGCCGCGCGTCACTGCCTCGCGACCGCCCTCCTCTCCATGGGGCGGTCGGACGAGGCCGCGAAGGTGCTCGACGACCTCGCCCAGGGCATGGCCGCGCCGCACGTGGCCGAGCGCGCCGAGGTGCTGGCCCAGGCTGGGAGGGCCTGGCTCGACGCCGGGCTCGCCGGCCGGGCGGTCGCGTCCTACACGCGCGCGCTCGCCGCCACGCCCGACGACACCCGCCTGCTGATCGAGCGTGCCGTCGCGCTGGGCGCCGCCGACCGCGACTTCGAGGCCCTCGACGACCTCAACCGCGCGATCGAGCTGAACCCCGCGAGCGCCGAGGCCCATGCGCTGCGGGGCGCGGCCTACCGGCGCGTGGGCGCGCTCGAGCTCGCGTTCGAGAACCTTTCGGCGGCGCTCAACCTCGACCCCGACCATGCGGAGGCCTGGCTCGAGCTGGGCCTTCTCTACGCGTCTCACGGCGACCCGGTCGAGGCGCGCCGGGCGCTCGACCGGGTTATCACGCTCGACGGCGCAGGCGCGGCAGGGCAGTCGGCGCGCGCGGCGCTCCGGCGCCTCGACGGCGCTAGGGAGCCGGGACCAGCGTCACCCAGGCGCTGAGCACGATCTTGCGCTCGGTCATCACGGCATCGGCCGTGGCCGCCGGCATGGACTGCGCCACCTCGGCCGTGCGCGCGAGGAACGGGCGCGGGCCGGGCTCCGCCGCGCCGCCGAATTCCACCCGTGCGATCCGCACCGCGCGGCCCGGCCACAGCGCCTTCGCCACCTCGATCTCGTCGCGTGCCATGCCGTAGAGCCTGCCGCGCAGGCTCCGCAGCACGGCCTCGCGCTCCGCCAGCGACGGCGCGGTGTCCACCCGCCCGACGCGGAACGCCCGTCCGGTCGTACCGGCGGCGCGCGCGCGGGCGTGCAGGCCGTCGAGCCGCGCCTGGGGCAGGCGGGCCTCCGCGCGGATGGTCCAGCGCTCGGCGCCGGAGGCGTCCGCGTTGCGGCCGAACGCGACGATGCGCCACGGCGCGTCCTCGATGCGCGCGAAGGCGTCCGTCACCTCCCGGCGCACGGCAGCCGGATCCTGGCCGACGAGGGTGAGCTCGGCGATCAGCTCGACCTCGGCGGTCTCTGTCGCGACCCAGTCCTCGGCGGTCAGCAGCAGGCGGATCTGCTCGCGCGCCGGGGGCGGTTCCTGGGCCATCGCAGGGGCCATCGCCGGGCTCAGGGGTGCCGCCAGCAGCAGAACGGCGGCGAGAAACAGGGGAATGGGTGCCATGATCGTGCTCCTTCGGTGGGTCCGAAGCCGCTTATCGCACGGCGCCGTGGCCGCATTTTGACGGCTTTCGGGCGGCCCGCGGCACCCTTCGGACGGCTTTTCAGGCGTCGTCGGGCTTGTTCAGGTAGGTCTGCGCGAACTTCTGCCAGTCGCCGTGGGGCGCTTCGCATTCCACCGAGGGGTCCATCGCGAGCCGGATGGTGATCCCGCCCTCGCGCCACAGCTCGCGCCAGCCGGCCTCGCCGCTGAACGCCTTTTCCACCACCCGCACGCGCAGTTTCCGAAGCACATAGCGCGGTATGAAGAGGAAGCCGAAGAACACCAGCGCCGCGAACAGCGACAGCCCCGGCGCCCAGCCCGAGGTGACGATGGTGTAGCCCGACAGGAACAGGATCAGGGCGATCGGGCCCC
Organism: Alphaproteobacteria bacterium; assembly: GCA_050485485.1. Classification (GTDB taxonomy): domain Bacteria; phylum Pseudomonadota; class Alphaproteobacteria; order SMXQ01; family SMXQ01; genus WHSO01. Next base: position 22,989 of record JBJHBM010000002.1, on the reverse strand, counting down.
AGTTCTCGTAGGCGTTGTAGACCGATGAGCCGGGCCGGTTGAGGACCGCGAGCTTGGTTCCGAAATGGATCCAGCCGAGCAGATAGGCCCGGTAGATCAGCTCGTGCGGCGTCTCCTCGCCGGTGCGCGGGCCGAGCTCTTCGAGCGGGGTCTTCTGCGGTTTCTTCGCCATCGTCTCCGTCTTTCGTGGTGCGGCTTGGGTGGGGGTCAGAAATCGAGGTCCGCATAATGCTTCGGGGGCGGCAATCCCGCAATGTGATCCGCGAGCAGCGGCCGGAACGAAGGCCGCGACTTGATGCGCGCGTACCATTCCTTGACCGCCGGGTAATCGTCCCAGGGCACGTCGCCGATGTAGTCGAGGCACGAGAGGTGCGCCGCGGCGGCGATGTCGGCGAGCGACAGGCGCTCGCCCGCCAGCCATGTGCGCCGCTCCGTCAGGTAGGTGACGTAGTCGAGGTGGATCGGCAGGTTGGCGCTGCCGGCGCGGATCGCGGCGGAATTGGGCTGGCCGAGGCCGAGGAAGCGCTTCATCAGCTTCTCCCCCACCAGGTTGCGCGTCACCTCGCGGTCGAACTTGAGGTCGAACCACAGCACGAGGCGGCGCACCTCGGCGCGCGCCAGCGCGTCGCCCCCGAGCAGCGCCGGCTTGGGGCGGATCTCCTCCAGATACTCGGCGATGGCCGAGGACTCGGCCAGCACCGGGCCCTCGTCCTCCACCAGCACCGGCACCTGGCCGGCCGGGTTGAGGGCGAGGAACTGCGGGCGGCGGTCCCAGACCTTCTCGACCTGGAGCCGGAACTCGAGCCCCTTCTCGTGGAGGACCACCCGGATCTTGCGGCTGAAGGGGCACAGGGCGACGTGATAGAGCAGGCGCATGGCGGCTCAATGTAGAGCAAAGCCGGGGCCGGTCCAAGCCGCCCCGGCGGCCCCGCCCGCGCCTACTCGGCCGGCCGCGCCCGGCGCAGGCGCGCCCAGGCCAGCAGCGGAATCCCGGCCAGCACCACGGCGATGCCCGCGAGCGAGGCGAGGCCCACGTAGCTGCTCCGCGCGTAGTCGATGCCGGAATTGAGCATGTAGAGGCACATCAGCGCGAACAGGATCGGCGTCACCGGATAGAGCGGCACCCGGAACGGCAGCTCGCGGTCCTTGTTGCGGTAGCGCAGCACGAACAGCGACAGCGCCGTCAGCAGCATGAAGAACCAGAACACCGGCGTGAGGTAGGCAACCATCGCCTCGATCCCGCTGCGGACGAAGGCGCCGACGCCCACCAGGGCGAGCGTGATCGCGCCCTGCAGCAGGAGCGCGTTGACGGGCGCCGCGGCGCGCCCGTTCCAGCGCCCGAGGAAGGCGAGCGGCGCGAAGTTGAGCCCGAGCGCGTAGTTGGTGCGAGCGCCCGTGAAGATAGTCGCGTTCGCGGTCGACAGCGCCGCGATCACCACCGTCACCGACAGGACCAGCCCGCCGATCGGCCCGAACTCGTGCTCCATCAGGTCGGCGCCAATGGTGGTGCTCGCGCTGCGCATGCCGTCGATCCCGAGCACCCGCAGGTAGGCGAGGTTCACCAGGACGTAGACCGTGGTGATAAGCAGGATGCTCGCCACCAGCACCCGCACCATGTTGCGGCGCGCGTCGCGGACCTCGGCCGAGAGGTAGGCCGCCTCGTTCCAGCCGCCGTAGGTGAGCAGGATGAAGATCATGGCGGTGCCGACCGCCGTGGTCATGTCGGTCGGCGCGCTCGGCGGCGCCGACGACATGGTGCCGTTGGCGGCGGAGGTGAAGCCGACCACGATGGCCACCGCCAGGATCGTCAGGATGGTCATGGCGAGCAGGTTCTGGAGCCACTTGCCCTGCCAGGTGCCGAGCACGTTGGCGGCGGTGAGCAGCACGACGGCGAGCGCCGCGTAGATCGAGGAGCTATGCTCGCCGAGGCTGTGGATGCGCGTCGCGTAGTCGCCGAGGATGAAGGCCACCAGGGCGATGGCGCCGGTCTGGATCACGGTCATGCGCGCCCAGGCGAACATGAAGCCGGTCTCGCGCCCGAAGGCGCTCGAGAGGAAGTGGTATTCGCCGCCCGCGCTCGGGTAGGCGCTGGCGAGCTCGGCGTAGCACAGCGCGCCGATCAGCGAGATCGCCCCGCCCGCGAGCCACAGCAGGATGACGTCGGTGGGGCTCGCCGCGTTCATGGCGACGAGCGCGGGGAAGGTGAAGATGCCGATGCCGACCACCACGCCGATGATCATGGCGATGGCGTCGAAGTTGGAGAGCATGGGCTGGGGGCTGACGGTCCCCGGCGTGGAGGAGCGGTCCATAGGCGCGGTCTTTCGTTGCTGGATCAGTTGGCGGGTTTCACGCGAACCGCCGTCCAAGGCGCGGCCCCTTCGGGCACGCCGCCGGAGAATCTCACCGTCCCGTCGATGCGGTCGCCGTCCACGATTCCCTCGAAGTCGTGGCGCACCATGCGCTCGCCGACCTCGGCGGTGATCGTGAAGGCGATCCTGTCCCCCGACACCACGGCTTCGCGGATCGGAATCCGGTACAGGTTGAGCTCGACCTGGCCCTCGATGTCCTGGAAGCGCTGCGCGATGGTGGCCTCGTACTTGCGGTCGCGGTCGTAGCCGGTGGGCGCGTCGAGCGTCCAGGTCCAGGTGCCGGCCACCTTGGCCGGCACCACCCAGTGATAGACGATGCTGTCGTCGCCGCGGTCGGAGCCTTCGATCACGCGGGCGGCGTCGAAGCGCCACTCGGCCATGTGGTAGTCGTGGGAGACGATGCGGGTGCCGGGGCGGAGGTCGTAGAGGCGCGGGCGCAGCTGCATCACCACCTCGGGCAGCAGGTAGATGGTGATGATGGTGGCCTTGGAGATGTCCTCGGCGAACAGGTCGCGGACGTAGAACCGCGCGCGGTCGGCGACGCCTTCCTTGGCGGCGCGGGCGTTGGCCACCTGCACCAGCCCCTCGTTGAGATCGACGCCGTGGCCGCGCGCGCCGAAGTCCCTGGCCGCGGCGATCACGATGCGGCCGTCGCCCGAACCGAGGTCGATCACGTAATCGTCCTCCGTGGGCCTGGCATAGCCGAGCATGGCGTTGACCACGCGCATGGCGGTCGGCACCCAGGGCACGTCGAGCTGGTCGGAACGGTCCTCGATCTCCGGCGTTACCACCTGGGCCACGTCCCGGGCCACGTCCCGGGCCACGTCCCGGGCCACGTCTCGGGCCACGTCCCGGGAGATATCCCGGGAGAGATCCCGGATGGCCTCCCGGGCGTGCGGCGCGGAACCCGTCCAGGCCAGGACCGCGGCAAAGGCCGCGCAGGCCAGGACCACGGCGAAGGCCGCGCAGGCGCCGGCGCGGCGGCGGACGATGGTGTGGCTCAACGGGACCTCCCTGGCGGTTCCGATTGTGGCCCCCGGCATCCCTCCCGTGGCACGGGCCGGGACGCGGGAACGCGTGGACGGGCATGGAAACGGGTCCGCGCAAAAAAATGACCGGCTTGCGTCGGCCCGGCGTGCCCTTTTTTGCATTATATCAATTCCGCAGGAAATGTGCGGCCGAAATAAGGCTGACGCGGTCACGAAGCCGCGATCCGGCAGGGCCCGGACGCGATAAGGACCGGGCGCGCGGGCGCCCGGTCCGGTTCCCGGTCGGTGCCGCCCGACCCGCTCAGGCGCGTTCGGCGCCCGCCTGCTCGCGGCTCACGGGATGCTCGAGGATCGCCAGCATCTCGCGCGGGATCACCTGCCAGAACTTGGCGGATTCGCGCTTCCAGGCGTTGAGCAGGCGCGCGGCGAAGCGCGACTGGGTATGCTCGACGTGCATCTCGACCAGGCGGCGCAGCCGCTTCTCCCAGTAGGGCATCTCGATGCGCTGCCAGATCAGGGTCTCGGGGTTGGCGCGCGCCTCGAAGGTACCGTCCGCGTCATAGACGAAGGCCATGCCCCCGGTCATGCCGGCGCCGAAGTTATCGCCGACCGGCCCCAGGATCGCGACGGTGCCGCCGGTCATGTATTCGCAGCCGTTGGAGCCGCAGCCCTCCACCACCGCCTCGGCGCCCGAGTTGCGCACGCAGAAGCGCTCGCCCGCCTGGCCGGCGGCGAACAGGTAGCCCGCCGTCGCCCCGTAGAGCACGGTGTTGCCGACGATGGTGTTCTCGTTGGAGACCAGCGCCGAGGAGGCGAGCGGGCGCACCACGATGATGCCGCCCGAAAGGCCCTTGCCGGCATAGTCGTTGGCGTCGCCGAACACCTCGAGCTTGAGGCCCTGCACGGCGAAGGCGCCGAGCGACTGGCCCGCGGTGCCGCGCAGGCGCACCGTGATCTGGCCGGGCTCCAGCTGGTCCATGCCGAAGCGCCGCGTGATCGCGGACGACAGCTTGGCGCCGATCGCGCGCTGGGTGTTGCGCACGTTGTACTGGAGCTGCATCTTCTCGCCGCGCTCGAGCGCCCGGGCGGCGTCCTCCAGCATCTCGGCGTCGAGCGTCTCGGGCACCTCGTTGCGCCCCTCGACCGTGCAGAAGCGCGGGAACTTGCCGGCGTCGGCCTTGGCCAGCAGCGGGTTGAGGTCAAGGTCGTCGAGATGCTCGGAGCCGCGGCTCACCTGGGTCAGCAGGTCGGTGCGGCCGATCACCTCCTGGATCGAGCGCGCGCCCAGCGAGGCCAGGATCTCGCGCACCTCCTCGGCGATGAAGCTGAACAGGTTGACCACCTTCTCGGGCGTGCCGACGAACTTCTCGCGCAGCTTGGGCGCCTGGGTGCAGACCCCCACCGGGCAGGTGTTGGAGTGGCACTGGCGCACCATGATGCAGCCCATCGCCACCAGCGACACGGTGCCGATGCCGAACTCCTCGGCGCCGAGCAGCGCCGCCATGACGACGTCGCGCCCGGTCTTGAAGCCGCCGTCCACGCGCAGGGTGACGCGGTGGCGGAGCTGGTTGAGCGTCAGCACCTGGTTGACTTCGGAAAGCCCCATCTCCCACGGCAGGCCCGCGTACTTGATGGAGCTCTGGGGCGAGGCGCCGGTGCCGCCGGAGTGGCCCGAGATCAGGATCACGTCGGCCTTGGCCTTGGCGACGCCCGCGGCGATGGTGCCGATGCCGGTCTGGGACACCAGCTTCACGCACACCTTGGCCTCGGGGTTGATCTGCTTGAGGTCGTAGATGAGCTGCGCCAGGTCCTCGATCGAATAGATGTCGTGGTGCGGCGGCGGCGAGATCAGCGTGATGCCCGGCGTCGAATGGCGCAGGCGCGCGATCATCTCGGTCACCTTGATACCGGGCAACTGGCCGCCCTCGCCCGGCTTCGCGCCCTGGGCGATCTTGATCTCGAGCTCGCGGCAGTTGTTGAGGTATTCCGCGGTCACGCCGAAGCGGCCCGAGGCCACCTGCTTGATCGCGGAGGATGCGTTGTCGCCGTTGGAGCGCGGACGGTAGCGCGCCGGGTCCTCTCCGCCCTCGCCGGAATCCGACCGCGCGCCGATGCGGTTCATGGCGATCGACAGGGTCTCGTGCGCCTCCGGGCTCAGCGCGCCGAGCGAGATACCGGGCGCGATCAGGCGGCGGCGGATGTCGGTGATCGACTCGACCTCCTCCAGCTCCACCGTAACGGGCGGCGTCTTGAAGTCGAGCAGGTCGCGCAGGTTGATCGGCGCGCCGGCCCGGGTCATGTCGGCGAAGCGCTTGTAGATGCTGTAGCTGTCGGTCGAAACCGCCTGCTGCAGCGTGTGGATCATATCGCCGGCAAGCGCATGGGCCTCGCCCGAGCGGCGGTAGGAATAGAACCCGCCCACCGGCAGCGTGACGTTGCCGGCCGCGTAGGCGGCGTCGTGAAGCTCCGCCACCTTGCGCTGGATGCCGGACAGGCCGATGCCCGAGATGCGCGACGTCATGCCGGGGAAGTATTCGGCCACCAGCGCGCGGCTGAGCCCCACCGCCTCGAAATTGTAGCCGCCGCGGTAGCTCGACAGGACCGAGATGCCCATCTTGGACATGATCTTGAGGAGCCCGGCGCCGGCCGCCTTCTTGTAGTTGGCGAGGCAGTCGTCGAGCGTCATGCCCTGGAACAGCCCGCGGCGATGGCGGTCCTTGATCGATTCCTCGGCGAGGTAGGCGTTGACCGTGGTGGCGCCGACGCCGATCAGCACCGCGAAGTAATGCACGTCCATGCATTCGCCCGAGCGCACGTTGAGCGACGTGAAGGTGCGAAGCTGCTGGCGCACGAGATGGGTATGGACCGCGCCCGCGGCCAGGATCATCGGGATCGCCGCGCGCTCCGCGCTCACCGCCTGGTCGGTCAGGATGACGTGGACGGCGCCGCCGCGCACGGCATCCTCGGCCTCGCGCTGGATGCGCTCGATGGCCTCGCGCAGGCTGCCCTCTCCCTTGGCGACGTCGAAGGCGCAGTCGATCTCGACCGCGTTGCGCCCCATGTAGTCGCGCATCGCCCGGAACTCGGCGTTGGTGAGCACCGGGCTCTCGAGCTGCAGCAGGTGGGTCTGCGACTCGTCCTCGTCGAGGATGTTGCCGAGGTTCCCGAGCCGCGTCTTGAGGCTCATCTGGTAGTTCTCGCGCAAGGAATCGATCGGCGGGTTCGTCACCTGCGAGAAGTTCTGGCGGAAGAAATGGTGCAGCCCGCGATAGCGCTCCGACAGCACCGCGACCGGCGTGTCGTCGCCCATCGAGCCGACCGGCTCCTTGCCGTCCTCCACCATCGGGTGGAGCACCATCTCGAGCTCTTCCATGGTGTAGCCGAGGGCGCGCTGGCGCTGGCGCATCGCGTCGCGCTCGAACATGGCGGGCGCCACGCTCTCGGCGCGGATCAGCGAATCGAGCGGCGTGATGTTGCCGACCCAGTCCGAATAGGGCTTGCGGGCCGAGAGCATGTCCTTGAGCTCGCGGTCGTCGTAGAAGCGGCCTTCCTGCAGATCGACGCCGATCATCTCGCCGGGGCCGACGCGCCCCTTGACGGTGATGTTGGCCTCGCTGACCGGCACCATCCCCGATTCGGAGCCCACAATCAGGAGGTTGTCCTGGGTCAGCGTGTAGCGCAGCGGCCGCAGGCCGTTGCGGTCCATGCCCGCGATCACCCAGCGGCCATCGGTGGCGGCCACGGCGGCGGGGCCGTCCCACGGCTCCATCACGCAGTTGCAGTAGGAGTAGAAGTCCTTGTGGGCGTCCGGCATCAGCGGCTTGTTGGCCCACGAGTCCGGGATCAGCATGGACTTGACCATCGGCGCCGAGCGCCCGGCGCGTACCACCACCTCGAACACGGCGTCGAGGGCGGCCGAGTCGGAGGAGCCCGACTGGATCACCGGCTTGACGTCCGCGATGTGGTCGCCGAACACCTCGGAGGCCATGCGCGTCTCGTGGCTCTTCATCCAGTTGACGTTGCCGCGCAGGGTGTTGATCTCGCCGTTGTGGGCGAGCATGCGGAACGGCTGCGCGAGGCGCCAGTTGGGGAAGGTGTTGGTCGAATAGCGCTGGTGGATGATGGCGAAGGACGAGATGAACCGCTCGTCCAGCAGGTCCGGGTAGAACAGGTCCACCTGCTCCGCCAGGAACAGTCCCTTGTAGATGATCGAGCGGCACGACAGCGAGCAGATGTAGAAATCGCTGATGTATTCCGCGAGCACGCGCTTCTCGATGCGGCGGCGGATGACGTAGAGGTCGGTCTCGAACTGGTCCTGGCCGACGCCCGGGTTGGACGCGATCATGATCTGCTCGATCTCGGGCCGGGTCGCGTTGGCCTTGTCGCCGATCACCTCGACGTTCACGGGGACCTGGCGCCAGCCGTAGATCGAGTAGCCGAAGTTGAGGATCTCGCTCTCGACGATGGTGCGGCAGCGCTCGAGCTGGCCGAGGTCGGCCTTGGGCAGGAACACCATGCCGACGCCGAGCCGGCCGGGCCGCGGCTCGTGGCCGGTGCGCCGGACGTGCTCCTTGAAGAAGTCCTGCGGAATCTCGACGTGGATACCGGCGCCGTCGCCGGTCTTGCCGTCGGCGTCCACCGCGCCCCGGTGCCACACCGCCTTGAGGGCGTTGATGCCCGCCACCACCACCTCGCGGCGCGGCTTGCCGTCGAGCGCGGCGACGAGGCCGACGCCGCAGGCGTCGTGCTCCTGGGACGGATGGTAGGCGTGGGCGGCTTCGAGGCGCGCGGCGTTCTCGCGCCACAGGCGCACGGAGCCGGCGCCGTCGATTCGGTTGCTGTCCATCGTCGGGGCTCCTTACTCGGCGGCGACGCGCGCGCCGGCGCGGGCGCGGGCCTCGCAATAGGTGTGGATGGCCTCGGCCGCCTGACGGCCGTCGTGGATCGCCCACACCACCAGGGAGGCGCCGCGCACGATGTCGCCGGCGGCGAACACGCCGTCGATCGAGGTCATCCAGTTGCGGTAGTTGACCTTCACGGTGCCCCAGCGCGTCACGCCGAGCTCCGGTTCGCCGAACAGCGTCGGCAGGTCCTCGGGATCGAAGCCGAGCGCCTTGATGACGAGGTCGGCCTCGACGTTGAAGCTCGATCCCTCGATCGGCTCCGGGGTCTGGCGGCCGGAGGCGTCGGGCACGCCGAGATGGATGCGCTGGGAGCGCACGCCCTTGACCTTGCGGTCGCCGAGCAGGGCCTCGGGCGCGGCCAGCCACACGAACTCGACGCCTTCCTCCTCCGCGTGGGCGACCTCGCGGCGCGAACCCGGCATGTTGTCGCGGTCGCGGCGGTAGAGGCACTTCACCGACTTCGCGCCCTGGCGCACGGCGGTGCGCACGCAGTCCATCGCGGTGTCGCCGCCGCCGATCACCACCACGTCGAGGCCGCGGGCGTCGAGCGTGCCGTCGTCGAACAGGGGCACCTCGTCGCCGAGCCCCTTGCGGTTGGAGGCGGTCAGGTAGTCCATCGCCTGGAACGTGCCCTGGAGCCCGGCGCCCGGCATCTTGATGTCGCGCGCCTTGTAGACCCCGGTCGCGATCAGCACCGCGTCGTGGCGCGCGCGCAGCTCCTCGAGCGTGGCGTCGCGGCCGACCTCGAAGCCGAGGTGGAACTCGATCCCGCCGTCGGCGAGCAGCTTCGCGCGCCGTGCCACGACCTCCTTCTCGAGCTTGAAGTTGGGAATCCCGTAGATCAGGAGCCCGCCGACGCGGTCGTAGCGGTCGTAGACGTGGACCGCGTAGCCGCGCTTGCGGAGCTGCTCGGCGGCGGCGAGGCCGGCCGGGCCCGCGCCGACGATGCCGACCGAGCGGCCGATCTCGCGCGCGGGCGTCGGCGGCCTGACCCAGCCGCGCTCGAACGCGGTGTCGGTGATGTACTTCTCGACCGAGCCGATGGTGACGGTGCCGTGGCCCGACTGCTCCAGCACGCAGTTGCCCTCGCACAGGCGGTCCTGGGGGCAGATGCGCCCGCATACCTCGGGCATGTTGTTGGTGGCGGCGGAGACCTCGTAGGCCTCCTCGAGGCGTCCTTCGGCCGTGAGCTTGAGCCAGTCCGGGATGTTGTTGGAGACCGGGCAGTGGACCTGGCAGAACGGCACGCCGCACTGGGAGCAGCGGGCGGACTGCTCCGCCGCGCGCTGGTCCGAGAAGCGCTCGTAGATTTCGGCGAAGTCCCGGCGCCGGTCCTCCGCGCCGCGCTTGTCGGGCATCTCGCCCGCGCGCGCGACGAACTTGAGCATGTGCTGCGGCATGACAGACCGCCTTTCCGCGAAAGCGTTACGTACCGGCCCCCCACGAGCCCCGGAGCGCGGCCCCCGCCCTGGGCCGGCGGTCCGGCATCCGGGCAGGAGCGGCGCCCGCGGCCCTGGGCGGCGCCATCCTGGAGAAATCCCCCGCATCGGTGCGGTTTCCCGCTCCTCATATGGGACATATCCCTGAAAAGCGAGGAAAAACGTACAAATATACCAGTTATACTGACTTATTTCTCCGGGGTCGCCCGCCGCGAGGCCCGAATTACCGTAATCCGGCCCCGGAACGCGCCTTTTCCCCGGCCATATAGTTCCGTATCGGGACTATCTGGCCGCAAGGGGCACGACCGCCGCCCCGCGACGGATAGGGCGTGCCGTGCCGCGTCGTGCTATTAAGGCCCCGCCGGCATGTCCCGGAGGGGGGTCCCCCGGAGCCGCGGCCGCTCGTCTTCATCGGGGATTCCCGCGTGAGCCTCACCCAGATCATCGTCCTCGCCCTGGTCCAGGGCATCACCGAGTTCCTGCCGATCTCCTCCCAGGCCCACCTGATCCTGGTACCGCGCGTGACCGGGTGGTGCGACCAGGGCCTGCTGATCGACATCGCCGTCCATGTCGGCACGCTGCTCGCCGTCGGGCTCTATTTCTGGCGCGAGTGCCTCGGCATGGGGCGCGGCGCCCTCAACCTCGCGCGCGGGCGCGGCAGCGCCGAGGGCCGGCTGTTCCTGCTGGTGATCCTGGCGACGCTGCCGGTGCTGGCGGCGGGCTACGCGATGAAGGCGGCATTCGGGATGGAGTTCCGCAGCATCGAGACGATCGCCTGGGCGACGATCGGCTTCGGGGTGCTGCTGTGGGCAGCCGACCGGTGGGGCCTGCGCGTGCGCCGGGTCGAGCACATGACGTGGTCCTCGGCGCTCGCCATCGGCGCGTTCCAGGCGCTCGCGCTGGTGCCCGGCACCTCGCGCGCCGGCATCACCATGACGGCCGCGCGGCTGCTCGGCTTCGAGCGGGTCGAGGCGGCGCGGTTCTCGCTCCTGATGGCGATCCCGGTGATCCTCGCCGCCGGCACGCTGGCCGGGCTCGACCTCGCCGAGGCCGGCAACGTGGCGCTGACCGAGGCGGCGCTGCTCGCGGGCGCGCTCGCCTTCCTCGCCGCGCTCGGCGCCATCGCGCTGATGATGAGCTGGCTCCGGCGCGCGAGCTTCGCGCCGTTCGTGGCCTACCGGATCGCGCTCGGGATCGCGCTGCTGGCCGCGGTCTACGGCTTCGGCATCTCGGACGTGGCGCCCGGGCCCGCCTGCCCCATGTGACTCCGCGCCTGGACGCCCGCGCGGGCTAGTGCGTGTGGGCGCGGAACCGCCCGGTCGGCCGGAAGCGGTCGAGATAGGTCGGCACCACCGCCTCGACCGCGGTCGGCCGGATGCCGAGCGCCGCGAGCCCGTCGCCGGCGGCGACGTTGTCGATCCGGAGCAGCTTCACCTGGTCGGTGGTGAGCGGCGGCGCGATGCCGAGGCGGGCGAGCACGTTGCCCGCCATGCCGAGCGCGCAGCCGGCCGCGAGCGGCATCGGCAGCAGCACGCGGTCGCGGCCGGTCTCGCGCAAGGTGAGCTCCAGCACCTCGCGCATCGTGTAGACGCGCGGGCCGCCGAGCTCGAAGGTGCGCCCGCGCAGGTCGGGCCGGGTCAGCGCGGCGAACACGGCCTCCGCCACGTCGCCCACGTAGACCGGCTGGAATTTGTTGCGCCCGCCGCCGAACAGCGGGAACACCGGCCCGAGGCGCAGCAGCGCCGCGAAACGGTTGAAGAACCCGTCCTCCGGCCCGAACACCACCGAGGGCCGCAGGACCACGGCGTCGGGGAAGGCCGCGCGCGCCGCCGCCTCGCCCGCCGCCTTGGTGCGCGCGTAGGCGGACGGCGAATCGGGCGCGGCGCCCACCGCCGAGATCTGCACCAGCGCGCGCACGCCGGCCGCGGCCGCGGCGCGCGCAACGGTGCCGGGGGCCTCCGCCTGCAACGCCTGGAACCGCGCCCGGCCGACCTCGGCGAGGATGCCCACCAGGTTGACCGCGCCGTCCGAGCCCTGCAGGGCGCGCGCCACCGTCGCGGGATCGCGCACGTCGCAACGGAGCGCCGCGATCTGGCCGACGTCGCCCATGGGGCGCAGGAAGGCGGCCCGTTCGGTATCGCGCACGGCCGCCACCACGCGGCAGCCCGCCCGCGCCAGCCGCCGCACCACGTAGCGGCCGATGAAGCCCGAGCCGCCGAACACCGTGACCTGTGATGGAACCATCGTCCTCTCCCCGCGCCGCGTCGGTGGCCTCCGACCGAGAGGCGCCTTATATTAGAAAGGACGGGTCGTGAGAAGGGCAAGCCCGCCCGTTCCGACGTGCGGGCCTTCGCCGTTGACTTTGCGGGGGGCCAAGTATATTCAACGCGCCTTGCGGCGGCCGGCGGTCGCGCCGGCGGGCCCCCTCGGGGGCGAGGCTCCGGATTCCGTGCCCAGGTGGCGGAATTGGTAGACGCGCTAGTTTCAGGTACTAGTGGGCGAAAGCCCGTGGAAGTTCGAGTCTTCTCCTGGGCACCATTTCCCGCCGCGGCCCCGTCGGGCCGCGGTCGCGCGACGGGCCCGCGGCCGGCCCGGCAGCGCCGAAGGAACGCGACATGACGGTCCATCTTCACGAAGGCGACCTGCCCGGCGGCCTCGATCTCGGCGCCGCGATCGCCGTGGACACCGAGACCATGGGCCTGGTCACGGCGCGCGACCGGCTGTGCGTGGTGCAGCTTTCGGCGGGCGACGGCGACGCCCATCTGGTGCGCCTGGCGCAGCAGCCGCGCCCCTACGCCTGCCCCAACCTCGCGGCCCAGCTCGCCGACTCCGCGCGCCTCAAGATCTTCCATTTCGCGCGCTTCGATGTCGCCGCCCTCAAGCACTGGATGGGGATCGACTGCGCGCCGGTCTACTGCACCAAGATCGCCTCCAAGCTCGCCCGCACCTATACCGACCGCCACGGCCTCGCCGACCTGTGCCGCGAGCTCCTGGGCGTCGACCTGTCGAAGCAGCAGCAGTCGTCCGACTGGGGAGCGGCGGCGCTCAGCGAGCCGCAGAAGCTCTATGCGGCCTCCGACGTGCTGCACCTGCACGCCCTGAAGGCGCGCCTTGACGCCATGCTGGCGCGCGAGGGGCGCGCCGCGCTGGCCCAGGGCTGTTTCGACTTCCTGCCGCACCGGGTGGCGCTCGACCTCGCCGGCTTCGCGCAGGGCGACGACATCTTCCAGCATTGAGGCGGGGACGCCCGATCCGGCCGCCGGCTCCGGGCGGGTACCCAGGAACCCGCCGATCTGCTAGCATCCCGGCGTCCGTGACGCCCCCCGGCCCGCCCGGCGGGCCCCCGACCGCGTGAGACCATGACCGCCGCCGCCAAGCGCAAGAAAGTCACCGCCCTCGATTCCGCGCCCGAGCGCGCGCTCGCCGTCGCGCGGCGCGTGTTCGAGACCGAGGCCGCCGGCCTCGCCGCCGCCGCGCGCGCCCTCGACGACCGCTTCGTCGCGGCGATCGAGCGGCTCGCCCGCGTCAAGGGCCGCGTGGTCGTGACCGGCATGGGCAAGAGCGGCCACATCGCGCACAAGATCGCGTCCACGCTGGCGTCCACCGGCACGCCCTCGTTCTTCGTCCATCCCGCCGAGGCGTCCCACGGCGACCTCGGCATGGTGACGAAGGACGATGCCGTGATCGCCATTTCCAATTCGGGCACCACGGCCGAGCTCTCCGACATCGTCGCGCACACGCGCCGCTTCAAGATTCCGCTGATCGCCATCACCGCCGGCGCACGGAGCCAGCTCGCCGAGACCGCCGACGTGGTGCTGGAATTGCCGCGCGCGCCGGAGGCCTGCCCGATGGGCCTCGCTCCCACCACCTCGACCACCGTCACGCTCGCGCTCGGCGATGCCATCGCGGTCGCGCTGCTGGAGCGGCGCGGCTTCACCTCCGACGACTTCCACCTGCTGCATCCGGGCGGCCAGCTCGGCAGGCGGCTGCTGAAGGTCGGCGACATCATGCACCGGGGCGACGCGATCCCGGTGGCGCGCCCCGACGAGGTGATGGGCGACGTGCTGATCACCATGACCGCCAAGCATTTCGGCTGCGTCGGCGTGATCAAGGGCGGCAAGCTGGTCGGCGTCATCACCGACGGCGACCTGCGGCGCCACATGGCGCCGGACCTGCCGGCGGCGCGTGCGCGCGACATCATGACGCGCACGCCCGTCACCGTGCGCTCGCGCATGCTGGCGGCCGAGGCGCTCGGCATCATGAACGAGCACGCCATCACCGCGCTGTTCGTCGTGGACGCGGGGCGGCTTACCGGAATCCTGCACATCCACGACATCCTCCACGCGGGCGTCGCCTGAGGTGGCCGTGGCGGCGGACCCCGCGAACGGCGTTCCCCCGGGCCGGGCCGGCAGGGGCGCGGCGCGCCTGTGGCTCGCGCGCGGGCTGCGGCGCTGGAGCCGGGGGCGCACCGTCTCGCTGCTCAAGGTCGCGCTGCCGCTCGCGGCCGTCGCGCTGATGGGGCTGGTGGTGCTGTGGTCGCAGCTGCCGCACATCGACCCCGGCTTCCGCATCGGCTTCTCCAGCGTCGAGCTCGAGGACGCGCGCAACCTGCGGATGGTGAACGCGCGCTATGCCGGACGCTCGCGCGCCAAGCTGCCGTACCTCGTCACGGCCGAAAGCGCCCTGCAGGACCGCCCCGGCGCCGACCTGATCCACCTCACCGAGCCCAAGGGCGACATGAACATGGCGAGCGGCGCCTGGGTGGCGCTCACCGCGCCCGCCGGCCTCTACCGCCAGGAGAGCCAGAAGCTCGACCTTTCCGGCGGCGTCAGCCTGTTCCACGATTCCGGCCTCGAGTTCGCTTCCGAGACCGCGCATATCGACCTCAGGGACTCGACCGCCGAGGGCCACGATCCGGTGACGGGCCACGGCCCGACCGCCGACATCACCTCCGAGGGATTCCGCGTGCTCGACGAAGGCAACCGGGTGATCTTCACCGGCAAGGCGCATCTCACGCTGCACCGCGCCAGGCCGCCCGCGGCCGCGCCCGCGAGGACCAACTGATGGCGCGGGCGCGCCTCGCGGCGACCGCCGTCGCGCTCGCGGCGCTGTTCGTCGCCGGCGCGGCGCTGGCGCAGGGCGGCCAGGGCCTCGGCCTCGGCGCGCGTAGCGACAAGCCGATCGAGGTCTATGCCGACGACGGCATCGAGTGGAACCAGAACGACCGCCAGTACGTCGCGCGCGGCAACGCGCGCGCGATCCAGGGCACCACCACGGTCTACGGCGACACGCTGATCGCCTTCTACGAGGAGGTGGCGGGCGGCGGCACCGAAGTCTACCGCCTCGACGCGATCGGCCGCGTGCGCATCGTCTCGCCGAACGAGACCGCCTACGGCGACAAGGCGGTCTACGACGTGCGCAAGGGCGTGCTGGTGATGACCGGTTCGGCGCTCCGCCTGGTGACGGCGACCGAGGTCATCACCGCGCGCGATTCGCTCGAGTACTACGAGGAGAAGAACCTCGCGGTCGCACGCGGCAACGCGGTCTCGAAGCCGCTGCCCCCCAAGGGCAAGAAGGCGGCGCCGGGCACCGACCGTACCGTGCGCGCCGACGTGCTCACCGCTTATTTCCGCGACGGCGCCGCCCCGGCCCCGGCGTCCGGGCAGGGCGGCGGCCAGTCCGGGGGCCAGTCGATCGAGCGCATGGAGGCATTCGGCAACGTGGTGGTGACGCGCCCGGGCGAGGTTTCGCGCGGCGCGCGCGGCGCCTATTTCCCAGGGCGCGACCTCGCCCACCTGTGGGGCGGCGTCCGGATCACGCGGGACGACAACCAGCTCAACGGCGAGTTCGCGGAAGTGAACTTCGCGACTGGCATCTCGCGCATCCTGTCGGGGGCCAACGCGCCGGTCCAGGCCCTGATCGAGCCGGAAAAAAAGCCGGAAAATCCCCGTCCGGCCAATTAGCGCTTCACTAAAAAGCAAGAATTAGGCCAATAATAGGGGCATGAAAACACCGGCCCCCGCCCCGACCCCGCCGCGTCCCGCGGAACGCCCCGTTTCCGCCGCCCCCGGCAGCCCTGCCCTTTCCGGCGGCCCGGCCCTGGTCCGGGACAACACCGGCCTCGAGGCGGTCAACCTCGGCAAGCGCTTCAGGAAGCGGCCCGTGCTGCGCGACGTCTCGCTCTCGGTCCAGCGCGGCGAGGTGGTCGGCCTGCTCGGCCCCAACGGCGCCGGCAAGACCACCTGCTTCTACATCATGTGCGGGCTGATCGCGGCGGACTACGGCGCGGTATGCCTCGACGGCGTCGACATCACCGACCAGCCGATGTACCGGCGCGCGCGCCTCGGAATCGGCTACCTGCCGCAGGAGGCGTCGATCTTCCGCGGCCTCTCGGTCGCCGACAACATCCGCGCGATCCTGGAAGCGGTCGAGCCCGACCGCGAGAAGCGCGAGGTCATGCTCGACGACCTGCTGGCCGAGTTCTCGATCTCGCATCTCCGGCGCACGCCCGCGCTCGCGCTCTCGGGCGGCGAGCGGCGGCGCGTCGAGATCGCGCGCGCGCTCGCGGCCCAGCCCCAGTTCATGCTGCTCGACGAGCCGCTGGCAGGCATCGACCCGGTGGCGCTCGGCGACATCCGCGACCTCGTGCTGCATCTCAAGGACCGCGGCATCGGCGTGCTGATCACCGACCACAACGTCCGCGAGACGCTGGAGGTGGTCGACCGCGCCTACATCATCCACGACGGGCACGTGCTGATGGAGGGCAAGCCGATGGAGATCCTGGCGCACGAGGACGTGCGCCGCGTCTATCTCGGGGAACGGTTCAGCCTGTAGGGCTTCCAGTCATGGCGATCGCACCCAGACTTGCCCTCCGGCAGACCACGGCGCTCGTGATGACGCCGCAGCTGCAGCAGGCCATCAAGCTGCTGCAGCTTTCCAACCAGGAGCTCTCCGCCTTCGTCGAGAGCGAGGTCGAGCAGAACCCGCTGCTCGAGCGCGAGGACCCGGACGGCGGCTTCGAACGCCCGGAAGCGCCGGCGGGCGACGGCGCGGAGGGCGAGGCGGGCGGCGGCGCGGAGGGCGACGGCGCGGAGGGCGAGGCGGCCATGGCGGCAGGTGGCGAAGAGGCGCCCGAGCCGCGCGATTCCGCCGAGCTCGCCGCGGCCGAGCACATGCCCGGCAGCGCCGAGGCGCCGCTCGACACCGACTACGAGAACGTCTGGGCCGACGACGCCCGCGAGCGCCCCGACGGGCGCGAGGAGCGTGCGCCCGAGCAGTTCTCCGACTGGGGCGGCGGCGGCTTCGACGGCGAGGGGCTGTCGCTCGAGGAGCGGCTCGCGGGCGCGGAATCGCTGCGCGACCACCTCGCCTTCCAGATCAACGTCGAGCTGTCCTCGCCCGCCGCGCGCCTGGTCGCAGCGGCGCTCACCGACGCGCTCGACGAGGCCGGCTACCTGACCCAGCCGCTTTCCGAGATCGCCGCCAAGCTCGGGGTTCCCGAAGCCGAGACCGAGACGGTGCTGGCGCGCTGCCAGCGCTTCGATCCCGCCGGGGTCTATGCGCGCGATCTCGCCGAATGCCTCGCGCTGCAATTGCGCGACCGCGACCGCTTCGACCCCGCCATGCAGGCGCTGGTCGCCAACCTGGACGCGCTGGCGCGGCGCGACGTTCCGCTGCTCAAGCGCCTGTGCCGGGTGGACGACGAGGACCTCGCCGGGATGGTGGCGGAGATTCGCGCGCTCGATCCCAAGCCGGGCCTGCGCTTCACGTCGGAGGTGGTGCAGACCGTGGTGCCCGACATCCTGGTACGGGCCCGTGCCGACGGCGCCTGGCAGGTGGAGCTGAACGCCGAGACCCTGCCGCGCGTGCTGGTCAATCAGAGCTATTACGCCGAGATACGCGCCTCGGCGCGCACCAGGACGGATCGCGACTACCTCTCGGAACGGCTGACGTCCGCCAACTGGCTGGTGCGTGCCCTGCACCAGCGCGCCACGACCATCCTCAAGGTCGCGAGCGAGATCGTGCGCGCCCAGGGCGCCTTCCTCGACAAGGGCGTGCAGCATCTCAAGCCCCTGACGCTGCGCGACGTGGCGGACGCCATCGGCATGCACGAATCGACCGTGAGCCGCGTCACCTCGTCCAAGTTCATGGCGACGCCGCGCGGCGTGTTCGAGCTCAAGTACTTCTTCACCGCCGCCATCGCGTCGAACTCCGGCAGCGGCGCCCATTCCGCCGAAGCGGTGCGCCACCGCATCCGCGAACTGATCGAGCGGGAAACGCCCCACGCCGTCCTGTCCGACGACCGCATCGTCACGATCCTGTCGGCGGAAGGGGTGGAGATCGCCCGGCGCACCGTCGCCAAATACCGGGAAGCGATGCGGATTCCCTCCTCCTCCCAGCGCCGGCGGGAGAAGGCGATCACTCTCTGAAGTCCTTTTTATATGTTCATTATCAATGTGTTACCCGTTTTTCCGGGTTCTATTGACTTTCCACGCTCCGGCACCATATGGTGCGCGCATCATGAAGGGTGGGCTGCCGAACATATGAAGGCCGGACCCCGCCGGGGACGCCGCGAGCGGCTCCGGCAGATGTGTCGATAACGACGTGGACAGCCGTGAAGGGCGCAAGACGCCCCCGAGCGAACACCGAACGAGCCGCAACCGCTATACCGGGACGACCGCGGCGCTTTTCCCCAACGAAGGACTTGGCAGTGGATATCAGTGATCTGATCACCCCTTCGACCATCATTCCGAATTTCAGGGTCACGAGTAAGAAGCAGGCACTGCAGGAGTTGGCGCGTTACGGCGCCGAGGCGACCGGCGCACCCGAACGTCAGATCTTCGAGGTGCTGCTGGAGCGCGAACGGCTCGGCACCACCGGCGTCGGCGGCGGCGTCGCCATCCCCCACGGCAAGCTGCCCGGCCTCAAGGGGCTCCACGGTCTCTTCGCCAGGCTCGAGCAGCCGGTGGACTTCGATTCGGTGGACGAGCAGCCGGTGGACCTGATCTTCCTGCTGCTCGCGCCCGAAACCGCGGGCGCCGACCACCTCAAGGCGCTGGCGCGGGTGTCGCGGCAGCTGCGCGACCGCGAGATGTGCGAGAAGCTGCGTGGCTCCGACACGGCGGAAGCGATCTACGCGCTCCTCACCGAGGCGCCGGCGAGCCACGCCGCCTGAAGCGTTCCCATCCGGACTCGAAACGCCCCGCGCGGGAAACCGCGCGGGGCGTTTCGCATGGGCCGTCGCCAGGACGGCGCGGACATCCCCTAATTGAGCGCCACAGGCTGCATGTCGTGCTGCAGGATCGCGGCCAGGGCCAGGTCGCGGTCGTCCATCAGCGCGATGCGCGTGCCGTCCGCGGCATGGATGGAATAGGCCGTACCGCCGTCGGTCGCCACCGGCTTGAGGTAGGCGATATGCTGCATGCCGAGCAGGGCGAGATCCTGATCGGACATGATGCGGCTCCGTTCGATCGTGTTCATATCGGTCATGGTGCATGCCTCACGGGCTACTCACCGAGGCGGCAATCCTAACCGGCATTGCCTTAATGCCTCGTTTACGAAACTGCGGCGGGAACCGGGAAACCCGGATTCAGCCGTCGCGGGCCTTGCGGATCTTGATCGCCTGGACCACCTCCTCGGGCTGCGGGCGCACGAGATCGACGTGCAGCAGGCCCTTGTCGAGATGCGCGTCCACGACCTGCATGCCGTCCGCCAGCACGAAACGGCGCTGGAACTGGCGCGCGGCGATGCCGCGGTGGAGGAACACGCGCTCGCCGTCCTCGGCCTGGCGGCCGACGATCTTGAGCTCGTTGTTCTCGATCGAGACCGAGAGGTCGTCCTCGTCGAACCCCGCGACCGCGAGGGTGATCCTGAGACGGTCGGGGGCGACCGCCTCGACGTTGTAGGGGGGATAGCCGTCGGGCGCCGACTTGGCGATGCGGTCGAGGGCCTCCTCGAACGCATCGAAGCCGAGCAGGAACGGCGAATTGAAGATGCTGCCTCGCGTCATCCATCTCCTCCTACGGAGCGAGATCCGGGCGACCCGCCCGCAAGCCCCCGAAGGGCGCCCGCGATCGGCGACGGCCGCGGCGGCCCGTCATGGCGCCGCCACCGCCTAGATGGGGCGGAGCGGCGGAGAATCAAGGTCTCGGCGACAGCCTCCCCGACGGCAGCGGCGCTCACTGGCCCGACGACACCACCTGCCAGGCGCCGTCCGGCTGGCGACAGGCGGTGCCGTAGGCCCGCTCGCTGCGGCCGCCGATGGTGACGGTGTGCTGGAACTCGCGGCAGTAATGGCCGTGGGCGGACGTGCCTTCGGCAAGCGCCGTCACGGCGCCGTGGGCCGTGCCCGAATGCCACCGGACCGGCTGGCCGAGCGGTGCCGCGGTCGCCCGGACCTGAGCCGCCTCGTAGGTGCGCTGCTGGCTCTCGCTCATAAAATCGACGAGGCGCACGGTGATCGCGGTGAACGCGAGCCAGCGCCATGCGTCGGCATCGCGCCGGTAGAAGCCGTAGCCACGATACCAGTGGCCCCACGGCCGCACCACGACGATCCGGCGGTAATGGCGCACCCGCCGGGGCGGAACGTGGATGACGTGGTGGTGGACGATCGGGCTGCGGTAGCGGCGCTCGCGCAGCGAGGGATGGCGCTCCGCCCGGTGGCGGCGCTCCACCTGGTGGCGGGCGGGTGCGGCATAAGCGCCCTTGGCGGCCGCCTGGGGCGGAGCAGCGCGATGGCCGTAAGACTGCGCGGCGGCCGGGGCGAGGGACAGCATCAGGGCGGCGGCGGCGCAGGCCGCGAGGGAGGCGGGGCGGAACGGAACGGGGCGGAACGGAACGGTGCGGATCGTCATGGCGATCTCCATCGTTGGCGACGATGGCGACAGCCTGGCGCGGGCCGCCTGAACCCGGCCCGAAGGGGCCGTTCAGGCGGGGTTCAGCACCGGACGGACGAAAGGCCCGGAGCGGGGCCGGGCCTTTCGGGAACTGGTGGAGCCGAGGGGAATCGAACCCCTGACCTCTTGAATGCCATTCAAGCGCTCTCCCAACTGAGCTACGGCCCCGAATTGCGCTGGCGCCCGCGACTCCGCGCCGGGCGCGGGGGCCGGGCGGCCACGGGGGGCGAACATAGGGTCGGCCTTGAGCCCCGCGCAAGAGAAAAAACGGCGCGCGGGCAGGACGGCCGGGAACGGGAAAAAAACGGGCGACGCGGATGGGCGCGCCTCAAACGTCCTTCTTGCCGTCGATCTTTTCCATCACCTCGGCCACGTCCTCGTCGTCGTCGCCGAGGTCGGACGCGTCCTCGATGAGGTCCTCGTCCTCCTCCTCC
This sequence comes from Alphaproteobacteria bacterium, assembly GCA_050485485.1. GTDB lineage: Bacteria > Pseudomonadota > Alphaproteobacteria > SMXQ01 > SMXQ01 > WHSO01. The sequence goes on along the minus strand of JBJHBM010000002.1, from coordinate 1,959 downwards.
TCGTCGTCGGAGATCTCCTCAAGATCGTCGAGATCCTCGTCGTCGGCGAGCTCGGCGTCGACCTCCGCGGCTTCGGGCTTCTTCTTCTTGGGCGGCGCCTCGACCTTGACCTCGGGCTTCGGACGCTTCGGCTTCGCCGCGACCGCCGCGAACTCGGCACCGCACTTGGGGCAGACGATCGGCGTGCGCAGCATGTCGTAGAACTTCGCGCCGCAGTCCTGACACGTGCGCTTCTGTCCCCATTCCGGTTTCGTCACGAAACCACCTCCGACTGAATCGCGGCGGGCGCGGGCACCCGCCATTTCCTGAACACGGTTAGCCAATTGCCATGATCCCCGAACGCTGTCAAAAGCAAATTTGACGCGCCGCCGGCCGTAACGACAGCGCGCGGCGCATGTGCTAAAGGAAGGGCCCGAGCACGCCCCGCGCAACCGCCCGGAACGCACCGTCCAGCCGCAGCACGAAACGCCATGTCCGATTCCTCTCCGCTCCGTCCCATGATCGCGCGCGCCTCGGGTGCGCTCGCGGGCGATATCCGCGTACCGGGGGACAAGTCGATCTCGCACCGCGCGCTGATGATCGGCGCCGTCGCCACCGGGCGCACGCGCATCGAAGGCCTGCTGGAAGGCGAGGACGTGCTCGCCACCGCCGCCGCGCTGCGCCGCATGGGCGTGACGGTGACGCGCCGCGACGCCGCCACCTACGAGGTGCTGGGCGTCGGCGTCGGCGCGCTCGCCGCGCCCGACGGCGTGCTCGACATGGGCAACTCGGGCACCGGCGCGCGGCTGATGGCGGGCCTCGTCGCGACGCACCCCTTCAGCGCCCACATGACGGGCGACGCCTCGCTGTGCAGGCGCCCGATGCTACGCGTGATCGAGCCGCTGTCGCGGATGGGCGCGCGCTTCGAGGCGCAGCCGGGCGGGCGCCTGCCGATGCTGATCGCGGGCGCGCGCCTGCCGGTGCCGATCGAGTACCGCCTGCCGGTGCCCTCCGCCCAGGTCAAGTCGGCGATCCTGCTCGCGGGGCTCAACGCGCCCGGCGTCACCACCGTGATCGAGCCCGAGGCGACCCGCGACCACACCGAGCTGATGCTCGCCAACTTCGGCGCGACTCTCGAAATCGCCGACGCGCCCGGCGGCGCGAAGCGCATCGCGCTCGCCGGCCAGCCGGAGCTCGTCGGGCGGCCGGTGACGGTGCCGGGCGACCCATCCTCGGCCGCCTTCGCCGTGGTGGCCGCGCTGGTGGTGCCGGGCTCCGAGCTGACCGTCCGCGGCGTCGGCATCAACCCGCTGCGCGTCGGCCTCTACCGGACGCTGCGCGAAATGGGCGCCGAGATCGCGTTCGCCGACGCGCGCGAGGAAGCGGGCGAACCGGTCGCCGACATCGTGGTGCGCGCCTCGCGCCTCAAGGGCGTCGAGGTGCCGGCGGCGCGCGCGCCCTCCATGATCGACGAATATCCGATCCTCGCCGTCGCCGCCGCCTGCGCCGAGGGCACCACCGTGATGCACGGTCTCGCCGAGCTCAGGGTCAAGGAATCCGACCGGCTCGCCGCCATCTGCCGCGGCCTGGAGCGGATCGGCGCCACCGTGCGCGAGGTCGGCGACACGCTCGCGGTGACGGGCGGCGGCGGCGGGCTCGCGGGCGGCGCCACCGTCGCCACCCATTACGACCACCGCATCGCCATGTCGTTCCTGGTGGCGGGGCTCGCCACGAGGGCGCCGGTGCGGATCGACGACGGCCGCGCCATCGCCACCTCCTTCCCGGGTTTCGAGGCGCTGATGACCGGAATCGGCGCCGACATCGGCGTGCCCGAGCCGGCATGACCGGGGCCGGGGCCGCCCCCTTCGTGGTCGCCATCGACGGGCCGGCGGCCTCGGGCAAGGGCACGCTGGCCGAGCGGCTGGCGCGCCACTACGGCTTCGCGCGGCTCGATTCGGGGCGGCTCTACCGGGCCGCGGC
>JBJHBM010000001.1:0-251922 GCA_050485485.1 Alphaproteobacteria bacterium | reverse complement strand
GTCCCGATGCCGCGCGCCGCCAGCGCCCCGGCCTGGCGCCGGCCGACGCCCCAGACCTCGCCCACGGGGGTGCGGGCGAGCGCCGCCTCCAGCCAGTCGGGCCGATGGGCGAGGTCGAGCACGCCGCCTGCGCGTGGCGCGGTCTTGGCGACGAGGTTGGCGAGCTTGGCGAGCGTCTTGGTGGGGCCGACGCCGATCGAGACCGGAATCCCGGTCCAGCGCCGCACCCGGGCGCGCAGGTCCCGGCACCAGGGCGCGAGGTCGGCGGCCGCGATTCCGCCCAGGTCGAGGAAGCATTCGTCGATGCTGTAGACCTCGTGGCGCGGGGCGGCGTCGGCGAGGACGCTCATCACCCGGCGCGAGAGGTCGCCGTAGAGCGCATGGTTGCACGACAGCACGGCGACGCCGTGGCGCGCGGCGAGGTCGCGCACCTTGAAGAACGGCGCGCCCATGGCGATGCCGAGGGCCTTCGCCTCCTCGGAGCGCGAGATCACGCAACCGTCGTTGTTGGAGAGCACCACCACGGGCCGGCCGGCGAGGGCGGGGCGGAACACGCGCTCGCACGAAACGTAGAAGTTGTTGCAGTCCACCAGCCCGAACACCGCCATGGGCTCACCGGGCGCAGTGATGGCGGACGCTGTGGGCGACCACGCCCCAGATCTCGCAGCCGTCGTCGTCGAGCGCGATCTCGGCCGCGGCCGGGTTCTCGGGCGCGAGGGCCCAGGCGGCGCCCGCGCGCCGCAGCCGCTTGACCGTGAGCTCGCCGCGCACGCAGGCGATCACGATGTCGCCGGCGCGCGGCGCGATGGCGCGGTCCACCACCAGGAGGTCGCCGTCGAAGATGCCGGCGTCGCGCATCGATTCGCCGCTCGCGCGGACGAAGAAGGTCGCCGCCGGGCGCCGGACCAGGTGCGTGTTCAGGTCGAGCGCGCCCTCGACATGATCGTCGGTCGCGAACGGCCGGCCGGCCGAAACCCGGGCGCCGTAGAGCGGCGGCACCTGAGCGGGAACGGGGACAGGGATGGAAGCGGGGACGGAGCCGGTCATGGCGACAGGGACCCGAAAGCTGCGGATGCGGGAAAGTTTATGGAACAAAATAAGAACATTCTGCGGCCCCTTCGTCAAGACGGAGAGGGGGAGCGGGAAGCTCTCTCCCGGGCGGGGGTCCGATTACCATTGGGAAGACCGCGGATTTTCAGCATACTTCGGCAAGAGCCTGAGGAGCGAAACGCGTGAAGATACTTGCCGCCACGGACCTTTCCGAAAGATCCCGCCGCGCCGTGAAGCGGGCGGCCCTGCTGGCCCGCGCACTGGGGGCCGAGCTTTCTCTTCTCCATGTCGTGGACGAAGACCAGCCCGAAAACATGGTCGAGATGGAGCGCCGGATAGCCCAGGAAATCCTCGAAGCGACAGTAAGCCGCGACCGGCTTCTCGCGGCGGCGGAAGCCGAAATCCTCGTCGTTGCGGGGGATCCGTTTCAGGGAATCCTTGATGCCGCGGAAGCCCTCGGCAGCGACCTGATCGTCGCGGGCGCCCACCGCAAACGGTTGTTGCGCGATGTTTTCATCGGCACGACCGTCGAGCGCGTCATGCGACACGGCCGTCATCCCGTCCTGATGGTCAATCGGGATGAAGAGAGCCCTTACCGTCAGGTACTGGCGGCGGTGGATTTCTCGGAGAATGCCGCCCGGGCGCTGAAGTTCGGCAAGGCCCTGAGCGTGCTGGAAGATGCCAAAATCACCGTCATGCATGCGGTTGCCCCGATCAGCCGCACCCAGATGTCCTATGTGGGACTCGAGGCCGAGCAAATCGGAACCCATCTCGAACACGAGGCACGGAATATCGCGGCCGAACTGCGAACCTTCCTCGACAATGCCGGCCTCGACAGTATGGCGCATGCGACTTCCATCGTCGAAGGAACAGCGGCAAGGGCAATCCTGGAGCGCTGCAAGGCGCTCGGAACGGAGCTCGTGGTCATGGGGACGAGCGGGAAGGGCGGATTGAGCAAGGCGCTGCTGGGCAGCGTGGCGGAGGAAGTCCTGCGTGCGGCCGAGTGCGACGTGCTGGCCGTGCCGGCGGCAGCGACCTAGCCGTCCCTTCGGGAATCTTGGCCGCGCGTCCCCGTGCGCCTGGCGAGCCAGCCGCGCACTGACGCCAGAATTTCCCGATAGTTCTGGAACAGCGGCAACCTCGGAACCGAGGGCGGTGTCGGTTGCAATGCAAGGCCGAGAGACAATGCCCGCCCTTCCTCGTCGGCTTCCCTGACAATCAATTCCACCGGTCCCAACAAGAGCCTGTCGCCCCGTCCCAACCCGGAGCCGAGGCGCTTCCGGATATACTCGGCAGCAGTCGTCGCTGCCTCTTCGTCCGAAACCGTGAGGCCATAGCTACGGGCCAGATCGCCGATGGTGCTGTCGGGACCGATCTCGAAATCACCGAGGTAAGCGCGATCCTCGCTGGTCAGTTCCGCGGGGCTCGCGAACAGCCGGTCGAGCAGCGGGATGAACCGCGGCACCGAGAAGATATAGACGTAATCGCCCGGTTGCGGCTGTCCTGCGTCGTGTACGCGCATCGACCGTCCGGCGCGCACGATCAGCGACGGCCGCGCCCAGCGCGGTATCCGTTCGCCCCTGGCCACGGGGCTTTCCGGCGCGACCCGATAGGCGATCAGTTCGTGGCGTGCGTTGCCGGGCAGCTCGAGCTCGACCTTTTCCACCGGCCCGATCTGGGGCGGGACGATCACGCCCAGCCACCGCGCCATCGGACGGATCGTCCAGCCCTGGATCAGCAGAGAGGTGAGCACGATGATGAAGGCGACATTGAACAGCATCTGGCCATCGGGCAGGAAGGCCATGATCGGCAGGATCGCGAGCAGGATCGAGACCGCTCCCCTCAAGCCCACCCAGGCGATGAAGGTTGTTTCGTTGCGCCCGAACCCGAACGGCAGCAGGCATAGCCACACGGCAAGCGGGCGCGCGAACAAAATCAATGCGACGCCAATCGCAACCGCTTGCCATGCAATCTCCGGAAAAGTCGAGGGCGTCGCCAACAGGCCGAGCACGAGAAACATGGTGACCTGCGCGAGCCAGGTCGCGCCTTCCTGAAACCTGCGATACAGCACGCCGCCCCGGAACCGGATATTCCCCATGAGTATTCCGGCGATATAGACGGCGAGAAAGCCGCTGCCGCCCAACATGGAGGTCAGCGAAAACAGGCAGAGCGCGAGCCCGAGAATGGCAACGGGGTATACCCCCGGCTCGAACCGCACGACGTTGAACAGCTTGGCCATCAGATAGCCGGCGGCAAGCCCCATCACCATGCCGAGGCCCATTTGCCCAATGAAGGCTTTGGCGAAGCCCCAGGATATCTCGTCGAGGTCCGTCGCGCCGGACAGGATCAATTCGATGATGGTGAGCGTGAGCAGGATTGCCATCGGGTCGTTCGAGCCCGATTCGATCTCGAGTACGGCGCGCACCCGTTCGCGTATCTGGATACCCCCGGTCCTCAACAGGAAGAACACGGCGGCGGCATCCGTGGAGCCCACGATCGAGCCCAGCAGCAATGCCGTCAGCCAGTCGAGCCCGAGGATGTAATGTGCCGGTATCGCGAGCAGACCGGCGGTGAGGGCGACGCCGGCGCTCGCCAGTACGACCGCGGGCGCGACCGCCACCCGGAACGACGGAATGCGCGTGGCAAAGCCGCTGTCGAACAGGATGACGGCGAGGGCAACGCTGCCTATAAAATAGGCAAGTTCCGCGTTTTCAAAGGGGATTCCGCCGATGCCGTCTTCCCCTGCGGCAAGACCGACACCGAGAAACACCAGCAGCAGGGGAGCGCCGACGCGAAACGAGATGAGGCTGCTGAAGATCGAAATGACGACGAGGCCCGCGCCGATAAGGATTGCCAGCGAGATAGCGTCCAGCATTCACCTTCGTCCTTCGGCGCAATTTCCAACCAATTGAATGTTATGCGAACAATTCAAGTACGATGCAAGGGCTCCGCGCGGCCTCGTTTCTCCGCGTGACAGATTTTGGGGTTGATTCGGGCCGGGGATTTTATGTAAATGAGAAGCGTTCGCAAATCTAATCCCTGGCCGGCCCGGACGAACCCGATGCGAACCGATTTCGTGTCCCGATGCTCTCCTCCCGCGCCGGCCGCGCGCTGGCGAAACGGTACGACGCCGGACCGCAGGCCGGCCAGGGTATCTGGCGGCCCCCCGCGGTTGCCATCGCTTCTACGACATTCTAAAACAAAACGGCCCGGCGACGGGCCCCTACAAGAAACGGACGCACGCCGCCCCGACCGGGTAGGCGGGCGGATCGGCTATAAACCACGATGGGAGACTCTACCGTGCTCGGAAAGCTCAAGCTGAACTATATCCTGGCCGCGGCCGCGTCCACGGCGCTGATCGCCGCGGGACCCGCGCTCGCGCAGTCGGAACGGCCCTATTTCCAGGGCAAGACCATCACCATGATCGCCGGCGGCGGCCCGGGCGGCGGCTACGATGTCTATGCCCGCTTTATGATGCCGCACTACGAGCGGTTGCTTCCGGGCAACCCGCGCATCATCGCTCAGAACCTGCCGGGGGCGGGCACGCTGCAGGCGGCCAACTACCTCTTCGAGAAGGCGGAAGCGGACGGCACCGTGATCGGCACCGTGGGCGGCGGCACGGCGACGGCCGAGCTGTTCAAGACGCGCGGCATCCGCTTCGACCCGCGCCAGTACGTCTGGATCGGCAGCCTCAACAGCGAGGTGGGCCTGGTGCTCGCCTGGCACACCCAGCCGTTCAAGACGTTCGATGACGTGCTGCAGCGCACCATGATCGTGGGCGGCGGCGGGCCGACCTCGGGCAACGTGATCTTCCCGCTGGTCCTCAACCGCGTGCTCGGCGCCCAGTTCAAGATCATCTCGGGCTACGGCAGCACCGGCGAGATCGCGCTCGCCATCGAGCGCGGCGAGGTCCAGGGCACCGGCAGCTACCACTATTCCAGCGTCATCACCTCGAAGCCCGACTGGCTTAAGGACAAGCAGGTCAACATCCTGGCCCAGCTCGCCCTGGTCAAGCACCCGCTGTTCCCGGACGTGCCCCACATCCCCGAGCTCGCCAAGACCGACGAGCAGCGCGAGGTGCTGGAGCTGGTGTTCGCGCGCCAGCAGATGGGCCGGCCGTTCCTGGCCCCGCCCAAGACGCCGGACAACGTCACCAAGATCCTGCGCACTTCCTTCGACGCCCTGCTCAAGGACAAGGAATTCCTCGCGGACGCGGAGAAGCGCCGGCTCGACCTCACCCTGCCGATGACCGGGCAGGAGATCCACGAGCTGATCGACCGGCTCTATACCCGCCCACAGCACGTGGTGGACAAGGCGATCGCCGCCAGCGACACCGCCGAGTTCCGCAAGAAGTAGCCGCCCGCGCGGTTTCGCGCCACGCGTCGCGCGCCCGCCGCCCTCCGGGGCGGCGGGCGTCGCCGTTTCCGGCGGAAGCCGTTGACCCGCCTCGCGGGCTTGCTTAAACAACCGGGGCCTAAACAACCGGGGCCACCCCAGCCGGAAGCCGCAGCCGATGTCATCCGCCCCGCCGATCCTCGGCCTCAAGGACGCCCGTCTCGCCTTCGGCGACAAGCGCCTGTTCGAGGGGCTATCGCTGTTCCTGGGGCTTGGCGACCACGTCTCGCTGATCGGCAACAACGGTACCGGCAAGTCCACCCTGATGAAGTGCCTGATGGGCGCGCTCGAGCTCGACGGCGGCGAGCGCTTCGTGCGCCCCGGCACGGTGATCGCCTGGGTGCCGCAGGACGCGGCGGTGGGCGAGGGGGAGCGCCTGCGCGACTTCGTGATGCGCCCCGACGGCATCGTCGCGCCCGGCGTGACGGCCGCGGTGGAGCCGCTGCCCGCGCACCGCGCCGAGGCCGCCATCGAGGCGCTCGGGCTCGACCCGGAACGGACCGGGAAGGGGCTGTCGGGCGGCGAGAACCGGCGCGCGGCGCTGGCGCGCGCGCTCGCCCGCGATCCCGACGTGCTGCTGCTCGACGAGCCCACCAACCACCTCGACCTCGGCGCGATCGAATGGCTCGAAGGCGTGCTCGGCCGGTTCCGGGGCGCGCTCCTGGTCATCAGCCACGACCGCGCCTTCCTCAACGCCATCTCGACCGCGACCGTGTGGCTGCAGCGCCGCCGCCTGCTGCGCATGGACCGGCCGTTCGCCGAATTCGAGGACTGGTCCGACGAGATCCTCACGCTCGAGATCAAGGCGCAGGAAAAGCTCGCCCGCGCCATCGACCGCGAGACCCAGTGGCTGCACCGCGGCGTGACCGCGCGCCGGCGGCGCAACCAGGGCCGCCTCGCGCGCCTCCAGCAGATGCGCGAGGCGCGGCGCCAGCGCGACGCCATCGGCGCCAAGGTATCGCTCGCCGCGGGCGAGGGGCCGCCCGCGAGCCAGCTGGTGTGCGACGTCCACCGCGTCTCCAAGAGCTTCGCGGCGGCGGACGGCGCGCATGTCGAGATCGTGCGCGACTTCTCGACCCGCATCGTCCGCGGCGACCGGGTCGGCATCATCGGCCCCAACGGCGCCGGCAAGACCACGCTCCTGCGCCTGCTGCTGGGCGAGATCGCGCCCGACGCGGGCCGCGTCAAGATGGGCGGGCGCACCGAGGTCGCCTATTTCGACCAGTCGCGGCGCGACATCGACCCCCGGCTCACGCCCTGGCAGTTCCTGTGCCCGCAGGGCGGCGACCAGGTCAGCGTGCGCGGCCACCGCCGCCACGTGGTCGGCTACCTCAAGGAGTTCCTGTTCGACGAGGACGACGCGCGCTCCCAGATCGCCGCCCTGTCGGGCGGGCAGCGCAACCGCCTGGTGCTGGCCAAGGTGCTGGCGCAATCCTCCAACCTGCTGGTACTGGACGAGCCCACCAACGACCTCGACATGGACACGCTCGACAAGCTGCAGGACGCGCTCGACGCGTACGACGGCACGCTGCTGATCGTGAGCCACGACCGCGACTTCCTCGACCGGCTCACCACCAGCCTGATCGTGATGGAAGGCGGCGGCGACGTGCGGGAATACGTCGGCGGCTACGCCGACTACCTGCGCCAGAGGAAGCCGCGCGCGGACAGGACCGGCGCCGGGGCCCGGGCAGGGGCCCATACAGGGGCAGGAGCGGGGCAGGCGTCCGCGGCGCGCAAATCCCCCGGCGCGGAGACCGCGCCGAAGCCCGCGGGCCCGCCCGCCAAGCTGAGCTACAAGGACGCCCGCGCGCTCGAGCTGCTGCCGGGCGAGATCGCGGCGCTGGAGGCGGAGATCGCGAAGCTCGCCACGCGCCTCGCCGATGCCGATTTCTACCGCCGCGACGCGGAAGGATTCCAAAAGGCCGCGGCCCGGCTCGACGCCGCGAAGGCGGAATTGGCGGAGAAGGAGGACCGCTGGCTCGCGCTCGAGGAGATGCGCGAGCGCCTCGCCCAGCGGTAGAGGGGCCCTATCGGCCTATCGGACGGGCTTCACGAACCTGAGCACGAAGCGGTCGCTCTCGCCGATGGCCTCGTATTTGGCGCGGTCCGTGTCGCCGAGCCTGAGCGTCGGCGGCAGGGTCCAGACGCCCTCCGGGTGGTCCCGGGTGTCGCGCGGGTTGGCCTTGACCTCGGAGATGCCGTCGAACACGAAGCCGACCTTCTCGGCCAGGGCGATCGCGTAGTCCTCGCGCACGTAGCCGGAGCGCGCCTGCGGGTCCTGGGGCCGGTCGGGGCTGGCGCGGTGGTCGGTGACGCCGAGCACGCCGCCCGGCTTGAGCGCGGCGTAGAACGCGCGGAACGCGGCCTCGTCGGTGCCGCGCCGCATCCAGTTGTGCAGGTTGCGGAAGGTCAGCACCATGTCGGCGCCGCCCTCGGGCCGGATGTCCACGCCGTCCGTGAAATCGGAGACGACCATGGGGAAGGGGGCGTCGGCGGGCTGGTACTGCTTCTTCGGGTTGACGTTCTGGACCGCGACGTAGCGGCCGCGCGCCTTGAGATAGGGCGCCAGGATCTCGGTCCACCAGCCGTTGCGGCCGGGGTAGATCTCGACCACCGTCATGTCGTCGCGCAGGCCGAGGAACGTCAGCACCTCGTAAGGCGCGCGCCAGCGGTCGCGGGCGGCATAGGCGGGCGTGCGCGCCGGGCTCGCGATCGCGGCGCGCAGCTTGGCATCCCCGGCTTGTCCTTGGGCGGGCCCCCCTTGTTGAGCCCCCTGTTGAGCCCCCTGTTGAGCCTGGGCGGGGGCGGGCGCGCCGACCGCGAGAGCCGCCGCCAATCCGAACGCGGCAACCGCCGCCATCACATGAAAACCGGCCATCGTTCCCTCCCGATCTTGTCGCTCCGTGAAGTCTAGCACCGGCAATTTGGCCGTGCATCGCCGGCGCAAACGGCTAGACTTCGGCCGTTACGCGAGTTTCCCATGCTGATCGACAGCCATTGCCACCTCGATTTCCCCGATTTCGCCGACGAGCGCGAGGCCGTGATCGGCCGCGCCCGCGCGGCCGGAATCGCGGGAATGCTCACGATCTGCACGCGGCTTTCGGATTTCCCGGCGATTCGGGCGCTGGCCGAGTCGCACCCCGGCATCTGGTGCTCGGTGGGCGTCCATCCCCACGAGGCGGCGGGCGCCGACGGCCTCGCGCCCGGGCGCATCGCGGCCGAGACCGGCCATCCCAAGGTCGTCGGCATCGGCGAGGCGGGCCTCGATTTCTACTACGAGCATTCGCCCCGCGACGTCCAGGAGCGCGTGTTCCGCGCCCATATCGCGGCGGCGCGCGAGACCGGCCTGCCGCTGATCGTCCATGCCCGCGACGCCGACGACGACATGGTGCGGGTGATCGAGGAGGAGCAGGCGCGCGGGCGGTTTCCGGGCCTGATCCATTGCTTCAGCTCGGGCGCGGCGGTGGCCCGGGCGGCGCTCCGCCACGGCATGTACGTCTCGTTCTCCGGGATCGTCACCTTCAGGAACGCCGAGGCGGTACGCAAGGTCGCCGAAGAGGTGCCGCTGGAGCGCCTGCTGGTCGAGACCGACGCGCCGTACCTGGCGCCCGTGCCGGTGCGCGGAAAGCGGTGCGAGCCGGCCTTCACGGCGCATACGGCGGCCTTCGTCGCGAAGCTGCGCGGGCTGCCGGCCGCCGATCTCGCGGCGCGCACCACCGAGAACTTCTTCCGCCTGTTCGCCAAGGCCGATCCCGCCGAGCTGCCGGCGCCGGCGGCCTTGGGGGGAGGCGCCTGATGCGGCTCACCATCCTCGGCTGCGGCGGCGCCGCGGGCGTGCCGCTGATCGGCGACGAATGGGGCGCCTGCCGGCGCGACGATCCCCGCAACCGTCGGCGGCGGGCTTCCCTGCTGATCGAGCAGGGCGGCACCGTTCTGGTGGTCGATACCGGCCCGGATCTGCGCCTTCAGTTCCTCGATGCGGGGGTCAAGCGCCTCGATGGCATCCTCTATACCCACGCTCATGCCGACCATACCCACGGAATCGACGAGATCCGCGCGCTGAACCGTCGCCAACGCGCCGCCATAGATGCCTGGGCGCACCCGGAAGTCCTCGATCATCTTATCAGAAAGTTTCCTTATATCTTTGATCCTCCAGGGGTTTACAAGGGCGACGTGGCGTTCTACAAGCCGTGCCTCACGGGCCGCGCCTTCGCCTGGGGCGCGCCCTTCGACGCCCACGGCATCCCCATCCTTCCGTTCCGCCAGGACCATGGCTTCAGTGCCACGGCCGGCTTCCGTTTCGGCGACGTGGCGTATTCCACCGACGTGGTGCGCCTCGACGACGACGCCTTCGAGGCCTTGCGCGGGGTCCGGACCTGGATCGTCGGCTGCCTCCAGTACGAGGAGCATCCGACCCATGCGCATCTGGAGCGCGTGCTGGACTGGATCGGGCGGGTCGGTCCCGAGCGTGCCGTGCTCACGCATCTGTCGCATCGGCTCGACTATGAAGATCTTGCGGCGCGATGCCCGCCGGGCGTGGTGCCGGCGCATGACGGGCTGGTGATCGAGGCGGCTGACGCGCGTGCCGCGCCATCGTCAGGAAAAATTGCCTCGGGTGCAGCGCTGCCCTTGGCCGAGCCTTGATTTGCGTGCCTTAACATGATCTTGGGAACCTGTCCTATATTTTCCATAATATACATTATGCGATTTTTAGATGTTGGCGCCGGCTGCACCCAAACTGTCACCCCGGCCTGCTGTCCTTAGCTTAAGGGGACTTCCATGACGCCTGTCGAGATCGAGGTCCACGCCGACCCGGTCTGTCCATGGTGCTACATCGGCAAGCGCCGCCTCGACCGCGCCCTCGTCCTCGTGGGCGGCGACGTCGCCATTATCTGGCGCGCCTACCAGCTCAACCCGCTGATGCCGCCGGACGGCATGGACCGGGCGGTCTACCTCGCGGCCAAGTTCGGCGGCGCCGGTCGCGCCAAGCAGGTCTACGACGTGATCCGGCGCGAAGGCGCTGCGGAAGGCATCGCCTTCGATTTCGCGCGCATCCGGCGCACTCCGAATACCCTCGCCGCCCACCGCCTGGTGCGTTTCGCGGCGGCAAAAGGCACTGCCGGCGCCCTCATGGACCGCCTGTTCGCGGCCTATTTCACCGAGGGTGCCGACATCGGCGACCGTGCCACGCTGGCCACGCTCGCGGCCGAGACCGGTCTCGACGCCGAGGCGGTACGCGCGTTCCTCGCGGGCGACGCCGAGCGGGACGCGGTTCTTGAGGAGGACCGCGCAGTGCGGATATCGGGAATCGCAGGCGTGCCCCATTTCGTGGTGGACGGGCGCTATGCCCTGCCCGGCGCCCAGAGCCCGGAGGTGATTGCCCGCACGATCGAGCTGGCCCGGGCTTCCCTCCCGCGCGGCGCGGCCGTGGATTAGGCGCCGGCGCGCGCGGTGGGTTCCGCCGCCCCGCCGCCGGCAAGCTTCGCCAGGGCGCCGATCTCGCCGCCGAGGCCGCGCACGCGGTCCTGGGGCGTCGGCCAGTGGCGGGCGATCACCAAAGTCTGGTCCGGGCGCACCTTCAAGGTGCCGGGCGATTTCGCGATGGCCGCGATCAGCCCTTCCGGGTTGGCGAAACGGTTGTCGCGGAACGCGACGGTGCAGCCCTTGGGCCCCGCCTCGACCCGTTCGACGCCCGCCGCGCGGCACGCCTGCTTGAGTCCCACGACGGCGATCAGGTTCTCGACCTCCTGGGGCAGCGGCCCGAATCGGTCGATCAGCTCGGCGGCGAAGGCCTCCACCTCCGCCTTGTCCACCAGCGCCGACAGCCGCCGATAGAGGCCGAGGCGTACGCCGAGATCGGCGACGTAGCCTTCGGGGATCAGCACCGGCACGTCCACTGCGATCTGGGGCGTCCAGTCCCCGGCAACGACGCCACCGCCCTTCAGTTCGGCCACCGCCTCCTCCAGCATCTGCTGGTAGAGCTCGATGCCGACCTCGCGGATATGCCCCGACTGCTCGTCGCCCAAGAGGTTCCCCGCGCCACGGATATCGAGATCGTGGCTCGCGAGCGAGAATCCGGCGCCGAGGCTGTCGAGCGTCTGCATCACTGCAAGACGCTTCGCGGCATTGGCGGTCACCTGGCGGCGCGGCGGCAGCGTGAGATAGGCGTAGGCACGCGCCTTGGAGCGCCCCACCCGTCCCCGCAGCTGGTAGAGCTGGGCGAGGCCGAACATGTCCGCCCGATGAACGACGATGGTGTTGACGTTGGGCATGTCGAGGCCCGACTCGATGATGTTGGTCGAGATCAGGATGTCGTGCTTGCGCTCGAAGAACGCCGTCATGGCGTCCTCGATCCGGGCCGGCGACATCTGGCCGTGGATGGTGACGTGCCGCGCTTCCGGCGCGATCTCGCGGAGCTGTGCCTCGACCGCACCGAGATCGGCGATGCGCGGGCAAACATAAAAGCACTGCCCGCCCCGGTGCATCTCGCGCCGGATCGCCTCGCGGATCACCACGGGGTCGAACGGCAGCGTGAAGGTCCGCACCGCCAGCCGGTCCACCGGCGGGGTCGCGATGATACTCATGTCCTTGACGCCGGTGAGCGCGAGCTGGAGCGTGCGCGGGATCGGCGTCGCGGTCAGGGTGAGAACGTGGATATCGGCGCGCAGCTTTTTGAGGCGCTCCTTGTGGACCACGCCGAAGTGCTGCTCCTCGTCCACGATCAGGAGGCCGAGCCGCGCGAAGCGGATGCTTTCGGCAAGGAGCGCGTGGGTGCCGACCACGATGTCCACCTCGCCGCGCGCGAGCGCCGCGCGGGTCTCGTCGGCCTCTTTCGGCGCGGCCAGGCGCGACAGCTGGCGGATGCGCACCGGCAGGCCCTGGAAGCGCGCGCAGAACGTCTCATAATGCTGGCGCGCGAGCAGCGTGGTCGGCACCACCACCACCACCTGGGCACCGGAGAACGCGGCGGCGAAGGCCGCGCGCAGCGCCACTTCGGTCTTGCCGAAGCCGACGTCGCCGCAGATCAGCCGGTCCATCGGCCGGTCGCGCGCGAGGTCGGCCAACGTGTCGGCGATCGCGGCCTGCTGGTCCTCCGTCTCGGCATAGGGGAAGCGCGCGCAGAACTCCTCGTAGTCGGCGCCGGGCGCGACCATCGGCGTCGCCTGCGCGAGCGCGCGGGCGGCGGCGACCTTCAGAAGCTCGTCCGCCATTTCGCGGAGGCGCTGCTTGAGGCGCGCCTTCTTGGCCTGCCACGCGGCCCCGCCCAGGCGGTCGAGGGCGACATTGCCCTGGTCCTCGCCGTAGCGGGTCAGCACGTCCATGTTCTCGACCGGGACGAACAGCTTGTCGCCGCCTTCGTAGAGGATGCGCAGGCAGTCGTGCGGCACCTTGCGGGTGCCGGCGGTGGCGACCTCGAGCGTCACCAGCCCGTCGTAGCGGCCGATGCCGTGCTCGACGTGGACCACCAGCGTCCCTTCCGTGAGCTGGGACAATTCGGTGACGAAGGCGTCGGCGGCGCGCGTGCGGCGTGGGCGCCGCGCGAGCCGCTGTCCGAGGACGTCCTGCTCGGCGATCACCGCGAGTCCGGGCGCGGCGAAGCCCTGGTCGAGATCGAGCAGCACCAGAGCGGTCACGTCCTTGGGCAGCGCCTCGGCCTCGGCCCAGGTGGCGGGCTCGGCGAGCTTGCCGAAGCGATGCTCCTTGAGCAGGCGCGCGAGCCGCGCCACCGAGCCGGCGCTCGCGCAGGCCACCACCACGCGGTCGCCCTGCCCCATACGGCCGTGGACGTAGTCGGCGGCGGCGTCGAAGGCGTTGCCGCCCTGCCCGCGCGCATCGGCCGCGAAGCTGCGCATCAGGCGCACGCCCGCGTCCTCGACCTGCGCCTCGGGATCGGTTTCGGCGAAGGCGGTGAAGCGGACGCGGGAATGACCCGCGAGCGCGTCCTCGAGCGCGACGTCCACGAGGTAGAGGCCGTCCGGCGGGAGCGGGTTGTAGATCTCCCCCTCGCCGCCTGCCCCCGTCACGCGCAGGTCGCGGCGTGCGGCGTAGTAGTCGGCGATCTGCTCGCACCGCATCTCGATCGTGTCGTCCACGCCGTCGCCGAAGCTCACCGCCGCATCCGGCAGATAATCCACGAGCGGGACCAGGCGCTCGTGGAACAGCGGCAGCCAATGCTCCATGCCGGACTGGCGCCGGCCGGCGGAGACGGCGGCGTAAAGCTCGTCGCCCTCCTTCGCCGCGCCGAACAGCGCGCGGTAGCCGGAGCGGAACCGCGCGATGCTGTCCTCGGTCAGCAGTACTTCGCTCACCGGCGCCAGCAGGACGCGCGCGACCGTGCCGCCCGACATCTGGCTCAAGGGATCGAAGGCGCGGATACGCTCGACCTCGTCCCCGAACAGGTCGATGCGCACCGGCTCGGCGGTGCCCGGCGGGAACACGTCCACGAGCCCGCCGCGCAGCGCGTATTCGCCGGGCTCCATCACGGTCTCGGCGCGCTCGAAGCCGTTGGCGGCGGCGAAGGCGGTGAAGGCGTCGAGATCGAAGGTGCCGCCCGCGGCGATCTCGAAGCCCGCGTCCCGGTAGGCCTCGGGCGGCGGCACGCGCTGCAGCAGCGCGTTGGCGGTGGTCAGGAGCACCACCGGCGCGGCCGTCCCCGCATCGCGCCGGGCGAGCCGCGCGAGCGCGTCGATGCGCCGCGCCGCGATGACGGGGTTGGGGCCGACCCGGTCGTAGGGCAGGCAGTCCCAGGCGGGCAGCACGACGCGCTCGATGCCGGGGGCCAGAAGGGCCAAGGATTCGTCGGCGCGGGCGAGGGCGCGGTCGTCGACGGCGACATGGACGAGGGCCGGAAAGGCGCCCGCCCGCAGCCGTGCCGCGAGCCAGAAGGCGTCGTAGGCGCCGGGGGCCTCGGTGACCAGGAGGCGCGAGGATGTATCTTTGTTCGTCAATTGGATAGAAGCGTCTTCTTGAAGTCGATCAGGAGGTCGAGAACGGGCCCCCGGTAAGCGTCCGGGGGCGCGCGGCGTCCCGCGATCCAGTCCATCAGATCGGCGTCCGGAATTGCGATCAGGGCCTCGAAGAATTCGAGTTCGGCGGGTCCGAAATTCGCGAGGTGGGCGCGCGCGAAGCCCCCCACCACGAGGTCCGATTCCTGGGTGCCGCGATGGCTCGCCTGATAGAGCAGACGCTTGCGGCGAATCTCGAGATCCTGCTGGGCGGACATGTCGCTCCGGGCTCCGGACAGACCTGCCCCCTCCCCCTGCCACATGACAGGGGGGAGCGGGCTGCGTAGGATATAAGCCTTCGTGCCCGCCCTGTCATGTCGGCTTTCCGGGCAGGCCCACCACGGAACCGAGCCCGCCCGCCCCCATCCCCCGATGCGCCCGGAAATCCTCTATCCCCTGTTCCGGCCGGCGACCGCGCTTCCCGGCATCGGCCCGCGCGTCGGAAAGCTGGTCGAGCGGGTCGCCGGGCCGCACGTCGCGGACCTCCTGTGGCACCTGCCGAACGGGCTGATCGACCGCCGCTTCGCGCCGACCGTCGCCGAGTCCCCGGACGGCCGCGTCGCCACCATCGCGGTGCGGGTCGAGGCCCACGCCCGCCCGCCCCGGCGCGGGCTGCCCTACCGGGTGCGGGTGGCGGACGCGACCGGCACCATGGACCTGGTGTTCTTCAACGCCCGCGACGAATGGCTCGCGGAGGCGCTGCCTGTGGGCGCCGAGCGCGTGGTCTCGGGCAAGGTCGAGCACTACCGCGGCCGCCCCCAGATGACCCATCCCGACCACATCGCGCCCGCCGCCGAGCGCGACCGGCTGGCCGCCGTCGAGCCGGTCCATCCGCTCACCCAGGGCCTGTCGCCCAAGGTGCTGGGCCGCGCTATCGGGGCCGCTCTCGCCGCCGCCCCCGACCTGCCCGAGTGGCACGACCCGGCGCTGCTCGGGCGCGAGGGCTGGCCCGGCTGGAAGGCGGCGCTCGCCGCCGCCCACGCGCCCCAAAGCGAGGCCGACCTTTCCCCGGAGACGGCGCCGCGCCGCCGCCTCGCCTACGACGAACTGCTTGCGAGCCAGCTCGCCATGGCCCTGGTGCGCGCCCACATGCGCCGCCAGGGCGGGCGCGCCACCGTGGGCGACGGGCGGCTCTCGGCGCGCGCCCGCGCGGCCCTGCCGTTCGCCCTCACCGCCGGACAGGCGCAGGCGCTGGCCGAGATCGCGGCCGACATGGCGGCGCCCGCGCGCATGCTGCGGCTGCTGCAGGGCGACGTCGGCTCGGGCAAGACCGTGGTGGCGGCGCTCGCCATGCTGGCCGCCGCCGAGGCCGGGCGCCAGTCGGCCTTGATGGCGCCGACCGAGATCCTCGCGCGCCAGCACCACGCAACCCTCGCCCCGCTGTTCGAGGCGGCGGGCGCGCGGCTCGCGCTGCTGACGGGGCGCGACAAGGGCGCCCCCCGGCGCCGCACCCTGGAGGCGCTGGCGGCGGGCGAGGTCGTGGCCGCGGTCGGCACCCACGCGCTGATCCAGGACGACGTGGCGTTCCGCGATCTCGCGCTCTGTGTGGTGGACGAGCAGCACCGCTTCGGCGTCGCCCAGCGCGTCGCCATCGCCGCCAAGGGCACGGCGGTGGACGTGCTGGTAATGACCGCCACCCCGATCCCGCGCACGCTCACGCTGATGGCCTACGGCGACCTCGATATCTCGCGCCTCGCGGAGAAGCCGGCCGGCCGCAAGCCGGTCGATACCCGCGCCGTGCCGCTCGCGCGCCTCGGCGAGGTGACGGCGGCGGTCGGGCGCGCCATCGACGGGGGCGGCACCGGCGGCGACGGGCCGCAGCAGGTATTCTGGGTATGCCCGCTGGTGACGGAGTCGGAGGCCTCCGACCTCGCCGCCGCCGAGGAGCGCTTCGCCATGCTGGAGCGGCTGTTCCCGGGGCGCGTCGCGCTGGTCCACGGGCGCATGCGCGCGGCCGAGAAGGACGCGGCGATGGCGCGTTTCGCCGAGGGGACCGCGCGCGTGCTGGTGGCGACCACGGTAATCGAGGTCGGCGTGGACGTGCCGGCGGCGAGCGTCATGGTGGTCGAGCACGCCGAGCGCTTCGGCCTCGCCCAGCTCCACCAGCTGCGCGGGCGGATCGGGCGCGGCGCCCGCAAGTCCACCTGCCTGCTGCTCTACGGCGAGCGCCTCACCGAGACCGCGCGCCGGCGCCTCAGGATCCTGCGCGAGACCGACGACGGCTTCCGCATCGCGGAGGAGGACCTGCGGCTGCGCGGCGCGGGCGAGGTTCTGGGCACCCGGCAGTCGGGCCTGCCGTCGTTCCGGATCGCCGACATCGCGCTCCACGGCGATCTCATGGAGATCGCGCGCGACGACGCGGCGCTGGTGCTGGAGAAGGACCCCGGGCTCGCGACCCCGCGCGGCGCGGCGCTCCGGGTGCTGCTCTACCTGTTCGAGCGCGACGCGGCGGTGCCCTACGCGCGCTCTGGCTGAGGAAGGGGCGGCTAGTCGCCCTTGGCGGTGTCGTGGCGGCGCGGCAGCGCGTTCTCGCGCTTAGGTGCGCTTGGACACGGCCGGGATCTCGCGCACCGGGGCGGGCCGCCGGTCCGGCGGCGTGACGATGCCGCCCGACATCACCATCTTGATGCCCTCCTCCACCGTCATGTCGAGGATCACGGCGTCCTCCTCCGGGACGAACAGCAGGAAGCCCGAGGTCGGGTTCGGCGTGGTCGGCAGGAAGATGTTGAGCACCTTCTCGCTGGTGAGGTTCTGCACCTCGCCCACCGTGGGGCCTGTGAGGAAGCCGAGCGCCCACAGGCCGCGGCGCGGATATTCGATCAGCACCACCTTGCGGAACGCCTGCGCCTTGTTGCCGAAGACCGTCTCGAACACCTGCTTGAGAGTGCCGTAGATGCTGCGCACCACCGGCATCCGGTCGAGGATGCGCTCGTAGGTGCGCACGATCACGCGGCCGAGCAGGTTGGCCGTCAGCGCGCCGATCAGGATCAGGCCGACGGCGAGCACGATCAGGCCGAAGCCCGGAATCGTGAACGGCAGGTAGGTCTCCGGGTGGTAGCGCATCGGAATGAGCGGCATCACCCGGTTGTCGATCCACTGGATGAAGGTCCAGGCGAAATAGAGCGTGAGCCCGATCGGGGCCGTCACCAGCACGCCCGCGATCAGGTAGTTGCGCAGCTTCGCCATGACGCGGTGGTGCACCGTGGGCGGAGGGGACGGCTCGGGAGGGGAAGCGGGCTCGGTCATGGCACGATATTAATGTCTGGGACCCCGGGCCGCCAGCGTATCCGCGCCTTTCGGCGCCCTTAACGTTTCATTGAGACGGAATTGCCTAAAACTGCGTCTACCCGAAACCGCACCGGCCGCACACCCATGACAGGTCCCCTTCGCCTTCGGCGCATGGCCGCCGCAACCGCCCTGCTCGCGCTCGCGGGCTGCGGCCTCGCCGCGCCGGCGCCGGTGGAACGCATGGTCGTGCTCGAGGCCGACGGCCGCGTGGTGGAAAGCACGCGCGCCTGTGACCGCGTGCCGGTGCTCGGCACGGTCTCGTGCCGCACCGAGACGACGGTGCGCAGCTACTGCTACCGCAGCCTCGCCCGCGTCGATTGCTACGCGCAGCCGCAGCCGGGCCGGACCGCGATGCAGACCGTCCACGACTGATCCGGCCCCGCCGGGGTTCCGTCCGGGTTCCACAAGCCGGTGCGCTTCCGCTAAACTGCCCCGCACGGCAACGGAGAGGAGCGGACCATGGCCATTTCCCGGAAGGACGAAGCACGCGCCCTCGGCGACGACGAGCGCGCGCTCGTCTCCAAGTCCCATCACCCCGCGCTGCAGGAGCTGCCCGACGCGGAACTCTCGGACCTCGTGCGGCTGGTGCGCGAGCGCCGCGAGAAGGCCAAGGCCGAGGCCCATCGGCGCCGGCGCGAGATGCGCGGCAAGGCCGCCCCCAAGGGCGCCCAGCCCGCGCGCGCCGACGACGGCTCCCGGCTCAAGCTCGCCGTCCTCGCCATGGCGGTGCGCCGCCTCAACAGCGAGGCCGACCGCCGGCGCCGCCTGGCGGCCGGAGCCTCCCTGGCCGAGAACGCGCATCGCGCGCTCGAGATGAAGCGCGCCAGCCGGGAGGGCGCGAGCGCGGCGCCCGCCGATTTCAACAGCCGCCACGCGCGCAAGGGCATGCGCAAGGTGGAGAACGCGCGCGCCGAGAGCCTGGTCCGCCCGATGGAGCTTGGGCGCCAGCGCAAGGCCGCGAGCGTCGCCCAGGCCAAGCGGGATTCCCGCTAGCGGTACCCGCCCGCGGCGCCTGCCGGTTCAAGGGAACTTTCCTCGGGGATGGGCGTTTACCCGCCATTAACCACATGCCGTTAGCTTCGCAGGACCGCCCCGCCGCCGGGGCCCGTCCCTTAAGGAGCCCGCATGTCGTCCCATGCCTACGTCCATGCCCGCGCCGGCCGGGTCGCCAGCTACGAAGTCCACCGGGTCGACGAAACCTGGGTGGTGGCGTCCGTGGACGTGAACGGCAACCGCTATCTGGTCGGCGAGTTCGAGGACGCCGTCCGGGCACACCTGCGCGCGACCTGGCTCGGCCGCAAGCTCCGCGCCCAGGCGGGGCGTTAGGCCGCGCCCTTCCCTTCGTCCGGCTCGGCCCGAAGAATCCCTATGCAGGCATTCGTGACCTCGGCGTCGTAGAGGCGTCCCGCACCGCGCCGAAGCTCCGACACGGCATCGTCGTAGCTCCTCGCCGGATCGTAGCCGCGCGGGGAAACGATCGCGTCCACCGTGTCGGCGACCGCGACGACGCGCGACAGGAACGAGATGTCTTCCCCCTCGAGCGCCCATGGATAGCCGCTGCCGTCCAGCCGCTCGTGATGCTGGCGGACGATCTCCGCGACCGGCCACGGAAATTCGCCGTCCTTGAGGATATGGTAGCCCATCTCCGGGTGCATCGAGACGAGCGTCCGTTCGCTCGCCGTCAGCGGCTCCGGCTTGCGCAGGATGCGCGCGGGGATGCCGAGCTTGCCGACGTCATGCAGGGCCGCCGCGATATGCAGGGCCCGACGATCGTGCGGCGAGACGCCGAACGCCGCCCCGATCCTGTCGGCGAGGTGGCGCACGCGCGCGCCGTGCGGCGCCGTCACGGCGCGATGGAAATCGTACTGGGCGGGAATCCGAACGGACATCGTTCCGCCTCCCCGTTACACCCCTCTTCTCTTCGCCATCCCGTTCTGATGTACGGGATATGCATATTTTGCAACCATTATGGCCTTTATTCGAAGGCCTACAACCCAAAAGAAAAGCCCCGCCGAAGCGGGGCTGGAATTCCAAGGGGCATTTATCAGGAACGCGGTTCTTCGCTCGATGCTTCTTTTTGTGGTTCGGGCGACGAGTAGATAGGGGCCGGTGCCGGCGCCGAGCTGGGAACAAGCGTGATATTGACCGGGCTTGTGTATTTGTTGTCGGCGCCCGAAGCGGAATCTATCGCCCAGCCGATGCCCCCTCCCAGGATGATGTTTCCGAAGGTTGCGCCTGCGGCATCGGACTTGTTGAAGTAGGTGGCTTTGTGAAAGCCGTCCATCTCGCATTCAATGACGAGGTCATGCTTGGTTTTTCTGATTGTCGCGGCACCCGGTGTCGGCGTGACCCGTGCGATGGAAATACCTTCCCTGACCAGATTGCAACTCGCACCGGCAGGATTCGTATTGATGACGACTTCCTGCGAAGTCCCTTCCACGATTGACGAACACGCACCCAAAAACAGGAGGCCCGCACAAGCGGCCACCATCCCCAATTTTTTCATATGCTATCCCCCTCAAGCTACTCGCCCTTTGCGAGTACTGTTGGGAAATTTTCCACCATAAAGTTCTATATGTCGAGGAAGAAGGACGAGAAACAGTCCAAGGGCCTGAAATCTGACACCATCCGAAGAGGTGGAAAAAAGCCCCGCCGGGGCGGGGCCATTGTGCCGGGAACGGAACGCGGAATCAGGTCAATGGACCTGGGCCAGTCAGCGAGCCGGAGGCAGTGCGTTCCTCATACAGTGGCCATGCGCAGGATACGGGTGCTGGCATGGGCGACAAGCTCGACCGGCACATCGAACTGGTCATTGCCACCGAAACCATCCTTGCCCAGAAGGTCGAGAATGGCGCCAGGCAGTTTCTCAACGAGCTCCTCGAGGGTTTCCGCCTCGAGGTTCAGGCCCGGCACGTCGCAGGTCTCGACGAACCAGACGCCTGCATCCATGTCGCGTGATGCTTTCACGACGATGATATTGCCAGCCATAGGATGCTCCCTTTCGCCAAGTTCCTTACGGATATATGCATCCCTGCGAACCTGTACACTTGGGATGTACACGAATCGTGAAAGCGGGACAATCCGGGACGAACCGAGACAGGCGAGGCCCCCCAGCCGGCGCTAAAGCTGGCGACCCCAACGGGATTCGAACCCGTGTTACCACCTTGAAAGGGTGGTGTCCTAGGCCTCTAGACGATGGGGTCGGCGGCGGCGCGGCCGGGCCGGGAAACGGCCTCGTTTAGAAGGGTACGGCGCGGAAATCAAGGGAATTCAGGGCGCGTCGTCCCGCTCCGCCGCGCGCCGGTAGGCCGGGCGCGCGGTGAGGCGCGCGACATAGGCCGCGAGCGCGTCCGTGCGCGGCACCAGCGGGCTGCCCATGAACAGGGCGAAGGTGCTGCCGTAGAGGATATCGGCACCGGAAAAGGCGTCGCCCAGCATATAGGGGCCCCGGTCGAGCGCGCCGCCGACATGCGCCATCACCTCCCCGATCGGCGCCCAGCCCGTCGTGCTGTCGGTCTCGTCGAAGCCGAGAACCGCGGTGGTGAAGGCCGGCTCGAACACCCCCGCGTAATAGGCGAGCCACGAAAGATAGTCCCCGCGCTGCGGCTCCCCCACGGCGGGGCCGAAGCCCTTTTCCGGGAACAGGTCGGTCAGGTAGAGCACCACGGCCGCCGATTCGTACACCATCGTCCCGTCGTGATCGAGCGCCGGCACCTTGCCGTGCGGATGGCGATTCGCGGGGTCGCGCGCGCCGGTCATCGGCGCGCCGGGCGCGGGCGGCGCTTCCGGGTCGCGGCGGCGGATGGAGACGGCCCTGGTGCGGTAATCGCAGCCCAGCTCCTCGAGCAGCCAGACGATGCGGGAGGAACGGGACATCGGCGCGTGGTAGAGCGTCAGCATGATTGCATCCTCCTGTCCGGGACGACGCCCGGCAGGGATCCTGCCGGGCTCTCAGGCGGCGGGGGCTGCGTCGTCCACCAGCAGCTGCACCTCGTCGCGGCCCATCCAGTTGTCGGCGCGGAGCTTGCCCGCGAGGTGCAGCGCGATCCCGCCCGAATCGAGTAACGCCCGGCCGAGCGGTTTGTCAGCGGCGCGAAACGCGATGGCCTTGATGCGCGCGCCGTCGCCGCCGGCCGCGAACAGGCGCACGTGGTTCTCCCCCACCACGTCGGCCTTGCCGATGCGCAGGCCCGGCAATACGAAGCGCGGCTCCGCGTTGCCCTGGCCGAAGGGCGCGAGCGCCGCGAGGCTCCGCACGATGTCCGGGGTCGCCCCACGCGCGGCGAGCGCGCCGTCGAGGTAGAGCGTGCGGCCCAGCTCCTCCCCCGCGTCGGCCTTCTGGCGCGCGATGCGCGCGGCGAGGAACGCGGCCAGCTCGTCGAGGCGCGCGCAGTCCACCGTGAAGCCCGCCGCCATGGCATGGCCGCCGCCGTTCACCAGCAGCCCGGCCTGGCGCGCGGCGATCACCGCCGCGCCGAGGTCGATGCCCGGCACCGAACGGCCCGAGCCCTTGGCGATGCCGCCCTCGATCCCCGCCACGCATACCGGGCAGCGGTAGCGCTCGATCACGCGCGACGCCACGATGCCGATGACACCGGGGTGCCAGCCCTCCCCCGCGACGAACAGCACCGGGCAGGCGGCCGGGTCGCCGCCCGCGAGGCGTTCCTCCGCCTGGGCCAGCGCCGCCTCCAGCACCACCGCCTCGATCTCGCGGCGTTCCATGTTGAAGGCGTCGAGCTCGCGCGCGAGCGCCAGCGCCTCGTCGGGGTCGTCGGTGGCGAGCAGCCGCGCGCCGAGGTCGGGGCGCCCCACGCGCCCGCCCGCGTTGATGCGCGGGCCCAGCAGGAAACCGAGATGCCAGGCTTCCGGCTTCTCGGTCAGGCGCGCGACGTCACCGAGCGCCGTGAGGCCGGCGTTGGCGCGCCCCGCCATCACCTTGAGGCCCTGCGCCACCAGCGCGCGGTTGACCCCGGTGAGCCGCACCTGGTCGCAGACGGTGCCGAGCGCCACGATGTCGAGCCACTGCAGCAGGTCGGGCTCCGCGCGCGCGCCGCGGTAATGGCCGCGCTTCCGCAGCGCGCGGTTGACCGCCACCACCAGCAGGAAGGCGACGCCCACGGCGGCGAGCTGGCGGTGCGGACTGGTCTCGTCCAGGCGGTTGGGATTGACGACGGCATGGGCGGCGGGCAGGCGCTCCTCCGCGACGTGGTGGTCCACCACGATCACGTCGAGGCCCATGCCGCGCGCGGCCTCCAGCGCGTCGAACGCGGAGATGCCGCAGTCCACCGTCACGACGACGCGCGCGCCGCGCTTCGCCAGCGCCGCGAGCGCGGGCGCGTTGGGGCCGTAGCCCTCCTTCACGCGGTCGGGGATATGGACGGCGAGCGGCACGCCGAGCGCGCGGAAAAAGCGCGTGAGCAGCGCCGACGAGGTGGCGCCGTCCACGTCGTAGTCGCCGAACACGGCGACGCCCTCGCCGTTCACGACCGCGTCGGCGATGCGCGCCGCCGCCTTTTCCATGTCGAGCAGATGGTCCGGGTCCGGCAGGTGTGTGCGGAGCGCCGGGTTGAGGAAGGCCTCGGCCTCGTCGGGACCGATGCCGCGTCCGGCGAGCGCGCGCGCCACCACCTCGGGCACGCCGAGGCGCTGGGCGAGCGTCAGCGCCGCGCGCGCGTCCGCGAGCCGGGGGCGCCAGGCGAGGCCGGAGAACGAGCGCGCGACCGAGAGCGCGCCGAGGCCCGAGCCGTGCGACGCCGCCATCACCCCCCACCCTGTCCCTCCCCCACGCGTGGGGAGGGAACGCACGGCACGTTTCGAGGGGCTCCCTCCCCCTTTATGGAGGAGGGTCGGGGTGGGGGTGAGCAAGTCTCGATGCAGCCCCTCATCCCCGAGGCCCTCAGGCGTCCATCGGCCCGAAGCCGGACTTGATGGTGAAGTTGTGCTCGGTCTGGACCCGGCGCACGGTCCCGGTCTTGGAGCGCATGACGATGGAATGGGTGGTCGCGCCGTGGGCGTAGCGGCGCACGCCGTCGAGCATGGCACCGTCGGTGACGCCGGTGGCCGCGAACATGACGTTGCCCTTGGCGAGGTCCAAGAGCTCGTACTTGCGGTTGAGGTCGTTGATGCCCCACTTGGCGGCGCGCTTCCTCTCGTCGTCGTTGCGGAACAACAGGCGCCCCTGCATGAAGCCGCCGATGCAGCGCAGCGCGGCCGCCGCCAGCACGCCCTCCGGCGCGCCGCCCGAGCCGACGTACATGTCCACGCCCGAGGACACTTCCGAGGTCGCGATCACGCCCGACACGTCGCCGTCGGAGATCAGCATGATGCGCGCGCCGGCGGCGCGCACCTGCTTGATCAGCTCCTCGTGGCGCGGGCGGTCGAGGATGCACACCAGCAGGTCGGAGATGTCCTTCTTGCGCGCCTTGGACAGCGCCTTGAGGTTCCTTTCCGGCGTCTCGTCGAGGTCCACCACGCCGGGGCCGATGTCCTTGCCGACGGCGATCTTGTCCATATAGACGTCGGGCGCGTTGAGGAAGCCGCCCTCCTCCGCCAGTGCGATCACGGCAAGCGCGTTGTTGCCGCCCTTGGCGGTGATGGTGGTGCCTTCCAGCGGGTCCAGGGCGATGTCGGTCTTGGGGCCGCCCTTGCCGACCTTCTCGCCGATGTAGAGCATCGGCGCCTCGTCGCGCTCGCCCTCCCCGATCACGACGGTGCCTTCGATCTCGAGGCTGTTGAGGGCGTTGCGCATGGCATCGACCGCCGCCTGGTCCGCCGCCTTCTCGTCTCCGCGCCCCATCAGGCGCGACGCCGACAGTGCCGCCGCTTCCGTCACGCGCACCGCCTCCAGGGCGAGGTTGCGATCCATTATCTCTGCCATGCCGAACTCCTGCTCTCGTGTCTTGAAAATACGGTGAAAAACCGTGAAATCGGTTCGCCGCGCGGGGCCACGCAGGCGGGGCCCGTATTATAGAGACATTTTGACGGGGGCGTTAAAAGGCTTCGATGCGGATCATGCGCGGCGGCTTGAGCATCGTGTCAAAGCCCGCGATTTTCCTGAGGGCACGCGCCATGGCGGCCTCCTCGCACTCGTGGGTCTCGAGCACCACCGGCACCGGCTCGCCCGGGGCGCGGCCGCGCTGCAGCATCGAATCGAGCGAGATCTGCTCGTCGCGGAAGGTCGCGGTCACGTCCGCCATGACGCCCGGCACGTCGCGCACCGTGAGGCAGATGTAATAGGCGCCGCGGTGGTTACGGATCGGCGACGGGCGCGCCGTCTCCAGCCGGTCGGCGGCGATGGCGAAGGTCGGGACGCGCTGGCCGCGCGCGATGTCCACGAGGTCCGCCACCACGGCCGAGGCGGTCGGCCCGCCGCCCGCGCCGCGCCCCTCGTAGATGGTGGGGCCGACGTGGTCGCCGTCCGCCACCACCGCGTTGAAGGCGCCCGGGACGTGGGCGATGGGGGCCGATTCGGGCACCAGGCAGGGATGGACGCGCTGCTCGATCCCGTGCTCGGTGCGGCGCGCGATGCCGAGCAGCTTGACGCGGTAGCCCAGTTCCTCGGCGAAGCGGATGTCGTCGGCGGTGACGCGGCGGATGCCCTCGGTATGGACCGCCGCGAAATCCACTTCGCAGCCGAACGCGAGCGAGGTCAGGATCGCGAGCTTGTGGGCGGTGTCGATGCCGTCCACGTCGAACGACGGGTCGGCCTCGGCGTAGCCGAGCTTCTGCGCCTCGCGCAACACCGAGGTGAAGTCGCGTCCGGTGGCGCGCATGGTGGTGAGGATGTAGTTGCAGGTGCCGTTGAGGATGCCGTAGACGCGCTCGATGCGGTTGGCGGCGAGCCCCTCGCGCAGTGCCTTCACGATCGGGATGCCGCCCGCCACCGCCGCCTCGAAATGGAGTGCGGCGCCGTTCGCCTCCGCGAGCCGGGCGAGCTCGGTGCCGTGGTGCGCGAGCAGCGCCTTGTTGGCGGTGACGACGGGACGGCCGGCGGCGAGCGCGCCCGCCACGAGGTCGCGGGCGACGCCTTCGGAGCCGCCGATCAGTTCCACCACCACGTCGATGCCGGGGGCGGTGGCGAGGCGGGCGGCGTCCTCCACCCATTCGATGCCGGCAAGGTCGATGCCGCGGTCGCGGGCACGGTCGCGCGCGGCTACCGCCACCACGCGGATCGGCCGCCCCGCGCGCAGTTCCAGCAGGGAGGCCTGCTCCGCGAGCAGCCGGGCCGTCGCCGCACCGACCGTTCCGAGTCCCGCGACGGCGATTTTGAGAGGTTCGGGCATCAGGAGGCGACCGCGCGCGGACCCCGCTCCGCCGCGGACGGGTCCGCGTTCGAGTGGCGCATGAAATGCCTGATGTTACGCACCGCCTGGCGGATGCGCTGGCGGTTCTCCACCAGCGCGATGCGCACGTGGCCGTCGCCGTACTCGCCGAAGCCGAGGCCGGGCGAGACCGCGACCTTGGCCTCGCGCAGCAGCAGCTTGGAGAACTCGAGCGAGCCCAGGTGGCGGAACCGTTCCGGGATCGGCGCCCAGGCGAACATGGTGGCGGGCGGCGACGGCACCTCCCATCCCGCGTCGGCGAGTCCCTTCACCAGCACGTCGCGGCGGTCGCGGTAGAGGCGGCGGACCTCCTCGACGCAGTCCTGCGGCCCGTTGAGCGCGGCGACGGCCGCCGCCTGGATCGGCGTGAAGGCGCCGTAGTCGAGGTACGACTTGATGCGCGCGAGCGCGTGGATCAGGCGCTTGTTGCCGGCCGCGAAGCCGATGCGCCAGCCCGCCATCGAATAGGTCTTGCTCATGGAGGTGAACTCGACCGCCACGTCCTTGGCGCCCGGCACCTGCAGGATCGAGGGCGGCGGGTTGTCGTCGAAGTAGATCTCGGCGTAGGCCAGGTCCGAGAGGATGTAGACCCCCTGCTCGCGGCAGAAGTCCACGACCTTGGCATAGAAGTCGAGATCCACCACCATCGCGGTCGGGTTGGCCGGGAAGTTGAGGATGAGCGCGGTCGGCGGCGGCACCGAATGGCGCACGGCGCGCTGCAGGCCCTCGAAGAAGTCGAACCCCGGCCCGATCGGGATGTGGCGCACGTTGGCGCCGGCGATGATGAAGCCGTAGGGGTGGATCGGATAGCTCGGGTTCGGCACAAGGATGGTGTCGCCCGGCGTGGTGATCGCCTGGGCGAGATTGGCGAGCCCCTCCTTGGAGCCGAGGGTGACGATGTTCTCGGACTCGGGGTCGATCTCGACCCCGAAGCGGCGCTTGTAGTAGGCGGCGTGGGCGCGGCGCAGGCCGGGAATGCCGCGCGAGTTGGAGTAGCGGTGGGTGCGCCCGTCGCGCACCACCTCGACCAGCTTGTCCACAACGTGCTTGGGGGTGGCCTGGTCGGGATTGCCCATGCCGAGGTCGATGATGTCCTCGCCGGCGGCGCGCGCGCGTGCCTTCATCGCGTTCACTTCGGCGAAGACGTAAGGCGGCAGCCGCCTGATCCTGTGGAATTCCTGTTCCATGACCCTGGTCCCGGACGCGCCGCCGCCCGATTGCGGCCTCCGCGCGAGGCCGATGATTTAGCGCCGATGCGGCCTAATAATCGAGGAAAATCTCGGCGCGGCGGTTGCCGGCCTCGCCCGCCGGCATGACCTCGTAATAGACCGGCTCGTTGTCGGCGCGCGCGCTCACCGCGATCCGGTCGGCCGGCACGCCGAGGCGTGCGAGCGCCGCCGCCACCGCGTTGGCGCGCTCCAGGGAGACCCGGAAGTTCGCGATCTGGTGGCTGACCTGGTCGGTGTTACGGGTGCGGCTCGAGGCGTGCCCGACCACATGCACGGTCCCGCCCCTCTCCTTGTGGAGATTCGCTATTTTTTCCAGATCGTTGCGGGCCTGTCCGGAGATCTCGGATGAAGCATTGGCGAAGTACACGACAGCGTACGGCGCACGCCCGGGCGGGATCATCGCGACCTGGGCGCCCGCAGTGTCGGCGTCGAACGGGCTCACGCCGGCCCCCTTCACGCCGGCCTGGGGGGCCGTGACCGGCGGCGGCACCGGGGCGACGACGCGCACGGGCGGCGACAGCACCGGGGAATGGTTCATGTCGCGCAGGCCGGCGGGCGCGGTGGTCACGGTCGCGGCCGACTGGCTGAGGGCGGCCTCGAAGGCGGCGCGCACCCCGTCGGCGTCGGACGGCGGTTGTGCGGCCGCCTGGGGCGCGGGTGCACGGGGCGGCGGGGCAGCCACCGAGGCCGTCTGCTGGGGCCGGGGCTGGGGCTGACTCTGGGGGATGGGCGCCGAGATCGGGGTCTTCGGCGCGGTGCCGCCTTGCGCGCCCCCGGCCGCGGGAGGGGGCGGAGGCGGCGGCGGGGCGCCCGTCGGCGCCGTCATGGCGGGAGCGGTCGCCGGGGACGGGGTCCGCGCGGCGGCCGGATTGGCCTGGTCGTAGCGGGCCCGCGCGCGGTCGGCGGCGAGCCCCTGCTGGACCTGCTCGCGCTGGGTGCCGAGTTCGGCCGGGCGCTCGGGCACGGTGGCGAGGCTCGGATAGGGCTCGCCGGTGCCGGCGCTGGTCTTGCGCTCGGCGCGGGCGCGCTCGCGCGCCCGGTCGGCCTCGCTCGGCTCGCTGCTGTCGAACCAGCCGACCGCGCCCCGATACCATTCCACCGGATTGGCCCAGTCGGGCGTGGAAGAGCAGCCCGCCGCCAACCCTGCACAGGCCAGCACGGCAACCACCCTCACGGCCCGGCGAATCGGCTTCCCGGTCCTGGCGCCTTGGTTCATCGCATCCTCCACCCCTGGCACGTCCCCCGCCTGCGCGGTCCCCCTCGCGCGCGGCCCGCTCCGGCAGGGCCGGTCGCGGGACGTCCCGCGAACGCGGCGGGCGCGGGTCCACTATTAATTTAAATCCGGAAATTGGTAAAGGCGGGTTAACGATCCGGCGCCCCCTTGCACCGGGCCGCGCGCGCCTTGTCGCGGGTTTTGACGGGTGATAAGCGTGGTTTCAACACGACCGACAAGAATTTAGGGAAGCGCGTCCATGACCCCGGCCCAGCTCTACTGCTGGCACTTCCTCGCCTATCCGCACCTGCCGCCCGACTTCGACGCGACCTACGATTCGGGCTGGGTGACGGTCCCTAACCGCTTGTGGGACGCGGAAAAATCGCGCGGCCTTTACCAGGAATACATCGACCAGCTGGCGTTCGCCGACCGCCTCGGCTTCGACGGTTTCGTGCTCAACGAGCACCACCAGAACGTCTACGGCCTCGGCGCCTCCCCCAACCTGATCGCCGCCGCCCTCACCCAGGTCACCAAACGCGGCCGTATCGTGGTCCTCGGAAATCTTCTTCCGTTGCATCTAAATCCCCTTCGGGTGGCCGAAGAATACGCGATGCTCGACATGATGTCGGACGGGCGGCTGATCGCGGGCTTCGCGCCGGGCGGCGGCCCCGAGACCTTCAACTACGACGTGCCTTCCGCCAAGTCGCGCACCATGTTCTGGGAGGCGCTCGACCTGATCGTGCGCGCCTGGACCGAGGACGGCCCGTTCGCCCACGAGGGCCGCCACTTCCCGCTACGCTACGTCAACCCCTGGCCCAGGCCCCTGCAGAAGCCCCATCCGCCGGTCTGGGTGCCGGGCTCGCGCAGTCCGGGCACCCTGATCGAATGCGCCAGGCGCGGCTACTGCTACTTCCTGTCCTCGCGCAGCCACGGCTCCGCCACCGGACGCGCCAAGAACCGGTTCACGGAGGTGCTGGAGCAGCACGGCCGCAGCTACCACCCGTTCCGCATGGGGATACTCCTCTCGGTGTTCGTGGGCGAGACCGACGCCGCCGCGCGCGCCGAATGCGAAGAAGGCGTCTGGTACTTCCTCAAAAACTGCCTCAAGGGGCATCTCCGCACCGAGGGCCGCCAGCTCACCTTCGGCCCGGGCGTGCCTTATATCCCGACCCGCGCCTGGCGCCAGTACCTCGAGACCTCGAAGCCGGGCCGCAAGCTGCTGGGCGACGCCGAAAGCTGGGAGGAGCTCGAGGGCATGAACTCGATCATCATCGGCGGCCCCGAGACGGTGGCGCGCCGGCTCGAGGAGCTGGTCGAACGCACCGACGTCGGCAACCTGCTGATCCAGTTCCACCTCGGCAACATGGCGGACGACGTCACCCGCGCCTCGATGGAGCGCTTCGCCCGCCACGTCGCCCCGCGGCTGCGCGACTATTCGGCGCGGCTGTTCGCGGAGCGCTTCCCCCGCGCCGAGGAAGAACTCGCCGGCACCGGGGCTACGTCATGAGCGCGCGCACGGTCGAGGCCGCGGGCCGCAAGGTCGGCCTGTGGGAAGCCGGCGCGGGCGTGCCGCTGGTCTATCTCCACGGCTTCGCCGACCTGCACGGGGTCAAGGCCGCCCCCTTCCCCTTCCACGAGGCGCTGGCCGCGAAACGGAGCGTGATCGCGCCGGCCCATCCCGGCTGCGCCGAAAGCGACGAATACCCCGACCTCGAGACGGTCGAGGACGCCGTGTTCCACTACCTCGAGCTGTTCGACGCGCTCGGGCTCGAGCGCTTCGACCTGGCGGGCCACTGCGCCGGCGGCTGGATCGCCGCCGAGATCGCGGCGCGTCACCCGGAACGGCTCGCCTCTCTCACCCTGATCGGCGCATCGGGCCTGTTCGTGCCGGGCGCGCTGATCGGCGACGTATTCATGGCGGCCCAGCCCGCGCGCGGCGTCGATTACGGCGACCTGCGCGGCCTGCTGTTCGCGGATCGGGACTCGCCCCTCGCGCACAGCCTGTTTCCCGACGGGCGCGGCGACATCGACGACGAGGTGCGGCGCTATCAGATGCTGCGACTGTCGTCCTTCATCGGCTTCAAGCCGCCCTACTTCTATCACCGCGCGCTCGTCAACCGGCTGCACCGCGTGACTTGCCCGGCGCTGGTGATCGCGGGCGAACACGACGGCTTCGTACCGCGCGCGATCGCGGAAGCCTACGCGGAGAAGATTCCGAACGCGCGCCCGCTCGAAGTGATCGCGGACGCGGGCCACGCCGCGCATCTGGAGAAACCGGACCGAGTGGCAAAGCTGGTGACGGAATTTCTTCCCTAGACTCCCGCAGCCAACTTCAAGGGGTCACTTGTACTGGTTCGCGAGCCAGACGTAGTGGTCGGCGGAAATCTTGAAATAGGCCACTTCGTCGGGGGTGAGGTCGCGCATCATCTTGGCGGGCGATCCGGCCCAGAGCTGGCCCTTCGGCACGCGCTTGCGGGGCGTAAGCGTCGCGCCAGCCGCCAGCATGCCGCCCGATTCGATCACCGATCCGTCGAGCATGATCGAGCCCATGCCGACGAAGGCGTCGTCCTCCACCGTGCAAGCGTGCAGCAGCGCCTTGTGGCCTATGGTCACGCCCGCGCCGACGATGGTGGGGATGCCGTGCCAGTGCTCGCCTTCGGCATCCACGTGAATCACCGTGCCGTCCTGGACGTTGGTGCGCGCGCCGATGCGGATGCGGTTGACGTCGCCCCGAATCACGACCCCGTACCAGATGTTGGCCTCGGGCCCGATCTCGACGTCGCCGATGATGACGGCGTTCTCGGCGACGAAGGCGCTGTCGGCGATCTTCGGCGTCTTGCCGTTGTAGCTGCGGATGAGCGGCATGGTCCTCACGATGTTGCTTAGGGAAACAGGGGCTCCTGCTCGAGCGCGGTGGCCTCGTCGAGCCCCGCCGTCAGGTTGAAGTTCTGCACGGCCTGCCCCGACGCGCCCTTGACCAGATTATCGATGACCGAGACCAGGATGGCGCGGCCCGGCAGCCGGTCGGGGAACACGCCGATCAGGCAATGGTTGGAGCCGCGCACATGGCGCGTGGCGGGAATGACGCCCTTCGGCACCACGCGCACGAAGCGCTCCTTCGCGTAAGCACCTTGGAGCGCTGCACGCAGGTCGTCGGGGCCGGCACCCTGCGCGAGCCGGACGTAGATGGTGGCGAGGATGCCCCGGTTCATGGGCACGAGATGGGGCGTAAAGGCGACCGTCAGCGGCGCCCCGGCGGCGGCCGAAAGCTCCTGCTCGATCTCTGGCGCGTGGCGATGGTTGGCGATGCCGTAAGGATGAATGCCCTCCGACACCTCCGCGAACAGGTTGGCCTCCTTCTCGGCGCGGCCGGCACCCGACACCCCCGACTTGGCGTCGATGATGATGTCCTCGGTCCCGATCAGCCCCGCCTTGAGCAACGGGAGCAGCGGCAGCATGGAGGCGGTCGGATAGCAGCCGGGGCAGGCCACCAGGCGTGCCGCGCGAACCTTGTCGCGGGCGTGCTCGGTAAGGCCGTAGACGGCCTCCTTCTGCAGCTCCGGCGCCTTATGGGCGTGGCCGTACCATTCCTTGTAGGCGGCGACGTCCCTGAGGCGGAAGTCGGCCGACAGGTCGATCACCTTGAGATGCTTCGGCAGCGCCGCGACGACCTCCTGCGTGGTGCCGTGCGGCAGGCCG
Organism: Alphaproteobacteria bacterium; assembly: GCA_050485485.1. Classification (GTDB taxonomy): domain Bacteria; phylum Pseudomonadota; class Alphaproteobacteria; order SMXQ01; family SMXQ01; genus WHSO01. Next base: position 219,722 of record JBJHBM010000001.1, on the reverse strand, counting down.
AGGAACACCGTGTCGAGCGCGCCGAAGTCGGTGTTCTCGATAGTGCCGAGCTTCGGCAACGCGACGCCGCCGAGATGCGGGAATACCTGCCCCATCTCCTGCCCCGCCTTGCGGTCGGCGGTCATGGCGCGGATTTCGACGCCCGGATGGCGCGCGAGCAGGCGCACGAGTTCCGCCCCCGTGTAGCCGGAGGCGCCGAGGATTCCGACGGGAATGGCGTTGGACGTGGCGTTCATGGCTCAGAGTTCCGTTCCTAGCCGGCACACAATACGGAGGGCCGGGCGTCAAAACAAGAAGGGCGTCCCCGCGGGGACGCCCTTCGGAAAGGCGGTTCCGTCCTCGCGGATCAGCGCTTGGAGAACTGGTGGCTGCGTCGCGCCTTGTGGCGACCGTATTTCTTGCGCTCGACCACGCGCGAATCGCGGGTGAGGAAGCCGACCTGCTTGAGCGGCTTTCGCAGCGCCGGCTCATAGAGCGTGAGCGCCTTGGAGATGCCGTGGCGCACGGCACCGGCCTGGCCCGACAGACCGCCGCCCGCAACCGTGCACTCGACGTCGTACTGGTTCATGCGGTTGGAAACGGCGAACGGCTGGTTGATGAGCATGCGCAGCACCGGACGGGCGAAATAGATTTCGGCAGTGCGACCGTTGATGACGATCTTGCCGGAGCCCGGCTTCACCCACACGCGCGCCACGGCGTCCTTGCGCTTGCCGGTGGCGTAGGAACGGCCCTGGGCATCGATCTCGGGCTCGGGCAGCGGCGCGGGCTCCGCCGCGACGGTCCCCGTGGCCGTCCCGAGGTCGGCGAGATCGCCGAGCGTGCGAACCTTATCCTGGTCCTGGTCGGCCATTATTACTTGCTCCTCACGTTCTTGCGGTTCATCCCGGCCACGTCGAGCACCTGGGGGCTCTGGGCCTCGTGGGGATGGGCCGCGCCCGCGTAGACGCGGAGGTTCTTCATCTGTTGGCGACCGAGCGGCCCGCGCGGCACCATGCGCTCGACCGCGAGCTGGATCACCCGCTCGGGATGGGCGCCGCCGAGCACCTTGGCCGGGGTCGTCTCCTTGATGCCGCCCGGATAGCCGGTATGGCGGTAGTAGAATTTGTCGGTCAGCTTCTTGCCGGTGAGGCGCACCTTCTCGGCATTGACGACGATGACGTTGTCGCCGCAGTCCATGTGCGGCGTGTAGGCCGGAAGGTGCTTGCCGCGCAGCCGGTCCGCGACGATCGCCGCGAGGCGCCCGAGCACCAGGCCCTCGGCATCGATCAGAATCCACTTCTTCTCGATGTCCTTCGGCCGCAGATTGTAGGTCTTCATGGTCCAATCCTCGTTGGGCGGCAGCCGCGCAACGCCGCGCCGGCCCGTCTTACAGAGGCGCGGAGTATGCCATCGAAAACGTCCAAGTCAACGCAATTCGGATGGTTTTTCCTTGGGTTAGGAATGATGTAAAATAGTAGCGTATTGGGGTGTCGCTTCCGCACAAACTCCTGCCGAACATGGAGAATTCGCCGCGAGCCTTCGCCAAAGCCGGACAGCGTGCTATTGGCTACCCGCGCCCGCCCGCAAGCCCCGAAGGACCATCATGAGCAAGGATCAGCGTCGCCCCCCGTCCCCGCCCATGCGCGGCCTGACGACGCGGGCTGTCCACGGCGGCACGGTGCCGGACCCGGCAACCGGCGCCCGCATCACGCCGATCTACCAGACCGCGTCCTACGTCTTCGAGGACGCGGACCACGCCGCGCGCCTGTTCGATCTCGACGAGTTCGGACCTATCTATTCGCGCATCACCAACCCGACCGTCCAGGCGCTGGAAGGCAAGCTCGCCGCGCTCGAAGGCGGCGTCGGCGCCACCGCCTGCGCCTCGGGCCACGCCGCGCAATTCCTCGCCTTCCTGCCTCTGATGGAACCCGGCGCGCACATCGTCGCCTCGCGCTATCTCTACGGCGGCTCGGTGACGCAGATCGGGCAATCGTTCCGGCGGCTCGGCTGGGAGTCGACCTTCGTGGACGCGACCGACATGGGCGCGGTGCGGGCGGCGATCCGGCCCGAAACCCGGCTCGTCTTCACCGAGAGCCTGTCCAACCCAGGCGGGCTTGTTGTAGACATCGAGCGCATGGCCGCCGCCACGCACGAAGCGCGCCTGCCGCTGGTGGTGGACAACACGCTGGCGACACCGGCCCTGATGCGCCCCATCGAATGGGGCGCCGACATCGTGGTCCATTCCACTACGAAATTCATCGGCGGGCACGGCAACGCCATCGGCGGGGCCATCGTGGATTCGGGCAATTTTTCCTGGGACGCGCGCTACCCCGCCCTCGCCGCGCCTTCCTCCGCCTATCACGGCACCGTGTTCGCGGAGAAGTTCGGCAAGCTCGCCTACACCGTCTACGGGCACGCGGTGGGCCTGCGCGATTTCGGCCCGGCGATGGCGCCGATGACCGCCTTCCTCACGCTCACCGGCTGCGAGACGCTGACGCTCCGCATGGCGCGCCAATCGCGCAATGCCGCCACCCTTGCCTCGTGGCTGGAGGCGCGCGAGGACGTGGCCTGGGTATCCTACGCCGGCCTGCCGTCGAGCCCGTGCCACGAGCTCGCGCGCAAGTACCTGCCGGAAGGTGCGGGGGCGGTGTTCACCTTCGGGCTCAAAGCGGGATACGAGGCGGGGCGCCGGCTGGTCGAAACATGCCGCCTGTTCTCCCACCTCGCCAATATCGGGGATACCCGCTCGCTCATTATCCACCCGGCCTCGACCACCCATCGCCAACTCTCGCCGGAGCAACGGGCGGCGGCCGGCGCAGGCGACGACGTGGTGCGAATCTCCGCCGGGATCGAGGACATCGAAGACCTGATCGCCGACATGGACCAAGCGCTGGGCAGCTGAACTTCGTGGACTCTCAGGGCTCGCGCAGGCCGGTGGCGATGCCGTCCGACAGCGGCTTCACGAGGTACTGGAACAGGGTGCGGCTGCCGGTGGCGATGATGACGTCGGCGGGCATGCCCGCCTGCAGCGGCCGGTCCGAGAGCTTGCGCAGTTCCTCCTCCGGTACTTCGATGCGGGCCAAGTAATAGGGCTGGCTGGTGCGCTCGTCGATCATGCGGTCGGCGGACAGGGTCGCCACACGTCCCTCGATCACCGGCGTCGTGCGGACGCTGAAGGCGGTGAGCCGCACCTGGGCCTCCTGGCCGACGCCCACGTTGTCGATGTCGGCGGGATTGACCCGCGCCTCGACCACAAGCCGGTCGTCCAGCGGCACGATCTGCATCAGCTCCGCCTGCGGCGCGACCACGCCGCCCACGGTATGGACCTTGACGCCCTGCACGCGCCCGGCCTGCGGCGCCACGATCTCCGTCCGCCGCAGCATGTCGGCCGCTACCAGAAAGTGCTCCTCGTTCTCGTTGATCTGCGCGGCAACCTCGCGGAGCTGCGCCACCACATCCTCCTGGCGCCCCTGGCGCAGCTGGAGGATCTGCATGCGGGATTCGCCGATGGCGTTCTCAGCGCGCGCGATGGCGGCGATGTTCGAGCCGCGCTCGCCCGCGAGGCGCGCCAGCTCACGTTCCATCGCGAGGATGCGGGTACGCGGATAGTAGCCCTTCTCGTAGAGTTCGCGCAGGCCGACCAACTCGTCCTCCATGAGCGCCGTCTGGCGCTCGTTGGCGAGCACCAGGGAGGCGAGTCCCGCGATCTCCTCGCGCAGTTGGGCGATGCGCTGCTCCAGGATGCGCACTTGGCCAGCGAGCGACTGGCGGCGCTCGGCGAACTGGCGCTCCTCTCCCGTCATCAGGGAGGCGAGCCGCGCGTCCGTCGCGGCGCGCGTGTGCAACTCCTCGGCAAAAACGATGCTCTTCGCATCGTCGCGCTCGGCGGCCAGGCGCGCCTGCTGGGTGAGCGCCGCGTCGAGCCGGGCCCGAAGCGCGGCCACGCGCGCGCGGGCCTCTGTCGCGTCGAGGCGCACCAGCACCGCGCCCGCCGCCACCTCCTGGCCTTCGCGTACCAGAATCTCGGCGACGATGCCCCCTTCCCTGTGCTGCACGGCCTTGCGGCTGCTTTCCACCGCGACCACGCCGGGCGCGACCACGGCGCTATCGAGCGGCGCCAGCAGCGCCCACAGGCCGAAGCCGCCGAACGCCGCGGCGACGATGGCGAGCCCCGCCGCGATGGGGCGGCGCGCGTCCGACGGCGCGGCCGCGGGCACCGGCGCTGCGGCAGCACGGCGGTCCAGCCGCACGACGCCGGCCTGGGGTGGCTCTTCGGATTTGGGATTCGGATGGCTCATGGCCGGCCTTTGAAGGGAGAGATCGGAATCGAGGTGCCCGGCGCTGGACCGCCCTCGGCGCGCTCGCCCACAGGCGTCGGGCGCGTGAGCGTGGCGAGAACCGCTTCGCGCTCCCCCAGGCGCTCGATGGTGCCCGCGTTGAGCACCATGATCTTGTCCACATGCGCGATGACGCTCGGCCGGTGGCTGATGAGGACCACGGTGCGGCCTTCCTTCTTCAGCGCCTCGAGCGCGGCGACCAGCGCGCCCTCCCCGGTCGTGTCGAGATTGGCGTTGGGCTCGTCGAGCACGATCAGGGCAGGATCGCCGAACAGGGCGCGCGCGAGCGCGACGCACTGGCGCTGGCCGCCCGACAGGCCGCGCCCCCCGTCGCCGATCTCGGTGTCGTAGCCGTCGGGCAGGCGTTGGATCATCTCGTGCACACCGGCCTTGCACGCGGCTGCCACCACGGCCTCTGCCTCCACCGCCTGGAAGCGGGCGATGTTCTCCGCCACCGTGCCCGCGAAGAGATCCACCTCCTGCGGCAGGTAGCCGACGTGGGGACCAAGTTCCTCGGGACTCCACTGGCCGATCTCCGAACCGTCGAGGCGGACGCTGCCGGCCTCGGCCGGCCATACCCCCACCAGCACGCGGGCGAGCGTGGACTTGCCAGCCGCGCTGGGCCCGACGATGCCGAGCGATTCGCCCGCGCGCAGGGTGAAACCGACGCCCTTTAGCACCGGCTTCGAGACGCCGGGCGGCGCCGCCACCAGCCGCTCGACCTGGAGCGCGCCGGTCGGGCGCGGCAGGCGCATGTGCGCGGCTTCCGCCGGCATGGCGCCGAGCAGCGCCCCGAGCCGCCCGTAGGCGTTGCGGGCCGAGACGAGGCCGCGCCACTGGCCGACCGCGATTTCGATCGGCGCGAGCGCGCGGGCCATGATGATCGAGGCCGCGATCATGGCGCCGGGCGTGATCTCCTGCAGCACCGCGAGCCACGCGCCCACGCCCAGCACCGCGACCTGCAGAATCATGCGGAGGCTCTTGGTGGCGGCGACGATGGCGCCCGAGCGGTCGCTGGCCGCCGCCTGCAGCGCCAGCACCCGGCCATGCCCTTCGGCCCAGCGGCGGTAGATGGCAGGCGCCATGCCCATGGCGCGCACCGCGTCGGCGTTGCGCAAGGAGGAGTCGACGAAGCCGGTGCTGCCGACCTTGGTGCGCGAGGCTTCCACCAGCATCGCACGGGTCGCCTTCTCGTTGACGAGAGCGAGCGCCAGGATCACCACCGCGCCCGCCAGCGCGACGAAGCCGAGCAGCGGATGGAACAGGAAGCACACGGCAATGAACAGCGGCGCCCACGGCGCATCGCACAGCGCGATCAGGCCCGAGCCGGTCAGGAAGTCGCGCACCGTCTCGAGATCGCGGAGCGGCTGGGCGTTGCGCTGGGTGCCTGCGATGCCGCCCCGGAACAGCGCGTCGAACACAGTCGAGTTGACCTGGGAATCGAGCTTCACGCCGGTGCGCACCAGCAGGCGGGAGCGCACGCCTTCCAGCAGCCCCATCACCGCCAGCAGGCCGACCGCAATCACGGTCAACAGGACCAGCGTCGGTATGCTGCGGCTCGACAGCACGCGGTCGTACATCTGCAGCATGTAGAGCGGCACGACGAACAGCAGCAGGTTGATGAACAGGCTGAAGGCGAGCGTCGCCATGAACGCACCGCGCGAGGTGGCGAGCGCATCCTTCAACGGATCGCCAGGCGTGGCGGCGTAGGCAGTCAAGGCGTCATCCTGGCCGTCCGCACGGGCCAACGGCGCGCAGCGCGCAAGCGCGTATGCGAGACGGTCATGTCGAGGGTCCCCTGAATTTTACAGTCCCCGGATGGGATATTTATTTCGATCTAGGCCGGACCGCAATGCAAATCGGCATAGGCGAGAAAAAAGCCCGGCCCGGAGAGATTTCCCCGGACCGGGCCGCCTCCGGCATCCCCTTGGCTAGAGCGATTTGTAATGCGCCAGCATCCTGTCGCGCATGGCCGCGTCGGGCATCGGCCCTGTCGCCGCGCCGAGGTTGTCCACCATGTACTCGGGTGTGTCGGTACCGGGGATGGCGCAGGTCACGGCCGGGTGGCTCAGCACGAACTTGAGGAAGTACTGGGCCCAGCTCTTGATGCCGAGTTCGCCCGCCCACTCGGGCAGCGGCTTGCCACGGACCTTGCGGAAGGTGGCCGCCAGCGCGAACGGGCGGTTGATGATGACGGCGATGCCGATGTCCTTGGCGGCCGCCAGGACGCGCTCTTCCGACGCGGGCTGCTCGACCGAATAGTTGATCTGCATGGTGTCGAGCTTCTCCCTCTTGAGCAGCTCGACGTAACGGTCGTAGTCGCGCGGGAACGAGGTGGTGACGCCGATGTAGCGCACCTTGCCTTCGTCCTTGAGGCGGCGGATCGTCCGGATCTGGGTCTCGTAGTCGCGGATGTTGTGGACCTGCAGCAGGTCGAAGCGGTCCGTATGCCACTCCTTGAGCGCCTGCTCGACCTGCCTGATACCGTTGGCTTCGCCCTCGGTCGAGATCTTGGTCGCGTAGAACACGCGGTCGCGGTAGCCGAGCTCGTGAATGAAATGGCCGACCACGGCCTCGGCCCGGCCGTAGGTGGGCGAGCAGTCGATCACCTTGCCGCCGCCCTTGACGAAGGTATCCACCGTCGCCTTGAGGGTCGGCAGCTTGGAATCGCCCTCGGGCACGTCGAACACGCGCGCGGTGCCGAGGCCGACGATGGGAATCTGCTCGCCCGAGGACGGGATCGGACGCGTGATCAGCCCGGCCGCGCGCGCGGGTGCGGCGAGGCCGCCGAGGCCGAGGCCGCCCAGTGCGGCGACTCCGGCCGCCGCCGCGGAAGAGCGGAGAAACGCCTTGCGGGTGAGGCGGGGACCGCCGTGAAAACGGTTCGTCGTCATATATCTCTCCGTTGCGTCATCGTCTTCATGGGTTCATGTGAACGCGGTTCGATTCGTGTCATTCCGCGGGTCTCGCGGCCGGATGCCCGGCCGCGTCCGGCGTCGGCGCGCGCGCCAGTTCGTCCTGCTTGCGGCCGAGGAACACCACCAGTGCCATCCAGGCGGCGGCGAGCGGCACCGCCACCACCGCGACGCCGGCGAGGTCGAGGCCCATGCCCTTGAGGCCCCGGTAGATCCAGGCGCCGACGAGGTCGCCGCCCCGGAACACCGCCGTGTCGAGGAAGTTCTTGGACTTGTACTTGTCCTCGCGCGGCACCACCGTGAACAGTATCTCGCGCGCCGGGTTGGTGACGGCGAAATCGGCCGCGCGGCGCAACGCCTGGAAGGCGACGATCACCACGAGAACGGGCGACAGCGCAAGCGCGAGGAAGCCGAGCAGGGTCACCACCGGCGTGAACGAGAGCGCCGTCGCGACCCCGAAACGACGGATCAGCCGCCCGGTCGCGAAAATCTGGACCAACAGGGTCGCGAGGCCGACCGCGAGGTCGATCAGCGCGAACATGCGAGTGCGCTCGGCAGGATCGTCGAAGGCGCCGGCCACGATCTCGGCCTGCATGAAATAGAGGAAGGTCGCGGTCACGGTGAGGAACAGGATGTGGCCGCTGATCATCAGCAGGTAGACGTTGCGCAGGACATGGAGGAGGCCGGCGAAGATGCCGCCGCCGATCACCGCCTCGTTGGCGGCTTTGCCGTCGCTCTCGGCCGGCGCCGCGGCTGTCTGGACCGGCGCTTCCTCCACTGCGGTGTGTGCGGTCGCGCGCAGATCGTCCGCCCGCCTCAGCAGGCGGAACACGCACCACACCGCGAGTTCCAGCAGCACCGCCGAGACCAGCAGCAGGTTGACCGGCCCGAGCGGTACCGCGAGCGTCGCCGTCAGTGTCGGCCCCAACAGCGCGCCGACCGTGCCGCCCGCCGCGATGAAGCCGAACAGCCGCTTGCCCTGGGCGTTGGAGAACAGGTCCGCCATGAACGACCAGAACACCGTCACGACGAACAGGTTGAATACGGAAACCCACACGAAGAACGCGCGGGCGACATGGACATGGCTGTCGGTCCAGGTCAGCAGAGCGAAGAAGATCAGGATGTTGAGGACGAAGAAGCGGTAGACCCACGGCACGAACACGCGCCGGGGAAAGCGCGCCACGACCGCACCGAACACCGGCATCGCCGCCAGCATGGCGAAGAACGTCGCGGTGAACAGGAGGTGGAGATTCTCGACCCCGGCGGCGACGCCCATCTCGTCGCGCAGCGGCCGGAGGATGTAGTAGCTCGACAGCAGGCAGAAGAAGTAGGCGAAGGCCCACAGTGCCGCCCCGACCTCCTGCGGCCGGACGCTCGCCACCCGCGCGAGCGTCGCCGACAGATGCCCCTCGAGACGCGTCATGCCCCCTGCTCCGTTCCCCATTGGCGCGGCAACCGTCGCCCGAACGCGCGGAGCCTTATCGTTTAAAGCGCGAGATTATGGCGTTTCGACGGCATTCCCAAGCGCCGTCTGCGCGTCAGACTACCGCACGCGCCGGGTCTCGGCCGCGACCCAATCGAGGAACGGCGCGTTGCCGCCCGTGATCGGCACCGCGGCAACGCAAGGAACGGCATAGCTGTGGAGCTTCCTTACCCGCTCGGTCGCCGCCGTCACGCGATCCTCGGTCGTCTTGGCGATCAGGACCGCCTCCGGGTCGTCCTGCACCTCGCCCTCCCACCAGTAGAAGGAGCGCACCCCCGGAATCACGCTGGCGCAGGCGCACAGCCGCTCCTCCACGAGGGCACGGCCGATGTGGGCGGCCTCTTCGACGGTCGAGGCCGTGACGTAGAGTATGATGGGCGCCATGCCGTCCTCCCCTATCATCCTTGTGCATAGAAATATGTCGCCCGGAACCCGCTCCCAAGCAAGCCTGATGGCCGGGATCGCCTTTACAGCGGCCCCTTTCCATGACAGCCTTTCATACCGACGAAACGCACGAGCCCGGGAGGCTGCGCCATGGTCGAGGAATTCCACTACAACGATGCTTTTCATTTACCCAACGACAACCGGATCGCGGTCGCACTGACCTTCGATTTCCAGGGCGGCGAACCGATCCGCCCGCTGAAGAACGGCAGAATCAACTACGAGGAATACACGCAGGCCGAGTACGGCCCGAATACCGGCATATACCGTATTCTGCGCATCCTCGGAGAGGAAGGCGTCAAGGCGACCTTCCTGATCTGCGGCGGTATCGCCGAACGCTACCCTGAAGCGGTAAAGGAGATCGCCGCCAGGGGCCACGAGGTGGCCGGCCACGGCTACCATCACGAAGTCGCCCGCGATCTCGAGCGCCATGAGGAAAACGACGTCATGCACCGTGCCGGCGACATAATCAAGAACAGGGTCGGCAAGGCCCCGGTCGGATGGCGCTCCTGCACCCAGAGCCCCAATACACTCGAGCTCCTGATGGAGCATGGGTATCTGTGGAACAGCAACGACTTCTCCCACGATCTGCCGTTCCTGTGGAAGCACGACGGTCGCCAACTCGTCGAGCTGCCGCGCCAACCGTTCGGAGACGGGCGCGCCTACGGACACCGCGACGAAGGCACCTCCGAGGTAGCGCTGACCATCTGGAAGGGCATGTTCGACGAGCTCCACGAGGAATCAGCGAGCCTCGGCGCGCGTTATGTTCCTTTCCAGTTCCACCCCTACATCTCGGGACGCCCGGGACGTACCAAGGCGCTGCGCACCATCATCCAGCACATGAAGCGCGCCAAGGGCGTCTGGTTCACCACCGGAAGCGAGATGGCGAACTGGTGCCTGGAACAGGTGTTCGAGCCGCAACGCACCGCATCTCCGCGTAGGACGGCGGCACTGGCGTCCTGAACCGTTTCCGCAGTACCCGCACCGCGTAACCTGACAAGAAGCCGAACTCCCGGCAGCGGATGCCGCGGGCCGTCCAGGCGACGGCTCGCGGTCCTCGCCACGAAAACGGGAGAGGAAACCGATGCTTCGAGGAAGCATCGCTACAGGGAGACATCGCCATGAAACTTGCCCGTACCGGACTTTTTTCGCTTGCCGCATTCGCCGCAACCATCGCCTTCCCGGTGACGGCCCCGGCCCAGTCGCCCGCCGAATTCTTCCAAGGCAAGACGGTGCGGCTGATCATCGGCTACCCCACGGGATCCGGCTACGACATGTATGCCCGTCCCCTGGCGCGCCATATCGATCGTCACATTCCCGGCAATCCCACCGTCATCGCGCAGAACATGCCGGGCGCGGGCAGCCTCACGGCACTCAACCATCTCTACAACGTGGCGCCCAAAGACGGCACGGCGATCGGTGCCATCCGGCGCTCCCTTCCGCTCGAACCGCTACTCGAGGACGATCCGAAGAAGCGTGAGAGCCTGCGCTTCGACGCCCTCAAGCTCGGCTGGGTCGGCAGCATCGATTCGGCCGTCGCCGTCGGCATCACCTGGCACGAAACCGGGATCACCTCCTTCAAGGAGGCTTTCGACCGCACCATTATCCTGAGCGCCTCCGCACCCGGAAGCGACAGCACCGTGTTCCCGAGCGTGTTCAACAATGTGCTCGGCACGCGCTTCCGCATCGTGACGGGACGTCAGGGAACCGCGGAGAACTACATGGCCCTCGAGCGCGGAGAAGCGGAAGGACACATCGGCACGACGCTGAGCTCGCTTCGCACGGTCCGTCCGGACTGGCTGCGCGACAAGAAGGTGCATCTCATCGTCCAGGTCGCGACACGCAAGTCGCCGGACCTGCCGGACGTGCCGCTCATCATGGAGTTCGCGCGTAACGACCGGGAACGTGCCGCCCTGGAACTGATCTTCGCACCGCAGGCCATGGGACGGCCCATCGTCGCCCCGCCTGATCTGCCTACGGGCAGGCTCAAAGTTCTACGCGCCGCCTTCATGGCGACCATGAAGGATGCGCAATTCCGCGCGGAAGCCGAAAAGCTCGGCCTCGAGATCGATCCGATGACCGGCGAAGAAATCGACGAACTGCTGCGCCGCATCTACACGTCACCGCCCGACGTCGTGAAGGCTGCCCGGGCTGCAACGGACGTCGAGGCCGCGAAACGCTGAAATCCGGCAGGAGGGCGGTAATCTTCCGGTCTGACGGTACCGGATGACAGAATGACCGCCCTCCCCTAGACTGAAGTCCGATATCCAGCCGACGGGAGGCCGGGCACGGTGCCCGGAAACGGCATGGAAGCAGCAAATACCAATATCCGGCGGGAGCCGGAAGCGTCCGGCGCACGTCCTACGGTAGCGCAACGCGACTGGCTGGCGCGTGGGCTAGACCAGCCGGGCGGCAAGCTGCCGTTGTTCGACCGCCAAGGAAAACGCATCTCGGCGCGCACCATACGGAGTTGCATCGAGCAAGGATGGGCCGAACCCTGGTTCATCAATCCTGTGAAGCCGGACTGGCTGGTATGCAAACTCACCGACCGAGGGCGCGAGGCCATCGGCGTCGACGCCTGAAACATGCTCAGGGCCTCTTCCTCACAGAGCTACTCTCGCCTGCCTTTCCCTCTTGTTCCCCTTGCCGTTCGGCCTCGGCCAGGTCGCGTGCATGCGCGATCTGTGCCTCGCGCTTGAGGATGTAGAGGCTGGCACCGCCGATGATCGCCGCGCCAATCCACGTCCATATCGCCGCCGTCTGGTCGTACGCGAAATAGCCGACCAGCGCGATGAACGGCAGACGCAGGTAGTCGAACGGCATCACGATCGAGACTTCCGAGGCGCGCATCGATTGGGTGAAACAGTAATGCGCGGCGGTGCCCGCCAGGCCCAGGACGACGATCCACGGCAGATCGCTCCAGGTCGGCCATATCCAGTAGGGAATCGCGCCTACCAACGCGAGCGGCAACGTGACCGCATGCAGATAGAACACGACCACGCCCGGCTGCTCGACCCCGGAAAGCTTCTTCACCACCATGTTGGCGGAAGCGTAGAGCGCGGCCGAGACAAGAACGAGGATCATCGCGGCATCGACCTCCGCGAAACCCGGCCGGATGATGAGCAGCGCGCCCGAGAATCCCACGATTGTCGCCGCCCAGCGGCGCATGCCGACCTGTTCGCGGAAAACGATTATGGCGAACAGGATGGTGAAAAGCGGTAAAGTAAACTGGAGCGCGACCGCATCGGCCATCACCAGTACCTGCAATGGATAGAACCACGTCAGCATGGCGAAATAGCTGAGCCCGCCGCGCAACAAGTAAAGCTTCGGCCAGCGCGGCTTCAGAAGATAGGCAAGCGGCACGCCTATGGTCGGCAATACGAACAGCAGTCCGAGCAGGCTGCGGAAGAACACGATCTCCGAGGCCGTGATCGGCGCCAGGGCCTTGATCGCCCAGGACATGATGACGAAAGAAGCCGCGGCAGCCGTCATCCAGGCCGCCCCCCGCACAGGCGCGGTACGCCAAATGCCGGGAACCGTCATAGTGCAAGGCCTGGGGCGGCGGCGCCCGAAAGGGACGGAAACGGCAGGATCACATGATGCTCCGGCTGGAACGGGCCGATGGGCCGGTCGGACAGTCCACCCAGTTTAGGGCTCGCACGCATGTATGCAAGCATGAGGCGGCGACGATTGCCTCCGTCTCTTCCAACGGGTAAGACAATGAAACCAACAACCAAGAAATCCGGGGAGATTCGATGCTGGTGATCAACAACGAAACCGTATCCAAAGTCCTGACGATGGATGAATGCATCCGCGCGCAGGAAGAAGCCTTCAAGAAGCTTCCTATCGGTGGTGCCATTCACCGTCCGCGCATCGACATGTACTTTCCCTGCCGGCGCGATGACGGTTATTTCCGCTGGGGCACGATGGAGGGTGCCAACGACGGTTATTTCGCGATCCGCATGAAATCGGACATCATTCATTGGCCGAAGGACGAGAACGGAAACTGGACCGAGGAGAAATACTGCCGCGAGCCCGGCACCTACTGCGGCGTGATCCTGCTGATCTCGACCGAGAACGCGGAACCGCTTGCCTTCATCAACGACGGCGTCCTGCAGCATGCCCGGGTCGGTGGAGGGGCCGGGCTTGGAGTCAAGTACCTGTCGCGCGAGGATAGCCATGTCGTCGGCATGCTCGGCTCGGGCGGCATGGCGCGCACCTTCCTCGAGGCTTTCAAATGCGTCCGCGACGTCCGCCAGTGTCGGATCTATAGCCCGACGCCCGCGCATCGCGAGGAATTCGCTGAGGAGATGTCGAAGCGTCTCAATATCGAGGTGATCGCGGTGGACAACCCGCACGATGCCGTGCGCGGCGCCGATATCCTGTCGTCCTGCACCGACTCGATGAAACCGGTTTACGATGCCGACTGGATCGAGCCGGGCATGCATGTGACCAATCTTGGCCGACGCGAGATGCCGGACGCCTCCGGCGACCGTTTCGACGTCGTCATCCGCCAAGGGACGGCAGGACTCCAGATGAAGCAGACCGAGCGCTTTCAGGCCGAACGCGGCCTCTCCCCCGCCGCCTTCATCGGCGGCACCGCCGAGGAGATGAAGCGCATCCCCGAAAAGAATCCGGAACCCGGCTTCGGCGGCGACGATCCCGAGTTCAAGGACCGCGGCAAGGGCGGCAGCTATCCCGATTTTGCCGATCTCGTCACCGGCAAGGCCAAAGGCCGCACCCGTCGCGATCAGGTTACGTTCTACCGGAATGTTGGCAACCAGGGACTCCAGTTCTCCGCGGTCGGCCAAGTGGTCTACCGCAAGTGCGTCGAGCAGAAGCTCGGGCGGGAAATCCCGACCGACTGGTTCTTGCAAGATATCCGCGACTAGCGCGCCCTTATCACAAAGACGATCCCCGCCTTTCATGCATGTGTGCGGTAGTCGTATCGAGCAACAGGGAGAAGGCGCAATGTTCAAGTTCATCGATCATGTCGCGGTGCATTGTTCCGATCTCGATAGATCGGTCCGATTCTATACTGGCAACTTTGGCTTCGAGGAGTTGTCGCGGCACGACCGGCCGGGCGGCGGGATTTCCTACCTGAGACTCGGCCACACCGTCCTCGAGCTCACTCAAAAGCAGGGCGAATCGATGTCCGGAATGCACTTCGCCCTCGAAGCGGAGGATATGGACACCGCCCTCGCTCATCTTGCCGCTGCGGGCATCGTCGTCCTTCAGCCGGCACGCCCTCTCAACGCGCGGCGGCCAGGCGAGCCGGATACCGTGCGGCGCGCCGTGTTCGCCGGCCCCGACGGCGAAATGATCGAAGTCCGCGGCTGACGAATGCCGTGCGGAAACCGTAGGCTGCACCGATTCACCAAGCGTAGCCGAGGGTGACCATGTAGACGATGTCGCTTTCCCGCGTCCCCGCCGGCGTATCGCTTTTCCAGTCGAAATTGACCTGGGCGGTGGCGTTCAGGCCATCTATCAGGAAATAACGCATGCCGGTCCGCGTCCGCACTGTCATGCCGTCGTCCCCGCTGAGATCGCTCAGCACTTCGTTGAAGTGGAAAAAACGGATTTTGGTAAGCCAGGGGTCGTAACGGAAGTCGGTGGACCATCTGGCGGCCGGATAGGATCGGTTGGGATCGATCCTATAGCGTTCCATCACATAGGAAATACCGCCCTCGAAAGAGAGCGATATCCGTTCGCTCTCGAAAACCTGGTAACCGGCTCCGGTGCCGACGTCAAGGCGCTGGTCGAGAGAACGTGCCTTGTCGTATTCGATGCCGCCCGTGGTGTAGAAGAACCAGCGATCCGAGAAGAAATGGTCGTGCTTCGCCGTGAGCCGCGCGGCGTTTTGGGTTTCCCGATTCCGTTCCTTCTGGTACTTGGCCTCGCCGCGCAGAGTATAACGCGTGTCGCCGTGGCGTAGCACGAGATTGGCGTCTCCCTGCAGGCGCTCGTTCTCGACGTTGCCTTGGGCGGCGCTGGCGCCGAGGTTGATTCCACCGCTGGTGCGCCACGGTACGCCGACATCCTTGAGGGCCAGCGTTCCGTCGGCTATGGCCTCGACTTGGCTCATGGGAAAGGGCAGAGAAATGAAGTCGTCGCCCTGATCCACCGCCATCAGAGAGGCCCCCGCTGCAAGGAGGACTCCGTGCAGGCGCGGACGGTCGGTGAACGTCACCCACACCGGATCGTCCGTCACGATCCGGCGAATCCGGTCCCTCGGTATCGAAACCGTACCGAACACCGGAGACTCGAACCGAAGCGCGCCGTCCGAGAAGGAGCGGACCTTGCCGTGGATCGTGTCCCCGTTGACGAGGTCAACTTGGTCGGCGACGGCCGGCCGTAAAATCAAGACCGCGGAAAATACGGTGAGAAGACAAGCAGCAAGAAACGCAGAGGCCGTTCGGGAAATCTCTCCCTCCTTCTTCCTTTTTCATCCGTGACGACGACGTCATTTCGAGAGGATAAAAAGGATGCCAACGACCCGCCTGTGACCAAAACATGTGGTACCGCGCTGTTTCATTGGCCGGTGGAAAGGCGCGGTACGAGGCGCAGGGCGTTGTCGCGTTCGATCGCCGCAAGGTCCGATGCATCGAGCCCGCAAGCGCTTATGCCCGCGAGGTTGGTTCCTTGGCGACCGTAGGGAAAATCGCTGCCGAACAGGATCCGGGACGTGGGTACCACGGCACGCAGCGCATCCAGCGCGATCCGGTTCCCGGCGGTCGCGGTATCAAAATGGAGCCGCGCGATCTCCGCGCGGTAGCCGTCGGGTGCCAAGGCGCCGAAACCATCCATGCGCGAGACCGCGTTCTCCACCCGCCCGGTGAGCGCCGGCAGCACGCCGCCCGCATGGCAGAACACAAAACGGACGTTGCGGCAGCGCGCGAAAGTGCCGCCGAACAGCAGACTCAGGATCGCGCGGCAGGTGTCGAACGGGTATTCCGCGAGCGAGGCGCCGAGCCCCGCCAGTCCTTCGCAGCAGAACGGGACGGTGGGATGGACGTAGACCAGCGCCTTGCGCCGGTCGAGCTCGTCGAAGATCGGCGCGAATTCGGCATCGCCCGGCCACTTGTCGCCGAAGCTCGTGGCGATGCCGACCCCGTCCGCCTTGAGGACGTCGAAAACATGCTCGATCTCGGCGAGCGTGCCCTCGACGTCGCGCATCGACAGGAAGGCGAACAGGGCGAAGCGGTCGGGGCGGTCCTTCACCATCTCGGCCCCGAACTCGTTGAGGCGGCGCACCGTGCGGCGCAGCCAGTCGGTATCGCGCCGCCACCACTCGGTCGGAATCGAGGATGCCGAAAGCGCGACGCTCGCGACCCCGTTGCGGTCCATCTCGTCGAGCGAGGCCTGGGGCGTCCAGGTGCGGGTTGGCCCGCCGCCCAGTACCGGCTTCAAGTCCTCGGGATAGAAATGATGATGGACGTCGACGATGCCGCCGCTCATGGCGCTCTCCCGTTTCGTTTCGCGCGGGCCGGTCGGGCCGGCCTCGGGCGGTATTGTCGGGAACGCGCAACTTCATGTCCAGCCGCGCGGGTGTGGCACGGACCCTAGAGATCCTCCGCGCGGGCGACCATGCGCCGGCGCACCTCGGACGTCTCCGGCAGGCGTCCCCGGCCCGCGCCGAGGTTGTCCGCCATGTGGTCGGGGCGATCGGTACCCGGGATCACGCAAGTCATGGCGGGATGACCGAGGAGATACTTGAGGAAGAACTGGGCCCAGCTCGCGCAGTCGAACTCTGCCGCCCATGCCGGCAGTGCCGCGCCGCGCGTCGCGCCGAACAGGTTGCCGCCCTCGAACGGCCGGTTGGCGATGACGGCGAGACCGAGGTTCTGCGCGAGCGGCAGCATCCGCGCCTCCGCCGCCCGGACCACGATCGAATAGGGAAGCTGCACGAAATCGAGCGGCTCGGCGCGCAGCACCTTTTCCAGTTCCTCGAAGACCGAGGGCCGAGGCACGGTGACGCCGATGTAGCGGAAGCGTCCCTGCTCCTTCCAGGCCCGGAGCGTCGGCAGGTGGGCGCGCCAGTCCACCAGGTTGTGGACCTGCATCAGCTCGATGCGGTCGGTGCGGAAGCGCGCGAACGACTGCTCCATCTGGGCACTGCCGGCCTCGGCTCCGCTCGTCCATACCTTGGTGGCGAGGAATGCGCGGTCTCGTGCCCCCATCGCCGCGAGCAGATCGCCAGCCACGCCCTCGGCGCGCCGGTACATGGGCGAGGAGTCGATGACGGAGCCGCCGCCCGCGAACAACGTCTCGAGGACGGCGGCCAAGCGCGCGCGCTCCTTGGCTTCGGCGCCGACGTCGAAGGTAAGCCAGGTGCCGACGCCCACCATCGGCAGCAGCTCGCCCGATTTCGGGATGGGACGCGCGCCGATCGGGCCGGGTGCCGCACCCCACGCTTGCGCCCGCGCGTGCGCGGCGCCGAGGTTCCCCGCCGCCGCGGCGACGCCCGTCGCCAGCGCGCCGGTGGCGAATGCCCGGCGCGTCAGGCCCGTCATCGCACCGCGACCGCCGCGCCGCCCTTGAGGGCGGACTTGCCCATCGCCTCGATCACCGCGACGCTGTGGACCGCCTGATCGACCGGCACCGGAAAGGCGCGCGCTCCGGCGACGGCGTCGGCGAAGGCCTCCACCTCGAGCCGTTCGGCGTCCGCCGCCGGCAAGGTGCGCTCCTCGCGCTCGCCGACCTTCGGTTGGAAAGTGAACTGGCGCGCGCCGCGTGCCTCCGCCCAGCCGTCGGTTCCGAAAACAGCGAAACGATAGTAATCGGGCGTCATTCCGATCGCGGTCAGAAGTCCCGACGTATTGCCCGCACAGCGGAGCAATATCGCCGTGGTGTCGGCCAGCTCGTTATCGGATGCCTGGTTGAGGCCGAGCGCATTGACCCGCTCGACACGCCCCAGCGTCTCGATCGTGAGATAGAGCATGTGATCGGCAAGCGCACCTGCCGGCGCATGGCGCGGATCTGCCTTCCACGAGCCGCTCTTGATGCCGCCATAGCGATGCACGCAGAAGTCGCCCTCGGTATGAAGGACCCGGCCGAGCGCCCCGGTGGCGAGCTTCGCGCGCAGCTCTGCGACATTGGGAAAGAAGCAGCGGTTGTAGCCCATGCACAGCGGCACCTTCGACTTCGCCGCGGCAGCCGCCAGCGCCTTCGCATCCTTGTGGAGAAGCGCCATCGGCTTGACGGCGAGCACCGGTTTTCCCGCCTTGAGCGCGGCCAGCGCATGGGCGGCGTGAAGATGCGCTGGGCCCGAGGACACGAAACCGTCGAACTTTCCCCGGGCGATCATTGCCTCCACGTCGGAATAGAGCGTAAGCCCGTGCGCCGCGGCGAAATCCTGCGACCGCTCGGGGCGCGTCACCGCCGCATGGGCGAAACGGACCTTGTCGCTCACGCCCTGAACGGATTCCACCAAGCGGCGGCCCCAGCCGCCCAAGCCGACGATTGCGAGTTCGATCACCCTTCCCTCCCTTGCGTTCTACGACCTTGTATCGAAATCTGCGGCCAGTATAGCAAGCGCCGGCAAGGGTGGCGCGCCGTGATCAGATTTCCACCATGGACACGAAAACCGCGATTCCTCCCACGAACGCAAGGAATCCGATCACGGCTTTCCAGCCCGGCCGGGTCGGCTTCACCTTGAAATCAGGATCGGTAGTGGGCGTGAATTCCATAGAAGCCTCCTCTCAGTCTGGCCGGCCGGGTGGCATCCAGGCCAAGGCCCAACTCATGAAAAAGGAGAACATATCAAGATAAGCAGAACAACCCCGATCGCCGAGCGGAAAGACCGCTGCATCAAAGGAAAGAGCCGACGGCATTGCCGTCGGCTCTTCCAGATCGATGGTCGGAGCGGCGGGATTTGAACCCACGACCCCTTGACCCCCAGTCAAGTGCGCTACCAGACTGCGCTACGCTCCGTCGAAAGCCCCCCAGAGTGGCACGGCGAGGCGGCGCGCACTTTAGCCCCATGCCGCGCGCCATGCAACGAACTAAGGCACCGAGGAAATCAAACTCCGCGCAACAGCTTCCGCAAAGCGGTCAACTCGCCGATGACGGATTCGATTTCGAGCCGGACAGCGGGCGAAAGGCCTGTCATGGACGTCCCCGTGCCGGACTCGTGTGCACCGGCACCGTTCGGCATGACACGCTGAGAAACCGAAGCTTCGGCGGGCATGGCCTCGCCACCGCGCGGAATCTGGCGTTCCCGTAACAGCTTCTGGACGCCCTTGATGGTATAGCCGTCGCGGTAGAGCAGCGTGCGTATGCTGCGGAGCAACTCTACGTCCTCGGGCCGGTAGTAGCGCCGCCCGCCACCCCGCTTGAGCGGCTTTACTTGCGAAAACTTGGATTCCCAGAAACGCAGGACGTGCTGGGGCACGTCGAGCTCCTGGGAGACCTCGCTGATGGTCCGGAACGCGGCAGCGGACTTGCCGCCGCGCCGGCCAGCCTCGGCGGCGGACGGCTGCGGCATATCGGACATCTAGTATCTGCTCCCGGGTCCCAGCGGAGAACCGTGGCTGCCTCCTGCCTGCTCCGGCGGGGCGACACCGGAACGATCCTGGCCATGGCCGGCCTGATCCTGCTCCGAGGCTGCATCATTGATGCGGCCCTTCAGAACGTGAGACGCCCGGAACACGAGAACCCGGCGCGGCAGGATCGGGACCTCCTCACCGGTCTTCGGGTTGCGGCCGACGCGCTGTCCCTTGGAACGCACCGAGAAGCTGCCGAAGGAGGAAATCTTAACGGCTTCGCCGCGCACGAGCGCGTCGCTGATTTCCTTGAGGACGGCTTCCACGAGATCGCCCGATTCGTTGCGCGACAGGCCGACTTCCTTGTAAACGGCCTCGCCCAGTTGCGCACGCGTCACGGTGTTGCCAGCCATAGCGATTCATCCTCCCGATTTCCGGAAGGGTACCCCCCCATAAAAAATCCGTCAAGATCAAGAGGATGCGGGAATCTCTTGAGCCCCCCCGCAAATCCTGGCCGCAACGGCCGGATTACTACCAGCGCAATGCCGCAGCGCCCCAGGTAAAGCCGGCCCCCATCGCTTCCATCAGCACGAGGTCGCCGTGTCGAATGCGGCCGTCGCCTGCCGCCTCGGCCAGCGCCAGTGGGATGGAGGCAGCGGAAGTATTGGCGTGACGGTCCACCGTCACCACCATCTTGCCTTCAGGCAGGCCGAGCTTGCGCGCCGTCGAATCGAGGATACGCTTGTTGGCCTGGTGCGGCACGAGCCAATCGACGTCGGCCACCGTCAGGCCGTTGGCATCGAGAGCTTCCCGAAGCACGCCGGAAAGCCGGTTGACGGCATGCCGGAACACCTCCTGTCCCTGCATGCGTACCACACCGGCCACCTGATTGAGCGACGGCCCGCCGTTGGCATAGAGCAGATCGTGCTGACGGCCATCCGAATGGAGATGCGTGGATAGGACACCGCGGTCGCGGTTCGTGCCCTCCCCAGTCTCCGCCTTGAGCACCACTGCCCCCGCCCCGTCCCCGAACAGCACGCAGGTGGTCCTGTCGGTCCAATCAAGCAGTCGCGAGAAAGTTTCCGCGCCGATCACCAGGGCGGTTCTGACCTGCCCCAAACGGATAAAATTGTCGGCCAGCGCAAGCGCGTAGATGAAACCCGAACACGCCGCCTGCACGTCGAAGGCGAAAGCGTGGTCCGCACCGAGGCGGGTCTGCACCTTCGTGGCCGCGGCGGGAAAGGTTTCGTCTGGTGTCGTGGTTCCGATCACGATGAGGTCGATCTCGGCCCCACTGAGTCCCGCCCGCTTCAATGCCTCGTCGGCAGCGCGGGTGGCAAGATCGGATGTCAGCTCGCCTTCGGCAGCAACATGACGCTCGCGGATGCCGGTGCGCTCCCGTATCCACTCATCCGAGGTGTCAACGATTTTTGACAAATCATTGTTTGTCAGTACTTTTTCCGGAAGATACGATCCGAAACCGGCAACGACGGAACGCACGACCATTAGGAAACCGCCGCTTTCTGGACCGGAACCACGAGATTGCCCGCCCGCTGAATCTCATCGGCGATGCGTGCTGAGAAGCCACCCTTGGCCATGTCCACCGCGACACCGATTGCGTTGGCAAAGCCGAAGGCGTCGGTGCCGCCATGACTTTTGATGACGACGCCGTTGAGCCCCAACAGCATGGCGCCGTTGTAACGCCTCGGATCAAGGCGTGACCTGACCTTACCCAAGGCGGAACGTGCGAAAAGGTATCCGAGCCGCGACATGACCGTGCTCTTGAAGGCGCCCCGCATGAATCCGGCGTACATGCGCGCGATGCCTTCGGCCGTCTTGAGAGCGACGTTGCCGGTAAAGCCATCCGTCACCACCACGTCGACGGCGCCGGCCCAAATCTGGTCGCCTTCGACGAAGCCCTTGAACTCGATCGGCAGTTCCAGGTCGCGCAGGAGCGCGGCGGCTTGACGTATGTATTCGTGTCCCTTGAGGTCTTCTTCCCCCACGTTGAGGAGGCCGACCGTCGGACGGGTCAGGCCGAGCACCGTTCGGGCGAACACCGTCCCCATGACGGCGAATTCGACGAGGTTGCGCGCGTCGCACTGGATATTGGCACCAAGGTCCAGCATCACACATTCCGAACGTGCGTTGGGCATCACGGTCGCAATCGCCGGCCGCGATATGCCGGCGACGGTCTTGAGGCCGATCTTGGCCAGCGCCATCAGGGCTCCGGTGTTGCCGGCTGAAACCACGCCTTCGGCCGAGCCGTCGCGCACCGCATCAATGGCAAGCCCCATCGAGGAACCCCGCGCCTTGCGGAGTGCCTGGGACGGCTTGTCGTCCCCCGAAACCGCGACATCGGTATGATGCACGGTCGATACCTGAGCGAGATTCTTGAAGCGGCCGATCAACGGCTCGAGCCGCCGGCGATCACCATAGAAAGCGAAATGGATGTCGGGATAACGACCGCGTGCCATGTTGGCGCCCTTGACCACCATATCGGGAGCGCCATCGCCCCCCATACCGTCAAGGGCTATCGTCAAGGGCATCGCGTTCTGTCCGAACAGACCGAAGGAGGGGCCGTAGGACGGCCCCACGGCATCCTATACCGCTGCCTCGTTTTCCACCACTTCCCTGCCGTCGTAAAAGCCGCAGCTGCCGCAGACGTGATGGGGGCGCTTCAGCTCGCCGCAATTGGGACATTCGACGTAGGTGTCGGCTTTCAGCGCATGATGGGAACGGCGCATATTGCGCCTTGATTTGGAAGTCTTTTTCTTGGGAACAGCCATGATGAAAATCTCTCGTTCGAGGCCACGGAAGGGGCCTTGACGGGACCTGGCCATGCCGGCCCCGCCGCAAAGGAGGCCATCTATTACCCAAAAAGCCCCGCCACGGCAAGTCGCTTGGCAGGGGCCTCCGATCCCCGAAAATCTAGTGCCCGCGCCGTTTCCTCAGCACGTCGAAGGGCGAGGGCCGCCTGGAGACGTCGCCGGCTTCCGGGCCCAGCGCCGCCCCGGGGGCACGAGGGTACGGGTCGAGAGCAAGCCCGAGGTGTTCCGCAACGGCCTCGCCTGCGTCGATTCCAGCGTCCGGCAAGGGGTCCGGGAGGTCTTCGCTTTCGGCCTCCACCACCACCTCCGCGGGGCCGGCGACGTTATCGGCGTCGCGATCGTAGGCGACGGTGAAGGTTTCCACGACATGGGCCGGCACCGGCACCAACGTAATCACGCAGGCTTGCACCACATCCGCCATAAGGGTTGCTGTGAGCCTTGCACTGCGCCCCTTCGCGAAAACTTCGATGCGGCCGCTTGCCGAGAGGGATTCGAGCGCCAGCAGCCCGAACCTTCGCGCGAGCGCCGCACGTTCCTCGGGCGAGGCCGC
Source organism: Alphaproteobacteria bacterium (assembly GCA_050485485.1). Taxonomy (GTDB): domain Bacteria; phylum Pseudomonadota; class Alphaproteobacteria; order SMXQ01; family SMXQ01; genus WHSO01. The sequence goes on along the minus strand of JBJHBM010000001.1, from coordinate 196,702 downwards.
AATATTGAAATCGCGCGATGCTACCCCGGCTCCTCCTGCCGGGTCCACGGGGAGGACGCGTGAGAATTCGGGGGCGGTCATGGCGCAGCCTCGGTGGAGTAAACTTCCGGCAACGTGCCGAAACGTACCTCGCCACGCAACAGGGCCTCCGCCGGAACCAGCGCCATTGCTGCCGTCGAATCCCTCAAATAGCGCGCCAGCGCAGGTGCACCCGGCGCGGCACTTTCGTATACGTTGCGTGCGACCGCCTCGCTCAGGACGTCGTCCTCCGCAACGGAAAGGCCACGCTCGTAGGCTGCGACGCGCCCGTAGAAGGCCTGTGCCATCGTCTTGACCCGCCGCCCGACGCTGAGGTCGCCGACGCCGAGTTCGCGCAGGTTCTGGTCCATGTCGGCGAACATCAGGTCGAAAACCGCCTGGGACAAGGCGTTGTCACCGTTCCCGCCCTCCGATTCCTTCAGACGCCGCAGGATCAGGAAGACATGCAGGCAGATCATTTCGAAACGGCCATCGAGCGTATCCGGCACGCCGAAGTGCCGGTAGAACGCTGGTTCCCGGGCTCGGGTGACGGCCGCCCCGTAAAGGCTGTGTGCCGCCTCGACATGTTTATGACGCCGGAACAGACTGGCAAAAAACATCTTTTCCGCTCAAGTTGACAGGGCCGACGGCCGGGTGCGATGTTGCGCCCAGTTGCAACTCCAACATGAACACCGGGCGCACTGCCGTCAAGCGGCCGGCACCCGACGGATCGTATGACGACACGCCCGATTCACACCGCCGCATCGCGCCGCCATCGCCCTGCACTACGCCTTTGCGCCGCGGCCGTTCTCGCCGCGATGCTCGGGGCCTGCGCCGCCGAGGTCAACATTCGAGGCAACCAGCTCGACGAGGAAGCCTTCGCCCTCCTCAAGCCGGGCCAGCAGAACCGCGAGCAGGTGATCGAGCTCCTGGGCTCGCCCACCGCCGTCGCCACCTTCGATTCCAACCTGATCTACTACATCACGCAGCGCACCCGCACGGTCACCTACCACAGTCCCGAGGTGCTCTCGCGCACGGTGGTCGCGATTCATTTCGGCGACGACGGACGCATCTCGGAGATTAAGACGCTCGGTCTCGATGACGGCAAGGAAGTCCAGTTGGTCGATCGGACCACGCCGACCCCCGGCCGCCAGTTCTCCCTGATGCAACAGCTGCTCGGCAACCTGGGACGCTTCGAATCGAACGAGGAAACACGCGCCCAATAACAGTCGTGTCATCCCGCAAGGACAAAAAAAGCCCCGGGGGTCTCCCGGGGCTTTTTTATCGGTGGCTTTTCTCCGTACTCAGGCGACGAGGGCCAGGAGCAGGATCGCCACGATATTGATGATCTTGATCATCGGGTTGATGGCGGGCCCCGCGGTATCCTTGTAGGGATCGCCGACGGTATCGCCTGTCACGGCCGCCTTGTGGGCTTCGGAACCCTTGCCGCCGTGATTCCCGTCCTCGATGAACTTCTTGGCGTTGTCCCACGCACCGCCGCCCGAAGTCATTGAGATGGCGACGAACAGGCCGGTCACGATCGAGCCGAGCAGCATCGCGCCCACCGCCGTGAAGGCGGCCGCCTGGCCCGCGATCACGAGGATCACGCCGTAAAGCACCACGGGCGCCAGCACCGGCAACAGTGACGGCACTATCATCTCCTTGATCGCGGACTTGGTGAGGAGGTCCACGGCGCGGCCGTATTCGGGCTTGGCGGTGCCTTCCATGATGCCTTTGATTTCGCGGAACTGGCGCCGCACCTCGATCACGACGGCGCCCGCTGCGCGGCCCACCGCCATCATGCCGAGCGAGCCGAACAGGAACGGCAGCATACCGCCGAAGATCAGTCCGACCACCACATAGGGATCCTGCAACCGGAACTGGATCTGCAGGTTCGGGAAGTAGTGGCTCAGGTCTTCGACGTAGGCCGCAAACAACACTAGCGCGGCGAGGCCGGCCGAACCGATGGCATACCCCTTGGTCACCGCCTTGGTGGTGTTGCCGACGGCGTCGAGAGCATCGGTGACCTTGCGCACGTCGGCCGGTAGATCCGCCATCTCGGCGATGCCGCCCGCGTTATCGGTCACCGGGCCGTAGGCGTCGAGCGCCACCACCATGCCCGCGAGCGCCAGCATGGAGGTCACAGCAATGGCGATCCCGAACAGGCCGGCCGCCATGTAGCCGAGGATGATACCGCCGCAGATGACCAGAGCCGGCAAGGCACAGGCCTCCATCGAAACTGCGAGGCCCTGGATGATGTTGGTGGCATGACCCGTGTTGGACGCATTCGCCACCGACTTGACCGGGCGATGATCGGTACCCGTGTAGTACTCGGTGATCCAGACCAGCAGGCCGGTGACGCCGAGGCCGATTACCGACGCCCAGAACAAGGCCCCGCCCGTAAAGCTGCGCCCGCCGATGGTGAAGGTGCTACCGAAGCCGACGAAGTGCCAGATCACGACCGCGATCAGGGCGGCCGAAGCGACAGCGGAAACGATGAAGCCTTTGTAGAGGGCGCCCATGATGTTGTTGGACGGGCCGAGGCGCACGAAGAACGTGCCGACGATGGAGCCGACGATGCAGGCTGCGCCGATCAGCAGCGGCAACATCATCATGGTGGTCTGCGCCATGCCCGTGAAGAAGATCGCCGCCAGCAACATGGTCGCCACGATCGTGACGGCATAGGTTTCGAACAGGTCGGCGGCCATTCCGGCGCAGTCGCCCACGTTGTCGCCCACGTTGTCGGCGATGACGGCCGCGTTGCGGGGATCGTCCTCGGGAATGCCGGCCTCGATCTTTCCGACGAGATCGGCGCCCACGTCGGCGCCCTTGGTGAAGATGCCGCCGCCGAGACGGGCGAAGATGGAGATCAGCGAGGCGCCGAACGACAGCGCGACCAGGGCCTCAAGAATGGGACGCACTCCGAAGCCCATCTGCTGCAGTACGTAGTAGTAGACGGCGACGCCGAGAAGCCCGAGGCCGACAACCAGAAGCCCGGTGACGGCTCCGGACTTGAAGGCGATGCCGAGCGCTTCGGAAAGTCCCTGGCGGGCGGCGTTCGCCGTGCGTACATTGGCGCGCACCGAGATGTTCATGCCGATATAACCGTTGGCCGCCGAAAGCACGGCGCCGATGGCATAGCCGATGGCGACATGAAGCCCGAGCCGCCACCACAAAAAGGCGCCGATCACAATGCCGACGATGGCGATCGTCCGGTACTGACGATTAAGATAGGCGCTCGCCCCTTCCTGAATGGCTCCGGAAATCTCGCGCATCCGTTCGGTGCCGGCATCGGCGCCAAGCACGGCGCGCGAGGCGTAAATGCCGTAGAGGATGGCGAGCAATCCGCCGCCGAACACCACCCAGTAAGCGCTGGTCATCTGGTCATTCCCCCTGAAACTTGTTCGGGATGTCGAAGCGAAAATAAAGGCCCGGAACCGCGCCCGACGGCGTCTTGGCACTGTGGCGCCTGGCTGGGGGGCCTCGGAAAAGTGGGCGGAACATGCCAGAAGTCCCCGCCGGACGCAACCCGGCTCGTCGGGGCCAAGCGGCCTCGCAAGGTCCCGGATTCACGACCGAATCGCGTTTTTTACAGGTCACGGCGCCCGTCAGCCCGCATGGGCGGGACGGCGGAGCGCCAGCCAAAGGGCCGCGGCAAGCGCGAGGGAAACTCCGGGGACGGCGCCAATATTGACCGCCTGCCACCCCAAGTCCTGCTGGAGCGCCCCCGACGACAGGGATGCCAGCGCCACCGCGCCGAACACGAGGAAATCGTTGAGGCCCTGCATCTTGGCCTGCTCCGGCCGCGCCACCGCCGCCGACAGCAGGGCGGTGCTGCCGACGAACATGAAGTTCCACCCCACCCCTAGGAGAACCAGGGCGAGCGTGAAATGGGCGATGCTCGTCCCCTGCAGGTTGACGGCGGCACAACCGAGGATCGCGAGGGCGCCGGTCGCGATCACCGGCACCGCGCCGAAGCGCTTGATCAGGGAGCCGGTGAAGAACGACGGCGCGAACATGGCGAACACGTGCCACTGGATGATGAAGGCGGCGTCGGCGAGTCGGAAGTCGTGGCCGATGACGGCAAGCGGTGTCGCCGTCATCACCAGCGTCATGGCGCTGTAGCCGGCGACGCCGCCGATGATGGCGACTAGCGCCGTGGGATGCCGCAGGATTTCGCCGACGGGACGCCCCTGCTCCTTGCGCTCCGCCGCCGTAAGCCTCGGGATCACGACGAAGGCGAGCAGCAGCGCGGTCACGACCTGAAGCGCTGCGAGCGCGGCGAAGGTGCCGGCGAAGGTGCCGCCCGCAATCATCTCCGCCGTGAAGCGTGCGAGATTGGGGCCGGTGAAAGCGGCAATCACGCCGCCTGCCATCACCAGGGAGATCGCGCGGGCGCGGTTCTCCTCGTCGGCCGCGTCCGCGGCGGCGAAGCGGTAGTAGCTGGAAAAGCCGTTGAGCACGCCGATCAGCGCCGAGCCGATGCACAGCAGGACGAAATCGCCTTCGAGCATGGCGAAGACGTTGATCGCGCCGCCGAGTCCCCCGAACGCGGCGCCGGTCAGGAATCCCGCGCGGCGCCCGAAACGGCGCATGACGAAGGAGGCCGGCACGGTCGTCGCCATGGTGGCGACGAACTGCAGCGACAGGGGCAAGGTGGCCAGACCGGGAACCGGCGCGCACAGCGCGCCCGCGAGCGCCGTCACCGTGATGACCATCGAGGTCCCGGTCATGAACAGAGCCTGGCACAGGGAAAGCAGCAGGACGTTGCGACGCATGAGGGGCGGCATCATGGCGCCAAGCTAGACCTTTCCGATGCGAAAGGCATCGGCCGAATCGCGTGCCTAGCCTTCCTGGGGGAAGCGACGGACGTGAACCGATTCGATCAGGATGTCGCGGGCGATGCCCGGCCCCAGCACGCCGTCCGCGACCCGGCGCAGGCGGACCTTCACGGTGTCGAGATTGAGCGCGCGGCCGTCCTCGCCGTCGTGCAGCGCCAGCACCGCATAGAGGTCCTTCAGGAACGCGTTCTGCAGCGCAAGGCGCCGCTCGATCACCTTGTTGCGCTGGGACACGTTGCCGGTTTCCAGCGTGACCGTGAGGCTGACCTGGCGGAGCAGGCGGCCGTCGCGGACCACCGGGATGCTGAAGGGCGCGAGGCGGAAGAACTGCACGCGCTCGTTTCCGAACCAGTCGGCGCCGCCGGAAGCGGATTCGGGGGCCTGCGCGGCGGCGGAAGCGGCGGCAAAGGCCGCGAGGGCGAGCGCGCCGGCGAGGCGGAAGGCCGCGTTTGCCAAGGTTTCCTCCCGGTTCGAGGCCGTCTGTACGGCCCAAGGAGGATGCCCGGGGTGTCTAAAGATTGGGTAAAGCGAGCGTTTCGGAGGGAATGGAAGGGCCGTTCAGACCCTTTCGGGCTCGCAAAGCTGGAGGATATTGAAGCTTTCGACGGCGTCGGCGTCGCATTTCTGGACTTGCCGGGGGTCGCACCAGACCGAATATCGCATGATCTCCCATCGGTCGGGGTCTATGGCGGACAGATGGTAACAGAGCCCCTCGGTCTTCATGGCGCGCTCGTGGAGCGCCTGCTCCGCCTCCATCAGTTCGGCGAGCCCCTGCTCCGCCGGGATGACGTCATGCTCCTTGACGGCGAGCTGGGGCGGGCTCTCGTGGGGCTCGCCGCCGAACAGCAGGACGTTCCACATGCGCACGCGCGGCCGGCCGAAGGTGACGACCACGTCGCGGAACAGGTCGCCCAGGAGGAAGGCGCGGGCGGCCTCGTCGCTCTCCCAGACGTAGAACGGCGCGTAGACGGCTTGTTCCGGATCGAACATGTAGGTCTTGTGCACCAACCCCTTGAGACCATCGAACAGGGGTTTTCGGCGGGTGACGCGGTCACGGAGAAGCTTGAGGTCGTAATCGCCGGCCAACCGGATGGTGTACTGCATCGCAATCATGAAAAAGCCCCGACAGCGAAAGTGCGCATGAAAGCTGTTAATTCATCGGCTGTGAAGAGACAAATGCATTACAGGCATACGTGGCATGCAGGCACGCCCCCTACTCCAGAAAGTGCTTGAATCCTAGTGCGTTGAGCTCGATCCCGAGGGCCTCGGCGTCGCCCACGGCGACCCCCTTTCCCGGCCCCATCAGCCCGATCCGGGCGACCGGCACGCCCACCGAGGCCGCCGCGGCCTCGATCCGCGCGCGCGACGCGGGCGAGGCCGTGAAGCACAGCTCGTAGTCGTCGCCGCCGGTCAGCACGTCGGTCATCAGCTCGGGACGCTCCGCCACCAGCCGACGCGCGAGCGGCGACAGCGGCACCGCCGCCGCCGCGATCTCGGCGCCGAGGCCCGAGCACTCGGCGACATGCGCGAGATCGGCGAGCAGCCCGTCGGAAACGTCGATGCAGGCATGGGCGAGCCCTTCGGCGGCGAGCGCGCGGCCGAGCGCGAGGCGCGGCTCCGGCACCAGGTAGCGCGCCACCAGCGGCGCCAGGGTCTCGGCGTCGCAGCCGAAATCCTGCCCGTCGAGGATGATGTAGCCGAGCGCCGCGTCGCCGATGGTCCCCGAGACATAGATGTCGTCCCCCGCCCGCGCCCCCGAACGCAGCAGCGGCGCGCCCTCGATCTCTCCGAGCGCGGTGAGCGAGAGCGTGAGCGGACCGTCGGTGGCGACGGTGTCGCCGCCCACCAGCGGGGCGGAGAAGGTCGCGGCGTCGGCCGCCAGCCCCTCGGCGAAGGCGGCGAGCCAGGCATCGTCGGTGTCGCGCGGCAGCACCGCCGCGAGCAGCACCGCGCGCGGCCGCGCGCCCATCGCCGCGAGGTCGGAAAGGTTGACGCGCATCAGCTTGCGGGCGATGTCGCCCGGCGGATCGCCGGGAAAGAAATGGACGCCCGCCACCAGCGCGTCGGTGGTGACGACCAGCCTGGTCCCGGGCGCGAGTCCCAGCACCGCGGCGTCGTCGAGGAGGCCGAGCGCGCCCGGCTCGGCGGCGGCGATGGGCGCGAAATGTCGGGCGATCAATCCGAACTCGTCCATCGGCATGATCTGCCCTCAGCCCCGCGTCCGCGTCATCTCGTCGCCGCGGTACGACTTTGCGACGGCATCGAGCACGCCGTTGACGAGGCCGGGCTCGGCACCGTCGAAGAAGGCATGGGCAAGATTGACGTATTCGTTGATGGCGACGCGCGGCGGCACGTCGGTGCGCTCGGTCAGCTCGAACACCCCGGCCTCGAGGATCAGCCGCACCAGGATCTGGAGCCGCTCCACGGTCCAGTCGGTCGTGAGCGCGCCCGCGATCATCCCGTCGAAACGGGCACGGCCGCCCGACACGCCGCGCACGATCGCGCCGAACAGGCCCGGCTCCAGCGGCGGCAGGGCCTCGGCGCCGTCCTCCTCGTCGGAGACCGGAGAGGCCGCGTGCCCCGCGGTGAACTGGGCGATGGCCTCCTCGGCGGTCACGCCGGAAAGCTGCATCTGGTAGAGCGCCTGCACCGCGGCGAGCCGCGCCGCCGAGCGGCGGTTGCCGGCCGTGGCCGCGACGCCCTTGCGCTCCGCCGTGCCGTTCATCGCCTCACGCACCGCCGAACGCATCGCGCAGGGCGATCATGGCGAGGCAGGCCTCGACCGCGTCCCTGCCTTTCACGCTCTTGCGTCCGTCGGCGCGCACCATCGCCTGCTCGCGGTTCTCGACCGTGAGGATGCCGTAGCCGATGCAGGCCTTGTGGCGCAGCGCGAGGTCCTGAAGGCCGCGCGCCGATTCCCCGCAGACGTAGTCGTAATGGGTGGTCTCGCCCCGGATCACGCAGCCGAGCGCGACGTAGCCGTCGAAGCGCGCCCCCCCGTCCTTGCCCTTGGCGTCGAGCGCCAGTCGGATCGCGCCCGGAATCTCGAACGCGCCCGGCACCGCGAAACGCTCCCAGGTGGCGCCCGCCGCCTCCAGCGCCGCCACGGCGCCCTTCACCAGCTCGTCGGCGATGTCCTGGTAGAAACGGGCCTCGACGATCATCACATGAGGCTGGACGTGGGGCTGGCGCGGCATGGAGTCTTCCCTGGCGAACGGTGCGCGCGGCCCGAGCGCAAGCCGCGCGAAGCGCCGAACATAGCCCCATAAGCCGGCGCGCGCCAAGGGGCACGTCGGGCGGCGCCGGCGCCGCGCGGCCGGGCTCAGCCTTCGGCGAGACGCGCGACGTAGCGCGCCAGCATGTCGATCTCGAGGTTGAGGACGTCCCCCGGCCGCACCGCGCCGAGCGTGGTATGGGCCAGGGTATGGGGGATGACGTTGACCGCGAACTCGGTGCCGGACGCCTCGTTGACGGTCAGCGAAACCCCGTCGAGCGTCACCGAGCCCTTGGCGGCGATGAAGCGGGCGAGATCGCCGGGGGCGCGAAAGACGAACCGCACCGAGCCCCCTTCCCCGCCCTCCGGGGCACGCACGACCGCCTCCGCGGTACCGTCCACATGGCCCGAGACGATGTGCCCTCCCAACTCGTCGCCCGCCTTCAACGCGCGCTCCAGGTTGACGCGGGTGCCGGGCCGCCAGCGGCCGATGGTGGTGCGCTTCATCGTTTCCGGCGAAGCCTCCACCGCGAACCAGGCCCGGCCGTCGCTCCGTCCCTTCCCGACGACCGTGAGACACGGCCCCGAACAGGCGATCGAGGCCCCGATCGCGATGCCGTCCGGATCGTAGGCGCAGGCGATCTCGATGCGCGTGTCGCTGCCCGGAACCACGCGCCGCACTTCCCCCACGTCGGTGACGATGCCGGTGAACATGATCTACGCCTTCCTCCCGGTCCTCTCAGCTTTCGGAGCGGGTGCCGGGCTCATAAAGCTCCAGCACGTCGCGCCCGCAGGGAATCGCCCGCACTCGGACGAACGTCGCCATCTGCGCGAGCCCGTCCACCCCGAACGCATGAGCCACGGGGAGGCCGTCTCCGCCGATCACGTCGGGGGCCCGGAACCAGGCGATCCGGTCCACCATGCGGGCGCGCAGGAAGGTCGCGACGATGTGCGGCCCGCCCTCGACCATGACGCGGGTGAGACCGCGCGCCGCGAGCTCTTTGAGGGTGGCTTTCACGTCGGGACGGCCGCCCTCTCCTACCGGCACCTCGATCACCTCGATGCCGAGATCGAGAAACGCGGCGCGGCGCGCTTCGTCCGCCCCCACGCATGTCACGATCCAGGTCGGCCGCCGGTCGGCCGTGGCGGCGATGCGGGAGGTGAGCGGCAAGGTGAGCCGCGAATCCATGACCACGCGGATCGGCGATGCCGCCGCCATGCCCGGCAGGCGGCAGGTCAGGTCGGGATCGTCGGCGCGCACGGTGGAGGAGCCGGTCACGGCGGCGTCGTGGCTCGCGCGCAGCGCATGGCCCCAGGCGCGCGCGGTTTCGCCCGTGATCCACTGGCTCTCCCCCGTGCGCGTGGCCACCCGGCCGTCGAGGGTGGTGGCGAGCTTGAGGGTGACGAGCGGACGGCCGAGCGTCACCCGCTTGATGAAGCCGGCGTTGAGCCGCTCCGCGTCGCCGCGGCACACGCCGATGCGCGTCTCGATCCCGGCCGCCTTGAGGCGTGCCATGCCGCCGCCGGCGACGCGCGGATCCGGGTCCTCGATCGCCGCCACCACGCGCCGGATGCCCGCGCCGGCCAGGGCATCGGCGCAGGGGCCGGTCTTACCGGTATGGCAGCAGGGCTCCAGGGAGACGTAGGCGGTGGCGCCGCGCGCCCGCGTGCCGGCCCGGGCCAGGGCCTCGGTCTCGGCATGGGGACGGCCGCCGGGCTGGGTCCAGCCGCGCCCGACCACTTCCCCGTCCTCGGCAACGATGACGCAGCCTACCGCCGGATTGGGATGGACGCGCCCGAGCGCCCGCCGCGCGAGCGCGAGCGCCGCCTGCATGTAACGGAGATCGGTTGCGTCAGTCGCGCTCGCCACCGCTCAGCGTGCCCAGGAATTCCTCGAAGTCCTTGGCTTCGCGGAAGTTGCGATAGACCGAGGCGAACCGGACGTAGGCCACCTGGTCCACGCTGGAAAGCGCCTCCATCACGAGCTGGCCGATGTGCGAGGAGGGAATCTCGCTTTCGCCCAGCGTTTCCAGCCGGCGCTGGATCGAATTGACGATGCGCTCCACCTTCTCCTCGTCCACCGGACGCTTGCGCACCGCGATGCGGATCGAGCGCGCGAGCTTGTCGCGGTCGAACGGCTCCTTATGGCCGCTCGACTTGACCACGACGAGCTCGCGCAGATGGACGCGCTCGAACGTGGTCCAGCGGGAACCGCACGCGGGGCAGAAGCGGCGACGCCGGATGGCGGCGCCGTCTTCGGTGGGCCGCGAATCCTTCACCTGCGTATCATCGTGACCGCAAAACGGACAGCGCATGTCGTGGAGCTCCTTGCCGGGCGTTCGTTTCTGGTCGGCCTATCTCTGGTCCGGGTAAATGGGAAACCGCTTACACAGATCGAGAACGCGGGCGCGTACCGCCGCTTCGACCTTGCCGTTGTCGTCGGGCGACGCCCTGAGGCCGTCCAGCACCTCGCCGATCCATGCGCCGATGCTGCGCCATTCCGCCGGGCCGAAGCCGCGCGTGGTGCCGGCCGGGGTGCCGAGCCGGACGCCGGAGGTGACGAACGGCTTTTCGGGATCGAACGGGATCGCGTTCTTGTTGCAGGTGATGCCGGCGCGTTCGAGGCTCGCCTCGGCGGCCTTGCCGGTCAGTCCCTTGGGACGCAGGTCCACCAGCATCAGGTGCGTATCGGTGCCGCCCGAGACGATGTCCAATCCCTGTGCCATCAAGGCGTCGGCGAGCACGCGGGCGTTGTCGCGCACCGCCTTCGCGTAGTCGCGGAAAGCCGGGGTCAGGGCCTCGCCGAACGCCACCGCCTTGCCCGCGATGACGTGCATCAGCGGCCCGCCCTGGGTGCCCGGAAACACGGCGGAATTGATCTTCTTGCCGAGCTCCTCGTCGTTGGCGAGGACCATGCCGCCGCGGGGACCGCGCAGCGTCTTGTGGGTGGTGGTCGTGACCACATGCGCCCAATCGAGCGGATTGGGATGCACGCCCCCCGCCACCAGCCCGGCGAAATGGGCCATGTCCACCATGAGGATCGCGCCGACTTCGTCGGCGATCTTGCGGAAGCGCGCAAAGTCGATGATGCGCGGATAGGCCGAGCCGCCCGCGAGAATCAGCTTCGGCCTGTGCTCGCGCGCGAGTGCCTCGACCTCGTCGAAGTCGATTAGCGCGTCCTGCTTGCGCACGCCGTACTGGACGGCATGGAACCACTTGCCGGACTGGTTGGGCGCGGCGCCGTGCGTGAGATGGCCTCCGGCCGCGAGCGACATCCCCATGAACGTGTCGCCCGGCTTGAGCACGGCGAAGAACACCTGCTGGTTGGCCTGGGAGCCCGAATGGGGCTGGACGTTGGCGTAGGCGCAGCCGAACAGCTTTTTGGCGCGCTCGATCGCGAGCGTCTCGGCCACGTCCACGAACTCGCAGCCGCCGTAGTAGCGGCGGCCCGGATAGCCCTCCGCGTACTTGTTGGTGAGCACCGAGCCCTGGGCCTCCAGTACGGCGCGGCTCACGATGTTTTCGGAAGCGATCAGCTCGATCTGGTCCTGCTCGCGGGCAAGCTCCCCGGCGACGGCGGCATGGACCTCGGGATCGCGGTCGGCGAGCGCGCCGCCGAAGAAGCCGTCCTGCGCGGACGCGGTACTGGACTTGGAAACGTTGGACATCAGGAACGGACCTCGGGTTTCGCTTTGGTCGGAAAATTCTCGAGCTTGCCGACGCGGCGCGCATGGCGCCCGCCCTCGAACGGCGTGTCGAGAAAGGCGGTCAGGCAGTCGCGCGCGACCTCGGGCCCGATCAGGCGTCCGCCGAGGCACAGCACGTTGGCGTCGTTGTGCTGGCGGCAGAGGCGCGCGGAGAGATTGTCGTGGACCAGGGCGGCGCGGATTCCGGGGAAACGGTTGGCCGCGATCGACATGCCGATGCCGGAGCCGCAGATCAGGACGCCGCGCCCGGCGCGGCCGGCACGGACCGCCTCCGCCACCATCTCCGCATAGTCGGGATAATCGACCGAATCACCGGAATTCGTGCCGAAATCGAGCACCTCGTACCCGCGCGCGCGAAGGTCCGCCGAAAGGGTAGCCTTCAGCTCGAAGCCGCCATGATCGGCGGCGATGGCGACGGTATCAGACGGCACCGCGATCCCTCCCGGAACTCGCCGCTCGCGGCGCGGCTGCGACGGCTGTCATGACCGCGTCAATACCATATGTCGGTGGGCCTTGCCAGCCCGCCACAACAGGTACCGTTTGCCATCCCGAAAGGTCCCGGAAAGCCCAAGGAAACCGCCGACCCGACCCGCCCGGGGCCGGGCCGACGGCCATCCCTTAGAACTGGGCGTAATCGTAGGCCCCGTCCTTCCACTCGTAGAAGACGTAGCCCGGCGCCTTGACGTCGCCCTTCTCGTCGAAGCTCAGCTCGCCCAGGACGGTCCTGAAGGTGCCCGTGGCGAGCTGTTCGCGGACCTTGGCCATGTCCACCTCGCCCGCGCGCCGGACCGCCTCGACGAAGACCTGCACCGCGCCGTAGGTGTAGAGCGTGTAGCCCTCGGCCGAATGGCCCGCGGCGCGGATGCGCTCGACCACCGGCGCGGCCTCGGGGTTGCGGCGCGGATCGGGGCTGAACGACATCAGCGTGCCGTTGCCGAGCGGCCCGGTGATGCTCCAGAATTCCTGCGTCACCAGCGCGTCGCCGCCGATCACCCGCGTGTTCATCCCCTGCTCGCGCATCTGGCGGATGATGAGCCCGGCTTCCGAATGGTAGCCGCCGTAGAACAGCACGTCGATGTTGGCGCTCTTGAGGCGCGTCACCAGCGCGGAATAGTCCTTCTCCTTGGGCGTGACCGTGTCGGTGAGCGCCACCTCGACGCCGCGCGCCTTGAGCTGCTTCATGGTCTCCTCGGCAAGGCCCTGGGAATAGGCCTGCCGGTCGTGAACCACGGCCACGCGCCGTCCGTTGAAGCGGTCCGCGATCAGGTCGCCCGCGACCTGGCCCTGCTGGTCGTCGCGGCCGCACACGCGATAGACGCCGGTGAGGCGGCGCTCGGTGAAGCGCGGATTGGTGGAGCCCGGCGAGATCATCAGCACGTTCTCGCTACTGTAGACCTCCGATGCCGGGATCGAGGAGCCCGAGCAGAAATGACCGGCCACGAACACGACCCGCTTGTTGACGAGCTGATTGGCGACCGCCACGGCCTGCTTCGGATCGCACTGGTCGTCGGCGATCTCGAGGCGCAGCTTGCGGCCGAGCACCCCGCCCGCCTCGTTGATGTCCTTCACGGCCTGCTCGACGCCGACCTTCATCTGCTCGCCGAAGGACGCGTATTCGCCCGTGATCGGCCCGGCCGTGGCGATGATGATGTCGTCGCCGTCCTGTCCGCCGCACCCGGCGAGCATGAAGGCCGCGACCGCGGCCGCTCCGATCCTGCGGAAAAGCGCCATGAAATTTCCCCCACTGGATATAAAGGCCCTGAACGAACGCAAGAGTAGCACCTACGCCGCCCGAGGCAAGCGCGGCCGGCTCTACCTTTCGCGGTACGAGAACGGCCCGGTGCGGCGGTAGAGCCACGGATACTGAAGCACCATGCGCGTCACATGCGTAAAGCGCCATGCCACGAGCCCGACCGCGAGGATCACGGCGTAGTCCCGCAGCGCGCCGCCCACCGAAAGGAGGTCGCCGCCGAACAGCGCGTAATGCAGGAAGCGGTCGAAGCCGGCGAGCAGCAAGCTCCAGGTGAACACCTGCCACGCCGGGCGCCAGGTGCCGGCGACCGCGGCGCCGGTGAGCCACGACGCGCCGCCGAACAGCACGCAGGTGAGTCCCGCGAAGACGTACCATTCGCCGGGGGTCGCGGGGATCATTATTCGTGTCCCCCTTCCAGATAGGCCGCGCGCACGCCCTCGTCCGCCAGCAACGCGGCGGCAAGATCGTGCATCACGATCCGCCCGTTCTGCATGACGTAGCCGCGATGCGCGAGCGCAAGCGCGTGATGGGCGTTCTGCTCGACCAGGAAGATCGTCATGCCGCGTTCCGCGTTGATGTCCCGCAGCGCGTCGAAGATCTGGCGCACCACCAGCGGCGCGAGGCCGAGGGAAGGCTCGTCCAGCAGCAGGAGCCGGGGCCGGCTCATCAGCGCGCGCGCGATCGCCAGCATCTGCTGCTCGCCGCCCGACAGCGTGCCGCCGCGCTGGTGAAGGCGCCGCTCGAGCAGCGGGAACAGCTTGAACGCGAAGGCGAGGTCCTCCTCGACGTGGCCGTCGCCCGCCGGGATCGCGCCGAGCAGCAGGTTCTCCAGCACCGTCATGCGCGGAAAAATGCGCCGTCCCTCCGGCGCCTGCGCGATGCCGAGGCGCGCGATGCGGTGGGTCGGAAGCCGGGTGATGTCGGCGCCGTCGAACAGGACGCGGCCCGAGGCCGCGGCCGGGCTGCCGCAGACCGTCATCAGAAGGGTCGACTTGCCGGCGCCGTTGGCGCCGATCAGCGTCACCACCTCGCCCGCGCGCACCTCGAGGCTGACGCCCGCGAGCGCGCGCACCGGCCCGTAGTAGGTCTCGACCGAGTCGACCGCGAGCAGGGGCGCGCTCATGGCGCGGGGCCCTCCGCGGCCGTCGCTTCGTCCTCGCCGAGGTAGGCGCGGATCACCGCCGGGTCGTTGCGGACCTTCTCGGGCGGGCCGTCGGCGATGCGCGCGCCATGGTCCAGCACGACGATGTGGTCCGATATCCGCATCACGAGCCCCATGTCGTGCTCGATCAGCAGGATGCCGATGCCGAACTCCACGCGGATGCCGACGAGCAGGCGGGCCAGCTCCGCCGTCTCGCGCGGGTTGAGGCCGGCCGCCGGCTCGTCGAGGCACAGGAGCCGGGGCGCGGTGCACATGGCGCGCGCGATCTCGATCTTGCGCTGCTGGCCGTAGGCGAGCGTGCCGGCCTCGCGGTCGGCGCAGTCGCGCAGCCCGACGCGGTCGAGCCAATGCGCCGCCCGCTCGATGGCCGCGTCCTCGGCCACGCGGAAGCGCGCGAGGCCGAGCAGCCCCGCGATCGAGAAGACCGAGGCCCGCATCAGCGCCGCATGCTGCGCCACCAACAGGTTTTCCAGTACCGTCATGCGCGGAAACAGGCGGATGTTCTGGAAGGTCCGCGCGACGCCCGCGCGGGCGATGCGGAATCCCTCCATGCGTTCGAGGAGATGAGCGCCGTCCCCGTGGGCGAGCGTGATCCGTCCGGTGCCCGGGCGGTAGAAGCCGGTGATGCAGTTGAACACCGTGGTCTTGCCGGCGCCGTTGGGGCCGATGATGGCCGTGATCTCGCCCGCGCGCGCGACGAACGATAGGTCGGACACCGCGGTGAGGCCGCCGAAGCGCATGCTGAGGTGCTCGACCCGCAGGAGGGGAGTCTCCGGCGCCCTCATGGCCCCCCTCCCCGGTCGCGCGCCGGTCCCAGGGTGACGGAAGGGGCGCGGTGGGCGAACAGGCCGCGCGGGCGCCACACCATGATCGCCACCATCGCGCCGCCGAACAGCAGCATGCGGAACTCGGCCAGGTCGCGGGCGAACTCCGGCAGCAGCACCAGCACCAGGGCGGCACAGATCACGCCGACCTGGCTGCCCATCCCGCCCAGCACCACGATAGCGAGGATGAGCGCCGATTCGAGGAAGGTGAAGGAGGACGGGTTGATGAAGCCCTGACGCGTCGCGAAGAAGGCGCCGGCGAAGCCCGCGAACATGGCGCCGATGCCGAACGCCGAGAGCTTCACCAGCACCGGGTTGAGGCCGAGCGCGCGCGAGGCGATGTCGTCCTCGCGCAGGGCCTCCCAGGCGCGCCCTACCGGCAGGCGCCGGATGCGCATGGAGAAGACGTGGGTCGCGAGCGCGAGCAGCAGGATGATGTAGTAGAGGAAGATCAGCCTGTGGATGCCGGCGAAGGGCAGGCCGAAGAACTGGTGGAATGCGACCTCGCCGGGCGCGGGATTGGGCGTGAAGGGCAGGCCGAAGAAGGTCGGCGACGGGATCGAGGTGATGCCCTCGGAGCCGCCGGTCACCTCCGACCAGTTGATCAGCACGATGCGGATCATCTCGCCGAACCCGAGCGTGACGATGGCGAGGTAGTCGCCGCGCAGGCGCAGCACCGGAAAGCCGAGCACCACGCCCGCGAGCGCGGCGCAGGCGCCCGCCAGCGCGAGCGCCTCCCAGAAGCCGAGCCCCGCGTGCATCACGATCAGCGTGTAGGAATAGGCGCCGACCGCGTAGAAGGCGACGTAGCCGAGGTCGAGCAGCCCCGCGAGCCCGACCACGATGTTGAGGCCCCAGCCCAGCATCACGTAGATCATCACCAGGGTGGCGAGATCGACAATGCGGCGATCCGCGAACGGCATCAGCGGCAGCAGCGCCACCGCCGCCACGAAGCCGAGGAACAGCCAGCGGCGCCACGGCACCAGGGCGAACACCGCGCGGTCGAACCACGGCATCCGTACCGCGCCCGGCCCCGGCAGCCGCGAGAGGCGCCACAGCGCGAGCGCGAGGCGTCCGGCGAACACCGCGAGCACCGCGACCGCCACCAGACCGGGACGGAACTGGAGCGCGCCCCCGGCGCTCGCCGGCAGGCGGATGCCGCCGAGCGGCAGCGCCAGCATCAGGGCGACGCCGGCGGCGAGCGCGGCCTCCCGCAGCGCCTCCGGCAGCGCGAGGCGCAACCGCGACGGCAGCGCGCGGGCGGTCGCGGCGTCCGCGCTCACGGCTCAGACTTTCTCCGTTTCGGGACGGCCGAGCAGGCCCGTGGGCCGGAAGATCAGCACCAGCACCAGGATCGAAAACGCCGCCACGTCCTTGTAGGCGGCGGAGAAGTAGGCGGCCCAGAACGCCTCGACCAGACCGATCAGCACGCCGCCCAGCATCGCCCCCGGCAGCGAGCCGATGCCGCCCAGCACGGCCGCCGTGAACGCCTTGAGGCCGATCATGAAGCCGATGAAGAAGTCGATCACACCGTAATAGAGCGTGTTCATCACCCCGGCCACCGCCGCGAGCCCGGCGCCCAGCACGAAGGTGAGCGAGATGGTGCGGTCCACGTTGACGCCGCACAGCGCCGCCATCTTCTGGTCCTGCTCGCAGGCCCGCTGGGCGCGCCCGAGCGCG
Source organism: Alphaproteobacteria bacterium (assembly GCA_050485485.1). Lineage (GTDB taxonomy): Bacteria > Pseudomonadota > Alphaproteobacteria > SMXQ01 > SMXQ01 > WHSO01. Next base: position 179,503 of record JBJHBM010000001.1, on the reverse strand, counting down.
GTGCGCGAGATCACCTGGCTGAACGACGCCATCAGCGCCACCGTGAGCCCGATGATGAGGAGCTGGAGGTAGGAGATCGTCACCTCGAAGCCGCCCTGCTCCATCAGCACGACGCGGCCGGAGATCACCGGCTCCATCGCCTTGACGCGCGCGCCCTGGAGCAGCTGGACGTAGTTCTGCAGGAAGATCGACATGCCGATCGCCGAGATCAGCGGCGCGAGCCGGAACGAGCCGCGCAGCGGCCGGTAGGCCAGCCGCTCGACCGTCCAGCCGTAGGCGGCGGTGAACAGGATCGCGAGCAGCAGCACCACCAGCAGCGCCATCGGCACCGAAGCCACCCCCGCCATGCCGAGGATCGCGAAGGCGATCATCGCGATGAAGGAGCCGATCATGTAGATCTCGCCGTGGGCGAAATTGATCATGCCGATGATGCCGTAGACCATCGTATAGCCGATGGCGATCAGGCCGTAGACGGCGCCGAGCGTAAGCCCGTTGATGAGCTGCTGGAGGAAGTACGCGGTCATGTGCCGGCCGTCACCGTCATCGCCGCGGCCGCGCCCCCCGGGCGGCGGCACCGCCCGCGCCCCTTTCCGGCCCGCGCGCCTGCACCCAGGCGAGCTTGCGCAGCACGGCGTCGGTCATCTCGCGCTCGGTGGAATGCGCCGGGGCCACGATCGAGACTTCCTCGTAGGTGCGCGTATCGACGGCCGAAACCTTGACCGCGTTGCCGACGCGGTGGAACTCGACGATGACCTCGTCCGCCGCCGCTCCGCCGCTCCGCTTGCCCGGCCCGTCCGTCATCGCGCTCCCCCCGCCGTCCCGTGGCGGAAATCTAGTCCATTCGGGAAACGGCTGCCACACTAACCGGCGCAACCGGACGATCGCCGCCGCAAGATCAGTCCTCCATGCCGAGCACGCCCTTGTAGAGATCGAGCAGCTCCTCCTGCTCGCGGCGGTCGGCGGGATCCATCTTGCGCAGCCGGATCACCTGGCGCAGCGCCTTGGTGTCGAAGCCCTGCGACTTGGCCTCGGCGTACACCTCGCGGATGTCGGCCGCGATGTTGGCCTTGTCGGCCTCCAGGCGCTCGACGCGCTCGACGAAGGATTTCAGGCGCGCGATGGTCTGCGGATCGGCCCCGTCCATGTTCAGATGCCCCTTTCCGTTGCTCGGTTGACGCACAAGCGAAGGGCCGCTTGATAGCAAGCGGCCCGCATGTCGTCAAAGGCGCGATGGCGGGCTCCGGCCGGGAGGCCGGAAACCCCGGGAAAGCGTCACGCGGCCGAGGCGTTGATGCCGCCGCGCAGCCCCAGCGCCAGGAGCCGGGTCCAGAACTGCTCCATGTGGCGGAGCGACTTGATCGCGCCCTTGAGCTCGTCGTTGAGCGCCGGGCTCGCGTCGAGCTCGGCGATGTGGCGCTCGAACATCACCTTCATCTTGGCATAGAGATCGAGCCCCTTGGGCGAAAGGCGCACGCGGATGGAGCGCCGGTCGTGGGTCGAGCGCTCGTGCACGAGGTAATCGTTCTCGACCATCTTCTTGACGTTGTAGGACACGTTGGAGCCGAGGTAGTAGCCGCGATTGGTGAGCTCGCCCACCGTCAGTTCCTCTTCGCCGATGTTGAACAGGATCAGCGCCTGCACGTTGTTGATGTCCTCGATGCCGATGCGGTCGATTTCGGTCTTCACCACTTCGAGGAACTGGCGGTGCAGCCGTTCGATCAGGAAGATCACGTCCTGGTAGATATGGTCCACGGCACCCTCGTTTCGATCGCTGTGTTGAGACCCTCATGCGGCCCCGTCGGAGCCCGTCTGCAAACCGATTATCCGCCCCCAAAGTTTAACATTGTCCTAACCGGAGATTGCCCCTAACCCTCTGTAGCCAAAGACGTTCCGGCCGCCGCGGAAAGCTCTGCGGCGGTTGTTTCGCCGGTCCGCACGCCCTATGATCGCTGGCCATGTCGATCCGCAAGCGCCTTTCCGCCGGCCTGCGCCGCGCCGCCCCCGCCGCGGCACCGGCCTATCCCGCGCTGCGCCTTCGGCGGACGCGCCAGGCCGCGTGGTCGCAACGCCTCACGCGCGCGAGCACGCTCTCGCCCGACAACCTGATCTGGCCGCTGTTCGTGCAGGAAGGGACCGCCCTTCGCACCCCGATCCCTTCCCTGCCCGGCGTGGAGCGGCTGTCGCTCGACCTTGCCGTGGAGGCGGTGGCCGATGCCGCCGCCCTCGGCATTCCCGCCGTGGCGTTGTTCCCGGTGATCCCGCCCGGGCGCAAGAGCGCCGCCGCGGCCGAAGCCTGCGACCCGGAGAACCTGGTGTGCCGCGCGGTGCGGGCGATCCGGGCGGCGGTGCCCGATGTCGGGATCATGTGCGACGTGGCGCTCGACCCCTATACCCTCGACGGCCAGGACGGCCTCACGCGCGACGGCCGCGTGCTCAACGACGAAAGCATCGAGGTGCTCGTGCGCCAGGCCCTGGTGCAGGTCGAGGCCGGCTGCCACATCGTCGCCCCGTCCGACATGATGGACGGGCGCGTGGGCGCGATCCGCGCCGCGCTCGAGGACCGAGGCCACCACGATGCGCTGATCATGGCCTATGCGGCGAAATACGCCTCCGCCTTCTACGGCCCGTTCCGCGACGCCGTCGGCTCCGCCGCCAATCTCGGCGGCGCCGGCAAGAAGACCTACCAGATGGACCCGGCCAACGGCGACGAGGCGCTCCGGGAAGTCGCCCTCGACGTCGCGGAAGGCGCCGACATGGTCATGGTCAAGCCGGGCCTGCCCTATCTCGACATCGTGCGCCGGGTGAAGGATGCCTTTGCCATGCCGACCTACGCCTATCAGGTGAGCGGCGAGTACGCGATGCTGCGGGCCGCGGCCGATGCCGGCTGGCTCGACTGGGACGCGGTCCTGATGGAGAGCCTGATCGCCTTCCGTCGCGCCGGAGCGGACGGTATTCTCACCTATGCCGCGCGCGAGGCGGCACGGCGCCTGCGGAGCGGATGAAGGCGTTTCCAGATATTTCCCATATGACTTTCGAAAAATAGGGTAACTTATTGTATTCATGCGTTTTATAAGCCGGATATTAGGCTGGATGCTGGCGCTCGCGGCGGTGCTGCTGCTGATCGGCGCCGGCATCACCTACCTATGGCTCAGAAGCTCCCTGCCCGTCACCGAGGGCAGCGTGAGCGTCCCCGGACTGGACGGCCCGGCGGAGATCTCCCGCGACCCCGACGGCCTCGTCCACATCAGGGCCCAAACGACGAACGACGCCTATTACGCCCTCGGCTACGCCCATGCGCAGGACCGCATGTGGCAAATGGACTCGATGCGCCGCCTCGGTGCCGGACGGCTTGCGGAGGTGGTCGGCCCCCGCGTTCTGGTCCAGGACCGGTTGATGCGCACGATCGGCCTCTACGCCCGGTCCGAAGCGAGTCTCGCCCAGCTTTCCCCGGAGACGCGCGACGCGCTCGCTGCCTATGCGCGCGGGGTGAACGCCTGGATCGCCTCGCGGCGCGGCGCCCTGCCGCCCGAATTCGTCCTGCTCGGATTCGAGCCCGAGCCTTGGCGCCCGGCCGATTCGCTCGTCTGGGGACGGCTCATGGCCTGGAACCTGTCGGGCAACTGGCGCCGCCAGATGGCGCGCGCGCGGATCGAGGCGCATCTCGGCGCCGAGGCCGCGCGCCGCCTGTTCCTTCCCTATCCGGAAGACGCCCCGGTGACGGTACCCCTGACCGATCTCGCCGGCATCGCGCCCGCCGTGCCGCAAGGCACTGCGCTCGATCCCGATGCCCTGCGCCTGCTCGATGCCATGGATGCCGCACTTCCTCCCGCGCCGCCGCGCCACAGCGCCTCCAACGCCTGGGCCATCGCGGGTACGCATACCGCGTCGGGACGGCCGCTTCTCGCCAACGATCCCCATCTCGGCCTGCGGGCGCCCAACGTCTGGTATCTCGCCCGCATCGCCACGCCGGACTTCGCCGTCGCCGGCGCGACCGCCCCCGGCGTGCCGTTCCACGTGCTCGGCCATAACGGGCGCATCGCATGGGGCATGACCACGACCGGCGCGGACACGGATGACCTCGTGGTGGAAAGGCTCGACCCGGCCGACCCCGGCCGCTACCTCGCGCCCGACGGGCCCCGCGCGTTCCGGACCCGCGAGGAGACCATCCGCGTGCGCGGCGGAGAGGACGTCGTCCTCACCGTGCGCGAGACCCGCAACGGTCCCGTGGTCTCCGACATCGCCGGGGCCCTTTCCGGCGAGGTGCCGCCCGGCACCGTGATCGTGCTGCGATCCGCCATGCTGGCCGATGGCGACCGTTCCGGCGACGCTCTGCGACGCATCAACCTGGCGCGGAGCTGGAGCGACTTCACCGCGGCGCTGGAGTTCTTCGAAAGCCCCGTACAGAACCTGTTCTACGCCGACACGGACGGCAACATCGGCGTCTCCGTCGCCGGCCGCATCCCGATCCGCGGGCAGGGCGCCGGCAGCGGCGAAGAGCCCGCCCGGGGCGACGACCCTGCGCACGACTGGCAAGGCTTCATTCCCGCCGGCGCCCTGCCGCGCAGCTACAACCCCGGGCGCGGCACCATCGTCAACGCCAACAACCGGGCCGTGGGGCCGGCCTATCCGCATCTCATCTCGCGCGACTGGGACGAGCCGTACCGGGCGCGGCGCATCGAAGACCAGCTGGCCGTGCGCCCGCGCCACGACGTCACGACCAGCCGCGCGCTGCTGATGGACGTCGTTTCCTACGCCGCCCGCGACCTTCTGCCTCTCCTCATGCGCGAAACTCCACGCAGTGCCGAAACGGAGGAGCTGCTCGAGCGGCTCGCCGCCTGGGACGGCCGCGTCGCGCGCGACCGCATGGAACCCCTCCTGTTCAATGCCTGGATGGAGCGCATCATGGTGCGGCTGTTCGCGGACGAGCTCGGCCCGTACGCCGGCGATTTTTCCCGCGTCCGCCCGCGCCTGATCCAGCGCGTCATCGAAAGCGACACCGCCTGGTGCAACGACGTCACGACCGAAGCGCGCGAAAGTTGCGGCGAGATGCTGGCCGCCGCCCTCGACGACGCCCGCGCCGACCTGGAAGCGCAACTCGGCGATGTCGCGAACTGGCGCTGGGGAGCGCTGCACCAGGCCAACCTCCGCAACCTCTTCCTCGATTGGATTCCGGTGGTGGGCCGCCTCACCCGCGTCACGGTGGAAACCGACGGCGACGACTTTACAGTCAACCGCGGCACCTACCGCACGGGACGGCGCGCGAGATACGGCGACGGCCCGTTCGCCCACGTCCATGGCGCCACGTTCCGGGGCATCTACGACCTCGCCGACCTCGAGCGCTCGCTCTACGCCATGCCGGGCGGGCAGTCCGGCAATCCGCTTTCGCCGCGCTATGCCGACCTGACCGAGGGCTGGCGCGACGGCGGCTTCGTGACGCTGCCCGCGCGGCCGCGCTGGCCGGTCGAAACCCTGCATCTCGTGCCCCATCCGCCCTCTCCTCCGACGGCCCAGCCTTAAGGCCGGCTTAACTCCCTCCGCCTAGACTCGTCCCGGCCCGGGAAACGCGGCCGGGGCGTCAGGTTCCGGGGGGCGGATAAACCCGTTCTTAACCAAGAGCCTGCGAGCTTCGCCGCACGGGCAAACGGAGGCGCGTGCGAAGGCGCGCGACGCTTCCGGTCAACATCAGCCAAGCAGGCGGACATGTTCTTCATCGTCGGCGTCATCACAGTGGTCCTGAGCGTTTTCGGCGGCTATGTCGCGATGGGCGGCAAGCTCTACGTCCTGTGGCAGCCGTTCGAGGTCGTCATCATCTGCGGCGCGGCCCTCGGCGCCTACATCATCGCCAACCCCAAGCCGGTGCTGCTCAATTCCGGCAAGGCGTTCGGTAAAATTCTCAAGGGCCCGAAGTACGACAAGCAGGCCTATCTCGAGCTGCTGACGCTGCTGTTCACCATCTTCAAGCTCGCCAAGTCCAAGGGCATGCTGGTGCTCGAGGCCCATGTCGAGAATCCCCACGAAAGCGAGTTGTTCCGCAAGTTCCCCACGATCTACAACGACCATCACACGCTCACCTTCCTGTGCGACTACCTGCGCATGATGGTGCTCGGCGCCGAAAATCCGTTCGAGATGGAAACCCTGATGGAGGACGAGATCGCGGCCCGCCACGCCGAGGAGATGCAGGTCGCCAACGCGGTCCAGACGGTGGCCGACGGCACGCCCGCGCTCGGCATCGTCGCCGCCGTGCTCGGCGTCATCAAGACGATGGGCTCGATCACCGAGCCTCCCGAAGTGCTGGGCAGGCTGATCGGCGGCGCGCTGGTCGGCACGTTCCTGGGGGTGCTGCTCGCCTACGGCTTCTTCGGTCCCGTCGCAGCCTCCATGCGCTCGACCTTCGAGGCGGAGCTCAAGTACCTGCAGTGCATCAAGGTGGCGCTGCTCGCCCACATGCAGGGCAACGCGCCGTCGGTCTCCGTCGAGTTCGCGCGCAAGGCGCTGTTCGAGGACGTGCGCCCGACCTTCTACGAGGTCGAGGACGCGGTCCAGAACGCGCCCGCGCTCTGACGCCGGGACGGGACAGGGAACGATGGCAACCAACGCCGCACCGATCATCGTCCGGCGCAAGAAGGGCGGCGATCACGGCGCCCATCACGGCGGCGCGTGGAAGGTCGCCTACGCCGACTTCGTGACCGCCATGATGGCGTTCTTCCTGCTGCTTTGGCTGCTCAACTCGACCACCCAGGAACAGCGTTCGGGCATTTCCGAATACTTCAACGCCGCATCGGTGTCGCGCACCACGTCCGGCGCCGGCCAGATTCTCGGCGGCGCCACCATCACGCTCGACGGGCCGCAGCGCGGACGCGGGGCGCCCGTCGGCCTGCCGGTTCCCTCGCCCGACTCGAAGCCGAGCGAGCAGGATGCCGAATCCGAGGATCGGGTCGAGGCCGGCACGCGCGACGAGCGCGTGAAGGATCCCGACAACGCCGGCAGGAACCCCGAAGCGCCCAAGAAGGAACTCACCCAGTCGCAGATGGAAGAGATCATGCGCCGGCGCGAGGAAAGGATGTTCGAGGAGGTCGAGCAGGCGCTCAAGCGGGCGGTCGAGACGCGACCCGAGCTACGCCGCCTCGCCGAGAACCTGATCGTGGAACGCACCGAGGAAGGGTTGCGCATCCAGATCGTGGACCAGGACCAGACCTCGATGTTCGCGCGCGGTTCCGCCGTGCCCTACCAGCATACCCGGCAGCTTCTGGAAATGGTCGCCCATGCGGTCGCCGGCCTGCCCAACAAGATCGCCATCTCCGGCCACACGGACGCGACGCCCTACGCGCGCGGCTCCAGCTACACCAACTGGGAACTGTCCACCGACCGCGCCCATGCCGCGCGCCGCGAGATGCTGCATTTCGGCCTTGCGGGGGAGCGCATCACGCGCGTGGTCGGACGCGCCGACACCGAGCATCTCGTCAAGGACGATCCGGAATCGGCGCGCAACCGGCGCCTTTCGATCACGCTGCTGCGCCAGGCGCCGGTGCCGCCCGCCGTCAACGAGACGATGCCCCGGCCTGCGGCCGCCGTCTCGCCGCCCCCTCCCGTCGTCAGCCGCAGCAGCGGACTCGCTTTGCCGCCGTCTTCCGGGAACTGAGCGGCGCTCCCGAGATACCCGGAAACATCGGTTTTTCCGACGGCGAACCATCCCCCGATTGCGGCCGGGCCGTCCGGGACGGCATAATACGGCCATGTCCGCCCGTTCCATCTCGCTGTTCGGCTCACGCCTGCGTCCCTGCCCCTACCTGCCCGGCCGGGAGGAGCGCAACGTCGCGGCCGAGCTGAACGGAAGCGACGCCGCCGACATCTACGATGCTGCCGTGCGCGCGGGCTTCCGCCGTTCCCACGACATCATCTACCGGCCGGCGTGCCCCGGCTGCGAAGCCTGCGTGCCGGTGCGCATCGACGCGCGCCGCTTCCGGCCCCATGGCACCCTCGCCCGCATCGCACGGCGCAACGCCGGGCTCGCGGTCACGCTGCACGCGCCGCCGCGCGTCGAGGACGAGCATTTCGCGCTGTTCGCGCGCTATCAGTCCACCCGCCACCCCGGCGGCGGCATGGACGGCATGGGCCAGCGCGAGTTCGAGGGGCTGATGCTGACCAGCCCGGTCCCGACCTTCACTGCCGAATTCCGGCACGAAGACGGAAGGCTGGCGGGCGTGATGCTGGCCGACCGCGCGGGCGACGGCCTTTCCGCCGTGTACAGCTTCTACGACCCCGCCGACCCGCGCGACAGCCTCGGCACCTTCATGGTGATCTGGCTCGCCGGACATGCCCGCGCGCTCGGCCTCGACTACGTCTATCTCGGCTACTGGATCGCGCGCTCGGCCAAGATGGCCTATAAAGCCCGCTTCCGCCCGCTCGAGGCGCTGCATCCGGGCGACGGCTGGATTCCGTTCGAGCCACGTACGCCGTAACCGGCCACGGACATGTGACCCAGGGAGAACGCCTTTCATGAACCGTCGTGACTTCATCGCGGGCGCAGCGACCGGCCTCGCCGCCGGAGCGGGGGGCGCCTACCTCCTCGCGCGGGAAAGCCGCAAGGACGCCGCCGTTGCCGCACCCGCCGTCGTGCGCGAGCGCCACGTGTGGCGCATGGCGACCGCCTGGCCCGACCGCTTTCCCGGCCTCGGCACCGGCGCCGAGCGGCTGGCCCAGCGCATCACCGACATGAGCGAGGGCCGGCTGTCGGTCCGGGTTCTGCCGGCAGGCACCATCCCGCCGCTCCAGGTTTTCGACGCCGTGTCCCAGGGTACCGTCGAGATGGGCCATGCCGCCGCCTATTACTGGCAGGGCAAGTCGCGCGCCTTCAATTTCTTCACCGGGGTGCCTTTCGGCTTCACCGCCTCCGAGCATTCGGCGTGGATGCACGAAGGCGGCGGCCAGGCGCTCTACGACGAAGGCTACGCGCGCTTCGGGCTCAAGCCGTTCCTCGCCGGCAATACCGGCGCCCAGATGGGCGGCTGGTTCCGGCGCGAGGTGACGTCGCTCGACGACTTCCGGGGCCTCAAGATTCGCATGCCCGGGCTCGGCGGCGAGGTGCTGCGCCGCGCCGGCGCCGTGGCCGAGAACCTGCCGGGCGCCGATCTGTACCCGGCGCTGTCCTCCGGGCGCATCGACGCGGCCGAATGGGTCGGGCCCTGGAACGACCTCGCCTTCGGCTTCCACAAGATCGCGAAGTTCTACTACTGGCCGGGCTTCCACGAGCCCGGCAGCGCGGTCGAGGCTTTCGTCAACAAGGCGCGCTTCGACGCGCTGCCGGGCGATCTCCAGGCGATCGTCGCCTCCGCCTGCCGCGCCGAGACGGATGCCATGCTGGCCGAGTTCAACCGCCGCAACGCCGAAGCGCTCGGCGTGCTGGTCGGCCAGCACGAGGTCCAGCTCCGCCGCTTCCCCGACGAGGTGCTGGCCGCGCTCGCCAAGGCGTCAGAGCAGATGCTGCGCGAGCTCGAGGACGCCGACGACCTGACCAGCCGCACCTACCAGTCGTTCCGTCGCTTCCGCGACGAATCCCTCGCCTGGGCGCGGCTCGCCGACCGCGGCTACCTCGACATGCGCCACCGCCTGCTGAGAGACGGCTGATGGCCTTGCGCAAGGCCGTCCTCGTATCCCTGGCCTGTTTCGCCGTCGTCGCGGGCGGCCTGCTCGCGGCGGCGCAGGAGCCGCGCCCGGTCGCGCCGCGCGGCCCCCTCACCGCCGACGAAGCCCGCGACGCCGCCCTGTTCGAAACGGCGGCCCCCTCGGTCGCCTACATCTTCACGGCGCGCATCCCACGCGGCGCCCGCGCGACGGCCGAGAATCTACGGCCCTCCGGGGCCGGCTCCGGCTTCGTCTGGGACGAGCGGGGCCATGTCGTCACCAACAACCACGTCGTGGCCCAGGCCGACGCCGTGGTGGTGAACCTCGACGTGGGCGATGCAATCCCCGCCAAGGTGATCGGGCGTGCCCCCGACTACGATCTCGCCGTGCTGCGCCTCAACAACGTGCCGAACAACCTGAGGCCGCTGCCGATCGGCCGTTCCGCCGACCTCAAGGTGGGCCAGCGCGTCTATGCCATCGGCAATCCCTTCGGCCTCGCGCGCACCCTCACCACCGGCATCGTGAGCGCGACCGAGCGCCGCCTGCCGACCATGCGTGGGCGCGAGATTCCGGGCGTGATCCAGACCGACGCCGCGATCAATCCCGGCAACTCGGGCGGGCCGCTGCTCGATTCGGCGGGACGCCTGATCGGCGTCAACACGGCGATCCTGTCCGGCTCCGGCGCCTCCGCCGGGGTCGGTTTCGCGATCCCCGTGGACGTGGTCAACCGCGTGGTGCCGCAACTGATCGCCGAGGGCAAGGTGCCGACGCCCGGCATCGGCATCCTCGCGCTGCCCGACGAGGCGGCGGCGCAGTCCAACGTGACGGGCGTGATCGTCCATCGCGTGCAGCGGGGCTCGCCCGCGGCGAAGGCCGGACTCGAGGGCATGGACGAGCGCACCGGCGCGCCCGGCGACGTGATCGTCGGCATCAACGGCAATCCGGTGCGCACCTTCCACGACCTCGCCCAAGCCCTGTTCGAGATGGGCGTCGGCGCGACCGCCAAGCTCGACGTTATGCGCGACGGGAAGACGCGCACCGTCGAGATCGTGGTGGGAGATATCTCGTGAGGGCCGTCCGCCTCATACGGACGATTACCCTCTGTCTCGTCTTCGCGATGGCGGGCGTCATCCACTTCGCCGGCCCGGCGGCGCTCGGGCACGGCCACCATGTCCCGCCGCCGGTGGCACAGGCCGACGGCTCACTCCACGGCGATTGCGACTGCGACGTCGACGCGCAGAAGACTGCGGACCTCTGTCCGGGCGGCCTCGGCTGCGGCTTCTGCGTGCCCTTGCCCCGGAACGTCGCCGTCGCCTCGCTCATGGAGACGCCACCGCCGTCTCCAACCTCCATCGCCGGCGGCGGTCGCGTTATTCCGCCCGGATCCCATCCTCCAAGGCCCCTTTTCGTTCGGCTCTGACCGCGTCCGCGCGGTCCCGCAAACCGTTCCGCCGCGCCCTCGTCCGGCGGCGGACAGACGAACGAAAGGACCATGACCATGCCGCTCTCCCGCCGTGCCTTCCTGGCCTCGGCCGCCGGCGCCGGATTCGCCGGTGCCGTCCCTTCCCTGCTCCTGCCGCGCGCCCCCGCGCGCGCCGCGAGCCATCCCGTCACCGATCTGCGCGTCGAGAAGCGCGTGATCGAGGTGCGCGGCAGGCCCGCCGACGTGTTCGCCATCCGCCAGCCCGACGGCACGCACGGGCTTTACGCGGACGCGGGCGGACGGTTCCGCGTGCGCCTCGAGAACCGCATCGGCGAGAAAACGCTGATCCACTGGCACGGCCTCACGCCGCCGTGGCGGCAGGATGGCGTCCCCGACCTCTCGCAGCCGGCGCTCGCCCCCGGCGCGTCCTACGACTACGACTTCGCGCTGGACCTTCCGGGCACCAACTGGATGCATTCGCACCACGGCCTCCAGGAGCAGCTCTTGGCGGCCGCGCCGCTGATCGTCCGCGACCCGGCCGAAACGGGCGCGGACGTGCAGGAGGTCGTAGTGATGTTCCACGACTTCACCTTCCGCGATCCCGCCGAAATCCTCGCGGGCCTGCGCGGCGCGGGACACGGCGGCGCGAACGGCGGCCATGCGGGGCACGGCGCCCCCGCCCCCGCGCCCGATCCCCATGCGGGACATGGGGGCCACGGTGGCCCGGGCGGCGGCGTGCATCTGCACGATGTCGACTACGACGCCTTCCTCGCCGACGACCGGACGCTCGCGGACCCCGCCGTCCATCGGGTCGAGCGCGGCGGCCGGGTGCGCCTCCGGCTGATCAACGCGGCTACCGCGACCAACTTCTGGATCGACCTCGACAGGCTGAAGGGCCGACTGATCGCGGTGGACGGCGTCCCGGTCGAGCCCGTCGCCGGCAACCGTTTCGAGTTCGCCATCGCCCAGCGGCTCGACATCCTGATCGACCTGCCGCGGAGCGAAGGCGCCTGGCCCGTCTTCGCGGTGCGCGAGGGCGAGCGCAAGCGCACCGGCTTCGTGCTCGCCACCGCCAAGGGCCGTGTCTCACGCCTCGCCGAGGAGGCCCATCATGCGGCCGCGGCCGTCGGCCTCGACCTCGAGCGGCGCCTGCGCACCGCCCGGCCCATCGCCACCCGCCCCGCCGACCGCACCCATGCGGTGACGATCACCGAGGCTCCGGGCTACGTCTGGATGCTCAACGGCGCGGTCCACGGCGCGCACGTGCCACTCGCCGTGCGCGCGGGCGAGCGCGTCGAGATCACCTTCACGGACCGCACCACGATGGCGCATCCGATGCACCTGCACGGGCATCACTTCCAGGTGGTCGCCATCGACGGACGGCGCTTCGCGGGCGCGGTGCGCGACACCGTCCTGGTGCCGGCGGGCGGCAGCGTGACCATCGCCTTCGACGCGGCCAACCCCGGCAAGTGGGCGCTCCACTGCCATCACCTCTACCACATGGCGGGCGGCATGATGACGACACTGGAATATCAGGCGTGAGGATCGTCAAACGACAAAGGAAAGGAAGGCACGGCCATGACAACCAATGACGATACCCTCCAAGTCGTTTCACGCGATGCCGCCGGAGCTTCCGGCCGCCAAACGGCCCGCCTGATCGTCCCGGGCATGGGCAGTGACCATTGCGCGGGGCTCGTTTCCACTTCGATCCGTCGGCTGCCCGGCATCGCCGGCGTCGAGACCAACATCGGAAACCACCGCGTGACGGTCCATTTCGATCCGGCCCTGACGGATGCCGCCAGGATACGAGGCACCGTCGAGCGCGCGGGATACGACGTCGACGCGGTCGAAGACGCAGGGTCGGGCTCCCCGACGGCGTCAGGCGAAATCGAGGAACGCTACCTGACGCAGGCATGGAAGAGGCTCTGGATCGCCGCCGTCCCGACCACCTTGATCATGCTGCTGATGGTGCCGCACATGTTCTGGCAGCCGATCCCGGGCTACCTCGCCATCGTGGCCGTCCTCGCGTTTCCGGTCGTCTTCCTCTACGGCGGCTTCGCGACGCACCGATCCGCCTGGCGCTCGCTCACCAACCGTACCGCCAATATGGACGTGCTGATCTCGATGGGCAGCCTGCCGCCTTATTTGATCGGCCTCGTCGGATTCTTCTACCCGATGACCTCGTTCATAGAGATGGCCGCGACCATCACGACCTTCCATCTGCTCGGGCGCTATCTCGAGACCCGGGCCAAGGGACGCGCCAGCCAGGCCATCAAGCGGCTGGTCACGCTCGGCGCCAAGACCGCCTCGGTCCTGCGCAACGGCAACGAAATCGAGGTGGCGGTAACGGCGCTACGCGCCGGCGACGTGATGGTGGTCCGTCCGGGCGCCAAGGTTCCGACCGATGGCGAGATCGTCGAAGGAAACAGCCATCTCGACGAATCCATCGCCACCGGCGAGTCCGTGCCCGTCGAAAAGGGCCCGGGCGACCCCGTCATCGGCGCCACCATCAACAAGGAAGGCATGCTGAAGGTCCACGCCACCAAGGTGGGAGCCGACACGTTTCTCGCGCAGGTCATCCGCCTGGTCGAGGAGGCCCAGGGCTCGAAAGTGCCGATCCAGGAGTTCGCGGACCGGATCACCGGCTACTTCGTGCCCGCGGTCATCCTCATCAGTTTCGCAAGCCTCGCCGCATGGCTGGCCTTCGACGACGGCCTGAGGCCGATCCTCCACTGGGGCGCGAGCTTCCTTCCTTGGGTCAATCCTGGACTTGCTCCCCTGATGGTCGGCATTCTCTCGGCGGTCGCGGTGCTCGTCATCGCCTGTCCCTGCGCGCTCGGCCTCGCCACGCCGACGGCGATCATGGTGGGCAGCGGGCTTGGCGCCGAACGCGGCGTGCTGATCCGCTCGGGCGAAGCCATACAGACATTGAAAGACATCAAGGTGGTGGTGCTCGACAAGACCGGCACCATCACCAAGGGCAAGCCCGCGCTCACCGACGTGGCGACGGCGCCGGGATTCGACGAGACCGAGGTGCTCAAGGCCGCGGCGGCCGTCGAAGCCGGTTCCGAGCACCCGCTCGGCCAGGCCGTGGTCGCTGGCGCCCGGGAGCGCGGCCTCGACGTGCCCGACGTCGTGGGCTTCAAGGCGGTCACGGCGCGCGGCGTCGAAGGTGACGTTGAAGGCCGCCGGGTGCGGGTTGGCAGCCGGCGGTTGCTCGAAGAATCCGGAATCTCCATCGGCGAGCTCGACGAACAGCTCACCGGGCTCGAGACCTCGGGAAAGACCGCCATGCTGGTCGCGATCGACGACCGCGCGGCGGGGCTCGTCGCCGTCGCCGACACGATCAAGGAGGATTCCAAGGCCGCTATCGCCGCCATGCACGAGCTCGGCATCCAGGCCGTCATGATCACCGGCGATAACGAGCGCACCGCGCGTCATGTCGCTTCCCGGGTCGGCATAGACGAAGTGCGGGCCGGCGTGCTGCCCGAAGGAAAGGTCGCTGCCATACGCGAGCTTCAGGCGCGTCATGGCGGCGGGGTCGCCATGGTCGGCGACGGCATCAACGACGCGCCGGCATTGAAGCAGGCCAACGTCGGCATCGCCATCGGCGCCGGTGCCGACGTCGCGATCGAGGCCGCCGACGTCACCCTGGTGGGGGGCGAGCTTTCCAAGGCGGTCGAGGCGATCCGCCTGTCCAAGGCCACCTTCTCCAAAATCGTCCAAAACCTATTCTGGGCATGGTTCTACAACGTCGCCGCCATTCCGATCGCGGCGCTGGGCCTTCTCCATCCGATGATCGGGGTGATCGCCATGACCGCGAGCTCGCTTTCCGTGATCGGCAACTCGCTGTTGCTGAAGCGCGCGCGATTGGAGGTGGCAAAAACATGACCTATCGCAAACACGAGCCGGTCGATTCATCCGTTATTGCAAATCGGAAGCGTCCATTCCTGAGCTCGCCCATGGGTTTCGCGCTCTGGGTCCTGCTTGCGGTCGCCGGCGTGGTGCTATGGCTGGAACATCGTCTCCGCCTCCTCGCCGCCTTACCGCTGCTGCTGCCGTTGGCCGTCTGTCTCGGCATGCATTTCTTCATGCATCGAAATCACGGGCATGGCGGACAAGGGAGTGAGCGGCATGAAGAATCCACAGTAAGCAAGGAGCATGAATCATGAAGATGAATAAGTCGCACACCGCACTGGTCGCAGGGCTTTTACTGCTATTCAATCCGCCTTCGGCCATGGCGCAGACGGACCCTCAGGACCATGATGCGCATCATCCCCCGGAAACGCAGGCGGCCCCCGCCCCCGCCGCCCCGCAGGAGGCTCCGGCAAAGGACATGCCGGGCGGCATGCCCGGAATGATGGGCGGCCAGGGCATGGGACAGTCCGGCATGATGCCGGGACAGATGGGAATGATGCCCGGCATGATGCCTTGCCCCATGATGATGGGCGGCATGATGGGCATGATGCCTCCGGCCATCGGGCCGGGCCCGATCTACGGCATGCCACGCGCGGGACATGGTGAAGCCACCGCCGAGCAGGTCGGGGAGATGCTTCGGCGCGCGCTCGACTGGCACGCCAATCCCCGACTCAAGCTGGGTGAGTTGCGGCCGACCGACACCGGGGAAATCGTGGCCGAGATCGTCACGCAGAACGGCTCTCTGGTTCAGCGGCTGGCGGTGGATCGCCGCACCGGCACCTTCCGCCAGATCGACTGAAGAAGGAAATCCGAATGCCGGGCGCAGCCTGCGTGCGGCACTCGGGAAATCCCGTCCTGCCTAAGAAAACGCCTTCGGCTTCTTCGGGAAGCCGCGCGGCGGCATGCGGCCCGACTGGGCACGCTTGCCGATCCAGGCGGTCAGGTCGGTCTCGGTACGGGTGCGGTCGGCCTGCCGCCATGAGAGCCCGTCCTTGCGGTTGAAGGTGACGAGGTCGTCGAGGGTCGCGTCGCGGTAGGCCTGGAGCTTCACGCCGCGCCCGCGCGTCATCTCGGGCAGATCCTTGACCGGGAAGATCAGGAGCTTGCGGTTGCTGCCGAGCACCGCCACGGAATCCCCCTCCACCGGCCGGCACGCCGCGGCCTCGATGTCGCCCTTGACGTTGAGCACCTGCTTGCCGGCGCGGGTCTGCGCCAGAACTTCGTCCTCCGGCACGACGAAGCCGCGCCCGTCGGAGGAGGCCACCACCAGCTTGCGGCCCGGCTTGTGGACCAGAAGCCGCACGATGTCGTGGTCGTTGCCGAGGTCCACCATCAGGCGCACCGGCTCGCCGTTGCCGCGGCCGGGCGGCAGGCGGTCGCAGGGGATCGTGTAGAAGCGCCCGTTGGTGGCGAACACCAGCAGCTTGTCGGTGGTTTCCGCGTGGAGCACGAAGCCGGGCCCGTCGCCTTCCTTGTACTTGATGTCGGCATCGGCCGCGAGATGCCCCTTGAAGCCGCGCAGCCAGCCCTTGGCCGAGCAAACCACGGTCACGGGCTCCTTCTCGATGGCGGCGTCGATCGGGATGACCACCGCCGAGGGGGCGTCGCCGATCTCCGTGCGCCGGCGCCCGAGCGCGGTCTTCTGGCCGAACGCGTCCCGGGTCGCCTTGACCTGGTCCGCGATGATCGTCCAGCGCTTCTTCTCGTTCTTGAGAAGCGCGCGCAGCTCCTTCGCCTCGTCGGCGAGCCTACGATGCTCGGCGCGAATCTCCTTTTCCTCGAGCTTGCGCAGGGCGCGCAGCCGCATGTTGAGGATCGCCTCGGCCTGCACGTCGTTGATGCGCAGCGCCTTCATCAGCTTGGGCTTTGGCTCGTCCTCCTCGCGGATGATCTTGATGACGAGGTCGAGCTTGCCGTAGGCCTCGAGGTAGCCCTCCAGAATCTCGAGGCGCGCTTCGATCTTGCCGAGGCGGAAGGCGGAAACGCGCTTCAGGACCGCGTGGCGGTGATCGAGGAAGGCCTGCAGCACCTCGCGCAGGTTCATCACGCGCGGGGTCTGGTCGCCATCCAGCACGTTCATGTTGAGGCCGATGCGGGCCTCGAGCTCGGTATGCTGGAACAGCTGCGCCATCAGGTGCTCGGGTTCGATCGCGCGCGAGCGCGGTTCCAGCACGAGGCGCACGGTCTCCGCCGATTCGTCGCGAACGTCGGCGAGCAACGGCAGCTTCTTCGCCTCCATCAGCGCCGCGATCTTCTCGATCAGGCGCGACTTCTGGACCTGCCACGGAATCTCGGTGACGACGACCTGCCACAACCCGCGCGGCAGATCCTCCTTCTCCCAGCGGGCGCGCACCCGGAACGCGCCGCGGCCGGTGCGGTAGGCCTCGACCACCGCCTCGCGCGATTCGACCAGCACGCCGCCGGTCGGGAAATCCGGGCCCGGAATGAAGTCCGCGAGCTTGCCGACGGTAGCCTTGGGGAACTTGATGAGGTGCAGCAGCGCGTCGCAGACCTCGCCCGCGTTGTGGGGCGGAATCGAGGTCGCCATGCCGACCGCGATGCCGGTCGCGCCGTTGGCGAGCAGATTCGGGAAGGCCGCCGGCAGCACCACCGGCTCCTGCTCCTCGCCGTCGTAGGTGGTGCGGAAATCGACCGCGTCCTCGTCGATGCCGTCGAGCAGCGCCTTGGCCACCGCCGTCAGGCGGGCCTCGGTGTAGCGCATGGCCGCGGCGTTGTCGCCGTCGATGTTGCCGAAGTTGCCCTGCCCGTCCACCAGCGGGTAGCGCACGGCGAAATCCTGGGCGAGACGCACCAGCGCGTCATAGACGGCGGCGTCACCGTGGGGGTGGTACTTGCCGATCACGTCGCCCACCACGCGCGCGCACTTCTTGAACCCCTGCTCGGGGTCGAGGTGCAGCTTGAGCATGGCGTAGAGCAGGCGCCGGTGGACCGGCTTGAGGCCGTCCCGCACGTCGGGCAGCGAGCGCGACATGATGGTGGAGAGCGCATAGGCCAGGTAGCGCTCGCTCAGCGCGCGCGCGAGCGGCTCGTCGCGGATCACGGGATCGGGAGCGGGTTTTGCGGGTGGTCGTGCCATCGGCCCGATCTATGCACCGGCCGGGCAAAAAACACAAGATGTTGGGGGCCGGGCCCCTATTTTCTTACCGCGCGCCCGGCCCAGGCCGCGAGCCGTGCGCGCGCTGCCGGGGGCTTGCCGCCGTGGGCCGCGTAATGGTGGCGCTCCAGGAAGTACCCGGTGAGGCGGAGCCCCGCGACGATGTCGTCGGCACCCGCTGGCGCCGCGTCGTCCGCGTGCAGGAAGGCGGGCAGCGGCAGCAGGCGGTCGTGATAGGGCGCGCCTGCCGCGGCCGAGACCGCCCGGCCCGAACGCGGCGAGACGTAGACGAGGTCGGCGGTGGCGCCGGTCGCGGCGCAGGAGCCGAGGTCGAGGCCGAAGCCGAGGATGCGCAGCAGCGCAAGCTCCCAGCACACATAGGCGGCGAGCCAGCCAATCGGATCCCCCCCGCCCGGCGGCGCCGCCAGCGCCTCCAGGAGCGCGAGGCCGTCGGCGAAGGCCCGCGGCTGGGGATCGTGCTCGGGCAGCGCCTCGTCGAGCACCGCCGCCATCGCCGCCAGCGCGGCGAGCCGGCCCGGGTCCTCCAGCGCGAGCGCGGCGAAGTCACGCCGCGGCTCGAGGGTGAAGGTGCCGAGGTGCTCCGGCAGGCGCGCGCGCCAGCCCGCGGCGACGAGGTTGCCGGGCTGCAGCAGGCCCTGGCGGCGGCGCGACTGGCCGCCGCGCACGAGGCCCAGACGGCGACCGTGGCCGAGCGTGAGCAGACTCGCGACGGCGGCGGTCTCGCCGTGCTTGCGGACGCTCAGGACCAGGGCTTCGTCGTGCCATTCCATGACGCGGACAGTGCTAGCACGGCGCGCCGGAATTCGCTGCCGTTCCGTCCAAATTCCCTAAAAATGCACCTAAAATTTAAGTTTTGATCAAGCTTTTGGGGCATCATCCCGGGACCCGATCCGAAGGGGTGTCAGAGGGGTGTCCGTGGCCGATTCCCGATATACGCTCGAGCAGGCGACGGTCGTGCTGTTCAATCCATTGTCGCAGATGCGGGCGACGCTGCGCGACGCCATGCTGACCCTCGGCTTCCGCAATATCCTCGATTTCGGCGACCTGGAGCGCGCCCGCGGCGCCATGGTCGAGCGCTGCCCCGACCTGGTGCTGCTCGACCTCGACCGCGAGAAGCAGGCGGTGTGCGGCCTGGTGCGCGAGGTGCGCCAGGCGCGCCTGTGCGCCGACCCGTTCACGGTGATCCTGGCGCTGTCGTGGAACCCGAGCGTGGAGGCGGTCAACAACGGCATGGAGGCCGGCATCGACGACATCGTCACCATGCCGATCTCCCTCAAGCTGCTGTCCGACCGCCTCGACGCCCTGATCCGGCACCGCAAGCGGTTCGTGGTCACCACCAGCTACGTCGGCCCCGACCGCCGCGCCGCCAACCGCGCCGCCCCCGACCCGCTCGGCCTCGCGCCGATCCCGGTGCCCAACAACCTGCGCTTCCGGGCCACCGGCGACCAGGAGGCCGCCGCATCGGGCGAGCGCATCCGCGCGATCCGTGCGGTGATCGACCACCACCGCCTCAACCGCTACGCCCAGCGCGTCGGCTGGCTCGCCGACCAGGCGGTCGCGGCCCAGGCAGCCGGCACCGAGCTTCCGGCCGCGCGCATGGAGCGCAACGCCGAGCTCGCCCGCATGGTCGAAAACCTCGCCTCCGAGCTGCAGCTCCACGGCTACGGCGGGCTGCTGGAGATCACCGATTCGATGGCCGAGGCGATGGAGGCGGTCGCGGCCGCCCCCAGCCGCCAGCTCTACGAGCTGCTCAAGCTCCACGCCTTCGCGGTCACGGCGACGCTGCTGGAGAAGGAAGGCGCCGCCGAGCTCGTGATCGAGGCCCTCAACGAGGCCACCGACAAGCTGCGCCGCGTCCGCACCGCCTGAGCGGCGCTAAGAGCGGAAGTCGAGCCCCAGCTCGCGGTAGTGCTCGGGCTTCTCCATCCAGGCCTCGTCCACCTTGACGTGCAGGAACAGGTGTACGCGCCGCCCCAGCATGTCCTCGAGGCGGCGGCGCGCCGCCTCGCCGATGGCGCGCACCTTGGCGCCGCTCTTCCCCACCACCATGCCCTTGTGGCTCGCACGCGCGACCAGGATCACCTGATCGACGCGGGCCGAGCCGTCGGCGCGCTCCTCCCAGCGCTCGGTCTGCACCGCGATGCCGTAGGGCAGTTCCTGGTGAAGCCGGAGGAACGCCTGCTCGCGCGTGATCTCGGCGGCGAGCAGGCGCATCGGCAGGTCGGAGAGCTGGTCGGGCGGATACATCCACGGCCCTTGCGGCATCTGGGCCGCGAGCCAGTCGCGCAGGTCCGCGACCCCGTCGCCGTCGCGCGCCGAGACCAGGAACACGCGCTCGAAGGTCATGGCGGCGTCATGGGCCGCCACCGTCGCGAGCAGGCTCTCGCGCGCGAGCAGGTCGATCTTGTTAAGCGCGAGCGCCGCGCGGCAGCCGCGCGCCTTGAGCCCGGCCACGATCTCGGCCGTTTCCGGGTCGATGCGCGCGGGCGCGCGGGCGGCGCGCTCTGCGTCCGCCACCAGCACCACGGCGTCGGCGTCCATCACGCCGCTCCAGGCGGCGGCCACCATCGCCCGGTCGAGGCGGCGCCTGGGCGCGAAGATGCCGGGCGTGTCGATGAAGGCGATCTGCGCCTCCCCCGCCATGCAGATGCCCGTCATCCGCATCCGGGTGGTCTGGACCTTGGGCGAGACGATGGCGACGTGCGAGCCGACCAGCGCGTTGAGCAGCGTCGACTTGCCCGCGTTAGGCGCCCCGATCAGGGCGACGAAGCCCATGCGCGGCCGGTCGGGCGCGGGCGCGCCGCCTTCGGGAATCCCCGCCTCAGACATCGCCGCCCTCGCCCGCCGCGTCGATCAGGTCGAGCAGCGCGGCCGCCGCGTTCTGCTCCGCCGCGCGCTTGGCCGGGGCCGCGCCGACGGCGGGCGGATAGCCGCCGACGCTCGCCTCCACCGTGAAACGCGGCGCATGGGCCGGTCCCTCGCGCGCGATCACGCGGTAGTGCGGCAGTGCGAGCCCGCGCCCCTGCGCCCATTCCTGCAGCCGCGTCTTGGCGTCACGCCGGCCGCGCCCGTGCGCGTCGATCAGGGGCCGCCAGCGCTCCAGGATGAAGCGGCGCGCGACCTCCATGCCGCCGTCGAGATAGAGCGCGCCGATCAGCGCCTCGCAGGCGTCGGCCTGGATGCTGCGGTTGCGCCGCCCGCCGGCGCGCTCCTCGCTCTCGGCCAGGATGACGTAACGCCCGAGGTCGAGCGATTCGGCGACATGCTCCAGCGTCTCGCGCCGCACCAGCCCGGTGAGGCGGCGGGCCAGCGCGCCCTCGGCGTCATCGGGGAACTCCGCCATCAGCATCTCCGCGATCACGAGGCCGAGCACGCGATCGCCGAGGAATTCGAGGCGCTCGTTGCCGAACCGATGGCCGCGGTCCGCCGCCGCGCTCGAATGGGTCAGCGCTTCCGCGAGCAGCGCGGAATCGGAGAAGGCATGGCCGAGCACGCGGGCGAGCGTCGCCGGATCGCGTCCCGCCGCCACCGCGCCGGGCGAGGACTCCTCCGTCGCCCGCCGCCGCTTGCCGCCGCTGGCGCCGCGCCCCGTCACGAAATCCCGGAGAACAGGCGCGAGAACCGGATCGCCCCCGGCCAGCGCCACACTTCCCACAGCCGCGCCGTGCCGTCGGTGGAGAAAAACAGGATTTCCGCCCGCCCCACGAGGTTCTCGGCGGGGATGAAGCCGACCATGTTGAGCACGCGCGAATCGAGCGAGTTGTCGCGATTGTCCCCCATCGCGAAATAATGCCCGGGCGGCACTTCGTAGACCGGCGTGTTGTCGAGCTGGCCGTCGTCGCTACGCTCCAGGATGACGTGCTCGCGGCCGTTGGGCAGCCGCTCGACGTACTTGGCAAAGGTGGTGGCGTTGCCGTATTCGTCCGTGTCCACGTATTCGCCGATGCGCCGGCGTTCCACGGGCGTCCCGTTGATCATCAGGATGCCACCGGTCACTTGGATGCTGTCGCCGGGCAGCCCGACGATGCGCTTGATGTAGTCGGTGGAGTTATCGGTCGGCAGCTTGAACACCGCGACGTCGCCGCGCTCCGGCGCGCGTTCCAAGATGCGGCCGGAGATCACCGGAATGCTGAACGGCAGCGAATGGCGCGAATAGCCGTAGGAGAACTTGGAGACGAACAGGTAGTCGCCCACCAGCAGCGTCGGCACCATCGATTTCGAGGGAATGTTGAACGGCTCGTAAGCCAGCGTCCGGATGCCGAGCGCGATGAGGCCCGCGTAGAAGACCGTCTTGAGCGTGTCCCAGAAGCTGCCGCCGCGCTTGCTCTTGGGCCCTGGTTTTGTGCTTGCGCCGTCCATGAAACTTTCTGTCTAAAGAATTGAAAAACCGGCCTATTGCGCGCGTCGAACCGGGGCCCGCAAGCGCCGGCTTAGGATGCACGCGCCCGGAGGCCTGTCAAGGATTGCGGACGCCGGACGGCACCGCCGTGATGATGACGATGGCCTGGGCCAGCGGCGGCTCGTCGGTCAGCGAGACTTCGATCCGCGCCTCGCAGCCGGGCGGCGTGATCTCGGCGAGCCGGCGCGCGGCTCCTCCGGTCAGCGCCATGCCCGGCTTGCCGCCCGGCAGGTTGACGACCCCCATGTCGCGCCAGAACACGCCCTTGCGGAAACCGGTGCCGAGGGCCTTGGAGCAGGCTTCCTTGGCGGCGTAGCGCTTGGCGTAGCTCTCCGCGCGGTTGCGGCGCCGGTCGGACTTGGCGCGCTCGGTCGCGGTGAAGACCCGGTCGAGGAAGCGGTCGCCGTAGCGGTCGATGACGCGGGCGATGCGACGCGTATCGATCAGGTCGCTGCCGAGGCCGATCAGCATGGGCGCCTCAGGCCGAGCGCCGGCCGGCGGCATCGGCACGGGCCTTGTCCATCAGCGCGCGCATCCGCTTGATGGCCGAATCGAGGCCCGAGAAGATGGCCTCGCCCACCAGGAAATGGCCGATGTTGAGCTCCGCCAGTTCGGGAATGGCGGCGACGTCGCCCACCGTGTCGAAGGTGAGGCCGTGCCCGGCATGGCATTCGAGCCCGAGGGCGGCGGCGCGCGCCGCCGCCGCCTTGAGGCGGTCGAGCTCGCCCGTCCGTGCGGCGCCGCTCTCCTCGCAGTAGCGGCCGGTATGGAGCTCCACCACCGGCGCGCCGAGCGCGGCGGCGGCCTCGATCTGCGCGGGGTCGGGATCGACGAACAGCGAGACCCGGATGCCGGCCGCGCCGAGGCGGGCGACGAACGGCGCAAGGTGCGCGCGCCCTCCCGCCGCGTCGAGGCCGCCCTCTGTGGTCAGCTCCTGGCGCTTCTCCGGCACGATGCAGGCGGCGTGGGGCCGGTGCGCGAGCGCGATCTCCAGCATCTCCCCGGTCGCCGCCATCTCGAGGTTGAGCGGCAGCTCGATCTCGCGGGCGAGCGCGCGGATGTCCCGGTCGGAGATGTGGCGCCGGTCCTCGCGCAGGTGCGCGGTGATGCCGTCGGCGCCGGCCTGCGCCGCGATGCGCGCCGCGCGCACGGGATCGGGGTGGTCCCCGCCGCGCGCGTTGCGGATGGTCGCGACGTGGTCGATGTTGACCCCGAGACGAAGGTGCCTGGGACGGGCGGCGCTCATTCGACATTCCCCGGTTCGATCGCCATGCGGCGCGCGCGGTAGGCGATGGCCGCCTTCTCCAGCCGCTGCCGCCGACGGACCTGATAGCTCGATACCATGCGGCGCACCAGCCAGAAGAACACGATCCATGTCACCACCGCGGTCGGCAGGCCGCCCACCATCATCGGCAGCAGCACCTGCAGCGGATGGTCGAAGATGAAGCCGAGCGTGATCTCCCCGCGTCCCAGTACCGCATCGCTACCGAGCATCCAGTTGCCGACCTCGAAGATCCATAGCCAGATCAGCGGAAAGGTCCACGGATTGCCGACCGCCGTGCCGAGGGCGGAGGCGATGATGGAGGCGCGCATGATCCAGGCCAGCAGCCCGCCGAGAAAGAAATGCAGCCCCGGCAACGGCAGCATGGAGACGGCCGCGCCACAGGCGAAGCCGGCCGCGATGGCATAAGGGGTGCCCGGCATGCGCCGGATGCGGTGGGAGAGATAGCGCGCGGCACGCCGGAACCCCGACCGCGGCCAGAGGGAGTTGCCGACCTTCCCGAAGAAGGAGGATTGCTCGCGCCGCCTGAACAGCATCTTTTTCCGCCGCGCCCCCGTTCCTCAGCCGCGCGCCCGTTCCACCGAATTGATGGCGGGCGTCGCGCGCAACGCGGCGATGATGTTGCTCAAGTGCTTGACGTTCTTCACCTCCACGTCGATCGCCATCTCGAAGAAATCGGCGGCGCGGTGGGTGATCTTGAGGTTGAGGATATTGCCGAAGTTCTTGGCGATCACCGAGGCGAGCGCGGAAAGCGCGCCCGGCTCGTTGATGACGGTCACGTTGATGCGCCCCACGCGCTCCTCGGCCTGGGCGGCGTCCCAGGAAACGTCGAGCCAGCGTTCCGGCATGTCGGAAAAGCTCTCCAGCGTGTCGCAGTCTATGGTGTGGATGGTCACGCCCTTGCCCGGCGTGAGGATGCCGACGATGCGGTCGCCCGGCAGCGGGTGGCAGCAGTTGGCGAAGTGCAGCGCCATGCCGGGGGTGAGGCCCTTGATGGGAACGGCCTGGACCTTGTCGCGCCCGCGTTCCTTGCGGGCGGCGGCGAGCGGCACGACCTTGGTGCCGACGGTGCCGCGCTCTAGCTCCTCCTTGAGGCCGGGGAACACGGCGAGCAGCACGTCGCGGGCTGTGACGGCGCTCGATCCCACAGCCGCCAGAAGCTCGTCCGCCGAATCGTGCCGGAATCCGCGGAGCACGCCCTTCAGCGCCTTGTCGGAATACTGGTAGCCCACCTCCTCGAACGCCTTCTGCAGAATGGCGCGGCCGAGATAGGCGTACTCCTGGATCTGGCGCGAGCGCACGAACTTGCGGATCGCGGCGCGCGCCTTGCCGGTGACGACGAAGCCTTCCCAGGTGGGCGACGGGCTCTGCGCCTTGGACGTGATGATCTCCACCTGGTCGCCGTTCTCGAGCTGGGTCTTGAGCGGCATGATGCGGCCGTTGATCTTGGCGCCGACGCAGGTATCTCCGATGCGCGAATGGACCGCGTAGGCGAAGTCCACCGGGGTCGCCCCGCGCGGCAGGGTGATGAGGTCGCCCTTGGGAGTGAAGCAGAACACCTGGTCCTGGAACATCTCGAGCTTGGTGTGCTCGAGGAACTCCTCCGGTCCCGACGCCTGGTCGAGAATCTGCAGCAACTCGCGCAGCCAGCCGTAGCGTCGCCCCTCGCGGTCAGCGTGGGCGTCCTGCTTGTAGGCCCAGTGCGCGGCGACGCCGTGCTCCGCGACGTCGTGCATCTCGTGGGTGCGGATCTGGATCTCGATGCGGTTGCGGTTGGGACCGATCATGCAGGTGTGCAGCGAGCGGTAGCCGTTGCGCTTGGGCGTCGAGATGTAGTCCTTGAAGCGTCCCGGCACCACCGGGTAGGCGCCGTGCAGGACGCCGAGCGCGCGGTAGCACGCCTCGCGGTCGTTCACCACCACGCGGAACGCCATGATGTCGGCGAGTTGCTCGAAGGCAACGCTCTTGCGCTGCATCTTCGACCAGATCGAGAACGGCCGCTTCTCCCGGCCCGTGACCTCGGCCTCGACGCCGGCGGCGGCCAGCGTGTTGCGCAGCTCCTCGATGATGCGCGCGTCCAGGTCGCCGCCCTGGGCGCGCAGGAATTCGAGCCGCGCCAGAATCGAGTTACGGGCCTCGGGGTTGATCTCGGCGAAGGCGAGGTCCTCGAGCTCGTCCTTGAAGTCGTGCAGGCCGATGCGCTCGGCCAGCGGCGCGTAAATCTCCATCGTCTCGCCCGCGATGCGGCGGCGCTTCGCGGGATCGGAGATGTAACGGAGCGTGCGCATGTTGTGGAGACGGTCCGCGAGCTTGACCAGCAACACGCGGATGTCCTCCGACATCGCCAGCAGGAACTTGCGGAAGTTCTCGGCCTCGCGGGTGTTGTCGGACTGGAGCTCGATGCGCGACAGCTTGGTCACCCCGTCCACGAGGCGCGCCACCTCGGGACCGAACAGGGATTCGATCTCCTCCACGGTGGCGAGCGTGTCCTCCACGGTGTCGTGGAGCAGCGCGGTCGCGATGGTGTGCTGGTCGAGCCGCATCCCGGCGAGGATGCCGGCCACCTCGACCGGATGGGAGAAATAGGGATCGCCGGAGGCGCGCTTCTGGGAGCCGTGGGCGCGCATGGCGAAAACATAGGCCCGGTTGATCAGGTCCTCGTCGATATCCGGATCGTAGGCCCGGATCATTTCCACGAGTTCGAACTGACGGATCATGCCAAGCCCCAATCACCTAACCGACCGGCACCCGAACCGTCCCGACCGGAATGCCGGCCGCGCCGGCGCGGCGGCCGGGGCTCCCGCCCCGGGCCGGGGTCAGCCCTGGCGCTCGTCCGTCTCCTCCGTGTCGGAAGCGGCGTCCTCGCCGGCTTCCTCCTCGATGTCCGCCCCTTCCTCGATGGCGTCCCCGCCGACCGTGAGCACGTCTTCGGCGATCTCCTCGTCCACCAGGCTGCGCCGCTGAAGCGCCTCTTCCGGCTTCATCACGCCGAGGCCTTGGCCCAGCGCCTGCAGGTCGGGGTCCTCGTCCTCGGGCTCGTCCTGCTCGACGTGGCGCTGGAGCCCCTGGATCAGCCCCTGGCGCAGGGCTTCGGGCTCGATGGTCTCTTCCGCGATCTCGCGCAGCGCGACCACCGGGTTCTTGTCGTTGTCGCGGTCCACGGTCAGCGAGCCGCCCTTGGAAATGTCGCGAGCGCGCTGCGCCGCGACCAGAACGAGGTCGAACCGGTTCGGAATCTGGAGGATGCAATCCTCGACGGTAATGCGGGCCATACGGGTCTCCGAATCGGGGGGAAATTTCGGGCAGTATATAGGGAGCGATACCCCGAAAAGCAAGGAATATCGCGGTTTCGGGCCTTTTTAAGGGGGCGGTTTTAAGGGGCGGCGACCGGAGCCGCCGCCTGCTCCGGGGGCAATGCCCGGATCAGCGTCGCGACGTCCTTGCCGGAGGCCGGATGGCGCCAGTCCGGGACGATCTCGGCAAGAGGCAGCAGCACGAAGGCGCGGGCCGCGAGGCGCGGATGGGGCAACTCCGGCACCGCCCCCGGCGCGCTGACGACCTCGTGGTAGGCCAGCAGGTCGAGGTCCAGCACCCGGGGCGCGTTGGGTACGGTGCGGACGCGCCCGAATTCGGCCTCGATCCCGAGCAGCGCCGCGAGCAGGGCGTCGGGGGCGAGGCCGGTCTCCACCGCCGCCACCGCGTTGACGAACCACGGCTGGTCCGAAGCCGGGACCGGCGCCGTGCGGTAGAAGCGCGAGCGCCGCAGCACCCGGATTCCCTGCGCCTCCATGCGGGCGAGCGCGGCCTCCAGCGTCGCGCGCGGCGGGCCGTAGCGCGGGCTCGGCAGGTTGCCGCCCAGGCCGACCAGGATCACCGCCGCCTCCGGAAACGGGCGGCTTCGGGGACCGGCGTTCCGAATACGGTTGCCATGTCTTTAGACATAAGATAGTGTTTTCATATAAATCAGTACCTTATAACCCGACCTCCAGAACTCGCATAAGATTTTCAGAAAAGGAATTAATTATGCACTTTTACCCCGAAGAGCGATTGGCGCTGTTCATCGACGGCTCCAACCTCTACGCCTCCGCCCGCAATCTCGGCTTCGACGTGGACTACAAGAAGCTGCTCCACCTGTTCGGCGGCCAAGCGCGGCTCATCCGCGCGTTCTATTACACCGCGATGATGGACGACCAGGAATATTCGCCGATCCGGCCCCTTGTGGACTGGCTCGACTACAACGGCTACGCCGTCGTCACCAAGGCCGCCAAGGAGTTCACCGACCCCGACGGGCGCCGCCGCATCAAGGGCAACATGGACATGGAGCTCGCCATCGACATGCTGGAGATGGCGGACCGGCTCGACCATATCGTGCTGTTCTCGGGCGACGGCGACTTCCGCAGGCTGGTGGAGGCGGTGCAGCACAGGGGCGTGCGCGTGACCGTGGTGTCCACGATCCGCTCCTCACCGCCGATGGTGGCCGATGAGCTGCGCCGACAGGCCGACGTGTTCATCGACCTGACCGACATCGAGCCGAACATCAGCCGCCCGCGCGACCACGTGCCCGCGGCCGCCCAGGGCAACGACGCCGCCTGAGCCCGATGCCGACGCCGCCCCCGACCGCTCCACGTCGGTTGGAGCCGGCACGTAACTGCGCGCTCTGCCCCCGTCTCGCCGCCTTCCGCGCCGCCAACGCCGCCGCCTTCCCCGACTGGCACAATGCGCCGGTGCCTTCGTTCGGGCCGCTCGACGCGCCGCTGCTGGTCGTGGGGCTCGCGCCCGGGCTGCGCGGCGCCAACGCCACCGGGCGCCCGTTCACTGGCGATTACGCGGGCCTGCTGCTCTACCCCACGCTGCTCAAGTTCGGGTTCGCGACCGGCCGCTACGGCGGCCGTCGCGACGACGGGCTCGCGCTCGCCGGCGCGCGCATCACCAACGCGGTGCGCTGCGTGCCGCCCCGGAACAAGCCGACGGCCGAGGAAACGGCGACCTGCCACGACTTCCTCGCCGCCGAGATCGTTGCCATGCGGAAGCTGCGCTGCGTCGTGACCCTCGGCAACATCGCCCACGGCGCGGTGGTGCGGGCGCTCGGCCTGCGGCGCCGCGACGCGCCGTTCGGGCACGGCCGCAACCACGGCCTGCCCGGCGGACTCAGAGTGATCGCGAGCTACCACTGCTCGCGCCTCAACACAAATACCGGGCGCCTGACGGTGCCGATGTTCGAGGACGTGATCCGCGCCGCCCGCGCGGCCGTGGACGGCTGACGGCCGCGCCGCGGCGTCAGCCGTAGCGCTCCTCCTTCCAGGGGTCGGCGTCGTTGTGATAGCCGCGCACCTCCCAGTAGCCGGGGGCGTCGTCCGCGGCGAAGGTGATGCGCCTCACCCACTTGGCGGACTTCCAGAAGTAGAGGCCGGGGATCACCGCGCGCACCGGCCCGCCGTGCTCGGGGCCGATGGGCTCGCCGTTGCGGGCATGGGCCAGCATCACGTCGCCGGCCGCGAAGCGCGCCAGCGGCACGTTGGTGGTGTAGCCGTCGTGGGCGCGGAACAGCACGAAGCGCGCCTCCGGCGCGGGGATCACGCGGACGATCAGGTCGCGGGCGGCGACGCCGCGCCACGCCGAATCGTAGAGCGACCAGCCGGTGACGCAGTGGACGTCGGCGACCACCTCGGTCTGCGGCAGGGCGAGGAACTCCTCCCAGCTCCAGTCGGCGGGCGCGGCCACCAGCCCGTCCACCGCGAGATGCCACCGGGCGGGGTCGAGCCTCGGCGTGACCCCGAGGTCAAGCACCGGCCACTTCCCGACCACGCGCTGGCCCGGCGGCAGACGCTCGCGCGCGGAATCGCCGGCGGCGGGGGCCGCGGCGCCGCGCGGGCAGCGCAGGCGCGCGGCCTTCTCCTTGGCCGCGATCAGCCGCGCCTTGATGCGGCCGGCCAGCGGCACCTCGTCTTCGTCGCCGTCCCCGCCACCCATTGCTTTAACTCCTGCCGCGCATCGTGCGCGCCTAGCTTTTGTCGCGCATCACGCGCGCCTTCTCGCGCTGCCAGTCGCGCTTCTTCTCGACCTCGCGCTTCTCGAACTTGCGCCGGCCGCGCGCGAGCCCGAGCTCGACCTTGGCGCGGCCGCGCGCGTTGAAGTAGATCGAAAGCGGCACCACCGTGACGCCCTCGCGCTGGGTGGCCCCGATCAGCTTCTCCACCTGGCGCCTGTGGAGCAGCAGTTTGCGCGGGCGCTTGGGCGCGTGGCCGTCGCGGTTGGCGAACCGGTATTCCGGGATATGGGCGTTGAGCAGCCAGATCTCGCCGCCCTGCTCGCGCGCGTAGGCGTCGTTGAGGTTGGCGCCGCCCGCGCGCAGCCCCTTGACCTCCGAGCCCGTCAGCACGAGCCCCGCCTCCAGCGTCTCGGCGATCTCGTAGTCGCGGCGCGCCTTGCGGTTCTGGGCGACGTAGCGCTGCGCCTCGACGCGGGCGGCCTGCGCGGCCTTCCTCGCCATCGCCGCTAGAGCAGCCCCGCGCCCTCGAGCGCGTCCTTGACCCGCCGGCGCGCGGCGTCCGAGACCGGTACCAGCGGCAGCCTGAGCTCGCCCGCGCACAGGCCCATCAGCTCGGCCGCGTACTTGGCCGGCCCCGGGCTCGATTCGCAGAACATCGCGTCGTGGACGGGCAGCAGCAGGTCGTTGAGGCGCGTCACCGTCGCCATGTCGCCCTTCATCCAGGCGTCGTGCAGCGCGGCGCATTCGCGCGGAGCGATGTTGGAGGTGACGGAGATGCACCCCACCCCGCCCTGGGCCAGGAACGGCACCGCGGTCGCGTCCTCGCCCGACAGCTGGCAGAAGTCGGGGCCGCAGGCGAGCCGGGTGCGCAGCGGCCGCGCGAGGTCGGCGGTCGCGTCCTTGACGCCGACGATGTTGGGATGCTTCGCGAGCTCCGCCATCGTCGCCACCGTCATGTCGATCACCGAGCGGCCGGGGATATTGTAGATGACGATCGGCAGCTCGACCGCGTCCGCGATCGCGCGGTAGTGCGCGAGCAGCCCGGCCTGGGTCGGCTTGTTGTAGTAGGGCGTCACCACCAGCCCGGCATCGGCCCCCGCCTCCTTGGCGTGGCGCTGCAGCGTGATCGCCTCCTCGGTGGAATTGGAGCCGGTCCCCGCGATCACCGGCACGCGCCCCTTCGCCACCTCGATGCACAGCTCGGTGACGCGCATGTGCTCCTCGTGGCTGAGGGTCGGCGATTCGCCGGTGGTGCCGCACGGCACCAGGCCGTGCGTGCCCGCCGCGATCTGGCGCTCGACCAGGTCCCGGTAGGCCTTCTCGTCCACCTTGCCGCCCCGGAACGGGGTGATCAGCGCGGTGAAGGAACCCTTGAACATTCTCGTCTCCCGAGCTTCGCGAGGCCGCCGGCGCGCCCCGGCCCTGCGGCGTGGGGCGCACCATAGACCGCGCCGCAGAGGCTGCCAAGCCGGCTCCCGGCCGGCTTCCGGCTACCGGGAAGGCCGGCACGCCACATCCTCACTTGCGTGAACAAGCAAATATGTTACCTATTTTTGAGGTAATTTGATAGTGTATGGCATTGCGACGCCGCACAAGATGGCGCGCCGGGAAGAAACAGGACCGGGAGGTGGGCCATGATACGGACCACGCTTGTCCTCCTGGCCGCCATCTGGAGCGCCCTCGCCGTCGCGGGCGCGCCAGCGGCCGGCCAGGAGCTTACGCCGCAGGAGATATTCCGTTCGTCGGAGCGCGCGGTCGTCACGATCGGCAAGACCGACCTGCTCGGCAAGGCATTCCGCGGTACGGGGTTCTTCGTCGCGCCGCACCTGATCGCCACCAACCACCACGTCGTCAACGACGCCCGCAGCCTCACGATCGAGGACGCCGACGGCGCGTTCTACACCCTGCGCCGCACGGTCGCCGCGGATCCCGCCGCCGACACCGCCATCATCGAGGTGGTGGAGCGCTCCGCCAACGCCCTCAGGCTGGAGGCGGTGGCCCGGCCCGAGGTCGGCGAGACGATCTACGTGATCGGCAACCCGCTCGGCTATGCGCGCACCCTGTCCCACGGGCTCGTGAGCGGCATCCGCACGCGCGGCGACGCGCCGATGTACCAGATCTCCGCCAACGTCGCCCAGGGCAGCAGCGGCAGCCCGGTCATCAACGCGCAAGGCGAGGTGGTGGGAATCGTGTTCGGCCGCCTGCCGCAGGAAGCGCAGATCGCCTTCGCGACGCCCTCCGCCAACCTGATCGCGCTGCGCGACGGCGGCTGGCGCCCGCTGGCGGCGGCGCAAGCCTCCCGGGCCAAGGTATCGGCCTCGCGCAGCCTGCCCCCGCCGCCCCCGGCGGCGCTTTCCCTGGGCCCTGAAGCCGACGCGATCGATCCCCGCCGCATGGTCCGGATCGGCATCCCCAACTGGGATTCCGCCATCGTGGCCGGCCATCTCCTCCAGGCGGCGATCGAACGGCTGTTCCCGATCCAGGCCATCGTCGTGTCCGCCCCCAACGAGGATATCCTCGCGGGGATCGAGGCGTCCGACCGCAGCTACGACATCCACCCCGACGTCTGGCTCCCCAACCACCGCCGTTTCCTGACCGACCATGCCCACCTGAGCGCGGCGCGCTATGTCGCGACCCAGGGTATCTGCGTGCCGCGCTACGTGCTGGCGCGCTTCTCCGTCCGCAGCCGCACCGCCCTCGCCAATCCCTCCGTCGCCCGCCTGTTCGACACGACCGGCGACGGCCGCGGCCAAATCTGGATCGGCGAGGAAGGCTGGCAATCGACCCGCATCGAGCGAATCAAGGCCCGCGACCACCGCTACGAGCAGCATTTCGATCTCGTGACCGGCAGCGAGCGCGACTTCTACCGCGGCCTCGACCGCCTGATCGCGGCACAACTGCCGGTCGCGTTCTATTGCTACGGCCCGCACTGGATCCTGCGCAAGCACGACCTCGTGGTGCTGAACGAACGGCCCCATTCGCCGAGCTGCTACCGGCTCGCGGACGACGCCGCGGGCAGCCCGTGGTACGACCGCTCCACCGCCGCCTGCGGCGGCCCGCCCGTCACCGTTCACCGCGCCTATTCCCGTTACATCGCCGAGGCCCATCCCGAGCTTGCCGCCTTCCTGGAGGCGTTCGCGATCGACTACGAAGACCTCATCGCGCTGATTTTCGACATGGTGGGCGGCGAGCGCGACAACACCGCCGTCGCCGCCGACTGGGTCGAGCGCAACGCGGAATCTCTGCGCGCCTTCATGCGGGCGGAGGGTGGCCGGTAGCCGGTCCGGACCCGGCGGCGGCAGCGTTGGCGCCGCTAATGGCGCTAATATTGAATTAACCAAAACCTCCCCTAGAATAGCCGGCGCACGCCGCCGGCACGGGCCGCCTTGGGGACAGCCGGCGCGACGGGGCGCCGAGACGCTGTGTGCCGTAACTTTCCGAGCGTGAGGATCATGGTCTCGCTACCGAAAGGCGTGGTTTCGGCCGCGCTGTGCGCCGCCCTTGCGGCCCTCGTGCCGCAGGGCGCGGCGGCGGCCGCCGACGACATCGCCAGCAGCGCCGCCCAGGCGAGCGGCGCGAGCAGCGCCCAGGCGGGCGTCCCGCGCTTCGCCCCCGTGCCGCCGCGCACCCCCGTCGAACGCAGCCTCGAGCACGTGTTCGCCGCCATCGGCCTGCGCGACTGGCCCAAGGCGCAAGCCCTCGCCGAGCGGACCGGCGATCCGGTGGTGGCGAAGATCGTGTCGTGGTCGCGCTTCAGCGCGGGCGGCGAACGCGCCACCTTCGACGAGGTTGCCGCCTTCATCGAGGCCCATCCCGACTGGCCGCGCCAGCGCGCCATGCGTGAGACCGCCGAGGAGGCCCTGAACGACGCCGTCCCCGCCGACCGCGTGGCCGACTGGTTCGCGAAATATCCGCCCGTGACGCCCAAGGGCGCGATGCACCACGCCGGCGCCCTGCTCGCCACGGGCCGCCGCGACGACGCCGAAAAGGCGATCCGCGCGGCCTGGGTCGAGCACAATTTCCCGCCTGCCGTGGAGCGCGCCTTCTACGACCGCTTCCGCCGCCATCTCACCGCCGAGGACCACGCGCGCCGTCTCGACCGGCTGGTGTGGGACGGACGCGGCTGGGAGGCCAACCGGATGCTGCGGCGCGTGGGCGCCGGCCATGCCGCGCTCGCCACCGCGCGCATGGCGCTGCGCGACATGAAGGGCGGCGTGGACGGCGCGATCCGGCGCGTGCCCGACGAGCTGGCCTCCGATCCCGGCCTCGTCTACGAACGCATGCGCTGGCGCCGCCGCAAGGGCCGCGACGACGATGCGCTCGACGCGCTCAAGGACATCCCCAAGACCGTTCCGCGCCCCGACCTGGTGTGGACCGAGCAGCATATCCTCGCGCGTCGCGCGCTCGACGCCGGCCAGGTCACGCGCGCCTACCGGCTCGCGGCCGACCATCCCAACACCGAAGGCGAAGGTTTCGCGGAAGCCGAGTGGCTCGCGGGCTTCATCGCGCTCCGCTTCCTCAAGGAGCCGCAGACCGCACTGACCCACTTCACGCGGCTCCACGAGAAGGTCAATTTCCCGGTGAGCCTCGCGCGCGGCGCCTATTGGTCCGGACGCGCCGCCGAGGCGCTCGGCGACACGGAAACTGCGCTCGCGTGGTACGGACGCGCCGCCCGTCACATCACCACGTTCTACGGCCAGCTTGCCGTCGCGCGCCTCGACGGCAAGGGGGCCGCCCCGCTCCAGGGACATGCCATCCCGCCCGAGCCCGACATCGGCGACGCCGCCGTCGCGGCCTTCGCCGGCCGCGAGGTCGTGCGCGCCGCGGAGATCATGGCCGCGAGCCGCGAGCCCGATCACTTCCGTACCTTCGTCCGCCATCTCGTCCGGCTCGCCGAGAGCCCGGCCGAGCACGCGCTCGCGGCACGGATCGCGCTCGCCGCCGGCCGCCACGACGTGGCCGTCTGGGCGGCCAAGGATTCGCTCAGGGCAGGCGTGCATCTGATCGAGGCGGGCTGGCCGCGCGGGCCGCTGCCGCGCGACCTGCGCGGACTGGAGGAGAGCGTCCTGCTCGCGCTGATGCGCCAGGAAAGCGGCTTCAACACGGATGCCGTGAGCTGGGCCGGCGCACGCGGCCTGATGCAGGTGATGCCGGCGACGGCCCGGGTGGTCGCACGCGACATCGGCCTGCCGTTCTCGCGCGAACGGCTGCTCGAAGATCCCGACTACAACCTCGCCATCGGCACCGCCTATTTTGCGCGCGTCCTACGGGAGTTCGACGGCTCCTACATCCTCGCGCTCGCCGCCTACAACGCCGGGCCGGGCCGGGCGCGCCAGTGGTTGCGCCGCAACGGCGACTTCCGCACGGACGGGGTGGACGCCATCGACTGGATCGAGCTGATCCCGTTCGACGAAACCCGCAACTACGTCCAGCGCGTGATCGAGAACGTCCAGGTCTACCGCGCCGTGTTCAACGCCGGACGGGTGCAGGTCGCCGCGCCCCACGAGCTGGGGAAATAGGATTTCCCGCGCCTGCCTCTGCGGCTACAGTCGCAACGCTCGACGGGCGGTCCGGTCCCCTGCCCTGCCCGCGCCTTCGGACATGGAACCGGCCCCGAGCCGGAGCGAAGAACGACAATAGCGACGTGAACGCGTTCAACAGGAGAGAGAGACTCATGCGCATTGCACGGAACCTGATGCTCACG
Source organism: Alphaproteobacteria bacterium (assembly GCA_050485485.1). Taxonomy (GTDB): domain Bacteria; phylum Pseudomonadota; class Alphaproteobacteria; order SMXQ01; family SMXQ01; genus WHSO01. Next base: position 144,031 of record JBJHBM010000001.1, on the reverse strand, counting down.
GCGGCGAGCGCGCTGCTTGCCGGGCTCTGGTCGTCGGGCGGGCTCCAGGCCCAGACCGACTTCAGGGGAAAGACCATCACCGTCTATGCCGGCGGCCAGCCCGGCGCGGGGGTGGACCTTTTCACGCGGACCTTCATGCCGCATTACGCCAACCACCTGCCGGGCAATCCCACCATCATCGTCCGCAACATGTTCGGCGCGGGCGGCATGCAGGCGGTCGCCTTCACCTACGCCCAGGGCGCCAAGGACGGCACCGCCATGACGACGATGGCGGGCGGGCCGATCCAGGCCGCGGCCTTCGGCGATGAAAAGCTCGATTACGACATCCGCGGCTTCGAATGGGTCGGCAGCCTTTCCAGCGGGCGCAGCATGTGCTTCGTCTGGCATACCCACCCCTTCAACAACGTCGCGGACATGCAGGCCAAGGAGATGACGATCTCCGCCACCGGAGCGCGGTCCAACTCCACGCTGCTGCCGATCATGGTCAACCGCACGCTCGGCACCAAGATGAAGCCGATCGCAGGCTACGGCGGGGCCGGCTCGGTGCTCGCGGTCGAGCGCGGCGAGGTCGACGGCCGCTGCCTGACCTACGATTCGCTCAAGACGTCCCGCCCCGACTGGATCAGCGAGAAGAAGGTGAAGTTCCTGCTCGACGTGACCATCGACCCCAATCCCGAGCTGCCGCCGGGCGTGCCCAACATCATGAACCTGATCAAGGACCCCCAGGACAAGCTCGCCATGCAGCTGTTCCTGACCCCGAGCGAGATCACGGTCCCGTTCGCGCTCGCGCCGGGAACGCCCAAGGAGGCAGTGGCCACGCATCGCGCCGCCTTCACGAAGGCCGTCCAGGACCCGAAGTACCTGGCCGACGCGGAGAAGCGCCGCCAGGACATCTCGCCGCGCGACGGCGAGCAGGTCGCCAAGTTGCTCAACGAACTGTTCACCGCGCCGCCCGCGGTGATCGCGCGGGTCAAGGAATACCTCGCGGACGAGAGCGGGATCGGGCGCTGCCAGGGCGACCTGTGCAGCCAGCCCAAGAAAAAATGAACAAATAGGTCCGCGCACCGTCGCGAAGGATCCGGGGGCGCCTCCCTGACGGGAGGCGTCCTTTTTCCGTGGCGGCTCGGGGCCTCACAACGCCCGCGGCAGCCACAGGGCCAGCGCCGGGAACAGCGCGAGGATCGCCAGCATCAGGAGCTGGAGCGCGATGAACGGCGCCACGCCCCGGTATATGTCGATGGTGCGCACCTCCGGGGGCGCGACGCCGCGCAGGTAGAACAGCGCAAAGCCGAACGGCGGCGTGAGGAAGCTGGTCTGCAGGTTGACCGCGATCAGCACGCCGAGCCAGATCGGGTCCACCCCCAGCAGCAGGAGCGGCGGCGCGACGATCGGCACCACGACGTAGATGATCTCGATCACGTCGAGGAAGAAGCCGAGCAGGAACATCACCGCCATCACCAGGATCACCGCCCCCGCCACCCCGCCCGGCAGGCCCTGCAGGAAACCATGCACGGCATGGTCCCCGCCGAGGCCGCGGAACACGAGCGCGAACAGCGCCGCGCCGATCAGGATGGCGAACACCATCGCCGTGATCGTGAGAGAGCCCCGCATCACCGGCCCGAGCACGCCCGCACGATGGAGCCGCACGAAGGCCGTCGCCGTGCCCCAGGCCGCGGCAACCGCCAGCACGGCCGCGACGCCGATGCCGACGCGCTCGGCCAGCGTCGCCTGGGCGCGACCGACGCGCAGGTCCATGAAGGCGGTGAGCGCCAGCAGTGCCCCGAGCGCCGCCAGCGTTACGAACACCGCCGTCCGCGCGCCGGGGTCGATGCGCCGCGCCGCGAGCAGCGTCGCGCCCACGGCCCCCACCGCCGCGGCCTCCGTCGGCGTGGCGATTCCGCCCAGGATCGAGCCCAGCACGGCGACGATCAGCGCCACCGGCGGTACCAGCACCACCGCCACCCGCCGGATTTCCCCCGGCGCGAGTCCTTCGCCCGCCGCGCGCACCGGCGGCGCCGCCTCCGGCCGCAACCAGGCGGCCACGACCTGATAGACGAGGAACAGCCCGACCAGCACCAACCCCGGCAGCAGCGCACCTGCGAACAGGTCGCCCACCGACAGGGTATCGGGCGCGAAATTGCCCGCCCGCAGCTGCGACTGCTGGTAGGCGGTCGCCATCACCTCTCCCAGCAGCACCAGCACCAGCGAGGGCGGAATGATCTGGCCGAGCGTGCCCGCCGCGCAGATCGAGCCGGCGGCGAGCCTGGGATCGTAGCCGCGCCGCAGCATGGTCGGCAGCGAGATCAGGCCCATCGTCACCACGGTCGCGCCGATGATTCCGGTGGAAGCCGCCAGCAACGCACCCACCAGGATCACGGCAATGCCGAGCCCGCCCGTCACGCGCCCGAACAGGTTGCCTAGAGTCTCGAGCAGATCCTCGGCCACGCGCGAGCGCTCCAGCATCACGCCCATGAACACGAACAGCGGTACCGCGACCAGCACGGCGTTGGTCATGCGCCCGAAGATCTGCGGCACGAAGGCGCCGAGGAAAGCGATGTCGAACGCGCCGAGAAGGCTGCCGAGGACGGCGAAGGCGAGCGCGCCGCCCGCCAGCGTGAAAGCGACCGGAAAGCCCGCGAGCAGGAGCCCGCAGGTCGTCGCGAACATGCCGAAGGCGAGCGCCGTCGCCATCACGCGGCCGCATCCCGCCGGCGGAGCGCGAGCGCCGCGCCCGCCGCCATCGAGAGGCCCTGCAGGATCAGGGTCACGGCGAACAGCGGGATCAGGGACTTGAGCAGGAACAGGGCGGGAATACCGCCCGATTCGGGCGAGCCCTCGAGGATCGCCCAGCTTGCCGCGACGTAGGGCCAGCTATAGGCCAGGATCAGCGCCGACACCGGGACCAGGAGGCCGAGCGCGCCGAGCAGGTCCACCCAGGCCCGGGCGCGCGCCCCGGCCTCCTGGTAGAAGATATCGACCCGCACGTGGCCGTCGTGGAGCAGCGTGTAGGCGGCGCCCGCCATGAACAGGGTCGCATGGACGTAGATGACCGATTCCTCGAGCCAGATCCAGCCGAGGCCGAAGACGTAGCGCAGCACCACGGCGGCGAACTGGAGCGCCACCAGCCCCAGGAAGCCCCACGCGACGACGCGCCCGAGCGCCTCGTTCAACGCATCGATCCGCCCCGCCAGGACGGCGAGCGCGCTGGAATTGTCGGTCATTCCCCCGGGCCTCCCCAAAACGGCGCCGAGTATGCCCGAGCGGCCCCCCCGCTGTATAGCCGGCCCCCTTCTCCCTTCTGCGCGCCCGGCGCCTCCGCTATCCTCCGCCGCCGGGGAGGACGGATTGACGGTCACGCTCGACGACATCCGGCAGGCAGCGGCGCGCATCGCCGGCAAGGCCGTGGCGACGCCGCTGCTCGAAGCGCCGCTGCTCAACGCGCGCCTCGACTGCCGCCTGCTGGTGAAGGCGGAGAACCTGCAGCTCACCGGCTCGTTCAAGTTCCGCGGCGCCTACAATCGCGTCTCCCGCCTCGCGCCCGAGGAGCTGCGGCGCGGGGTGGTCGCCTTCTCCACCGGCAACCACGCCCAGGGGGTCGCCGCCGCCGCGCATCTCGCGGGTGCCGCGGCGACCATCGTGGTGCCGCGCGACACGCCCGCCGTCAAGCAGGCGGGCACGCGCGCCTGGGGCGCAGAGCTGGTGTTCTATGACCGCTTTCGCGACGACCGCGTGGCGATCGCCGAGGACATCGCCCGCGCGCGCGGCGGCGCCGCCGTCGTGCCGTCCTTCGACCACCCGCAGGTGATCGCGGGCCAGGGCACCATCGGGCTCGAGATCGTGGCCCAGGCGGCGGCGCTGGGTACGGTGCCCGACGCCGTGGTGATCCCGTGCGGCGGCGGCGGCCTCGCCGCCGGAATCTCGACCGCGGTGAAGGCGCTCGCGCCCGCGGCGCGGGTGTTCCTCGTCGAGCCCGCCGCCTGCGACGATACCCGGCGCTCGTTCGCGGCCGGGCGACGCGTCGGCGCCGAGGGCGGGCCGGGCGCCGGCGCCACCGTCTGTGACGCGCTGACCGCGCCGCTGCCGGGCGAGATCACGTTCCCGATCAACCGCGCGAACGCGGCGGGCGTGCTCGCGCTTTCGGACGACGAGACCTGCCGGGGGCTCCATGCCGCCTTCGCGGACCTGAAGCTGGTGCTGGAGCCGTCCGGCGCGATCGCGCTCGCCGCCGTGGTGACGGGGCGGCTGGGGGAGATGTTCGACCTGCGCGGCAGGACCGTCGTCGCGGTGGCATCGGGCGGCAACGTCGATCCGGCGGCCTTCGCCGCCGCGCTCGCGCGCGGCGCGGCGTCAGGCTGAAACGGGGCGCACGGCCTCCTTGGAGTCCGGCGCAGGTGCCGAGGACAGCGGCGCGGGCCGGTCGGGATGGCGGCAATAGCCTTCCAGGAAGGCCCCCGCCTCGATGCTCAGGCTTTGATGCACGATGTCGCCGATCACGCGGCAGGTCCGCCCGAGCTCCACGTTCCCCGCCGTCACCTGGCCGTGGACCTCGCCGCGGATGCAGACCTTATCGGCGGCGATCTGGCCGCGCACGGCGGCGCCTTCGCTGACGGTGACGGAGCGCGCCTTGACGTCGCCCTCGATCATGCCGTCCACCTGGACGTCGCCGTCCGAGACGAGGTCGCCGACGATGCGCAGGCTCGTGCTGATGATGGACGGCACGCGGTCGCGCCCGTCCGACGTGCTGCCCTTAGAATCCTTTGAGAACATGTTCACCTGCCTGCATGAACCTGACCGGGTCCCTGGGCTGGCCGTTGACCAGCACCTCGTAATGGACATGAGTGCCGGAGGAGCGGCCGGTCGAGCCCATCTCCCCCACCTTGTCGCGCAGGTCCACCTGCTGGCCCCCGTTGACGAGGATGCGGTGGAGATGCGCGTAGCGGGTGCGGATGCCCATGCCGTGGTCGATCTCCACCATGCGGCCGTAATTGCCGTTCCAGCCGACATAGGTGACGGTGCCCGGCGCGGTGGCGAGGACCGGCGAGCGGTGGACGCCGGCGAGATCGACGCCGTAATGGGCCGCCCAGCGGCCGTTGAGCGGGTCGCGCCGCTTGCCGAAGGTGCTGGAGACGTAGAAATGGTCCGAGGGCGCGGCCAGCGGCAGGATGCGCGCGAGCTTGCGGACGTTGCCGAGGTCTTCGAGGTGGCGGTCGAGGCTGCCGATGCTGGCGGGCACGGCGCGCGCCGCGGGCGTCGCCGCGTCGGCGGCGATGAAGGGGCCACCGGCGCCGCCGCCGGGCTCGACGGCGAGGCGCGCGAGCAGGGCATCGACGTTGACGCCGGCCGAGGCGATCAGTTCCTTGATGCGCCCGTCCTGGTCGCCGGTGCGCTCGGCCATGCGGGCGGCGACGCCGCGCTGGGACAGGTTGAGGGCGGCGAGGCGCTCCTCCAGCGCCTCGAGGCGCGCGATCAGCTCGCGCCGGTCGCGGTCGAGGCGGGTGCGCTCGGCGGCGCCGAGGCGCAGGCGCTCCTCCACGGCGGCGCGGGCGCGGTCGTCGCGCCCCTCGGCGCGCGCGGTCCCCTCCATCACCAGCTCGAGGGCGCCGAGCTGGGCCAGGAGCTCGCTGCGGGTCGCCTGGATGCGGGCACGGGCGTCGTCGCCCTCCGCGAGGCCGAGGGTGCGGGCGGCGTCGGGGCCGAGGGCCTCGGGCCCGAGCAGGGCGACCAGGTGGGCGTGCTTGGCCTCGAGGGTGCGCGCCAGCGCCTTGAGGCGCGCCTCGGAGCGGTCGACGTCGTTGCGCAGGCTACGGAAGGCGAGCTTGAGGGCGCCGATCTCGCGGTCCTTGGCGGCGATCGCGCCCTCGCTCTCGATGCGCGCCACCGAGGCGTGGACCAGCCACGCGCCGGTCGCGACCGCAAGGACGAGCAGGACGGCCTGCAGGCGGGGCCCCAGGGTCGCGGCCCGGACCCGGCCGTCGGCGCGGATCAGGACCTGGCGCTCGACGAACGGCGCGGCGAGGGCGGCGCGGAGGCGCCGCGCCGGCCCGCGCAGGCGCGTCCTCAGGGCTGCGAACCTGGCATCGGGCCTTGGCACGCGGTCGAGCTCCGTTCTCCCTGCGCGCCCGCGCCACGTGCGGGTGCGCCCAGCAGGCCGTTCGCCCGGTTGACCCGGACCTGTCTCGTGAGGGGACCCCCTTGCGCTTCCCGGCGGCGTCGCGCCTGCCTCCCTCGGCCCCGCCGGAAACGGGTCGACGGTAACAACCGCACCCCCCGCTGGCAAGGAGATTAACCTCGGATTTAGGGGGGGATTTTTAGAGTTTTTACCGGGTGGTCCGGGTGATTCCTGCGAGCCCCGGATGGCGCGCCACCCACTGGGTCGTGACCGCGGTCGCGGCCAGCAGCGCCACCGCCACCACGGCGAAGCTCGGCCCGATTCCGAAGGCCTCGGCCACCGCCCCCATCACCACCGGCACCACCAGCGAGGCCGCGCGGTTGACCGAGGTGCGCAGCCCCACGCTCTTGCCCTGCTCCCCGGCCGGGATCGCGCGCGACAGCAGAATCAAAAGGTTGGGGAAACCGAGCCCCACGCCCGCGCCGTAGAGCGCGCCCGCCAGCAGCAGCAGCCAAAACGAGGTGAGCAGCGGCGTGATCCCCATGAACACGATGGTGGCGACGGTCGCCCCGACCAGCACCCACAGCGCCGGAATGCGGCGCTCGAGCGGCTGAATCAGCGGCGGCGTCAGGGTGGCGACCAGGTTGGTGACGCCGAGCAGCGCGCCGATCAGGGTCTCGCCCATGCGGATCTCGCCCAGGTACACCACATAGAACGAGGTCTGCACGCTCGCGTTGGCGATGCGAATGAAGGTGAATACCATCACCATCATGACCACCGGCACCACGCACAGCGCGATGGCCGAACGGTAATCGGCGAGGCGCGGCACCAGGGCCCGCCAGCCGGAAGCGCCGGTGCACCGCTCCCCTTCCCCGGCCGCGGTGCCAGGCGTCTCGGGCACCAGCAGGGTGAACAGCACCATCGCCGCCGCCCACAGGCACAAGAGGCCGAATCCCGCGTGGGCACCGAGATGCTCGGTTACCGCGCCCAGGATCAGGGGCCCGGCGAAGCAGCCGCCGTTGGAGAAGAACACCAACCGGCCGGCGGCGCCCGCGTTGCCGCGCATCTGGTTGCCGTAGAAGGTCTGCGAGCCGACCCAGCACAGCCCCTGGGTGAGGCCGAAGACAGACTGCAGCACGACGATAGCGAGGAACCAGGGCATCAGCGGATAGGCCGGGAACAGCAGCACCGTCACCGCCGCCACCGCGAGCGTGACCCGGCGCGCGCCCAGCCGGTCCATCAAAACCCCACCGTGAATCGAGAGCAGCAGGGGCAGAAACGAGCGCATGCCGATGGCGATCCCGATCATCAGCGGGGTGGCGCCGAGCGACACCATCCACAGCGGCACCAGCACCGAGGACATCGGCACCATCGACAGGCTGAAGAAGGCAGTGCCGTAGATGCCCACGGCGGCCCGCCCCGACAGGGGCCGGGCGCGGCCGCCGGACGTGTCCGGATTGGGGGAATCGGTATCGGCCATCGGTTCTCCGGGTCGGCAGGCGGCACCCCGTGCGGGACACCGGGTCGGAAAGGCTCATAACCGATGCCGAAGCCCTTGCAAAGCGCGGCCGATCGCGCCGCACGCCGCGCTCAATCCCTATGGCGGGCACCGACGGAATGGGCTATGAGTCGGCTTTCCGTCCGGCGGCCGCGCATAATATCAAGATCGCCAAGCCTCGCCCCGCCCGGTTCGACATCCCCGCATGGCATACGATATTATGCTTTGTGGCCATTCCATGGAGTACGCGACGTGCCTGACGAGACAATCAGCCAGAAAGAGACCGATACCTACGTGAAACCGGGCGAGCCCGGCCACAACGAAGGCAAGGAAGTGGTGTGGGAGCGCTGGCAGAAGAAGCGCACCTTCGTGCGCGCGCTCGAGGGCACCTACGGCGAGGTCTACAAGAGCCTCTACGCCCAGCCCCGCATCTACTCGCACGGCGACTGGAAATGGAAGGGCGGCCCCCAGAACTACGGCAAGAAGATCGTCAACCCGCAGGCGGTCGAGATCGCCCAGTCGATCGAATGCCACCTGGACTGCTATTCCCCCGGCGGCCACGGCCAGAAGCACGGCCACATGAACTCCGCCGTGTTCTTCGTCCTCAAGGGCAACGGGCACGACGTCCATGACGGCATCAGCTATCCCTGGAGCGCGGGCGACGCCTGCATCGTCGAGAACGGCTGCGTCCACCAGCATTTCAATGACGATCCCAAGGAATTCGCGGCGGTGCTCATCATGAAGGCGAAGCCGCTGTTCCTGTTCATGCACATGCTGTTCCAGAAGATGGTGGAGTATCCGCCGAAGACCCCCGCGCCGGGCCAGGAGAGCTGGACCCCGCCCACCAACCTGTAACCGCATCGGGAAAGACTAAGGACTCGGCCGCCCGCGGCCGAAGCAAGGGAGAGACCAGTCAGATGGCGTTCGCAGACGAAAAAGCCAAGGCGCGCAGCGACAAGAACTGCTCGTTCTACCTCGAGAACCTCAAGGAATCGGCGGCCTTCCGCCAGCAGTACAAGACCAAGGCCAAGAAAGTGGTGAAGGCCCACGAGATGCCGATGGAGCGCTCGCCCGACGGCCTCATCAAGCACATCATCCACGAGAAGATGGGCACGGCGGAGATGTGCATCGACGCCTACATGCAGTTCATCGAGCCCGGCAAGTCCACCGGCAAGAGTCGCCACCTGACCGAGGAGATCATGTACGTGGTCGAAGGCCGCGGCTACGATCTCCACTGGGACGTGATCTTCGACTGCAAGGACGAATTCGAGTGGGACTGGGAGAAGGAGCCCAAGAAGTTCGAGTGGAAGGAAGGCGACTTCGTCTATGTCCCACCCTACGTCATCCATCAGCGCGTCAACGCCGATCCGAAGAACGAAGCGCGGGTCGTCGTCATCAACAGCCGCATCATCAAGAAAATGGGCTTCGACTGGTTCGAACAGCTGGAAAACGCCCAGGGGTTCGAGAACGTTAAGGCCTGACCTGAAAATGAAACGCGCATGATAAAAACAGCGCGAATGAACTGATAACGACACGCGGGCGGCGCGGGCGACTTTCGCCCCGCCGCCCGTTTTGTGTCGGGCGAGGCTATACAATTGGGGGACAATGGACGATGTCCATAGATGTGATCTTTGGCACGCTCGTGCATTTGATGACATCGCCGTACGTGCTGTGGATGATGATCTTCGGCACCTGTATCGGCATCTTCTTCGGGGCCGTGCCCGGACTCGGCGGAAGACTTGCGATCGCGATAATGATCCCGTTTGTGTTCGGACAGGAAATGATCGCGGGCGCGGTGTTCCTGCTGTCCATGCACGCCGTCACCGGGACGGCGGGGCAGATATCGTCGATCATGTTCGGGGTGCCGGGCACCGGCGACGACGCCGCCACCATCGTCGACGGCTACCCGCTGGCGCAGAAGGGCCAGGCAGGCATGGCGCTCGGCGCGAGCCTGATGGCCTCAGGCATAGGGGGCATCCTCGGCGCCGCGGTGCTGGCGGTGCTGATCCCCGTGATTGAGCCGATCGTGCTCAAGTTCTCGCCCGCCGAATTCTTCTTCCTCGCCCTGCTCGGCATCACCTTCGTCGCCTTCGTGTCGGGCTCTGCCATCTTCAAGGGCATCGTGGTGGGCCTCTACGGCATGATGCTGGCATTCGTCGGCATGGACCCACAGACCGGCATCGCGCGCTACTCGGGAGATTTCCTGTTCCTGTGGGACGGCGTCGACCTGATCACCGCGGTCCTCGCGCTGTTCGCGGTGCCGGAGATGATCCACCTCGGGGTCAAGGGCGGCGCGATCTCGGCAATCTCCCGCGACATGGCCGATACCGGCGTGCGGGCCCAGTGGAAGGGCATGATGGAGACCTTCCGCCACATGTGGCTGATGTTCCGGTGCTCCATGATCGGGGCGTTCATCGGCATCCTGCCGGGCCTCGGCGGCTCGGCGGCGGCGTGGATCTGCTACGGCCACGCGGTCCAAAGCTGCCGCAACCCGGAGACCTTCGGCAAGGGCGACGTGCGCGGCGTAATCGCGCCGGAATCGGCCACCAACTCCAAGGAGGGCGGCTCGCTGCTCCCCACCCTGTTCTTCGGCGTGCCCGGCTCCTCCGGCATGGCGATCCTGCTCGGCGCGTTCCTGATCCTCGGCATCCAGCCCGGACCGATGATGCTGACCCAGCAGCTCGACCTCGTGTGGATCCTGATCTGGGCGCTGGTGATCTCCAACATCATCGCCGTCATCATCCTGCTGTTCATCACCCGCTGGGTGGCGTTCCTCACCTTCCTGCGCGGCGGCATCATGATCCCGTTCGTGCTGGTGGTGGTGGTGTTCGGCGTGCTGCTGGCCAAGGGCCAGTGGGAGAACCTGGTCCTGCTCGCGATCCTGAGCGTGATCGGCTACGGCCTTCTCAAGTACGACTGGCCGCGCCCGCCCTTCGCCATCGGCATCGTGCTCGGCTCGATCGCCGAGGATTCGCTCCACAAGGCCTGGGCGCTGTGGGGCTGGGACTTCTTCGCCCGCCCGCTTTCGCTCGTCCTGATGGGGCTAATCTCGGTCACCATCGCCTATGCAATCTTCCGCGGCTACAGGGACAGCCAGAAGGAGCTCGGCCATGTCATCTGATCCCCGCACCGACGGCGCGGAGCGTAAGCCCACCGTGCTGCAGGCCCTGCTTCACGGACGCACGCTCTTTACCATGCTCATGTTCGCCATCTTCGCGGGCATGGTGCTGATCGCCCACGGCTATTCCTGGCCCGCCAACTTCCTGCCCTACGTGATCGGCATACCGGGCATGGGACTCACCCTGCTCCAGCTCGTGCTCGACGTGCACAACTACCACAAGCAGGGCGGCAAGATCGACCCGCGCACCAGCTTCGAGCGCTACATGGCCGAGATCATGGAGCGCACCGGAGGCAAGGTCCGCATGGACGTCGCCGAAGGCACGCAGCTCCAGACCCTGGTGGAGGACCCGAGCACGACCGCGCGCAGCCGCAACAAGCGCGAGGCGCTGCTGTTCGGCTACTTCTTCTCCCTGATCGGGCTCGTGCTGCTGTTCGGCTTCTGGCTCGGCTACCCGATCTTCATGCTCGCGTTCCTGCGCTACTATGCGCGCGAGAGCTGGAAGCTCGCGGCGATCCTCACCGCCGGGTCATGGGTCGTGATGTACGGCATCATCTCCGTCCTGCTGCAGCAGATCCTGTTCGAGGGGTTCGTGACCACCTATGTGGTCGATACCTGGCTGCGGCCGGATTGAAACAGGCCGGCCGGGCCGGCGATGTCCGAGAGAGGCGCTGGCCGGGCCGGCACCTTCCCATAAGTTCCCAGGGGCGTCCAAAAAAGTCCCTGTAAAACGGTATGTTAAGGCTTTCGGCATTCCCATAATCCCGCTTGCGGAGGGCTTGGAGAAGGCGCAATATCTCACCGACCGGGCGCCCGATAATCAAAAACGGCAAACGCCCGGGGGGAGGCCGAGCCTCGCAAAGGCCTGAGCCTACATGCTCCAAAACTGTCCCCCTGCCCTGGGCAGGGGCTTCAAAAGGACGACCAAAATGAAGATTTCCACTGCTCTTGTATCTTCGGTTTTCGCCGCGGCCATGCTGGTGTCGAGCGGCGCCATGGCGGCCAAGATCGAGGTCAAGAATGAAGGCCGCGAGGTTGTAGCGGGCGGCAAGACCTACACCGTGTCCGCATCGCGTACCCAGATCACCATCGGCGGCAATCCCGCCGGCCGCGGCGACCTGAAGTCCGGCATGGACTGCCAGATCACCGGCGAGGGCGAGGCCAGCGCGATCGCCTGCAAGTAACATCGGATTTCCGATGTGGAGAGGCGGGCCTTACGGCCCGCCTCTTTTTTTCTGCGATAGGCGCCAGACATATTATGACAAATCGCTTGAAGTAATAATCTTAACTTACTGTTTTACATAATTGTTCTATGACTCGAGCTACTTGCGAATAACGAAAAAGTGGCGCAATATCCTTCACGACCGGGCACGCACAAATCAGAAGGAGATGCGTACCGGCGGGAGGCCTCGCCCGCAAGGGCCCGGCACCTTCACAAATGAAACGATCTCACCCCTTCCCATCACGGGAGGTCGTCCACCGTCGGGAGTGGGGTCTCGAAAGGATTATCAAATGAAGATCACCAGTGCTCTTCTCACGTCCGTGTTCGCCGTCGGCCTGATCGCGAGCGCCCATGCCGCGTCGGGCAAGATTCAGGTCATGAACGAAGGCCGCCAGATCAGCGTCGGCGGCCAGGAGTTCGCCATCTCCAACTCCGGCACCCAGGTCACCATCAAGGGCCAGGCCGCCAAGCGCGACCAGCTTCAGGACGGCATGACCTGCGACGTGCAGGGCGATGGCGGCAAGGCCACCACGGTCTCCTGCAAGTAACGCGGCATAGCCGTCGTTGGGGGGCGGGCTCTTGCGGGCCCGCCCCTTTTCGTACCCGCGAGACGTTTCGAATCCGTCCCCGGGGCGTGCCGCAGCCGAAGCATCACCATCCCGGGGGTGGTTCTTGCCTTTTTGCCTGCGCCTACCAACATCTACGGCGAAGGCGACTGTGATCGGGAGGCGCGAAGCCCCGAGGACCGTCTCATCGCTTCGCATGCTTTCCTGCTACCCGCCGGCCACGTCTCGTACCGAGTTTGCGTAGCCTATGGTGCGGCCCAGAAGCCACCGCTTCGCTCCTGCGCCATCCGGGCCCGACGGAATCCGGTCCTCTCTTGAAAGGACATGTCCCATGACACCGAAACTTACGAGAAGCCTCCGCCTGGGCGCGGCGGTCGCCGCCGGGGCTACCCTGCTCGCGGGCGCGGCCGCAGCGGCCGACGGTGCCGACTACTACAAGGGCAAGAACGTCACCTACGTGGTGGCAACGGCGGCGGGCGGCGGCTACGACTTCTACGGCCGCCTGGTGGCCAGATACATGCAGAACCACCTGCCCGGCTCGACCTTCGTCGTGCGCAACGTGCCGGGTGCCGGCCATATCATCGGCGCCAACCTGCTCTATGCCGCGAAGCCCGACGGCGAGACCATCGGCACCTTCAACACCGGGCTGATCTTCTCCCAGCTTCTGGGGCGCCAGGGCGTGCGCTTCGACCTCGCCAAGATGACCTGGATCGGCAAGGCCGCGAGCGACCCGCGCGTCATCATGGCCGCGGCGCAGACCGACCTCAAGACCCTCGACGACCTCAGGACGGCCAGGGCGCCCGTCCGCTTTGCCTCGGCGGGCGTCGGCTCTTCAGCCTACAACGACACCATGATGCTGTCCAAGGTGCTCGGCTGGAACATGAAGCTGATCCTTGGCTACGACGGCACCGACGCGGAGCTGGCCATGCGCCGGGGCGAGATCGACGCCTCCGTCGGCTCCCAGTCCTCGGCCGAGCTGTTCGTGAAGAACGGCTACGGCCGCTACATCGCCCAGATCGGCGGCAAGGCGGCCCCGGGCGTACCGCTGCTTTCCGAGATCGTGACCGAGCGCAACGCCAAGGCGGTGGTCGCGCTGGTCGGCTCCCAGGCAGAGATCGCACGCTTCACGGCCGGCCCTCCGGGCATTCCGGCCGACCGCGCCAAAACCCTCGTCGAGGCCTATCGCAAGGCGATGGAAGACTCCGAGCTGCAGGCCCAGGCGATCAAGGCCGACCGGCCGGTCGACCCGCTCTACGGCGAAGAGCTCGCGCGCAAAGTGCGCGAGGCCCTTGACCAGCCGCCGGAAATCGTCGCCATGGTCGCGGATATCCTGAATATCGTGCCGCCCGCCAGCAAGGTGGCCACCGCCCTGTCCGCCGTGTCGCCGGACGGGCGGGAGATCGCCTTCAAGCACGGCGCCAACGACGTCAAGTCCAAGATCTCGGCCGCGCGCACCAAGATCACCATCGGCGGCAAGCCCGGAGCCCGGGAGGCCCTCAAGGCGGGCATGGCGTGCGAGATCGACTACAAGCCGGGCGGCGACAACGAGCCCGTCACCATCGATTGCAAGTAAGCACGGGCGTTCATAGCCTGCTATAACAAGGGCGGGGCCGACGCGGGACGGCTCCGCCCTTTTCCTTGCCCGCCCGGAACAACGGCCGCGGCGGTTCAACGACAGCCCTACGGGAGGCCCCATGACCCTGATCCTGTCCAACGACGACGTCGAAACCCTGCTCACCATGCCGGACTGCATCGCAGCGCTGGAGGAGGCCTACAAGGAGTTGGCCCACGGGCGCGGCATCACGCGCCAGCGCTCCGACTGCATCGCCCCCACCTCCTATGCGCCCGATGCGATCTACGGTCTCAAGTCGATGGACGGGGTGGTGCCGGCGCTCGGCGTCGGCGCGATCCGCATCAACTCCGACATCGTTACCAACCCGGTGATCGGCAACGCCCAGCGCCGCGTGAAGGTGCCGGCGGCGCCCGGCGACCGCTACGTCGGGCTGGTGCTGCTGTTCTCGACCGCCAACGGCGAGCCGCTCGCGATCTTCCCGGACGGCGTGCTGCAGCATATCCGCGTTGGCGCCACCAACGGGCTCGGCGTCAAGTACATGGCGCGCGAGGATTCGCGCGTGCTCGGGCTGCTCGGCTCGGGCTGGCAGGCGGAGACGCAGCTCACCGCGGCCTGCGCAGTGCGCGACTTCGAGGAAATCCGGGTATTCTCCCCCAACAAGGACAACCGCGAGGCTTTCGCCGTCCGCATGAGCGAGGTGGTCGGCGTCGACATCCGTCCGGTCGCCCATCCCGAAGAAGCGGTGCGCGGCGCCGACGTCGCCATGTGCGGTACCAATTCCATCGACCCGGTATTCTTCAAGGAGTGGATCGCACCGGGAATGCACGTCTCCTCCATCAAGAAGCCGGAGGTCGAGCCGGCCGCGATCCTCGCCGCCAACCGGGTGGCGGTGCACACCCATGATACCGCGCCCATCATCGTGGTGGCCGAGGGTGCGCCGTTCCAGGAGGAGAGCAAGGAAAAGGGCTGGAATGCCGCCAACAAGCTCGATTTCGGGAAATTTCCCACCCTGCCCGACCTGATCGTCGGCCGCGCCCAAGGCCGCGGCGGCCAGGACGAGGTCACCTGCTTCCTGAACAACCTCGGCCTCGGCTACCAGTTCGCGGCGGCTGGCTCGGTCATCTACAAGCGCGCGGTCGAACGCGGCATCGGCCACGCCTTGCCCACCGACTGGTTCACCGAGACGGTGCATCCGTAGGCGTCCCTACAGGCGGGAACTTCCATGACCTGGATATTCAGCAACGACGAGCT
This sequence comes from Alphaproteobacteria bacterium, assembly GCA_050485485.1. Classification (GTDB taxonomy): domain Bacteria; phylum Pseudomonadota; class Alphaproteobacteria; order SMXQ01; family SMXQ01; genus WHSO01. Next base: position 128,694 of record JBJHBM010000001.1, on the reverse strand, counting down.
CGACCGCGTGCTCGCCATGCCGGAGTGTATCGCCGTTCTCGAGGAGGGCTACCGCGATCTCGCCGAAGGACGCGGGGGCAATCGGGGCCGGGCCGAGATCGTCGCCCCCGCCCGCGATCCGGGCACCGTCTACGCCCTCAAGAGCATGGACGGCGTCCATGCGCCGTCGGGATTCGCCTCCATCCGGCTCAATTCCGACATCATCGGCTGGCGCGAGGTCGCGGGCTCGACCCGGCGCGAGAAGGTGCCGGCCGCGCCCGGCGGACGCTACGTCGGGCTCGTGCTGCTGTTCTCCACGGAGAACGGCGAGCCGCTCGCGATCTTCCCGGACGGCGTGGTCCAGCGGATGCGGGTCGGCGCCACCAACGGCATCGCGGCCCGCCACATGGCGCGCGCCGACGCCCGGGTGGCGGCGGTGATCGGCTCGGGCTGGCAGGCCGGCGCGCAGGCAATGGCGATGGCCGCCGTACGGCCGCTCGAAAGGCTGGTGTGCTACAGCCCCAACCCCGCCCATCGCGCCGCCTTCGCCCGCGACATGACGGCACGGCTCGGGATCGAGGTCGCCGCGGCGGCGAGCGTCGAAGCGGTGGTCCGCGACGCCGATATCGTCGCCTGCGCCACCAATGCCCTCGATCCCGTGATCGGCCACAACCATGTGCGGGAGGGCGTGCATTATTCGTCCATCAAGCCGGCCGAGATCGCGCCCGAGGCGGTCGCGGCCTGCGCGCGCCGCGCCGTGCATCTGCGCGACAACGCGCCCCTCGTGGTGCGCACCCAGGGAGTCGAGCTCGCCGAGGATCGCAAGGGCGTCCATGCCCCCGACGCGTGCCTGGACGAGAAATCCATGGCCGAGCTTGCCGACCTCGTCACCGGCCGGGTGGCCGGCCGGACGAACGACCGCGAGGCCACCTGCTTCCTCAACTATTCCGGCATCGGCTATCAATTCACCGTGGTCGGCGGCCTTGCCTACCGCAAGGCGCGCGAGGCCGGCCTCGGTCGCGAACTGCCGACCGAGTGGTTCACCCAGATCGAGCATCCCTGAGAGCCCCTCCCCGCACGACGCGAACGGACGTAAAAAGAGGGCGGGAGCATCGCTCCCGCCCTCGTCGCGCACGGGACCAGGCCCGGGATCAAGGATCCCGCCAGCCCATCTGCACCTCGACCCAGTAGGTCAGGGGTTGCAGCACCGCCTGATCGAACATCAGGTAGAGATCGCCGAACTCCGTCTGCGGCCACGGCAGGGCCAGGAGCTTGTCGAACAGGACGATCGAAAACAACATGAGGCCGAACGCGCAGGACAGCGTCAGCTTCCACGATTCCCGCCCTTCGATCTTCATGTAGGCGACCACCAGCAGGAACAGCGACGGAATCATGCCGATCAGCGCCGTGGACAGCAGGAATGAGAACAGCCACCCGAGATAGCCGATCGCCCTGAGCGCGAGCAGCCTCTTCGGCATCTGCGGCCCCATCACCGAGATGTCGAGATGCATGCTGCGCTTGAGCCGGCCCATGGCGCTCTCGTCCGCCTGCTCGGCCCTCTGGGCGGCGGTGATCTCGACGCTCTTGAAGGTATGGTTGAGCAGGCTGATCGCCAGGATGGTGAGGCCGAAATAGCCCACGATGTTTGGGATGATCCTGGCGTCGTAGTTCCAGCCGGACGCCTCGTACATCATGTAGCCGAACACGCCGATGAAGAAGAGGTACATCAGCGTCTGAGCGTCGAAGTGGGGCTTCGACGGCTCCATGCTTCGGAGCATCCCGCCGACGCCGCCGGCGTATTTGTACTCCTTGATCAGCGGGCGCAGAAGGCCGTAGATCGAGAGCGCGAACATGATCAGTACGACCCAGCGGACGCTCTCCAGGCTCGTCGGGAAAATCCACTCGGTGCCGTAACGCTCCACAGAGATGAACATGTAGCGTTCCACGATTCCGCCCAGCACGACACCGAGGATTACCGGCGGACGCGGCCAGCGCAGGCGCTTCATCACCCAGCCGACGGTACCGAACACCAGCAGGGCGTAGATATCGCCCCATTGCCGCGAGCCCTGGTACGCGCCCACGAACACCACGCACAGGACCAGCGGCATGATGATCGAGTAGCGCAGCAGCGCGAGCTTCGCGAACTGGTCCGAGAACATGAAACAGATGCCGGCGCCGAGCACGTTGGCGATGGCGATCGACCACACCATCGAATAGGTGACGTCGAGGTGCTTGGTCAGCATGTCCGGGCCCGGAACCAGGCCGTGGATCAGGAACGCGCCGAGCAGGATCGCCATAGAGGCCGAGCCCGGCACGCCGAAGGCGATGGTCGGCACCAGGGATCCGCCTTCCTTGGCGTTGTTGCACGATTCGGGCGCGATCACGCCGCGAATGTCGCCCTTGCCGAAGGTTTCCTCCGCGCGCGGCTCGGTCCGGGCCGCGTGACCGTAGGAGACCCAGTCCACGATCGAGGAGCCGAGGCCCGGGATCGCGCCGAGCGAGGCACCGAGCCAGGCGACGCGCACTACCAGCCACCAGTTGTTGAGCGTGTCGCGCACCCCCTGCCACTGGCCGGTACGGGTGTCGAACTTCACGCTCTTCGCGTCGCGCGCGATCGAGGTCCGGTTGATCGCCATGTCCGCGAGCTCCGGCAGCGCGAACAGGCCGATGGTGACGGGCACCAGCGGCAGACCGTCCCACAGGTAGAGGGAATCCAGCGTCCAGCGCAGGGTGCCGGTCTGCGGGTCTGAGCCGACCATGGCGATCAGGAGGCCGAGGCAGGCCGCGCCGATGCCGCGCATCGGCGAGGAACCCGACAGCACCGCCACCATCGACAGTCCGAACACCGAGAACGACAGCAGCTCCGGCGAGCCGAGATAGAGCATCACCGGCCGCAGGATCGGGATCGACACCGCGAGCAGGAGCGCGCCCAGGAGGCCGCCCAGCAGGGAGGCCGAATAGGCCGCGCCGAAAGCGCGCCCAGCATGGCCTTGGCGCGCCAGGGGGTGACCGTCGAGGATGGTCGCGGCCGATCCCGTCGTGCCGGGCACGCCGAACAGCACTGCCGGTATGGTATCCGACGTCGTCGTGACGGCCCCCATTCCGAGAAGGAACGCGAAGGCCGCATATCTGTCCATGTCGAATGTGAAGGGAAGCAGGAGCGCGAGGCCGACGAGACCGCCGAGACCGGGGATGACGCCCAGCACGAGGCCGATGACGACACCGCTGAACAGGAAGAAGAGGCGCGAGGGCTCACCGATGATTGCAAGGGCATCGCCGGCGCTCGTCGCCATCAGCATCAGATAATCCATGTCACCCCACCTGTTTGCGAGTGGTGAGTGATGCATCGCCCGCCGTTGTTGTGCAGATCGATGCCGGTTAAAAGCCGAGCCCGCGGCTCAGCCGGTCGTCCCTCCCCCGTTGTTCGACTCCTTCCACCTCCGGAACAGCCGGTGGGGAATGTCGAAAAGATCCAGTGCCTTGCCCACTGTCTGGTTAATCACGTCGTCCAACGTCTGAGGACGATGATAGAAGGCCGGAACGGGCGGCATGACGACGGCACCGTAGCTCGCCGCCCGTCCCATGAGTTCGATATGGCCGAGGTGCAGGGGCGTCTCCCGCACCAGCAGCACGACGCGCCGCTTCTCCTTGAGCGACACGTCGGCCGCGCGTGTCAGCAGGTTGTCGTCGTAGGAATTGACGATCCCGGACAGGGTCTTGACCGAGCACGGAGCCACGATCATCCCGTCGTGGCGATAGGAGCCGCTCGACAGCGACGCCCCGATGTCCCGGTTGTTGTAGACCACGTCGGCGAGCGCTTTGACGTCCGACACCGTCCAGTCGGTTTCGTCCACGATGGTCTGGCCCGCGGAAGCCGACAGGATCAGGTGCACCTCGATGTCCTCGGCCTTGCTGAGAACCTCGAGGAAGCGGATGCCGTAAATGGCACCCGACGCACCCGACATGCCTACGACCAATCTACGCATATGGCCAATGCTCCGCGGGCCTTGCCGTCCGACGTACCGCTATGCCGCTACTGGTTCCACGCGTCGCGACGCTGGGTGATCGTGTCCACGAGCGCCGGCTGGCCGGCACGCACCCGCTCGATCGCGCGGCGCAACGCCGGCTGGATGTCCTCGCAGCGGTCGATCGGACCCTCGGCGTACCAGCCCATCGCGCGGGCGAGGCCGGCGAAGTCCGGGTCCGGATCGCACAGGTCCATACCGATATGCGCCCTCTTTTCGTCGGTCTTGCGCAGCCGCGCCATGCGGATCTGGTGTTCCCAGTCGTTGTAGTAGGCGCGGTTGTTGTACATCACGATCAGCATCGGAATGTTGTGCTTGGCCGCGATCCACAGCGCGCCGGCGTCGAACATGAGGTCGCCGTCGGGCTGGATGTCCACCACGAGCCGCCCCTTGTCGCGGTTGGCGAGGGCCACGCCGAGCGAGGTGCCGATCTGGGTCGAGGTGCCCATCGACTTGCCCGGGTGACGGTGGTGGGCATCGAAGTCCCAGATGCGCCGGGTCCAGTCCTCGAGCGTGCTCGCGGTCAGTACCCAGTCGTGCTCCTTGATGACTTCCCAGATTTCCGTCGCGAGCACCGCGTGCGGGATCGGGCTCATCTTGCGCATCTTCGAGTCGAGACCCACCTTGCGCCATTCCGCCCGCTTCTTCGCGTGGATCTGGGCGAGCTTCTTGCCGCGCGCCTCGAGCTTCGACTTAAGGCCGGAGCTCTTGGCGATGATCTCCTTGCACATCTTGGTGAGCATCGGGATCGCAATGTCGGTATCGCCGAGGATGCGCAAGTCGAAGTTCATCATGCGCTGGTAGTCGAGCGACCAGCCCGAGATCTTGAGTTCGCCAAAGCCGATGTCGATGAACTTGCACCCTTTCGCCATCTTGCTTTCGCGCGTGCGGGTGGCGGAAATCAGACGCGTGGTCGGGCGCTCCCAGTCCTGGGCGTCGAGGCCGACCACGAGGTCCACCGATTTCAGCACGTCGTCGATCATCGACATATTGTAGGGGTGGGTGCCGGGGAAGTTGCAGCGCGTGTCGAGGTCATAGACCGCGCAGTGCAGGGTGTCGGCGAGATCGACGAGCGCGTTGTAGCCGTCCTCGGAGCGGCCCGCGAACTCGGCCAACAGCATCGGAAACTTGGCAGCGACCAGCATCTCGGCCGCCTTGCGCAGGGTTTCCGGGTCGGGCGCCATCTTGGACGGCACCTTGACCGCCGACGGCGGCGGCAGCTCGACCTTGTGCTCGAGCTTCTCCTCCTGGAGCCACGCGTCGTAGCACATGTAGATCGGCCCGGTGGGCTGGGTCATCATCACCGAATAGGCGCGCGCGAAGGCTTCGGGGACGCCATCCACGGTGGCCGGCTGGGCGTCGAACTTGACGTATTCGCGGATCGCCGCGCCCTGGCCGTTGGCCGTGTGGATCCAGTCGATCTTCGGGCGCCGCTTGGTCTCGTTCAGCGGGCCGGTGGCGCCGATGATGAAGATCGGCGCGCGGTCGATGTAGGCGTAGTAGATCGCCATGTTCGAATGCAGCAGGCCGACCAGGTTGTGGACGATCGCCACCATCGGCTTGTTGGTGGCGCGGGAATAGCCGTGGGCGATCTGGACCGCAGTCTCCTCGTGGGTGCAGAGCATCATGTACGGCCAGTTGCCGCCGTAGTTCACCATGCTGTCGTGCAGGCCGCGGTAGCTCGCGCCCGGGTTCAGCGAGGCGTACGGCATGTCGTACATGTGCAGCATGTCGACGATGACGTCGGAATTGAAACGGCCGGCCCCGGCAGTCTTCAGCTTCGGCTTCTTGGGGGTCGGGATCGGCTTGCGAAATGGTTTCTGGGCGCCGGTGGGCTTGGTGGTCGTTGCCATACAGTCCTCTATCCGTTACGGCCTGCCCCTTCCGGGCAGGCGCATCCTCCTGCTCGGCCGGCCGCGCACCAGCGTCCAGCCATTGTCAACTTTCTCCAGGGAAAATCCCCGGTCCGACCGGCCCGCGAGAGCCGGCGCGACGCTTCAAGGGCAGCCCCCCTCCGTCCCGGAGCTTCTTCGGATCGCGCGCCCGCCATTCCGAACAAACGCGCGATGGGCCATCTTGATTGCACGACGCGCGGCTGCGCGCATCGTCCGGGCAGCCTCCGGGCAGGCCGCCGACGTTTTGAAATTTGGCAGGGAGGCGCCCAACATGCAACAGCTTTAAGCCATGAAAACGTTACTTTTCTGGCACTTCGCGGCGATGTTCGCGCTCCGTCCCGTACCTGCCCGGCAAGATTGCGGGGCCCTTCCGCGAGAGCGCGGAAAGGCCCCGCGCGACACGGTTACTTGCAGGCGATCGCCAGCGCCGTCTCTACGCCGAGAATCTTGAAGTCGCAGGTCATGCCTTCCTTCAGGTCGGCGCCCGTAGCCTTGTTGCCGGCGACGGTCACCTCGGTCTTGCCGTCGAGGTTGACGCGGCCCTTGGCGGTGTCGCCTTGCCACTGGACACGCTCGCCGCCGCGCTGCACGGCTGCGACCCGCGCCGTCACCGTCACCTCCGGCACCACCGCCTTCACCACCTGGGTGCGTGCGGCGTCGCTGGCGGCGAGCCTGGAGGCTTCGATCACGTCCTTCGGGAACTGGAACAGACTGGAGACGAGCTGCTGGACCTCCTCACCCGAAACCGGGGTGATCTCGAGGCGCGCCTTCTCGGTTTCCGCCAGGAACTGCTTGTCCTCCATCAGCTGCATGAAGGTCTTGCGCAGCATCGCGACGCGCTCGGCCGGCACTTGATCGGTGGTGAGGAACGGACGCCCCATGGTCTGGCGCGCGAACACCAGGGTCAGAAGCTGCTTCTCGCGCTCGTTGCGCGCGAGGTCCATCACCAGCGGCACGTCCGCCAGGTCCGCGTGCTTGGTCAGCGCCATCTGGATCGGGATCAGGATGTCCTTGTTCTTCAGCCACTGGGCGCGCGTGGCCACCACCGACGACCACGACCAGCCGCAACGTCCCTGGACCTCGCCGCGCTCGATCGCGAAGTTGATGTCGTTGCCGCCGGGGTAGCCAGTCACCAGCTTGAGCTTGCTGCCGAACACGTTGTTCATCACCTGCGGAAAGGCGTCGGTGTCGGCGCCCGGCCCGGTGCCGCCCACCACCAGCTCGTTGTTGAGCAGGTCGTTGACGGTGGCGGCGGGCGCGGTCTTCCAGAACGCACACACGCTCACCTCGTTATTGGCGCTGCCGATCCAGTGCATCTCGTTGGCCCTAAACTGGACGCCCTGGTTGCCCCACAACTCCTCGTGGACGATGCCGCGGCTGACGGTCGCGACTGCGGTGCCGTCCTTGGGCCGGGTGTTGTACATCTCGTTCATCAGCCGCATCGAACCCGCGCCCGGCACGTTGCGCGGCGTCATGGTGGGCTGGGCGGGGATCAGGCGCGGCCAGTGGCGCGCGACCACGCGCGCGTAGGTGTCGTAGCCGCCGCCGGAGGAGTAGCCGATCAGCATCTCCATCCGCTTGCCCTTGTAGAAGTCGGCCACGGGGTCGGCCGCGGCCGGCGCCGGCGCCATCAGGAAGCCCGCGGCAAGGACGCCGGCCGCCAGCGCGGCGAAACTGTAGCGAATCGTCATCATTATCTCCCGTTGGATGGATGGCGCCCTGTTTGCCGCCATCCCTGTTGAAGCTATATCTTGGGCTTTCTTGTTATGCCTCCACCGGAACGATAACCGGCCCCGACGCCCCGGGCAAGGCACCAAATCCAAATCGGATCAAAGACTTGAGATAAAATCGGCCCTTACGAGGCGATGCCCAGCACCTGCATTGCGGCGCCGGTGACGAAGCCCGCGAGCGGCGGCAGCAGCAGCGAGGAGATCATGCGGTTGGCGGTGAAGCGCGACCCCATCATCGGCAGCTCGAACATGAGGATGCGATGCACGCCCCATAGCGAGGCGGCGGTCAGGAACGCGAACACCGCCGGCACCCCCGCCCCGGCCTTGAGCAGCGCCACCAGCACCGGGAAGATGACGAGCGGCCCACCGGGGAAGAACGGCCCCACCAGGCAGCCGATCAGGATGCCGCGCCAGCCCGCTTCCGCGCCGAGCCACTGGGCGATCACGCCTTCCGGCAGCAGGTAGGCGACGAAGCCGGCGGCCAGCAGCGCCACGACGATGCGCGGGCCGTTGACGAGGAAGATGTCGATGCCGCGCCGCAGCCCCCGCTGCAACCGGCCTTCGCCGCGCCGCCACGCGAGGTATGCGAGCACGACAACCAGCCCCCAGATCAGCACCAGCGAAACGTCGAAGGCGGGCAGGTCCACGTCAGCGGCCCTCCCTTTCCGAGGGCGGAACGGTCTCCGGGCCGAACGGCAGGCGCCTTGCGATCAGGCCGGCCAGAACCGGCATCCAGAACACGACGAGGATGCGGAACAGGCTGATCTCCGGCCCGAGCAGCGGCAGCTCCCAGACCAGGAACCGCTGGAAGCCGAGCAACGACCATGCCGTGATATAGGCCACCAGCGCCCCGCGATCGGCCCCGGACATGTAGAACGCGACCACGATCGGGAAGGAGGTCATGGGGCCGCCCGGCGTGAGTGCGCCCACCACGGTCGCGATCACGAGGCCGCGCAGGCCGGAGTTCTCCCCCACCCAGCGCGACACCACCTCGGGCGGCAGCACCACCTGGACGAGTCCCGCGAGCAGCATACCCCCCAGCACCCGGGGCAGCAGGAACAGGAGCAGGTCGAGGTCGCCGCGCAGGGCCGCCTCGACCTGAGCCGGTCCCTTGATCTCCCAGGTGGCGATGCCGGCCGCCGCCGCGACCGCGACGAAGGCCCAGAACGGCAGGCCGAAAATCTGCCTGAATAATGAAGGCTGGGGTTTGCCGGGGCGGCGCATGAGCTCCCCTGGTGCAATAAAGGCGCCGCCGGGGCTGCCCCTCGGGGCGTCAGGACGCGACGCGCGAACGCAAGGAGCAAGGGCGCCCTTGCGGGGCGCCCTTGCCGACACGGTTTACTTGCTCAGCAAATGCTTCCACTTATCGAGGGTCTTCGCCGCGAGCTCGGGCGAGGACTCCGCGACCGGCGGGAATTCGCTCCTCCACTCGAACGGACGGCAGGCGTCGACGATCGCGCGGGAGTTGAAGTTATCGCCCGCCCGCTTGCGCGGATCGAGCGCGCCCGACCAGGCGCGGCGGGTGATGTCGATGTCCTCGATCGGATCGCAACGCGAGGCCATCGCCCAGGTCACGTCCCACAGGTTGGACGGATCGATGTCCTCGTCCACCACGACCACCCAGCGGCCCAGGTAGTTGCCGGCATGGACGTTGCAGCACAGCTGCCCCGCCTGACGCGAATGGCCCGGGTAGGAATTCTTGATCGAGATCACGTTGAACAGGCGACCGCCGCCGTTCTGGTGGCACCACACGCCCTGCACGCCGGGCAGGCCCGCGCCCTCGACCTGGTCCCACACCAGCGCCGACTTGATGACGCTCTTGGAGAGCGTGTAGTCGGACGGCGGGCGGCCGGGCCGCGCCATGGTGATGATCGGGTTGTTGCGGTAATAGACGCGCTTGACCTTCACCACAGGGTCCTCGCGCACGGAGGAGGCATAGTACCCGGTCCATTCGCCGAACGGGCCCTCGGGCCGCTCGTCGTCGGGGACGATCTCGCCCTCGATGCAGATTTCGCCATAGGCCGGCACCGGCAGGCCATGCAGTTCCGACTTGATCATGTCGAACGGCGCGCCGCGATGGCCCGCCGCATAGGCGAACTCGGAGACGCCGTACTGGATCTCGTTGCCGGCAGCGAGGAACATCAGCGGGTCGTGGCCGACGCTGATGGCAACGGGGCACGGCTTGCCCTGCTTGAAGTACTTCTCGCGGATCAGGCGGCCGTGCTTGCCCGGGCTCATCCACAGGCCGACCGTGTTCTTGTCGTGGATCATCACGCGGTAGGTGCCGCAGTTGACCCAGTCGGAGTCCGGATCCTTCATGATGACCACGTCGCCGGTGCCGATGTAGCGGCCGCCGTCGAGCTCATGGAGCAGCGGCACCGGGAACTTGAGCAGGTCCACGTCCTCGTCGCGGTCCACGTTCTCAAGGATCGGGCCGGTGTTGACGAAGCGCGACGGGATCGGCTCGAAATCCTTCATGCGGTCGCGGTACCAGCGCACCACGTCCATGGCCCCGCTGGGCTCGGGGAAGCCGAGGGTCAGCGCCAGCCGCTTGATCGAGTTGGTCATGCCCGACAGGATGCGGAAGCCCTTGGGATAGCCGGGAATGTTGTCGAACAGCAGCGCCGGGGGATTGTCGGGGGTCTCGTGATAGACCATCTCGGCGACGGCGCCGATCTCGAGGTTCCAGTCGGCCCCGTCGATCTTGAGCAGTTCGCCCATGTTGTCCACGCGATCGAGCCATTCGCGGAGGTCCTGATGCGGCGCGCTGTACTCTTTGTAGGCGCCCTTCTTCGCGGATGCTGTGTCTGTCGCCACTTTCAGCTCTCTCCTGAGTATCGGCAGCCGGACCTTGCATCCGGCTTTCCTGGGTTGGGGCCGGCGCGCGGAGGCGCGGCACGACCGAAATTCAAACATGCCCCGGCAGGCGTGCAAGGCGAAAACGTATCGTTCGCATCCGGGCCGCCGCCCGGACGGCTCCATGGCACGCGGTTATGAGAGGCAGGCGCACCGCTTATAACCAAAATCCCGGCGAAAAACAAAAACATAATAATTCGAACGATCTGCCCTCGGGTATCTTCCTTCTTCTTCTCCAAACCTCCCGGCAATATCCTGAAATCACGAAAAAAACCGAAAGGGCCCCATCGACGATGGGGCCCCCGGTTCAGCGTCCGGCGCCGTCCGCGCGGACGGCGCCGGAGAAAAAGGCGCTACTTCTTCTTGGACTCATCCGCCTTGCGTTCGGTGATCGTGGTGCGGTCGGTGCGCGCCGTGGCGCGGGCCGCCTCCTCGACCAGCTCCTTGGGCGTCTTGTAGAGCTCGGCCACGAGGTCCTGGACCTCCTGCCCGGAAACCGGGTCGATGTCCATCTTGCCCTTCTCCGCGTCCGCCAGAAACGCCGGGTCCTTCATGGTGGCGTCGAAGGCGGCGCGCAGCGCGGCGACGCGCTCGGCCGGCACGCCTGGTCCCGCCATGAACGGCCGGCCCATGGTCTGGCGCGCGAAGATCAGGCGCAGGATCTGGCGGTCGCGGTCGTCCTTGGCGAGGTTCATGACCAGCGGCACGCCCTGCTTGTCGAGGTCGGGATCGCCCTTGAGCGCGATCTGGAGGGTCACGTCGATCTGCTTGTCACGGATCCAGTTGGGCCGGGTCGCCTTGATCGAGGACCACGACCAGCCGCAGCGGCCGTCGATCTCGCGCCGCTCCATCGCGAGCATCTGCGACGAGCCGCCGGGGTAGCCCGTGATCAGCCGGAACTTGGTGCCGAGAACGTTGTTGAGGATGATCGGGAAATCGACCCCGTCAGAACCCTGTGCGGTGCCACCGATGATCAGCTCCTTCGTCATCGCGTCCTGGATGCGCGGCGCCTTGGCCTCGTGCCACACGACGCACACCGAGACCTCGTTGTTCATGGAACCGATCCAGTTGATCTTGGTGCCCTCGAACTGCGGCCCCTGGCGGCCGAACAACGGTTCCATGGCGATGCCACGGCCGACCGCGGCGATGTTGGTGCCATCCTGAGGCAGCGAGTTATAGACCGCGTTGGCAGCGACGATGGAGCCGGCGCCGGTCATGTTGCGCGGCACCACGCTGGGACGGCCCGGAATATGGCGGTCGTAATGACGCGCGAGCACGCGCGCGTACTGGTCGTAGCCGCCGCCCGTGTCGTAGCCGATCAAGATGGTGACGGTCTTGCCCTTGTAGAAATCTGCCACCGCGTCGGCGCGCGCGTCGCCCGTGGCCAGGACGGCCCCGGCGAGCCCGGCCGCCGCCATTGCTCCCATGATGCGTGACGTCTTCATTGACCTCTCCTGTTGGGCCCCGCGGCGCGGGGCGGTTCCTGGCGTGGCCCTTGAGAGCTTCTCGCCGTACTCCAAGTCTCCCGACGCGCGGTCAGGCCTCGTAGCTGGTGATGGTCTGGAGCTGCAGGTACTCGTGCATCCCCTCGACCCCCGCGCGCCGCCCGATGCCGGACTGCTTGATGCCGCCGTAGGGCGCGCGCCGGTTGATGGCCTGGGTGCCGTGGGTGTTGACCCAAACCGTGCCCGATTCGACGCGGCGCGCGACCGCGAGGGCACGGTCCACGTCCTTGCTCCATACCGAGCCGCCGAGGCCGTAGACGGTGCCGTTGGCGCGCGCGACCGCCTCGTCGAGGTCGTCGTAGACGGCAACCGGCAGCGCCGGGCAGAACTGCTCCTCCGTCATCAGCGGCGCGTCGTCGGGAATGTCCATGACGATGGTCGGCTGCATGAAATAACCTTCCCGGAAGGTCTCCATGTCGTCGATCCTGCCGAGCCTGAGCACGCTCGCGCCGCGCGTCTCCGCGTCCTCCACGAGGTTGCGTCCGCGCAGCAGCCCCTTCTCCTGATGCAGCGGACCCATCGTGACCTTGGGCCGGATGCCATCGCCCACCACCACCTTGTCGGCGGCCTTGGCGAAGGCGTCCACAAAGCGATCCTTGATCCGGGACGGCACGTAGACCCGCTTGATCGCCATGCAGACCTGGCCCGACATGCGGAACACCACCGAGGCCATCTGGTTCATGGTTTTGTCCGACAGGTCCACGTCGTCGAGCAGGATCGCCGGGTCGTTGCCGCCGAGCTCCAGCGTGATGCCCTTGATGGTCTGGGCCGCGTTGGCCGCGATGTGGCGCGCCGACGGGATCGAGCCCGTGAAGGCCACCTTGCCGACATCGGGATGGCCGGTGAGGCGGTCGCCGATCTCCGCCGGCAGGCCCGTGACAAGGCCGAGGAGTCCCGGCGGGAACAGGTCGGCGATCATCTCGACGCTGCGGGTGAGCGCGAGCGGGCAGGTCTCCGGCGGTTTCACGATCACCGCGTTGCCGGCCAGCAGCGCCGGAACGATTTGCATGAAGGCGAGCGGCACTGGCGCGTTCCAGGGCACGATGGAAACCACCACACCGTAGGGGATATGGGTCACGAAGGTGCGGCCGTTGTCGTCGGTCAGCACCCGCTCCTGCTCGATCTCGTCCACCAGCTCCAGCGTGAGGCGCTGGCGCATGAACACGCTCATCAGCTCGCCCTTGGCCTCGGCCAGGGTCTTGCCATTCTCGCGGCTATAGAGCAGCGCGCGCGCGTCGATGTCGGTCTCGAGCCGCTTGAGGGCCTCGGCGATGACGGCGGCACGAGCCCGGTAGCCCTTCGCCGCCCAGGCGGGCTGCGCCGCCTTGGCGGCCGCCACGGCGGCATCCACGTCCGCCTCCGTGGCGCGGACCGCAGTGCCGACCAGTTCTGAGGGATGGGCCGGATTGCGCACGTCCATCCGTTCCGAACCCTCCGTCCAGGCGCCCTCGATCAGGAGGCCGGCATGAACCGGCGGTCGCTCGTTGCTGAGAGTGGTGGTGTCGGATGCCATGCCGTTCTCCCTTCCGATGCCCCGGCATCGCCCACGGCGGCGGAGCGCATTGATTGGCGGCATTGTCCCCGCATTCGGAGGCGATTTCGAGTCCCGATCACCAATGGCCCAGATAGACATTATCGTTATAGTCAGGCTAGAGTGCGGGCGAAAAATGACTATCCGCCAGCTTCGCTACTTCCTGCGCATCGTCGAGCTCCGCAGCTTCTCCAAGGCCGCGGCCTATCTGCACGTGGCCCAACCGGCGCTGGGCCTGCAGATCCGCAAGCTCGAGGAGGAGCTCGGCGTCAAGCTGCTCGACCGCCATTCGCGCGGCGTGATCCCGACAGAGGCCGGCCTGCTGCTGCGCGAGCATGCCCAGATCATCCTGCGCCAACTGGAGCGCGCTCGGCTGTCGGTGGCCGACCTCGCCGGCCCTCCGCGCGGCAAGATCGCGGTCGGCCTGACCCCTACCCTCAACCTGATCCTCGCCACCCAGCTGGTGGAACGGTGCCGTAGGGAATACCCCAGCGTCGCGCTCGCCATCGTCGATGCCATGAGCGAGGACCTGATGGAATGGGTCGAGAACGACCGCCTCGACCTCGCCTTCTCCTACAATCCCTCGGCGGTGCAGGGGCTGGTGTGCGAGCCGCTATTGATAGAAGACCTGTGCCTGATCGGTCCGGGCAAGGACGCGGACAAGCCGGAGACGGCCGCCCTCGACGACATCGGCGCGCTGCCGATGATCCTGCCGAGCGCCTCTTCCGGCCTGCGCTCTCTGGTCGAGGCCGCCGCCGGCGCGAGAGGCATCGATCTCGACGTGGTGCTCGAGATCGATTCGGTGACCGCGATGAAGGAAATGGTGATCAAAGGCGTCGGCTACGCCATCCTGCCGTTCGGCTCGGTCAAGCGCGAGGTGGAGGAAGGGCGCCTCACCGCGCGCCGCTTCGAGCAGCCGGCGCTGTCGCGCCAGATGTACCTGGTCTATTCGGCCAAGCGGCCGGCTTCCAAGGCCACCGCCGCAGTGCGCGAGATGATGCGCGGCGTGGTCACCGAGAATCTCGCGAATGGCGCCTGGTCGTGGCGCGCCGCCGAGGGGTGAGACGTCATGGGTGGCCGGATCGAGCCCGGCCATGACGTCCAACGAATTAAACGGATTTAAAGATCGAGGATCAGTTTCTCGCCCGGCATGGCGCGCGAGACGCACACCTGGATTTTGGTGTTGGCCTCCTTCTCCGCGTCGCTCAGGATTTCGTCGCGGTGGTCGGCCTTGCCGCCCAGCAGCGCGATCTGGCAGGCGCCGCACCAGCCTTCCTCGCAGGCGTAGGGCACGCCGTAGCCCTCCTCGATCAGCACGTCGAGGATGGTACGGTCGGCCGGGATCGTGAGCGTCACGCCGGACTGGGCCAACTCGACCTCGAACTCGCCCGCCGGGCGCGCGGCGATCTCGGCCAGCTCCTCGTCCGTGCGGGCGGAGGTGAACAGCTCGAAATGGACGGCGTGCTCGGGCCAGTGGGCGGTCGCCTCGCGCACCGCGCGCAGGAGGCCGGCCGGACCGCAGACGTAGAGGTGGGTGCCTTCCTCGTAGCCCTTGAAGGTCTCCGCGAGATTGATGCCTTTGGAGGGATCGCCGCCGTCGAAGTAGAAGCTGACCCCGTCGCCGAATACCGCCTTGACCTCGTCCATGAAGGCGGTCTCTTCCGGCGCGCGGGTGCAGTAGTGCATCTTCGCCGGGGTGCCCGTGTCGCGCAGGTGATAGCCCATCGCCAGGATCGGGGTGATGCCGATACCGCCCGCGAGCAGGACGCTCTTCTTCGCGTCGGGCGCCAGCGGGAAATTCTGGAGCGGCTCCGTGGCCGTCAGGGTGTCGCCGACCTCGACGTTCTCATGCATCCACTTAGAGCCGCCCTTGCTCTGGGGCTCCTTGAGGACCGCGGTGACGTAGCGGTGGCGTTCCTTGGGATCGTTGGCCAGCGAGTAGGACCGCACCACGCCGGCGCCGGTCTTGATGTCGATGTGGGCGCCCGCCTCGAAGGGGGGCAGCGCGCCGCCGGTCGGCGACACCAGTTCGAACATCTTGATCTTCGGGGTCAGTTCCTTGATCGCCGCGACCTTGAGCTGAATATCGGGCATTAACGTCTTCCTACTTGTCGCTTTCTTACGGGCCTTGTTGCGAATCCACTATTCGAGCTTGCGGGCTTATACACGCAACCGCGCCATACGTCCACACGCGTGGCCTGGCCCCGGAATCCCGGGGATTCAGGCCTTTTCGAGAAGGGCCTGGGCAGCCTCACGCGCCACCGGCCGGAGTCCCTCGCCACCCACGGCCAGATGGTCGAACAGCTGCTTGCGCATGCGCGGATCCCAGAAATTGCGGATGTGGTTGGCGGTCTCCTTCACCGCCGTCTCGTGCGGATAGGCCGCGAAGAAGTCCGAGATCTGGTTGGCCATGCGGACGATGTCGGAAAGCGCCATGTTGCAGAAAGCTCGTCAGAATCGGGTTTCGAACAGCACCACGCCGTCGGGCGACAGCGCGGCCAGGGTCATGCCGGCGCGGCCGGCGAGGTCGAGCGCGAGCGCGGTCGGCGCCGAGACGGTGGCGAGGCACGCAATCCCGACCGCCGCTGCCTTCTGTACCAGCTCGAACGAGCAGCGCGACGTCATCACGCAGAATCCGGCAGCGGGATCGACGCCGGCCGCCGCCATCGCGCCGATCAGCTTGTCGAGGGCGGTATGGCGGCCCACGTCCTCGCGCACCAGCCGGATCGCGCCCGAGGGCTCGGCCCAGGCCGCCGCATGGACCGAATGGTTGAGGCGGTTCATCTCCTGCCGGCCGGGCAGCTCGGCGAAGGCCCGGGCGATGGCCTCCCGCGCGGGCGCCGGACCATGCACGGGGCGCACGTCGCGCACCACCTGGTCGAGCCGCTCGAGGCCACAGACGCCGCAGCCCGTGCGCCCCTCGAGGGCGCGCGCCTGGCGGTCGCGCGCAATCTCCGCGCCCGGCACGGTTTCGACATTGGCGACGAAGCCGCCCTCCACCTCCGTTACCGCAACCGCGCGGATCATCGCCGGGGACGCCAGCACGCCCTCCGCCAGAGAGAAGCCGCGGGCGAAATCCTCAAGGTCGCGGGGGGTCGCCATCATCACCGCGTAAGGGACACCGTCGTAGGCGAGATTGACCGGGGTTTCCTCGGCGAGCCGCCACTCGCGCGGCTCCGGGGCGCCGCCCCGCCCCGCGGGGACCGTCACCCGGACCGGCACCGAGGCCCGGTCGGCGTCCGCCACCGCGCGCGCCGCCGGCCCGGCGGCCGCTGCTGCCGCTCCCGTCGTGGATTTGGCGGTCGCCACCGTCATTCCGCGGCGGGCGCCGCCGCCACGCGCTTGTGCTCGACCTCGCGCTCGGCCCACTCCTGCTGCCAGCCGGACGGCATGTTGGAGCGCACCACCTGGACCGCCGTGACCTTGTATTCCGGGCAGTTGGTGGCCCAGTCGGAATGCTCGGTCGTGATCACGTTGGCGCCCGTCACCGGATAGTGGAAGGTGGTGTAGACCACCCCGGCCGGCACCCGGTCGGTGACGACGGCGTGCAGCGTGGTCGCGCCGATGCGCGAGGCCAGCAGCACCAGGTCGCCGTCCCCGATGCCGCGCGCCTCGGCGTCGGCGGGGTGAATCTCCAGCACGTCCTTCTCGTGCCAGCGGGTGTTCTCGGTGCGCCGGGTCTGGGCGCCGACGTTGTACTGGCTGAGGATGCGCCCGGTGGTCAGCAGCAGCGGGAACTCCCGGTTGCTGCGTTCCTCGGTCGGCACGTATTCGGTCAGCATGAAGCGGCCCTTGCCGCGCACGAACTTGCCGATGTGCATGATCGGGGTGCCCGCGGGGGCGGCGTCGTTGCACGGCCACTGGACCGAGCCCAGCCGGTCGAGCTTCTCGAAGCTGACGCCCTTGAAGGTGGGGGTCACGCAGGCGATCTCGTCCATGATCTCGGCGGCCGAGCCGTAGCCCATGGGATAGCCCATCGCGGCGGCGAGCCGGCACACTGTCTCCCATTCGGACAGGCCCTGCCGGGGCGCCATCGCCGGGCGCACCCGGTTGATGCGGCGCTCGGCGTTGGTGAAGGTGCCGTCCTTCTCGAGGAACGAGGTGCCGGGCAGGAACACATGGGCGTAGGCCGCGGTCTCGTTCAGGAACAGGTCCTGGACCACGACGCACTCCATCGCCTCCAGCGCCTCGGTCACGTGCTTGGTGTTGGGGTCGGACTGGGCGATGTCCTCGCCCTGGACGAACAGGCCGCGGAAGGTGCCTTCCAGCGCCGCGTTCAGCATGTTGGGGATGCGCAGGCCAGGCTCGGGATCGAGGTGGGTGTTCCACAGGCCCTCGAACACCTGGCGCACGGCGTCGTCGGAGACGTGGCGGTAGCCCGAGAACTCGTGGGGGAACGAGCCCATGTCGCACGAGCCCTGGACGTTGTTCTGGCCGCGCAGCGGGTTGAGGCCGACACCCTCGCGGCCGATGTTGCCGGTCGCCATGCACAGGTTGGCCATCGCCATGACCATGGTCGAGCCCTGGGAGTGCTCGGTGACGCCGAGGCCATAATAGATCGCGCCATTGCCGCCGGTGGCGTAGAGCCGGGCCGCGGCGCGCACCTCGGCGGCGGGGACGCCGGTGGTTTCTTCGAGGGCTTCCGGGGAGTTTCTGGGCTCCGAAATGAAATTTTCCCAGGCCGCGAAATCGGCCGGCTCGCAGCGTTCGGCCACGAATTTCCGGTCCACCAACCCCTCGGTCACCACCACGTGGGCGAGCGCGTTGACCACCGCGACGTTGGTCCCCGGCCGCAGCTGCAGGTGGTGGGAAGCCTCGATATGCGGGGTTTTCACGAGGTCGATGCGGCGCGGGTCCACGATGATCAGCCTGGCGCCCGCGCGCAGCCGGCGCTTCATGCGCGAGGCGAACACCGGGTGCGCGTCGGTCGGGTTGGCGCCGATCACCATGATGACGTCGGCCTTCTCGACCGACCGGAAGGTCTGCGTCCCGGCCGAGGTGCCGAAGGTGGTCTTGAGGCCGTAGCCGGTGGGCGAATGGCACACGCGCGCGCAGGTATCGACGTTGTTGTTGCCGAACGCCGCGCGCACCATCTTCTGGACGACGTAGACTTCCTCGTTGGTGCAGCGCGACGACGTGATGCCGCCGACGGCGCCGCGCCCGTGGCGCGCCTGGATGTCCCTGAAGCGCGCGGCGGCGAAGGCGATCGCCTCGTCCCAATCGACCTCGCGCCAGGGATCGGTGATGCGTTCGCGGACCATCGGGCGTCGCACGCGGTCGCGGTGGGTGGCGTAGCCCCAGGCGAAGCGGCCCTTGACGCAGGAATGGCCCTCGTTGGCGCCGCCGTCCTTGTGGGGCACCATCCGCACCACCTGGTCGCCACGCATCTCCGCCTTGAACGAGCAGCCCACCCCGCAATAGGCGCAGGTGGTGAGCACCGTGTGCTCGGGTTGGCCGTGGTCGATCACGGACTTTTCCATCAGGGTGGCGGTCGGGCAGGCCTGCACGCAGGCCCCGCACGAGACGCATTCGGATTCGAAGAAGCTCTCCCCCGCCCCCGAGGCCACCATGGAGGCGAAGCCGCGCCCGTCGATGGTGAGCGCGAACGTGCCCTGCACCTCCTCGCAGGCGCGCACGCAGCGCGAACACACGATGCACTTGGCCGGATCGAAGGCGAAGTAGGGATTGGAAAGGTCCTTCTCGGCCGCGAGGTGGTTGGCGCCGTCGTAGCCGTAGCGCACCTCGCGCAGGCCCACCGCGCCCGCCATGTCCTGCAGCTCGCAGTCGCCGTTGGCGGCGCAGGTCAGACAGTCGAGCGGATGGTCGGAAATGTAGAGCTCCATCACGCCACGGCGCAGCCGCGCGAGCCGCTCGGTCTGGGTGCGTACCTTCATGCCCTGCGTCACCGGCGTGGTGCAGGAGGCGGGCGTGCCCTTCATGCCGTCGATCTCGACCAGGCACAGGCGGCACGAGCCGAACGGCTCCAGCTTGTCGGTGGCGCACAGCCTGGGGATCGCGGTGCCGAGCGAAGCGGCGGCATGCATCACGGAGGTGCCCGCCGCCACCGTCACGGAACGGCCGTCGATCTCGAGCGTGACGGAAGTATCCGACTCGCGCGCTGGGGTACCGTAATCGGGCTCTTTGACCAGACTCATGGCTCCGACTCCTTCGCGCCCCCTCGTGACTCTACACGGCCGCCCGGCGCCGGGAAGGCTTGAAATCCTCGGGGAAATGGGCGAGCGCGCTCGTTACCGGCAATGGCGTGAGCCCGCCCAGGGCGCATAGCGAACCGTCCTTCATTATTTCACAAAGATCGTTGAGAATTCTAAGGTTTTTTTCGGGCTCCAGCCCCGTCCGGATGCGCTCGATCACCTCTGCACCGCGGGTCGAGCCGATACGGCAGGGGGTACACTTGCCGCAGCTCTCGATGGCGCAGAATTCCATGGCGAAGCGGGCCTGGACCGCCATGTCCACGGTGTCGTCGAACACCACGATACCGCCGTGGCCCACCATGGCGGCGGCGGCGGCGAAGGCCTCGTAGTCGAGAGGCAGGTCGAAGCGGTCCACCGGCAGGTAGGCGCCGAGCGGCCCGCCCACCTGGACCGCGCGCACCGGCCGGCCCGAGCGGGTCCCGCCGCCGATATCGTTCACCAGCTCGCCGAGCGTGACCCCGAACGGCAGCTCGTAGAGCCCGCCGCGCGCCACGTTGCCGCCGAGCTGGAACGGCTGGGTGCCGCGCGAGCGCCCCACCCCGTAAGCCTTGTAGGCCGCGCCCCCGTGCGCCAGGATCCACGGCACGGCGGCGAAGCTGAGCACGTTGTTGACCAGGGTCGGCCTGCCGAACAGGCCCTCGAGGGCCGGGATCGGCGGCTTGGCCCGGACCATGCCGCGTTTGCCCTCGAGGCTGTCGAGCATCGAGGTCTCCTCGCCGCAAATGTAGGCTCCGGCGCCGACGCGCAGCTCGATGTCGAAGGCATGACCCGTCCCGGCCACGTCCGGCCCCAGCAGCGCACCTTCGCGTGCAATCTCAAGAGCCCTCCTCAATACCCTGATCGCATGCGGATATTCTGAGCGCAGATAGATCAACCCCCGGTCCGCCCCGGTGGCCAGCGCCGCGATCGCCATGCCCTCGATCAGGGTGAGGGGATCGCCCTCGATCAGCATGCGGTCGGCGAAGGTGCCGGAATCGCCCTCGTCGGCGTTGCAGACCACGTATTTGACGTCGGCAACGGCCTCGGACACCGTCTTCCACTTGATGCCGGTGGGGAAGCCGGCGCCGCCGCGGCCGCGCAGGCCGGACTCCGCCACCTCCGCCACGATCCCGGTGGGCGCCAGGACGGCGGCGCGCGCCAGCCCCGCGCAGCCTCCGTTGGCGCGGTAGTCGTCGAGCGACAGCGGATCGGTGAGGCCGCAACGGGCGAAGGTGAGACGGTTCTGGCGCCGGAACGCCGGAATCTCCTCGACGGGCCCGAGCGCCAGCGCATGGTCCTTGCCCGCAAGGAAGCCCGCCGCGAACAGCCCCGCCACGTCGTCCTCGGCCACCGGCCCGTAGGCGGTGCGGGCGCCGCCCGGCACCGCCACCTCCACCAGCGGCTCGAGCCACAGGAGCCCGCGCGAGCCGTTGCGCAAGATCCGCACGGAGACGCCCCGAGCCTCGGCCTCGACCGCGATGCGGGCCGCCACGGCGTCGGCCCCCACCGACACGGCGGCCGCGTCTCCGGGAACGTAAATCGTTATGTTTTCCAATGTGGTCACAGCATAACTTTAAGCTAAATATCGGGATATGACATAACTTAAGTAAGATTCTCAAATAACTTTCTCAACTTATTGTTATCCAAGAGTCCATGAAGGTTTCCATCGATCAGGGCAGCGGGACCGAGCGCGCAGTCGCCGAGACAGTAGACCGCCTCCAGCGTCACCCGCCCGTCGGGCGTCGTCGTGCCGAACTTCGTGCCGAGCGCCCGCTCGGCATGGGCGGCGAGCGCCTCGCAGCCGACCGACTGGCAGGCTTCGGCCCGGCACAACTTGACTATATGGCGCCCGGGCGGCTCTGCACGGAAGTCGTGGTAGAAGGTGAACACCCCATAGACCTCGGCGCGCGACAGGTTGAGCGCCGCGGCGACCGGCTGGAGCGCGTCGGCCGGGACGCAGCCGAGCCGCGCCTGGATGCCGTGGAATATCTCGATCAGCCGGTCGGGACGGTTGCCGTGGGCGGCGCACACCTCCGCGGCCACCTCGGACGGCGCACCGCTGCCCGCGCCGTTGGCCTGACTGCCGCTCCCCGACATACGCGATCCCGTTCCGCTGCGCCGGGCTTCGCGCCCGGACGTGTTGACTCCGCTTCTGTTTCGACCATCCCGCCGCCGCTGTCAATCGGTGCGGCGTGGACGGTTGCCGCGCCGGGCCGTTCCGCTATGCTGTGCGCGCCATTCTAAACGGCCCCGCGCGCGGGCCGCCTCCAACCGGATGTCCACAGGGGTGCAATCATGAAACTCGCGAGTTATGTCGGCGGCAAATGGGTCGAGGGATCGGACGCGGGGGCCGCCCTGGTCGATCCCGTCACGGGGGCGGAGCTCGCGCGCGCCTCGACCGCCGGGATCGACACCGGCGCTGCCCTCGCCTACGCCCGCGACACCGGCGGCCCCGCCCTGCGCGCCCTCACCTACGCCGAGCGCGCGGGCCTGCTCAAGGCCGTCGCCGACGTGCTGACCGCCCGACGCGACGACTACTTCGCCATCGCCCAGGCCAATTCCGGCAACACCAAGACCGACGCCGCCATCGACATCGACGGCGGCATCGGCACGGTCAAGTTCTTCGCGCGCCTGGGCGAAGGGCTCGGCGCCGCGCGCATGCTGAAGGACGGCCGGCTCGACCGGCTCGCCCGCGACGAGGCGTTCCAGGCCGCCCATCTGGCGGTGCCGCTCAGGGGCGTCGCGATTCACGTCAACGCCTTCAACTTCCCGTCCTGGGGCCTGTGGGAGAAGGCCGCCGTGGCGCTGCTCTCGGGCGTTCCCGTGGTGGCCAAGCCCGCCACCGCCACCGCCTGGCTCTCCCAGCGCATGGTCAAGGACGTGATCGACGCCGGGGTGCTGCCGGCGGGCGCGCTCTCGATCCTGTGCGGCGGCGCGCGCGACCTCGCCGAGCACGTCACCGGCCAGGACGCCATCGCCTTCACCGGGTCGGCCGACACCGCCGCGGCGCTGCGCGGCCATCCCCGCGTGGTCGCCGCCGCCACCCGGATCAACGTCGAGGCCGACAGCCTCAACAGCTCGCTCCTCGGCCCCGACGCCAAGCCGGGCTCGGCCGAGTTCGACCTGTTCGTGCGCGAGGTGACGCGCGAGATGACCCAGAAGGCCGGTCAGAAATGCACCGCGATCCGCCGCGCCTTCGTGCCGCGCCCAATCGCCGACGCGGTCGCCGAGGCCCTCGCCGCGCGGCTTTCCAAGACGGTGACGGGCGATCCCCGCGACGAATCGGTCCACATGGGCCCGGTGGTCTCCAAGTCCCAGCAGGCGGCTGTGCTGGAGGCCCTCGGCCGGCTCAAGGCCGAGGCCCGCACGCTCGTCGGCGACGGCAAGTTCGAGCCGGCCGGCGGCGCCGACCCCGCCAAGGCCTGCTTCGTGCCGCCCACCCTGCTACGCTGCGATTCCCCGGGCGAGGCCCGTGCGGTCCACGAGGTCGAGGCGTTCGGCCCGGTCGCGACCCTGATGCCCTACGACGACGCCGAGCAGGCCTTCGCGCTCGCACGCCGGGGCGGCGGCTCGCTGGCGGCCTCGGTGTTCACCGCCGACCCCGCCTTCGCCGCCGACGCGGTCGCCGGCATCGGCGGCGCCCACGGGCGCGTGCTGGTGGTGGACGAGAGCGTCGGCAAGTCGCAGACCGGCCACGGCATCGTCATGCCCCAGTGCGTCCACGGCGGCCCCGGCCGGGCCGGCGGCGGCGAGGAGCTGGGCGGGCTGCGCGCGCTGCGCTTCTATCACCAGCGCCTCGCGGTCCAGGGCCGCGCCGACTGGCTCAAGGCGCTGGCGGAGGGAGCGGCGGAGACATAAACCCGCCATATCGAAACGATATAGATATTATAAGGAAAATCTAATTGACCTATACCGGGCAAATGTTAAGAGCGGGGAACAACGGCGGAAAAAACAACAAAGGGCCCATCGCAAAAATCAGGGGGCAGGTTCTCGACACCGCGGATGCATGGCGCATAGAATTTCTTTTTATGCGGCCCGGATGTCCCATCCATGCGGCTGTTTCCTGCGTCGACACGGCAACGCATTCGAGCCTCTAAATCCAAGGAGACACGCTCATGGCTAGCGAACAGCAGTCGGTGATTCCCAACTATTCGCGCAACGCGGAGGCCTCGATCAACCAGGCCGTCGTCGATCTCGCCGACGACAAATTCCTGGTCGATCCCTACATGAACTTCTGCAAGACCGAGGGCATCCCGATCGTCGAGGACTTCGGCATCGACATGAAGACCGTCGAGACCAAGCCCTGGGCCCGGATGGGCGTCAACGGCGCCTTCGCCCACCTCAAGGGCCGCGGCGACTTCCTCGCCATGTACGTGATCGACGTGCCGGCGGGCGGCAAGACCACCCCCCAGCAGCACATCTTCGAGGAGGTGTTCTACGTCATCGACGGCCACGGCTCGACCCAGATCGAGACCTACGAGGGCCGCAAGCACACCTTCGAGTGGGGCCCCAAGAGCCTGTTCGCCCTGCCGCTCAACTGCCGCTACCAGCACTTCAACGGCTCCGGCTCCGAGCGCGCCCGCCTCTACTCCTGCAACAACCTGCCGCTCGTCATCAACCTTTACCGCAACGAGGACTTCGTCTTCCGCAACGGCGCCAAGTTCCCCGAGCGCGAGGGCGATTCCGACTACTTCGCGGGCGACGGCGAGCTGATCCCGAAGATGCCGGGCCGCCACATGTGGGAGACCAACTTCGTCCCCGACCTCTCTACCTTCGAGCTGCGCAAGTGGGAGAACCGGGGCGCCGGCGGCTCCAACATCATGTTCTCGCTGGCCGACGGCACCATCCACGCCCACATGTCGGAAATGCCGGTCGGCACCTACAAGAAGGGCCACCGCCACGGCGCCGACTTCCATGTGATGTGCGTGACCGGCCAGGGTTATTCGCTGCTGTGGTACGACATCGAGAAGGACCTGGTGAAGGTCGACTGGGACCACGGCGTCGTGTTCGCGCCGCCGGACGGCATGTTCCACCAGCACTTCAACGCCTCGCCGGAGCCCGCGCGCTACCTCGCCATCGCCATGGGCAGCCTGCGCTATCCGACGCTCGCCGAGAAGCGCCAGGTGTGGCTCGGCATGGACGTCAACGTCCAGCAGGGCGGCAACCAGATCGAATACGAGAACCAGGAGCCCAAGATCCACGAGATCTACCTCGACGCCCTGGCCACGCACGGCGCCAAGTCCAAAATGGGTCGCTTCATCGACGAATCGAAATACAAGAACGACCCCAAGCTGGCCAAGGCCCTGCCCTGACCGCAAGCGATACGGGACGGGCGGCGCCGCGGCGCCGCCCGTCCCGAGAAACTTTCACCCCTCGCAACCTCAACACGAACTGGATCGAGATACAGACATGCCCGAAGCAGGAAAGGTCAAGAAAGACATCACTCAACTTCGCACTACCCTTGAGTGGCTCAAGGAGCAGGGCGACGTGATCGAGACCGACAAGGAAGTCGATCCCGACCTCGAAATCACCGGCCTGCAGAAGCACTTCGACGGTGGCTGCCCGATTCTCTTCAACAAGGTGAAGGGCAAGCCGCACGCGCGCGCCGTCACCAACCTGTTCGGCGACATCAACGTCGTCGAGAAGATCTTCGGCTGGCGCGACTCTCTCGACCGCGTCAAGAAGGTCGCCTACGCCATGGACCACCCCACCCCGCTCAAGGAGATTCCGCAGAGCGAGGCGCCGGTCCAGGAGCACGTCATCACCGACCAGCTCGACGTCAACAAGTGGATCACGGCGATCCGCCATACCGAGCTGGAGACCGAGCTCACCATCGGCTCCGGTATCTCCTGCATCATCGGCGACTACTTCGAGGGCGGCAGCCACATTGGCTACAACCGCATGAACTTCCGCTGGGGCAACGTCGGCACGTTCCAGATCTCGCCGGGTTCCCACATGTGGCAGGTGATGACCAAGCACTACCACGACGACAAGCCGATCCCGCTGACCATGTGCTTCGGCGTACCGCCGTCCTGCACCTTCATGGCCGGCGCGGGCTTCGACTACGCGATCCTGCCGAAGGGCTGCGACGAGGTCGGCATCGCCGGCACCATCCAGGGCTCGCCGATCCGCATCGTGAAGTGCCGCACCATCGACGCCTACACGCTGGCCGACGCCGAATACGTCCTGGAGGGCTACCTCCATCCGCGCGACAAGCGCTACGAGACCAAGGAGTCGGAAGACGCCAACCTCCAGGGCAAGTACTTCTTCCACCCCGAATGGGCCGGCTACATGGGCAAGGCGTATCGCGCGCCGACCTTCCACGTCACCGCGATCACCATGCGTAAGCCGGAGGCGAAGCCGATCATCTTCCCGCTCGGCGTGCATACGGCGGACGACGCCAACATCGACACCTCGGCGCGTGAATCGGCCATCTTCAACCTGTGCGAGCGCCTGCAGCCGGGCATCGTCCAGAACGTCCACATCCCCTACTGCATGACCGACTGGGGCGGGGCGATCATCCAGGTGAAGAAGCGCAACAAGATCGAGGAAGGCTGGCAGCGCAACTTCCTGACCGCCATCCTGTCGTGCTCCCAGGGCGCACGCCTCGTGATCGCCGTGTCGGAAGACACCGACATCTACGACATGGACGACATCATGTGGTGCCTCACCACCCGCGTGAATCCGCGCACGGACATCCTGAACCCGATCCCGGGCGGACGCGGCCAGACGTTCATGCCCGCCGAGCGCATGACCGCCGGCGACAAGCAGTGGACGGCGTCCAATACCGAGTTCGAGGGCGGCATGGGCATCGACGCCACCGTGCCCTACGGCTACGAGCAGGACTTCCACCGTCCGGTATACCCGGTCCATCGCGTGAAGCCGGAGGACTTCTTCACGAAGGACCAGATCGCCAACATGCGCGCGCGCATGAAGGGCTGGGTCCTGTCGCTGGCCCGCACCGGCCGCTAAGTCCGCCGGAGTCGCAGGCGGCGGGGAGACGCGTAGATGCTAGGGCCATACCGTGTGCTCGATTGTTCGAATGAGCTCGGTTGGCTCACGGGTCGTCTCCTCGCGGACCTCGGCTGCGACGTCGTAAAGGTCGAGCCGCCGGGGGCGGAAATATCCGCCCCCGGCTGGCGCGGCAACAACGCCAACAAGCGCCTTCTCTCTCTCGATCTCGATTCGGAAGCCGGCCGCGCGGCCCTCCTCAGGCTCGCCGCCACGGCCGACTTCCTGATCGAGACTGCCCGCCCCGGCAGCGCGCGCGCCGCGCTGTTCGACATCGACGCGCTCAGGGCGGCCAATCCCAAGCTCATCCACGTTTCCGTCACGCCTTTCGGGCGCAGCGGCCCCCATGCCGAGTGGGTCGCCTCCGACATCGAAATGATGGCGGCGGGCGGCGCCATGTCGCTCGCGGGCGAGCCCGGTGGCCTGCCGCTGCGCGTCACCGCGCCCCAGTCCCACCCCTGGGCCGCGAGCCAGGCCGCCGTGGGCGCGCTGGTGGCGCTCACCGCGCGCAACGCCACCGGCCGCGGCCAGCACGTGGACGTCTCGGCCCAGGCCGCGGTGATCGCCTCGATCGCCCACGCGCCCGCGTTCTGGGACATGATCGGCGTCAACGCCAAGCGCGCCGGCGCCTTCATGACGGGCCGCTCGGTCCACGGCGCCAACTACCGCGTGTTCTGGCCGTGCAAGGACGGCCACCTCAACTTCATCATCTACGGCGGCGTCGCCGGGCGGCGCACCAACGAAGGGCTGGTCGCCTGGATGCGCGACGCCGGCGCCGACCTCGGGGCGCTCGCCGACATCGACTGGGCGACCTTCGATTCGACCCAGACCACCCAGGCCCAGGTGGACGCGATGGAAGCGCCGATCGGCCGCTTCTTCCTGACCGTCACCAAGGCCGAGTTCCTGCAACAGGCGTTCGAGCGCGAGATGCTGGGCTATCCGGTCAACAACGTCGCCGACATCGCCCATGATCCGCAGCTCGCGGCGCGCGGCTTCTGGGCGGATCTGCCGGCACCCGGCGGCGGCACCGAACGCCACGTCGGCGGCTTCGCCGTCGCCGACGGCGAACGCCTGCCGGTGACGCGCCCCGCCCCCGCCGCGCCGGAGACGCGCGCGATCCTCACCGACTACGGCTTCAAGACGAACGAGATCGACGCTCTCGTCAAACAAGGCGCCGCGAGCGAGACATGACGGCACTTCCCCAGGCACTCAAGGGCATCAAGGTGATCGAGGTCGGCGGCTATGCCGCGGGGCCCTGGATCGGCAAGCTGCTCGCCAACTACGGCGCGACCGTGATCCATATCGAGGCCCACGACCGCCCCGACGGCTTCCGGCTGCAGTACCCGCCCTACCGCAACGGCGTGAAGGGCATCAACCGCTCCGGCTGCTTCTCCTACTTCAACGATTCCAAGTACGATGTCACCATCGACGTGAAGAAGCCGGGCGGGCTCGAGCTCGCGCGCCGGCTCGCGGACTGGGCGGACATCCTGATCGAGAACATGCGGCCCGGTGTGATCGACCGCATCGGGCTCGGCCACGCGGACCTGAAGAAAACCAATCCCGACCTGATCTTCATGTCCACCTGCAACATGGGCCAGACGGGCCCGCGCGCGGCCACCGGCGGGTTCGGCTCGCAGCTTTCGGCGCTGGCCGGCTTCTGCGGGCTCACCGGCGAGGCCGACGGCTCCCCGCAACTCCTCTACGGGCCTTATATCGACTTCGTCGCCGCCCTGGTGGGCACGCCGCTGATCCTTGCCGCCCTCGACCGGCGCGGGCGCACCGGCGAGGGCGCCTTCATCGACGTCTCGCAATACGAGTGCGGTGCGTTCTTCCTCGCGGGCGCGCTCTACGACTATCACGCCAACGGCAAGGTGTTGGAGCGCGAGTCCAACCGCGATCCCGTCGCGGTGCCCCACAACGCCTATCCGTGCCGGGGGGACGACGCCTGGATCGCGCTGTCGTGCTGGGACGACGCCGAGTTCGCGCGCCTAGCCGGCGTCGCGGAGCACCCCGAATGGACCCGCAACGCGCGCTTCGCTACCGCCGCGGCGCGCCGCGCCAACCTCGACGCGCTCGATGCCGCCGTCGCCTCCTGGACCCGCACCCGGGACGCCGACGACGCCGTGGCCGCGCTGCAGGCCGCCGAGGTCCCCGCTTACAGGGTCAACACCTGCGCCGACCTGTTCGAGGACCCGCAGCTCACCCACCGCAAGACCTGGCGCGTGCGCAAGCATCCCGAAATCGATTACCAGGCCTACTATTTCCCCGGCTTCGACCTGTCGGAACAGCCCGGCGAGGTGACCGCCGCCGCGCCCACCATCGGCCAGGACAACGAGATCGTGTTCCGGGAGTTCCTCGGCCTCTCCGACGAGGAGTACAGGACGCTCGCGGAGAACGGCGTCATCTGAGGGGCTCCAGGGCCACTGCTGATGTCGCCCCCCTCACCCTCCCCTCTCCCCCCACTGGTGGGAGAGGGTTGTGTAGGGTCGGCGAGGCGAAGGCCGAGCCTACCCAGAACTGGGCGAGGGGGATGGCGGGCCTTCGCCCGGCCATGACGAGGAAGAGCGATGACAGGGAACCGCCCAAGATGACCGCCCAAGACAAGCCCACCGACCCCGTCTCCGTCGCGCGCGCCCAGCGGCCCGGGAAGCTGACCGACCACAACCTCGTGCCCGGCGCGGCGCTGCCGCCCGGCGTGCGCCTCGAGAGGCGTCCCGCGAGGCGCGCCGACGGCCGCGTGGCGGAGGGGCTCCACAACGCCTGGGTGATCCTCGACAACCCGAAGCAGCTCAACGCGCTGACCGTGGACATGATGAAGGGCGCGACGCTCGCCCTGCGCGAAGCCTCGCTCGCGCGCGACGTGGTCTGCATCGTGCTGACGGGGGAAGGCACCGCCAGCTTCTGCACCGGCGGCAACGTCCAGGAGCTGGCCGAGTACTACGCCGGCAACCCCCAGGAATTCCGCCAGTACATGCGGCTGTTCATGGACCTCGTGACCACGATCCTGACGGTGGACAAGCCCACCGTCTGCCGCGTCAACGGCATGCGGCTCGGCGGCGGCCAGGAGATCGGGATGGCCTGCGACTTCTCCGTCGCCCAGGACATGGCGCGCTTCGGCCAGGCCGGCCCCAAGCACGGCTCCGCCCCTATCGCGGGCGCGACCGACTTCCTGCCGGTGCTGATCGGGGTCGAGAACGCGATGAGCGCGGGCGTGCTGTGCCAGCCGTTCTCGGCCCACAAGGCCTACCGGCTCGGCATGATCTCGGAGATCGCGCCGGCGCTGAAGGTGGACGGCGGGTTCGTGCCCAACCCGCTGGTCGTCACCGACCGCATGGTGGACGAGATGGGCCGCTTCGTGTTCGGCGAAGCCAGGACCGGCGCGGCGCTGGCCGAGGGCAAGGCGCTGCTGGCGAAGGGCGAGATCGACCTCGGTCCGCTGGACGAGGCGGTGGAGCGCCTGTGCGCGACGCTGATCGAGACCTTCCCCGAATGCACCCTCAAGACCATCGAGGAGCTGCGCAAGCCCAAGCTCGACGCGTGGCAGCGCAACAAGGAAAGCTCGCGCTCCTGGATGGCGTTCAACATGCTTACGGAGGCGCGCGCCGGCTTCCGCGCCTTCGCGCGCGGCACCAAGGAGACCGGCCGCGAGGTGGACTTCGTCGCGCTGCGCCAGGCCCTCGCCCTCGGCGCGCCGTGGACCGAGGAACTCGCCGAAAGCCTGATGCCGCGGAAGAAGGACTAGCTCAGGCGCGGCGCTGGAGCGGGATCGCGCCGCGCGCGTCGCGGATGCGGTTGCGCGCGTCCACGTAGACGAGACGCGGGGCGAAGTCCGCCAGCTCCGCCTCCTCGAAGCCGGCGTAGGCCGCGACGATCAGGATGTCCCCCACCTGCGCCTTGCGCGCGGCCGCGCCGTTGAGCGAGATCATGCCGCTGTCCCGCTCGCCCCGGATAGCGTAGGTCGAGAACCGCTCGCCGTTGGTGACGTTGTAGATGTCGATGGCCTGGTAGGGGCGGATGTCGGCGGCCTCCAGCAGCGTTTCGTCGATGGCGCAGGAGCCCTCGTAGTCGAGCTCGCAATGGGTAACGGTGACCCGGTGCAGCTTGGACATCAGCATGGTGCGGCGCATGGCAACCTCGTGGGTCGAACCTGTGCAAAAAGACGGGCGGCGCCCCGGAGGACGCCGCCCGGACTATAGACCCCCGGCAGGCCTAGTGGAACTTCACGTATTCGAAGTCGACCGGCTGGCGGTTGATGCCGCGCTGCGGCGGCGCGATGTAGTTGGCAAATTTGCCGGGCTCCGTGACCGGCTTCATCAGGGAGTGGACGTAGTCCTGGTCCGCCTGGGTCGGCAGCCATTCGCCGTGGCGCTTGTCCCATTCGGCCTGGGTGATGATCTTGCCCTCGGGCGTCGCCCGCACCTGGGCGAACGGGCCGATGTTGCGGTGGAAGGCGCGATGCGGCAGCGTGATCTCGAAGTCGATGCCGTGGCTGCGGATCATCTTGTTCCAGTTGTCCACGCCGCGCTGGCTGTCCTCGTAGTAGTCGTCGCGCAGCCGCTGGTTGATGGCGAGCAGCGCCGGCTCGTCCTTGTCGATCACGCGGTCGCCCTGCACCTCGGGCACCTTGTAGGTGGCGCCGGTGAGGATGTGGTCGTCGGCGATCTTGGTCTCGCCGTAGCGGCCCTTGATGCCCATCGTGTAGTAGTTGGCGGCGTTGGTGCTCAACTCCTGCCCGAACAGGTCGAGGCAGATCGAGAAGTGGAAGTTGAGGTACTTCTGGAACGTCGGCAGGTCGATGCCGCCGTGCTTGCGCACCTCCGCCGGGTCGGAGATCTTATTCTCCTTCATGATCTCACAGGTGCGCTGGACGATGCGGGTCAGGCCGCTCTCGCCCACGAACAGGTGGTGCGCCTCCTCGGTCAGCATGAAGCGGCAGGTGCGGGACAACGGATCGAAGCCCGATTCGGACAGCGCCGCGAGCTGGAACTTGCCGTCGCGGTCCTGGAAGTAGGTGAACATGTGGAACGACAGCCAGTCGGTCGTGTCCACGTTGAACGCCTGCAGGATGCGCGGCTTGTCGGGGTCGCCCGCGTGGCGCTCGAGCAGCGCCTCGGCCTCCTCGCGGCCGTCGCGGCCGAAGTAGGCGTGGAGCAGATAGACCATCGCCCACAGGTGGCGGCCCTCCTCCACATTCACCTGGTAGAGGTTGCGCAGGTCGTAGAGCGACGGGCAGGTGAGCCCCAGGCGGCGCTGCTGCTCGACCGAGGCGGGCTCGGTGTCGCCCTGGGTGACGATCAGGCGGCGCAGCTCGGCGCGGTACTCGCCCGGCACCTGCTGCCAGGCGGGCTGGCCCTTGTGCTGGCCGAAGTTGACCCTGCGGTCGGGCTCGGCGGGCGCGAGGAAGATGCCCCAGCGGTAGTCGGGCATCTTGACGAAGTCGAAGTGCGCCCAGCCCGACGGCTCTACGCTGATGGCGGTGCGCAGGTAGACGTCGTAGGCGGCGGTACCGGCGGGCCCCAGCTCCTTCCACCAGTCGAGGAACTTGGGCTGCCACGCCTCGAGCGCACGCTGCAGGCGCTGGTCTTCCGTCAGGTTCACGTTGTTGGGGATTTTCGATGCGTAGTCGATGCCGGTCATGTGCAGTCTCCTGCTGGGGGTCGTCGTGGTCGGGCGCTGGACCTGGATCAGACGCGGTTCATGTCGAAGCCGGCGCGCTTGCCGGTGCCGAACAGCTTGAGCGCGCCTTCGGCGCCGACCGCGTTGGGACGCTGGAATATCCAGTTCTGCCAGGCGGACAGGCGGCCGAAGATCTTGGTTTCAAGGGTTTCGGGGCCGGCGAAGCGCAAGCTCGCCTCCATGCCGGTGAGCGCGTCGGGGGACAGCGAGGCGCGCTCCTCGATGGCGATGCGGACCTCGTCCTCCCAGTCGATGTCGTCGGGCGCGAAGGTGACGAGGCCGAGCTCCTCCGCTTGGCGAGCGTCGATGTCCTTGCCCTGCTCCGCCTTGACCGCGTCGAGGGCGGCCTTGTCGCCGAGGAAGCGGGTCTCCAGCCGGGTGAGGCCGTTGCCCATCGGGTACGGGCCGAAGTTGGCACCGGTGAGGCGGATCTTGGCGGGCTGGTTGTGGCCCTCGAGCGTGCCGTCGAGCATGAAGCTGCGGTCGGCCACCAGCAGCAGCTCGGCGAGCAGGCCGGCGAAGCAGCTGCCCGGCTCGACCAGCGTGATGATCGAGCGCGAGGTGACGTCGATGCGCTTCAAGGTGCGCTTGAGATAGAGCGTGATCTCGCGCACCAGCCAGTCCCCGGCGTTCTTCGCAAGCGCCTCGTCGGCCTTGGCCACAAGGTCGGAATCGCCCTGGGTCTTGAGCACCCACAGGCCGAGCTGGGGCTCGTTGGTGCGCAGGTGGAGGATCAGGTCGTCGAGTTGGCGCGCCACCGCGAGCGGCCAGAACCTGTCGCCTTGCGCATGGATCGCGGCGGCGTCCTGGGGCACCGCCTCCTTGGGGCCGTGCACCGTAATCTCGATCGCGTTGCGGGCGCGGTCGATCTTGCCGGCGACGTGGTCGTAAACGACGGCGTCGCCCGCGGTCTCGCGCCTGAGTTCGGCGAGCTTGATGCCCTTGGCGCCCTTCGGCCGGTCGGACTTCGCTGCGAATTCCCGGGCGCGCTCCTTGACCGTGTCGGCCATCTTGGACTTCGGCACGATCTCGTCCACCAGCTTCCAGTTGAGCGCGCGCTGGCCGCGGATGCCCTCGGTGAGGGTACAGAAGAAGTCGGCGTGGTCGCGGCGCACCATGCGCTTGTCCACCACGCGGGTAAGGCCGCCGGTGCCCGGCAGCACCGCGAGCAGCGGCACCTCGGGCAGCGACACGGCGGAGGAGTTGTCGTCCACCAGCATGATGTGCTCGCAGGCGAGCGCCAGCTCGTAGCCGCCGCCAGCCGCGGTGCCGTTGACCGCGCACAGGTAGGTCTGGCCCGAGAACAGGCTCGCGTCCTCGATGCCGTTGCGGGTCTCGTTGGTGAACTTGCAGAAGTTGACCTTCTCGGCGTGCGCCGAGAGGCCCAGCATCTTGATGTTGGCCCCGGCGCAGAACACGTTGTCCTTGGCGGAGGTCAGCACCACCGCGCCGACCTCGGGATGCTCGAAGCGCACCCGCTGGACCGCGTCGTAGAGCTCGATGTCCACGCCCAGGTCGTAAGAGTTGAGCTTGAGCGCATAGCCCGGCTTCAGGCCCCCGTCCTCGCGCACGTCCATGGCGATGGTCGCCACCGGACCGTCATAGCTGACCTTCCAGTGCTTGTATTTCTCGGGGCTGGTCCTGAAATCGATCATGGGTCTCCACCTGCCGTAGTCTGGTTGCTGGCCGTCTTGTTCGGCCGTTGCCTCTTGCCGGGTCGCTGAGAGCTAAGCCTAGCCCTGTTCCGGGTTGCGTTTGAAGCGTGCCCGCATCGTGCGGAGACTAAAAACGCAATTAAGTACTGTAATACCTATTTACAAGTAAGGCATGGAAGGCCAATCTGTCAAGGCCGAAACGGAAGGCGACGAAAACCGAGGGCTCTCGCCGTTCCGGCGAAGCACGAAAGGCACCACGCGAGAGGCGCCACGATGGTCGCACGGATGTCCGACTCCCCCGATCCCGAAGCCTCCGGGCCGCAGAAAGCTCCGCCCCCCGCCACGATACGCACCGCCGGCGCGGAGGACGTCGCCGCCGTCAGCGCCATAGACGCGGCGATCACCGGCCTTCCCAAGCCCGACTACTGGCGCCGCGCCTTCACGCGCTACGGCGCTCACCGCCAGCGCCACTTCCTGGTCGCGGAGGCGGGCGGCCGTGTGGTCGGCTTCATCATCGGCGAGGAGCGCGCCTGGGAGTTCGGCTCGCCGCCGTGCGGCTGGGTATTCGCGATCGGCGTCGACCCGGCGCACCGCCAGGGCGGCATCGGCACGCGCCTGTTCGACGCGATCTGCCGGACGATGCACGCCAACGGCATGTCCACGGTGCGCACCATGCTGGCACGCGACGACGCCCTCAACATGGCGTTCTTCCGCAGCCAGGGCATGACGGGCGGGCCGTTCATCCAGCTCGAGATGCCGCTCGGGCAGGAGCATGCGCAGGGACCGCGCCGGTGAAGCTGCAGAAGGCGACCCTGTTCGGGCTCCTGGCCGCGCTCGAACTCGCGCGCGACCCCGCGCGTCAGGTTTCGGTCGCCGAAATCGCGGAAACCTACGGCATCTCCGCCAACCATCTCGCCAAAGTGCTGCGCGACATGGGCCGCGCCGGCCTGGTCGAAGCGGTACGCGGCGCGGGCGGCGGCTACCGCTTCACCGGCAACGTCAAGCGTATCTCGCTCTACGACGTGATCAGCCTGTTCGGCGACATCGACGCCGACGCCCCCGACCTGCCGCCGGAGGTGCGCGACACCGACATCGGCCGCGCGCTGGCGCGCGTGACCGGGGAGATCGACGCGATCGCGGTGGCGACGCTGAAGTCGATCAGCCTCGCCACCCTGCTGAAGTCGCTGGAACGCTCCAGGCCCGATGCGAGTACGGGCACGGTTGCGGAAGCGGATGCCGACACTACTTCCCGGTGAACTCGATCTTGCCGTCCGGCAGCAGGTAGAGGACGTAGGCCTCGCCGCCCTCGACCGTGGGCCAGTGGTCGGAGCCCGGCGGATCGACGTACCAGCCGCGCCCCACCCCGTCGAACCGGGGCGCGCCCGAGATCGGCATGATCATGCCGATCTCGCCGTTGGGGTGGATATGGTGCGGCCCCTTGACGTTGTTCATGCGCACCACGTCGACGGAGAACCTGCCAGCGACGCCGCCCGGCTTGACGACGCGCCCGAACCGGATGCCGCCCGCCTCGCGCTCGCACAACCAGCCGTTCTTCTCCCCCTCCCGGCACAGCGCCTCGACCGCCTTGAACTCCGCCCCGTCGGCGGCGAAGGTCTCGTTGAGGAAACGCGCCAGCGCCGCGTCCACGGGACGGTCGGCGATGGCGTTCGCGATCCGGGTCATGCGTTCTTCGAAGTCGGCCTTGCTCATCGGTGCTCCCCTGGACATGCGACCTGTGGCGCGCAGATTGATCTGCCCCGATTATAGTGCGCCTGCGCCGCGCGTGAAGGGCGCGGCTTGCGGCGGCGCGCGCCCGTTGATATGGATGGGACCCGCCGGGACGCAAGGCCCGCAAATGCAAATGCCGGGACGCGAGGCCCGGACGTCGTCACAAGAAGGTTTACAACAGCGGTAGGGACATGACGGAAGCAGCAAGCGACGCGGCGGTCACGGTCGCCATCGAGGAGGGAATCGCGGTCGTCACCGTCGCAAACCCTCCGGTCAACGCGATCTCCCAGGCGGTGCGCCAGGGCCTTCTCGACGCCGTCGCCGGGATATCGTCCGATCCTGCCGTCGAGGCCGCCGTGATCCGGGGCGCCGGCAACGTGTTCATCGCCGGCGCCGACGTGCGCGAGTTCG
Organism: Alphaproteobacteria bacterium; assembly: GCA_050485485.1. Taxonomy (GTDB): domain Bacteria; phylum Pseudomonadota; class Alphaproteobacteria; order SMXQ01; family SMXQ01; genus WHSO01. The sequence goes on along the minus strand of JBJHBM010000001.1, from coordinate 92,501 downwards.
GCAAGCCGCCGCAGCCGCCGTCCCTGCCCGAGGTGATTGCCGCCATCGAGGGCTGCGACAAGCCGGTCGCGGCCGCGATCCACGGGGTTGCGCTCGGCGGCGGGTTCGAGATCGCGCTCGCCTGCCACTACCGCGTGATGGACGCGCGCGCGCGCGTCGGCTTCCCGGAGGTCAACCTGGGCATCATCCCGGGCGCGGGCGGTACCCAGCGCCTGCCGCGCATCGCGGGCGTGGAGAAGGCCGCCGAGCTGATCGCGACCGGACGCCAGGTGGGCGCGCGCGAGGCCCTGGATTCGGGCATGGTGGACCTCGTCGCCGAAGGCGACCTGCTCGCCAGCGCCAGGGAGTTCGTGACCGCGCGCGCGGGCGCGTCGCTGCCGCGCATCTCCGAGATGCCGGCGCCCGCGCCCAAGGACCCCAAGTTCTTCGAGACCGAGCGGGCCAGGCTCGCCCGCGCGGCGCGCGGCCAGGACAGCCCGCTGCGCGCGCTGGAGGCGGTCGAGGCCGCCGTCGCCCTGCCCTACGCCGAGGGCATGAAGCGCGAGCGCGAGATCTTCCAGGAGCTGCGCGCCTCCGACCAGGCCAAGGCGCTGCGCCATGTGTTCTTCGCCGAGCGCGCCGTGAGCAAGGTGCCGGGCCTCGAGAACGCCCGCCCCCGCAAGATCGAGCGCGTCGCCGTGATCGGCGGCGGCACCATGGGCGCCGGCATCGCGGTGGCGCTGCTGCGCGCGGGGCTTCCCGTCACCATCGTCGAGGCCGACGACGCCGCGCTCGAGCGCGCCGAGGTCAACGTCGAGAAGAACCTCGACGGGTTCGTCTCGCGCGGCCGCCTCTCCGCGGAGGGCAAGGCCGAGCACATGGAACGGCTCGCGCCGAGCCTCGACTATGGCGCCCTCGCCGGGACCGACCTCGTGGTCGAAGCGGTGTTCGAGGACATGGAGGTGAAGAAGTCGGTGTTCGCGCGCCTCGATGCCGCGATGCGGCCCGGCGCCGTGCTCGCCACCAATACCTCCTACCTCGACATCAACGAGATCGCCGCCGCGACCGGCCGGCCCGAGGACGTGATCGGACTCCACTTCTTCTCGCCCGCCCACGTCATGCGCCTGCTCGAGATCGTGCGCCCCGCCAAAACCGGCGACGACGTGGTGGCGACCGGCTTCGAGCTGGCGAAGAAGCTCGGCAAGGTCGGCGTGCTGTCGGGCGTGTGCGACGGCTTCATCGGCAACCGCATCCTCGCCAGGACGCGCAAGCAGGCCGACTACATGATCGAGGACGGCGCCCTGCCGTGGGAGGTGGACAAGGCGATGGAGGCCTTCGGCCTGCCGATGGGCCCGTTCCGGGTGATGGACCTCGCCGGGCTCGACATCGCCTGGGCCCAGCGCAAGCGCACCGCCGCGACGCGCGATCCGCGCGAGCGCTACGTCGAGATCGCCGACAGGATCTGCGAGAAGGGCTGGTTCGGCCAGAAGACCGGGCGCGGCTGGTACGTCTACGAGAACGGCAAGGCGCAGCCGAACCCGGAGGTGGAGAAGATCGTGCTCGCCGAATCCGCGCGCAAGGGCATCGCGCGCCGTTCCTTCGCCGCCGAGGAGATCCAGAACCGCATCCTCTACGCCATGATCAACGAGGGCGCGCGCATCGTGGACGAGAAGATCGCCGCGCGTCCACTCGATGTGGATATGGTGGAGGTGTTCGGCTACGGCTATCCGCGCTGGCGCGGCGGGCCGCTCTGCACCGCCGACATCATGGGGCTCGGCCGCGTGCTCGACGGCATCAAGGTGCTGGCGAAGCAGGACGCGTACTTCTGGCAGCCGTCGCACCTGCTCGCGCGGCTGGTGGCGGAGGGCAAGACCTTCGCCGACCTCGACCGGTAGTCGCCGTGGGCATCCGGATCGAGCGCGAGCCGGGCGACGTCGCCGTCCTCGTCCTCGACGAGCCCCGCATCCGCAACGCCCTCACCGCCGAGATGCGCGTCGAGCTGCGCGACGCGCTGGAGACGCTCGCCGCCGACGCCCACGTCCGTGCCGTCGTCGTCGCCGGCGCGGGCGGAAACTTCTGCGCGGGCGGCGACGTCCGCACCATGGGGGAAACCGACCTCGGGAAGATCGATGCCCGCATGAACGACGTGGCACGCACCGCCGAGATGGTCGCCGCCTTCCCCAAGCCCGTCGTCGCCGCCGTCGCCGGCCATGCGGCCGGTGCCGGGGTGAGCCTCGCCTGCCTCGCCGACATCGTGGTGGCGGAGACGACCGCGAAGTTCACCTTCTCGTTCCTGAGGCTCGCGCTCGGCCCCGACTGGGGACTCTCCGTCACGCTCGCGCGCCGCGTCGGGCCCGCGCGGGCGAAGCGGCTGATCCTCTCGCGTGCCGTGGTCGAGGGACCGGAGGCGCTCGCCATCGGCCTCGCCGACGCGCTCGTCCCCGAAGGCGGGGCCCGCGCCCGCGCCGTGGCCGAAGCCGCGGCCTTCACCGACGCCCCACCCGAGGCCGTCGCCGCCGTCAAGCGGATGCTCGCGGGCCTCGACGGGCTGCGCGCGGCGCTCGCCGCCGAGGCCGCCCAGCAGCGCGACCGCTTCCCGCACGCCGAGCACCAGGAAGGCGCCGCCGCCTTCCGCGAGAAGCGCCCGCCCGACTTCACCCGGCGCTAGGCATCCCATGACCCTCAGCCGCGCCGAAGCCGCCGTCCTCCTCCTGATCGGGGCGGCGGTGTTCGTGTGGTCCGGCATCGATCCGCACGACCGCCTCACGTGGTGGCTGGAGGTCGCGCCGGTGCTGATCGCGCTGCCGCTGCTGTTCGCCACGCGGACGCGCTTTCCGCTGACGCCCCTGCTCTACCGGCTGATCCTGATCCACGCCATCATCCTGATGATCGGCGCGCACTACACCTACGCGCGGGTGCCGCTCGGCTTCATGTTCCAGGAGTGGTTCGACCTCGCGCGCAACCACTACGACCGGCTCGGCCATTTTGCGCAAGGGTTCATCCCGGCGATCCTCGCGCGCGAGATCCTGCTCCGGTGCTCGCCGCTCGGGCGCGGCGGCTGGCTGTTCTGGGTGAGCGGCGCCTTCTGCCTCGCCTTCAGCGCCTTCTTCGAGATGCTGGAATGGTGGGTCGCGCTGCTCGCCGGCGCCGAGGCCGAGGCCTTCCTCGCGACCCAGGGCGACCCGTGGGACACCCAGTGGGACATGTTCCTCGCGCTGGTGGGCGCCGTGACGGCGCTGCTGAGCCTCGCCCGCGTCCACGACCGCGCGCTGGCGCGCGCCGGCCTCTACCCGCCGCGCGGCGGCGCCTGACGCGCGGGCGGGCCTATTTCGAGCCCACCCAGTACTTGTCCGCGACGTTGACCATGATGCCGTTGGCGTCCCAGCACTTGGTGCCCTCGGCGCGGCCGCCGTTGGCGCGGATCGCCTCGGCCGCCTTCTCCTTGTCGGCGACGACGAAGCCCAGGTGGTCGATGCCGACCTTGCCGTCTACCGGCGGCGTGAGGGTCAGGTTGATGGTGCCGTCGGACAGGCAGATGTTCTTGCTTCCCGCCTTGACCCGCTCCATGCCGAAGGTCTTTTCGTAGAAGGCCGCCGCCGCTTCCACGTCGGGCACGGCCATCGAGATATGACGCAGCTTGTCCACCGCCGCCTCTCCTGTCGTTCTGGTTGTTCTCTAATCGTGCGCCCAAAGCCGGCGCCGCGCAACCGCGGCGGCGGGTGTGGCGATCAGGACGGCACCGGGCCCGCGATCGAGGTGCGGTGCAGATGCCGGATTCCCGGCGGCTTGATTCCGCCGCAGGCAAGGTGGATCGTGCAGCGGTTGTCCCAGAACACGAGATCGCCCTTGCGCCACTTGTGGCGGTAGATGAATTCCGGCCTCTTCTGGTGCTCGAACAGCTCGTCGAGGAGCGGCTGCGCTTCCCTGTCGTCCATGTTCTCGATAGCGACGGCGAAGCGCGGATTGACGAACAGCACCTTGCGCCCGGTCTCCGGGTGCGTCGTCACGACCGGATGGACGGAATCGGGCGCGGGGATGTCGAAGTACTTGTCGATGTCGTGCCTGAAGCCGTCCTTCTTCGTGATCTGGGCCCGCGGGTTCTTGCGCCGGTCGCGGATGTGCAGCGCCTTGAGGCCGTCGATCCTCCGCTTCGTCGCTTCCGGCAGCGTCTCGTAGGCGAGATACATGTTGGCGAAGGCCGTGTCGCCGCCCTCCTCCGGCACCTCGAGCGCGTGCAGCATGGAACCCAGGCTGGGCCGCTCGGCATAGGTGAGGTCGGCGTGCCAGGTGAAGCCGGCATAGGCGGCCGTGGCGCCCTGCATCTTGCCGTCCACGACGCGGTTGGACAGCACCAGCACGTCGGGATGCTCCGGGTGCAGGAAGTCGGTCGCGATGCGGCGCACGAGATCGCCCCAGTTGCGGGTGAAGGCGATCTGCTCCGGCGGCGAGAGGTCCTGGTCGCGGATGACGATCACGAGATGGTCGAGCAGCGCCCGGTTGACGGCGGCGACCATGTCCTTGTCCGCATGGCGGACGTCGATGCCGGTGATCTCGGCGCCGATGGCCGGCGTGAGCGGCGTCACTTTCATCTTCATGGTGGTGGAAACGTCCGTCATGCGCCTTCCTTCCCTTGCCCTTTTATCCGCACGCGCTCCGCGCACCCGTTTTCGGCAAGGGTATTGGTCCCCGCCGCGCCCGTCAATGCGTCCCGGAAGCCCCCGCGGAACCCTTGTCAGACGCCGCGTTCCCCGAACCTGCGCATCCGCGCGAGCCACCCGGCGCGGCGCGCGGGCGAGGCCTGCTCCACCATGCCGAACAGGCTCTCGCGCACCGGGCCGATGCCGACAAACCTGAGGATGTTCCGCTCCAGGCTCTTGAGGCTGTGGGCGCCGAAGAACCAGCGGTAGACCAGCGCCGGCATGCCCATGGTCACCACCACGCGGCAGGAGCGCCCGGCGAGCCGCTTGCGGGTGCGCGCGGCGGAGAGATAGTCGAAGGCGAAGCCCGGCCGCAGGACCTGCTCGAGGAAGCCCTTGAGCAGCGCCGGCATGGTGCCGAGCCACAGCGGATAGACGATCACCACGTGCCGCGCCCACAGCAGCGCCTCCTGCGCGGCGGCGATGTCGGGAACGGGCGCGCCGTCCTTGAAGTCGCGGGCGTCGCGCAGCAAAGGGAAGTCGAGCCGGGCGACCTCGACCCGGCGTAGCTCGTGGCCCGCCGCCGACGCGCCGTCCGCGTAGGCGTCCGCGAGCGCGTGGCACAGGTGCGGCGCGGCCGGGTCGGGATGGCCCTGGATGACGAGAATCCTGGTCATGCGATCCTCGCCCGGGAAAGGCTAGACCCGCTCGAGCAGCACCGCGATCCCCTGGCCGACGCCGATACACATGGTGCAGACGGCGAGCCGGGCGCCGCGCTCGTGCAGCTCCTGGGTCGCGGTCAGCGCGAGGCGCGCGCCCGACATGCCGAGCGGATGGCCGAGCGCGATGGCGCCGCCGTTGGGGTTGACGTGGGGCGCGTCGTCGGGGAGCCCGAGGCGGCGCGTCACCGCGAGCGCCTGGCTCGCGAACGCCTCGTTGAGCTCGATCACCTCGATCTCGCCGATCTTGCGGCCGGTCCGGGCGAGCAGCTTCTCCGTCGCGGGCGCGGGGCCGACGCCCATGATGCGCGGCGCGACCCCCGCCGTCGCCATGGCGACGACGCGCGCGCGCGGCGTGAGACCGTGAGCCTTGGCCGCCGCCTCGGAGGCGACCACCAGCGCCGCCGCACCATCGTTGACGCCGCTCGCGTTGCCGGCGGTGACGGTCGAGTCCGGGCCGAACAGCGGCTTGAGCTTGGCGAGCGCCTCCAGCGTCGTGTCGGGGCGCGGGTGCTCGTCGGCCTCCACCACCTTGGGGTCCCCGCGCCGCTGCGGGATCGTGACGGGCACGATCTCCTTGGCGAGCCGGCCCGATTCCATCGCCTGCTTCGCGCGCGTCTGGGAGCGGCAGGCGAAGGCGTCCTGGTCGGCACGGCTCACCTGGAAGTCGCGCGCCACGTTCTCGCCGGTCTCGGGCATCGAATCGACGCCGTAGCGCTTCTTCATTTCCGGGTTGACGAAGCGCCAGCCGATGGTGGTGTCGAAGATCTCCGCGCCGCGCGCGAACGCCGTCTCGGCCTTGCCCATGACGAAGGGCGCGCGCGACATGCTTTCGACCCCGCCCGCGATCATCAGCTCCGCGTCGCCCGCGCGGATCGCGCGCGCCGCCTCGCCCACCGCGTCGAGGCCGGAACCGCACAGGCGGTTGACGGTGACGCCGGTCACCGTCTCCGGCAGGTCCGAGAGCAGCGCCGCCATGCGCGCGACGTTGCGGTTGTCCTCGCCCGCCTGGTTGGCGCAGCCGAGGATCACGTCGTCCACCGCCGCCGGGTCCAGCTTCGGGTTGCGCGCGATCAGGGCGCGGATGACGTGCGCCGCGAGGTCGTCGGGCCGGACGGCGGCGAGCGCCCCCGCGTAGCGGCCGATGGGGGTGCGCACGGCGTCGCAGATGAAAGCTTCCACGGTCTACCTCTTCGATCGGGCCGCGGCGCGGCCCCGGGATACGGTCCCGAAGTAATAGGTATTCGGGCCGGCCTTGTCACGCCCCCCGTGGCGCATGGGCGGTGCATGGATGGCGCATGGACGGCGCGCTGTGGACTTCGGCCGGCGAGGCACTATGCTCGGGCGCCGGCAGGACAGGGACGCAAGGCAAAAGGAACGAAGACGCATGAAGGCGCTGGTGCTGGAGGAACGCGGGCCCGAGGGGCTCAGGCTCAGGGACGACGTGCCGGTGCCGGCGCGCCCACCCGGCAACGCGCTGATCCGGGTGCGCGCCGCCGCCCTCAACCGCGTCGATCTCTACGTCCGCGACGTCGGCAAGGGCATCACCCACCCGATGCCGATGATCCTCGGCGTCGATGCCGCCGGCGAGGTGGTGGAGGCCGACCCCGATTCGGGGCTGGCGCCGGGCCAGCGCGTGATCGCCTTCCCAAGCGAGTTCTGCGGGCGCTGCGACTACTGCCTCGCGGGGGAGCAGCCCTACTGCCGGCACATCCGCATCATCGGCGAGCAGCGCGACGGCGGCTTCGCCGAGTACCTCTCCATGAAGGCCCACAACTTCGTGGCCGTGCCGGACGGCCTCTCCTGGCACGAGGCCGCCGCCCTGCCGGTCGGGCACCTGACCGCCTGGCGCCAGGTGTTCGGCAAGCACCCGATGGTGCCGGGGGAGACCGTGCTGATCGTCGGCATCGGCGGCGGCGTCGCGCTCGCGACCCTGCAGCTCGCCAAGCTCGCCGGGGCGCGCGTGATCGTGACCTCGTCGAGCGACGAGAAGCTCGCCCGTGCCCGGGCGCTCGGCGCCGACGAGACCGTCAACCACGCCCGCGAGACGATCTGGGAGCGGGTGCGGGCGCTGACCGGCGGGCGCGGCGCCGAGGTGGTGTGCGACAACGTCGGTGCCGCCACCTGGGACCAGTCGCTCCGTGCCGCCGGGTGGGGCGGTCGCATCATGGTGGTGGGCGCCACCACCGGCGGCCACCCGCCCGCCGACCTGCAGCGGATTTTCGTGCGCCAGTTGCGAATTTACGGCTCCACCACGGCGAATTTCGAGGAGTGCCGGAAGCTCATGCAGGTGGTGGCCCAGGGCCGCCTCCGCCCGGTGATCGACAGCGTCCACCCCCTCGCCGACTACCGCGCTGCCTTCGCCCGCCTCGCGCGCGCCGAGCAGTTCGGGAAGATTATCCTGGACCTCTCGTAACCATCTGTTTTCGAATTATTTTCAACGTCCCCAAGCAGGAGAGACGCCATGCCCCGCGACCCCAAGGCGACCGGTTTCATCCGCGAGCTCGACAAGGTGCTCGACGATTTCTGCGAGCGCACCCGGCTGTTCCACGAGCCCTACAACGAGGGGCGCGCGCGGATGTTCGTCTATCAGCACCGCCTCAACACCCGCCAGCGCAACTCGGTGCTGAAGCTCAAGGTCGCGACCAACACGCCGGACTGGGGCACGCGGCTTCGCATCCTCGGCGCCTGCTACGAGGAGCTGGTGCGCGACGACGAGTTCGGAGGCGGCCTCCCCCACTGGCTGATGCTGGAGAACCTGGGCGTCGCCATCGGCATGTCGCGCAAGAATGTCCGTGCCGCGAAGCCGCTTCCCACCACCCAGCTCGCCTGGAACGCGTGGATGGGCGTGATGGCCAACTGCCACTGGCTCGAGGGGCTGCTCGCCAACGTGGTGTCCGAGCGCACCAACATCCCGGGCTACGGATCGGGCAACATCCGCAAGTACGGCTGGCTCGGCTACGAGCGGGTGCGCTGGAGGAAGCTGTTCCCGCATCTCCCCGACGAGGCGCTCAAGTTCTTCAAGATCCACAACGAGGCCGACGAGAAGCACTCCGACCTCGGTTGGCGGAATCTCGCCAAATTCGCGCGCGAGCTGCGCATGGAGGATCGCCTGCTGGAGGTGGCCGACCAGAACCTGCGCATTTGGGAGCTCTATCTCAACGGCATCGGCGACGCGGGCGACGCGCTTGTGCGGACGGCACGGCGCGGCCGGCATAAGCCTCGCGCCCGGCGCGCCTGAGATATATAAAATTCATATAGGAAGTATTGCCATATAGTATTTCAATTAGGGGGGAGGCTTTGGTATCTAATATTTGCGTTTTCAACAAACTCGCCGGACGGGCGGAAAACCGGGCATTCCGGTCCCTAGGCCGCCCAGTCCCGAAGCGGACCGCGCTGAAGACGCTTCTAAAATTGTGACATCAGGAGACCAGTTCATGCCTCGCGACCCCAACGCCACCGGCTTCATCAAGGCCCTCGACGAGAAGCTTGACGCGTTCTGCGACAACCTCCGCTACTTCAACGAGCCCTACAACGAAGGCCGCGCCAAGACCTTCGTGATGCAGCACCGGCTCAACACCCGCCAGCGCAACTCGGTGCTGAAGCTGCGGGTCGCCACCCTCACCCCCGACTGGGACACCCGCCTCAGCATCATCGGCGCTGCCTCCGAGGAGCTGATCGCCGACGACGAGTTCGGCGGCGGCCTGCCCCACTGGCAGATCCTGGAGAACCTGGGCGTCACCATTGGCATGTCGCGCGAGCAGATCCGCGCCGCGCGCCCGCTCAAGACCACCCAACTGTCCTGGAACGCCTGGGCCGGCGTGATGTCGCACTGCCACTGGCTCGAAGGCCTGCTCGCCAACGTCATCCTGGAGCGCCCGAACATCCGCGGCTACGGCTCGGGTCTCGTCAAGGAGAGCGGCTGGTTCGGCCTGGAGCGCGCCCGCTGGAAGGAAATCTTCGGCCTTTCGGACGGCGAACTCGGGTTCTTCAAGCTCCACGAGGAAGCGGACGAGATCCATTCCGACCTCGGCTGGAAGAACCTCGCCAAGCACGCCGAGGAATTGCGCATGGAAGAGCGCCTGCTCGACGTCGCGGACCAGAACTTGGCGATCTGGGAGAACTATCTGAACGGTATCGGCGACGCCGGCGACGTGCTCCAGAAGGAGCTCGACGGGGCCGGCACCGCGAAGTCCCGGAAAGCCGCCTGATTTCAGTACCTTGGACGTTATGAAGGGCGGTCCCGAAAAATGCGGGACCGCCCTTCAATATTGGCGATCCTGTGGTATGCTGCGGCCCGATTTTAGGACTTTTTTCGTCGAGGAGAGCCGCGGTCATGGCCGAGATCATGCAGACCATCAAGGAGAAGAAGTTTCTGCTCGATCCCTACGGGGACTGGGCGGCAGCGCAGAACGTGCCGATCGCGGGGGGGCTCGGGATCAACCTGTTCGACGTGGAAACCAAGCCCTGGGCCATGTTCGAGACCGATGGCGCGCTGGTGCACCTCGACGGGCGCGGCGACTTCACCTCCCTGTTCGTGATCGACCTCGCGCCGGGCGGGAAGTCGAAGCCCCAGAAGCACGTGTTCGAGGAGACCATCTACGTCATGGACGGCCACGGCTCGACCGTGATCGAGACCTCGGACGGCCACAAGCATACCTTCGAATGGGGCCCCAAGAGCCTGTTCGCCCTGCCGCTCAACTGCCGCTACCAGCATTTCAACGGCTCCGGCTCGGAGCGCGCGCGGCTGTCGTCGGTCAACTACCTGCCGCTGATGATGAACCTGTTCCATAACGAGAAGTTCATCTTCGACAACGACTTCAGCTTCCCCGAGCGCGAGGGCGGCCACAATTACTTCGCCGGCGAAGGCGAATTCATCCCGATCAAGCCGGGCCGCAACATGTGGGAGACCAACTTCGTCCCCGACATCTCGGCGTTCGAGCTCAAGGCCTGGGAGGCGCGCGGCAAGGGTTCGGGCAACATGAAGTTCATCCTGGCCGACGGCACCATGCACGCGCACTCGTCGGAAATGCCGGTCGGCTCCTACAAGAAGGGCCACCGCCACGGCGCCGACTTCTACGTCTATGCCGTCAACGGCAGCGGCTACACCCTGTTCTGGTACGAGAAGGACCAGGACTACCGCCGCATCGACTGGGAGCATGGCGTCGTGTTCGTGCCCACCGACGGAATCTTCCACCAGCATTTCAACACCGGCCCCAACCCCGCGCGCTACCTCGCGGTCGCGCTCGGCTCGATGCGCTATCCGTTCGTGGACAGCAAGCGCAAGCTGTTCGGCGGCGGCGTGGATACCAGCGTCGAGGACGGCGGCAACCAGATCGAATACGAAAACCAGGACCCGCGCATTCACGAGATTTTCCTTAACGAGCTCGCGAAGCACGGCGTCAAGTCGCAGATGGGCGACATCTTCGACGAAAGCAAGTTCGCCCCGAAGAAGACCGCCTGAGCCTCCGGTTCGGGCACCCAGTATCGTTCTCCGGGCCGCGGCGCCCTCGCTCACGGGCGGCGCCGCGGTCTCCGCCTCTAGAAAAAAGCCGGATTCCGGGAGGGACCGCATGTCGGAAACGACGGGCAGTTTCTATCTGCAGGACACCTACCTCGACTGGTGCGCGCGCCAGCCGGTCCCGACGGTGCGCGATTTCGGGATCGACATGCTGCAGGCCGAGGTCGCCCCGTGGGACTTCTTCGGGATGCGCGGCACAATCTGCGAGCTGGTGGGCGGCGACGACTATCTTTCCACCCTCCTGTTCGAGATTCCGCCCGGCGGCAAGTCGAGCCGCCTGCGCCATGTCTACGAGGAAGTGGTCTACGTGCTGTCTGGCCACGGCTCGACCAAGATCGAACTGCCGGACGGCCGCACCCACACCTTCGAATGGGGCCCCAACTCCCTGTTCGAGATTCCCCTCAACCTTCCCTACCAGCACTTTAACGGATCGGGCTCGGAGCCGGCGCGCCTCGCCTGCAACAACGACCTCCGCTTCATCATGAACCTGTTCCGCAATGAGCGGTTCATCTGGGACAACCCGATCCCGTTCACGGAGCGCCTCGGCGACACCAGCTACTTCTCGGGCGAAGGCGAGCTCAAGCCGGTGCGGCCCGGACGTCACCAGTGGGAAACGAACTTCGTTCCCGACATCTCCAATTTCGAGCTCAAGCAGTGGGATGCGCGCGGCACCGGCTCGTCCAACCTGCGCTGGATCCTCGCCGACGGCACCATCGGCTGCCACACCTCCCAGATGCCGGTCGGCACCTACAAGAAGGGCCACCGGCACACGCCCGGCACCAACGTCTATTGCATCACCGGCCAGGGGTATTCGCTGTTCTGGTACGAGGACGACGCGGACTTCAAGCGCATCGACTGGCACCACGGCGTCATGTATGCGCCGCCCGACCAGATGTTCCACCAGCACTTCAACTCGGGCAGCGTGCCGTCGCGCTACCTCGCCGTCCAGATGGGCTCGACCCGCTATCCGCTGTTCGCCGTCAAGCGCCAGATCTGGGACCAAGGCGTGGACACCTCGATCAAGGACGGCGGCAACCAGGTCGAGTACGAGGATCAGGACCCGCGCATCCACGCGATCTTCCTGGAGGAACTCGCCAAGAACCAGGTCAAGTCGCTGATGGGCGACGTCATCGACGAATCGAAATACGCGTCTCGGACACAAAAGACGGCCTGAAGGCCGCGGCTCCACGGGGAGGAGGAGGGAATGGCTGAAGAAGAGCTGCAGTTGCTGCAGACGGACCACGAAAAGAGGTTCCTGCTCGACCCCTATCTCGATTGGGTCAAGGCGGAGGGGCCGCCGGTCCACGAGGGCTTCGGCATAGACGCGCTCGCGGTCGAGACCGGCCCGTGGCCGCGCTTCGGCTGCGACGGCGCGTTCCTCCACGTCAGGGGGCGCGGCGACAACTGTGCTGCCTATCTCCTCGATATCGCGACCGGGCGCGGCACCGAGGCGATCAGGCACATGTACGAATGCTTCGTCTACGTGCTGGAAGGCCACGGCTCGACCGTGATCGAGCTGCCGGACGGGCGCAAGCACACGTTCGAATGGGGGCCGCGCGCGCTGTTCGCGCTGCCGCTGAACGCGCGCTACCGCATCCTCAACGGCTCGGGCTCCGAGCGCGCGCGGCTCGCCTGCACCCATTTCGCGCCGCTGGTGATGAATCTGTTCCACAACGAGGAGTTCGTCTTCGGTAACGACTTCAGCTTCCGCGATCGCATGGGCGATCCGAAGTACTACGAAGGCGACGGCGACTTCACCCCGATCAAGCCCGGCCGCCACATGTGGGAAACCACCTTCGTGCCCGACCTCACCAACTTCGAGCTGGTGACCTGGAGCGAACGCGGCGCCGGCGGCTCCAACATCACCTTCATCCTGGCGGACGGCACGCTGCACGCACACACCTCGGAGATCCCGGCCGCGCGCTACAAGAAGGGGCACCGCCACGGCGACGGCATCCACATCTGGGCGGTGACCGGCACCGGCTACACCCTGCTGTGGTACGAAGGCGAGCAGGATTTCGTCGAGGTGCCGTGGCGCCACGGCATCATGTACGCGCCGCCGCTGTGGATGTTCCACCAGCACTTCAACACCGCCCCCGAGCCCGCGCGCTACCTCGCGGTCGGCATGGGCAGCCGACGCTACCCGTTCTCCACCATCCGGCGCGAGGGTGCGGCCGGCAAGGCCGACACCGATATCAAGAAGGGCGGCCGCCAGATCGAGTACGCCGACCAGGACCCGCGCATCCACCGCAAGTGGCTGGGTGCGCTCAAGGAGACCAACGTGCGCTCCGACATGGGCGCCTATATCGACGAAAGCCCCTATACGGACTGACCGTGCCTTTCCGGCACGGCCCAACATCAAGAGTGAAGTGAAAGGACCACGGAAACGTCATGCATGAACTCGGCTTCGATCACGGACATATGACCCCTGAGGACGAGAAGGCGATCGCCGAAACCATCTGGGCGGCGGACAACGTCGAGCTCGTCACCATCGGCGTGGACGTCGGCTCCTCGACCTCTCACCTGATGTTCGCCAAGGTCCACATGCAGCGCCTCACCACCGCGCTCAGCTCGCGCTTCGTCGTGGTCAACCGCGAGGTGCTGTGGCGCTCGCCGATCCTGCTCACCCCCTACCTGCCGGACAACACCATCGACGTGGGCTTCCTGCAGAAGTTCATCGAGGCGGGCTACAAGGAGGCCGGCATCAAGCGCGACGAGGTCGATTCGGGCGCGGTGATCCTCACCGGCGAGGCGCTCAAACGCAAGAACGCCGAGGCCATCACCCACCTGTTCGCGGCCGAATCGGGCAAGTTCGTGTGCGCCTCCGCCGGCCACCACCTCGAATGCGCCATGGCCGCCCACGGCTCGGGCGCCATCGCGCTGTCGCGCCAGGGGCACAAGAACGTGCTCAACATCGACGTCGGCGGCGGCACCACCAAGCTCGGCCTGTGCCACGGCGGGCGCCTGCTCGCGAGCGCCGCGATCGAGGTCGGCGGGCGCCTGATCGCCTTCGATGACGACGGCCGCATCAACCGCATCGAGGGCCCCGCCTTCGTCCATGCCCGCAAGGCCGGCGTCGAGCTCGAGATGGGCAAGAAGCTCTCCGAAGACGAAATCCGCAAGATCGCCCGCACCATGATCGCCGCCCTGATCCCGGCGGTCATGCAGCAGGACCCCGAGGGTATCACCAAGGACCTGATGGTGACGGAGCCCCTGCCCAAGAAGCCGGTGCCCGACTTCATCACCTTCTCGGGCGGCGTCTCGGAGTACATCTACAAGCGCGAGACCAAGGACCACAACGACGTCGGCCGCTATCTCGCCGAGGCCATGGCCGAGGCGCTTGGCGACGACCGCATTCCCTACAAGGTGATGGACCCCGGCCAGGGCATCCGCGCGACCGTGGTCGGCGCCTCACAGTTCTCGGTCCAGGTGTCGGGCAACACCATCCACATCTCCAACGAAGGCGCCCTGCCGGTCCGCAACATCCCGGTCCTGCGCCCCAACGTCTCGCTCAAGGGCGAGATCGATGCAGTCAAGATCGACGAGGAGATCCGGGCCGCCCTCAAGCGCTTCGACTACGACGAGGGCGAGAAGCCCGTGGCGCTCGCCTTCGAATGGCACGGCGACCCGCTGCACGCGCGCCTCAAGGCCCTGGCGGACGGCATCTGCGCCGGCCTCCCCAACACCATCAAGGGCGGCCAGGCCCTGGTGCTGATGCTCGACGGCGACATCGGCAAGACCATCGGCAACATCCTCACCCGCGAGTGCGGCGTGAAGGCCGACATCATCTCGGTCGACGGCGTCGCGCTCAAGGAGTTCGACTTCGTGGACATCGGCGAGATGATCAAGCCCACCAACGTCGTGCCGCTGGTCATCAAGTCCCTCCTGTTCTCCACCCCGACCGCCGCCGGCGCGGCGGTGGCCTGAGCGCCGCCGCCCGTCCCAGCCAGAGGAAGACATGTCCAAGCTGAAGCTGAACTTCGCCTGTTCCGAGTACGACCACATCCGCGACGTCGGCACCGAATACGCGCCGATCGAGGGCATCGACCTCAACCTCATGACCTACGAGGTCGAGGAGATCTTCTACCGCATGGCGCTGCACCGCGACTTCGACCTGTCGGAGATGTCGTTCGCCAAGTTCGTGGCCCAGGTTTCGGGCGACCGTCCCGACATCATCGGCCTGCCGGTGTTCCCCTCGCGCGTGTTCCGGCTCTCGAACATCTACGTCAACAAGAACGCCGGCATCAAGACCGCGAAGGACCTCAAGGGCAAGCGCGTCGGCACGCCGGAATGGGCGCAGACGGCCTCGGTCTATACCCGCGGCTGGCTCACCGACCACGTCGGCATCAAGCTCTCCGAGATCGACTGGCGCCAGGCGGGCGTCGACCAGCCGGGACGCATCGAGAAGGTCAAGCTGAAGCTGCCCAAGGGCGTCAAGGTCACGCCGATGCCCGACAAGTCGCTTTCGGAGATGCTGGCCTCGGGCGAGCTCGACGCTGCTTTCTCGGCCCACGCGCCGCGCAGCTTCCTCGACGGCCACCCCGACGTGCGCCGGCTGTTCCCGGACTACCGCGAGGTCGAGGCCGACTACTACAAGAAGACCAAGGTGTTCCCGATCATGCACGTGATCGCGATCAAGAAGTCGATCCTCGAGGGGAACTCCTGGGTTGCCGCCAACCTGATGACCGCCTTCGAGAAGGCCCGCCAGCGCTCGATCGAGCGGCTGCTGGAGATCACCGCCTCGCGCATGCCGCTGCCGTGGCTCACCTACGAGGCCGAGCAGCGCATGAAGCTCCTCGGCGACGACTACTTCCCCTACGGCATCGAGGACAACCGCACCACCCTCGAGGCCTTCCTCAAATGGACCCACGAGCAGGGCATCGCCCAGAAGCGCCTCAAGCCCGAGGACCTGTTCCCTCCGGTGGTGCACGGCAAATTCCGCATCTGAGTAAAAACTCATTTTCCGTTAACGATGCCGCCGGCATTCTTCGCGTCGGCGGCATCTCGTTTTATGCAGGCCCGCAACACGGGACTTCCGTAGCGCCCGCGACAGGGTCTAGAATATCTCTAACTAAAAGCGGAACATCGTAGGGGTAGGAGGAAACGCCATGGCGGACGTCGCAACCGCGGGCAGGCTGCGCAAGGATGTGGAAGTCGTAGGCTTGGTGTCGGGTGGCCATTTCATGAGCCACTACTACACCATGATGCTGCCGCCCCTGTTTCCGTTCCTCCACGACGACCTCGGCGTCAGTTACACGATGCTCGGTCTCCTGCTTACCCTCAAGCACATCTCGGCCGGCGCGATCCAGCTTCCCATCGGCATCATGGTGGACAAGTACGGCGCGCGCATCCTCCTGATGATGGGCCTCGGCATCATCGTCGGCGCCTACTTCGTGATCTCGCTCAGCACCTCGTTCTGGGTGATCGCCCTGATGTTCCTGATCGCGGGCATCGGCAACGCGGTGTTCCATCCCGCCGATTACTCGATCATCAACGGCACGGTGCACGAGAGCCGGCTCGGCCGGTCGTTCTCGGTCCACACCTTCGCCGGCCACCTCGGCTCGGCGGTCGCGCCGGTCGCGCTGCTGACCATGACCGCCTTCTGGAACTGGCGCGTCGGCGTGCTGGTCTCGGTCATCGTCGGCCTCGTCATCATCGCGGGGCTTCTCGTCCGCTGGAACAAGATGCACGAAGGCATCGCCAAGCAGATGAAGAAGCGCAAGAAGAGCGAGGTCGCGGCCATGTCCGTGGGCGCGGCGGCCGCGCCCGAGCGCGAGGCCACCACCTGGGAGATGATCCAGCAGATCCTGCGCTCCCCGGCGATCATGTTCCTGTTCCTGTTCTTCGCCATGACCTCGCTCGCCGGCGGCGCCTTCAAGAACTTCTCGGTCGCGGGCCTCGTCACGCTCCACGGCACGGCGGTGGCCGCCGCAGGCGGCGCCCTCACCGGCTTCCTGTTCGCCTCCGCCTTCGGCGTTCTGGTGGGCGGCGTGGTCGCCGACAGGAACAAGCGCCACGACATGCTGGCCGCGGGCTCGCTGTTCCTGACCGCCGGCATCTGCCTGCTGGTCGCCAACGTGGACCTGCACTACGCCCTGCTGGTGTTCGTGTTCACCGTCGCCGGCCTGTTCCAGGGCATCATCCGCCCGGCCCGCGACATGATGATCCGCGCGGCCAGCCCCAAGGGCTCGATGGGCAAGGTGGTCGGCCTGGTGTTCTCGGGCGAGGCCATCGGCGGCGGCATCGCCCCGGTGTTCTTCGGGTTCCTGATCGACATCGGGGCCCCGATGTGGGTCTTTATCTCTTCGGCGTTCTTCATGGTCATGTGCGCGCTCGCGGTCCTGGGCTCGGCGTACTATGAGCGGCGCCAGCGGCGGCTGGAGGCACAGCCCGCCGGATGACCGCCGCGCCCGCGCACGTCCTTATCCGGGTCCCGGTCCGGACCCCGCGCGGAGCGGTCCAGGAAGTAACGCGAATCGTCCCGCAGAGGACGCGCGGCAACACGAGGAAACGAACATGACGGACGCCACGGCAGGCACGGTCAAGCGGGACGCCACGATCATCGGGCTGGTCTCGGGCGGCCATTTCATGAGCCACTACTTCTCGACCGTGCTGCCGCCCCTGTTCCCGTTCCTGCACAACGACCTCGGAGTCAGCTACACGCTGCTCGGCCTGCTGCTCGCCGCCAAGAACATGGCGTCGGGCATGATGCAGCTTCCCGCCGGCATCCTGGTGGACAAGTACGGCGCCAAGATGCTGCTGCTGACCGGCTTCGCCATCCTGATCGCGTGCTTCTTCCTGGTCTCGATCACGACCTCGTTCTGGCTGATCGCCTTCTTCATCCTGATCGCGGGCGTCGGCAACTCGGTGTTCCACCCGGCCGACTACTCGATCCTCAACGGCAGCATCCACGAATCGCGCATCGGCCGCTCGTTCAGCGCGCACACCTTCTCC
Organism: Alphaproteobacteria bacterium; assembly: GCA_050485485.1. Classification (GTDB taxonomy): domain Bacteria; phylum Pseudomonadota; class Alphaproteobacteria; order SMXQ01; family SMXQ01; genus WHSO01. The sequence continues at coordinate 74,691 of JBJHBM010000001.1, read as the reverse complement.
GGCAACCTCGGCGACGCGCTGGCGCCGGTGGTGATCCTCACCGCGGCAACGCTGTGGAACTGGCGGGTCGGGCTGCTGGCCTCCTGCATCGTCGGCGTCGCCATCCTGATCGGCATGGCGACCCAGTGGAGCCGCATCGAGGAAGGCGTTGCCAAGCCCGCCAAGGACGAGAGCAAGGCCGCCCCCAAGGCCGCCCCCAAGGCCGCCGAGGTGGAGAAGACCGACCAGGCGGTGGCCGCGGCGGGCGCGGAGATGAGCACCTGGGTCGCGGTCAAGCAGGTCATCCTGTCGCCGCCGATGCTGCTCCTGTTCCTGTTCTTCGCCCTGCAGCAGCTCGGCTCGGGCGCGTTCCGCAACTGGTCGGTGGCGGGCCTGGTGACGCTGCACGACACTCCGGTCGCCATCGCCGGCGCGGCGCTGACCGGCTTCCTGTTCGCGTCCGCCTTCGGCGTGCTGGCGGGCGGCGTGGTCGCCGACAAGAACAGCCGCCACGAGCTGATCGCGGGTGGCGCCCTGCTGCTCACCGCCGTCATCGCCCTGGTCGTGGGCGCGTTCCCGCTCCACACCGTGGTGCTGGTGGGCGTGTTCACGCTCGCCGGCTGGGTTCAGGGCATGATCCGCCCGGCCCGCGACATGATGATCCGCGCCGCCAGTCCCAAGGGCGCCATCGGCAAGGCGTTCGGCTTCGTCTTCTCCGGCCAGGCCATCGGCGGCACCATCGCGCCGATCATGTTCGGATTCATGATCGACGTAGGCGTCACCGCCTGGGTGTTCTACACCTCCGCCATCTTCATGGTGATCTGCATGTTTGCTGTGATGGGCTCGGCGGCGCTCGCGCGCAAGCAGGCCCGGCAGGCCGCCCGGTAGCAGCAAGGAACAGCCCATGTCCGCAGCGAGCGCCGGCGTCGGCAACGACATCAAGATTCTGAGCCTGGTGTGCACCGGCCATTTCTGCAGCCACTTCTACATGCTGGCGCTGCCGGCGCTGTTCATCTTCCTGAACCAGGACCTGGGGATCAGCTTTACGGCGCTGGGCGCGATGCTGAGCCTGCGCTACATCGCCACCGGCATGGCGCAGGTCCCCGCCGGCTTCCTGGTGGACAGGTACGGCGCCAAGCTCATGCTGAGCGGCGGCATGTTCCTGATGGTCACCGCTTTCGCGGCGATGGCCTTCGCCCCCAACTACTGGGTGCTGGTGCTGCTGGTCGTCATCGGCGGCATCGGCGACGCGGTGTTTCACCCCGCCGACTACGCCATCCTCAACGGCTCGGTCAGCGAGAAGCGCATGGCACGGGCGTTCTCGGTCCACACCTTCTCGGGCCATCTCGGCTTCGCCGCCGCCCCGGTCGTGATCACCTTCCTGTCCACCCTGTGGGACTGGCGCGTGGCGCTGCTGATCGTCGCCGCCTTCGGCTTCGCGATCCTGCTCACCCTCGTCACCCAGTGGTCGAGCCTCAAGGACGACCGCATCGCGCCGGTCAAGCGCAAGCCCCGGGAAGACGGCAAGAAGGGGGGCAGCTTCGCCGAGAACCGCGACCTCCTGCTGTCGCGCCCGGTGCTGGTGCTGTTCACCTTCTTCGCCATGTCCTCGCTCGCCGGCAACGGGCTCCACAGCTTCTCGATCCCGGCGCTCAACGCCCTTCACGGCACCAGCGCGGTGGACGCGGGCGCGGCCGTCGGCGCCTACATGCTCGTGAGCTCCTTCGCCGTGCTCGCGGGCGGCGTGATCGCCGACCACGTCAAGCGCCAGGACCATTTCGCGGCGCTCATCTACGCGCTCTCGATCGTCGCGGTGGTGCTCATCACGTTCTTCTCGCTCCACTACGCGCTGCTGGTGGTGTTCTTCGGCTTCGCCGGCTTCTGCCACGGCGTGGTGCGCCCGGCGCGCGACATGATGGTGCGCGAGGTGACGCCGGAAGGCGCTTCGGGCCGCGTGTTCGGCTTCATCTTCACCGGCCAGAACGTGGGTGGCGCCCTCGCCCCGGTGCTGCTGGGCTTCATCCTGGACCGCTTCCCGCCCGAATACGTGTTCTACAGCACCATGTTCTTCATCGCCCTGTGCGTGGTGGCGGTGCTGCTGCCGCGCGGACCCATGGCCAGGAAGCGCAGCGCCCCGGCCCCGGCCGAATAGCGGGCCCGCACCACGACGGTTGCGGACGCCGCGCACCCGCGCTAACTTCCTCGCAGCGACGGTTCCCGAGAGGGAATCAAAAGGGAACAGGGACGGTCCCCCTTCATCGTCGGACCCGGCCCTGGCTGCCCCCGCAACTGTGAGCGGCGAGCGAATGCCCCCCGTGTGCCACTGGGAAACCGGGAAGGCCGGGCACGAGCGACGACCCGCGAGCCAGGAGACCTGCCGCCGCTAGCGTCACTCTTCCACGGGCCGGGGTGTGCCGGTGGGACGGATCGCCGTTTGCGGTGACGCGGCTTCGTGTCGCTGCTGGGGGTCCGTCGTGGGAGAGTATCTCGCCGCACCGGTTCTATCGTTGTTCCGCCGCCCTGATGGGGCGGGCGGTCCCTTGCGCGTCACGTTCCCAGGCACGGGGCGCGCGGGCTGGAAAGGCACCGGCGTCCCTTGCCGATCATGGACATCCATCCGGAAAAGGGACGATCAATGACCGCAGACAAGCATCCGGCCCGCCGCGCGGCGGGCGCCCTCACCCTCATCCTTTCGGCTCCGGCCCTGCTCGGAAGCCCGGGCGCCGCCCGCGCCCAGGACGCCCAGGACGCCCAGGACGTCACCGTCGCGCCCGAAGTGGTGGTCTCCGCCTCGCACGTGCCGGTACCGTCGCGCGAGGTCGGCTCCGCCGTCACGGTGCTCACCGAACAGGACCTCGAGGACCGGCAGGTCCGTTTCGTCGGCGACGTGCTGCGCGACGTGCCCGGCGTCGCCTTCGGGCGTTCGGGCGGCATGGGCAGCCTCTCCCAGGTCCGCATCCGCGGCGCGGAAGGCAACCAGACCCTGGTGCTGATCGACGGGATCGAGGTCAACAACCCCTCGTCGAGCTCCGAATTCGACTTCCAGAACCTGCTCAACCTGGAGATCGCGCGCATCGAGGTGCTGCGCGGCCCGCAGAGCGCACTCTACGGCTCGGATGCCATCGGCGGCGTCATCAACATCGTGACCAAGCGGCCGGGACCCGGGTGGTCGGGCGCGGCGCGGGGCGAAGGCGGCAGCTTCAACACGGTCAACGGCGTCACCCATCTCGGCTACGGCGGAGAGAGGTTTTACGTCTCGGGCGGGCTCGGCCATCACTGGACCTCCGGCATCTCCATCGCGGAGGCGCGCAACAACAATCCCGAGACCGATCACTACCGCAACTACACCGGCCGCCTGAAGGCCGGGCTCCAGCTCGCTCCCGGGCTCGACATCGAAGCGGTCGGCATGCGGATCGACAGCCAGCGCCAGGCGGATTCCACCATCTCCGGAAACCTGCTGCGCGACAGCAACGAATATTCGGAAACGGTCCAGCAGTACGGGCTGGTCGGCGCCAACTGGCGCCTGTTCGGCGGCGCGTGGGAGCACCGGGTGCGCGCGAGCCACATCAGCGACGAAACCGACTTCCGCAGCCCGCCCGGGACCCTCACCTTCGTCTCGGACGGCGCCAAGACCAAGTACGACTACCAGACCAGCGTGTTTCTCGACTCCCCGGAATGGGGCGCGAAGCATACCCTGACCGTTCTCGCCGAACGCGAATACGAAAAGCAGTTCACCTGGAGCTCGACCAACGGCGACAACACCAAGTCGGTCGAGAACTACAGCTATGCCGGCGAATACCGCCTTGCCCTGGACGAGCGTTGGTTCCTCTCGGGAGGCCTGCGCTACGACGACAACGATTCCCTGTTCAAGGACCAGTGGACCTGGCGTGGCACCGCCGCCTACCTGATCGATTCCTGGGACGTGCGGCTTCACGGCAGCGTCGGGCGCGGCGTCAAGAACCCGACCCTGTTCGAGCTGTTCGGCTCGACCCCGACCTTCACCGGCAATCCCAATCTCGTGCCCGAGGAGGGCATCGGCTGGGATCTGGGCGTAGAAAAGGGCTTCTTCGGCGGTAGGCTGATCGCCGACGTCACCTATTTCCAGAACCGCATCCGCAACCTGATCGACGGCAACGGTTCCACCGCCAGGAACCTCCCCGGAACCACCCGGACCCAGGGCGTCGAGGTCAGCCTCGCGACGGAGCCCACCCCGTACCTCAGGCTCGACGCCCACTACACCTTCCTGAATGCCCAGGACGCCAACAGCGTGACGCTGATACGCCGTGCCAAGCACATCGCGAGCGCCAACGCCACCTACCGCTTCGACCTGGACGAGCGGCCGGCGCGGTTCAACCTCGGGGTACGCTACAACGGCAGCCAGCGGGACACCGCGTTCGACGATTCCTTCAACAGGTTCCCCGTGCGTCTCGGCGGCTACACGCTGGTCAACGCGGGAATGTTCTGGTCCCTGCGCGAGGGGGTCGAGCTGTTCGCCCGCGTCGAGAACGCGCTCGATACCCATTACCAGGAGCTCTACGGCTACGGCACGCCCGGCTTCGCCGCCTTCGCCGGCCTGAGCTTCCGCTTCGGTCCCGGAGGGCGCTAGCGCATGCGGCCGCCGGGCCCAGCCACCCCCCTCACCCTGCCCTCTCCCCCCGGTCGGGGGGAGAGGGTTGCGGAGGGATGGCGCGCGGCAAGCGCGCTTGCCGGGAGCCGGGTGAGGGGAATAAGACGCGTTGTTTTCCCCGTCTTCCTGACGTTTCTCCTCCTATGGGGACCACCGGCTCCTGCCTCCGATCCGCCGCAGCGCATCGTGTCGCTCAACCTGTGCTCGGACCAGCTCCTGATGCTGCTGGCCGAGCCCGGGCGCATCGTCTCGTTGAGCTTCCTCGCCGCCGACCCGGCCTCCTCGGCGATGGCCGAGCAGGCGCGCGGGTTCCGCCTCAACCACGGCCGCGCCGAGGAGATCCTGCCGCTCGCGCCCGACCTGGTGCTGGCCGGCACCCACGCCGCGCGCGTCACGGTGGACCTGCTGCGGCGCCTCGGGCACCGCGTGGTGGAGCTGCCGCTCGCCACCGGGCTCGACGACGTCGCCGCCCATATCCGCATCGTCGCGCGCGCGATCGGCGCGGAGGCACGCGGCGAGCGCCTGATCGCGGCGTTCGAGGCGCGCCTCGCCGCCGTGCCCCCGCCCCCGCCGGACCCGCGCCCGGTCGCGGTGCTGTTCGAATCGAACGGCATCACGGCAGGCCGCAACACGCTGCCGGACGCGGCGATGACGGCGGCCGGGCTCGACAACCTCGCCGCGCTGCTCGCGGTCGGCGGCGTCGGCCGGGTGCCGCTCGAGGTGGTGGTGGCGGAGCGGCCCGACGCGCTCGTGATCGGGCGGCTGCGCCACCAGGCCCCGTCGCTCGCGGCGCTGTCGCTCGAGCATCCGGCGCTCCGCAAGGCGGCCCCGGCGAACGCCGTCATTTCCATCCCCGAGCACCTGTGGGCGTGCCCGACCCCGGCCATCGCCGAGGCGGTCGAGACCCTCGCCGGGTTGCGCGCACGCCTGCCCGCGCCGGCTGCGCGGGATTCGGGGGCGCGGAAGCGGGAGCCGGGCACGTGATCGCGCCGCCGCGCTTCCGCGTCCTGCTGGCCGGGCTCGCGGCCCTGGTCGCGCTCGCCTTCGCCGCCTCGCTGGCTGTGGGGCCGGCGGGCGTGGGACCGCTCGAGGCGCTGGCGGCGCTGACCGGGCGCGGCGACGAGGCGGCGCGCATCATCGTCCTCGAGGTGCGCCTGCCGCGCGCCGTGCTCGCGCTCCTGATCGGCAGCGCGCTCGGCCTCGCCGGGGCCGCGCTGCAGGGCTACCTGCGCAATCCGCTCGCCGAGCCGGGGCTGATCGGCGTGTCGGCGGCGGGGGCGCTGGGCGCGGTTCTGACGCTCTACACCGGGGTCGCCGGGGCCTTCGCCCTGGCCCTGCCGCTCGGCGGCATCGCGGGCGCCGCCGCCGGGGTGACCGTGGTGCAGCTGCTCGCCGGGCGCGATACCGGCACGCTGGCCCTGATCCTCGCGGGCGTCGCCGTGACCAGCTTCGCGGGCGCCGCCACCGCGCTCGCCCTCAGCCTCGCGCCGAGCCCGTTCGCCGCGCTCGAGATCGTGTTCTGGATGATGGGCTCGCTCGCCGACCGCAGCCTGCTCCATGTCTGGCTGGCGGCGCCGTTCATCGTCGCGGGCGGGGCTTTGCTGCTGTCCGCCGGGCGGCCGCTCGACGCGCTCACGCTCGGCGAGGACACCGCCGCGACGCTGGGCGTCGACCTCGCCCGGCTACGCGCGCGCCTGGTCGCCGGGACCGCGCTCGCGGTGGGCGCCGCCGTCGCCGTCGCCGGCGTGGTCGGCTTCGTCGGCCTGGTGGTGCCGCACCTGCTGCGCCCGCTGGTGGGCTACCGGCCGGGCGCGCTGCTGCCCGCGAGCGCGCTCGGCGGCGCGGCCCTCACCCTCGCCGCCGACATCGCCGTGCGGGCGGCGCCCGGCGACGAGCTCAAGCTCGGGGTGGTGACCGCGCTGGTGGGCGCGCCGTTCTTCCTGTGGCTGGTGATCGCCGAGCGGCGGAGGCTGGCATGACGGCGGCCGCGATCTCGCCTCTCTCGTCTCTGGTCGCGGCGCGCGACGTTTCGCTCGCCTATGGCCCGCGCCGGGTGCTGGACGGCGTCGCGATGACGCTCGCCGCCGGCGAGGTGGTGGGGCTGATCGGCCCCAATGGCGCCGGCAAGACCACCCTATTGCGCGTCCTGGCGGGCCTCGCGGCGCCCGAAAGCGGGGAAATCGCGCTGTTCGGCCGACCGATGGCCGCCTTCGGGCGCGCCGAAAGGGCCCGCGGCGTCGCCTATCTCGCCCAGAACGGCACCGCGCACTGGGCGGTAACCGTCGAAACCCTGGTCGGGCTCGGCCGTCTGCCCCACGGCGGCCCCTGGAAAGGCACCCCGTCCGTCGCCGCCGACCGCGCCGCGGTCGCCCGCGCCTTCTCCGATTGCGACCTCGCTGGCCTCGCCGGCCGCCCCCTCAACCGGCTTTCCGGCGGGGAACGCGCCCGCGCGCTGCTCGCCCGCGCGCTTGCCGCCGAGCCCCGCGTGCTGCTCGCCGACGAGCCGGTCGCCGGGCTCGATCCCGCCCACGCCCTCGACGTCATGGCCGTGCTGCGCGCCCGCGCCGCCGCCGGCGCCGGGGTGATCGCGGTGCTGCACGACCTCACCACCGCGGCGCGCCACTGCGACCGGCTGGTGCTGCTGGCCGAGGGCCGGGTGCTGGCCGCGGGCCCGCCCGGGGCCGTGCTGGAGGACGACGTGCTCGCCCGCGCCTACGGCGTCCGGGTCCACCGCGGCACCGCCGAGGGGCTGCCGTTCGTGGTGCCGGTCGGGCGCGTGGACCGACCGGGGGAAGCGCTGTGACCGGGCGCGCCGCCCTGCTGTCCCTCGCGCTGCACGGGACGGCGCTCGCCGCCGCGCTGTGGATCGGCGCCGCCGGCACCGCGCCCGCCCCCGACCGGCCCATGATGGCGGTGGCCCTGGTGATGGTCGAGACGATGGTCGAGGCGATGGTCGAGGCGGCGCCAACACCCATGCCCGAAACCGCGCCCGAAATCACGTCCAAGCCCGCCTCCGAACCCGAGCCCGTCTCCGAGCCCGCCGCGAACGCACCGCCCCGGATCGCCGCGCCGCCGCGCCGGCCCGAAGCGCCCCCCATGCCGGCCAAGCCCGCCGACGTGCCGGACACCGCGGAAACGGCGGAAATCGCCGCCCTGCCGCCGTCGGAGCCGGACCAAGCGTCCGGGACGGATGGCGATGGCGACGGCGATCCCGAAGCCCGGCCGCCGCGCTACGGGCTCGCCGGGCTCGCCAATCCGGCGCCGGCCTACCCGTGGCTCGCGCGGCGCAACGGCGAGGAAGGCCGGGTCGTGGTGCGGGTCACGGTGGATGCGGCGGGACGGGCCGCCATGACCGAGCTCGCGCGCTCGAGCGGGCACCAACGGCTCGACCGGGCGGCGCTGGAGGCGCTCGAACGGTGGCGTTTCGCGCCGGCGGAGCGCGGCGGACGGCCGGTTCCGGGCACGGTCGAGGTGCCTGTCACGTTCCGGCTGACCGCCGATTGAGGGAATCCGCGGCGCCGGAACCGGCCTTCGGTCACACGAACTCGGGCTTTTCGTCGAGGTAATGGTCGCGCATCAGGGGCCTGAAAGGCTCCATCTTGTCGCGGTTGAGGTCTTTCGGCGGCGCCTGGCCGACCGGCAGCAGCGGCCGGTAGGCGACCCCGCCCAGCTCCTCGGCGAAGGTGCGCTTCGCCGCCTCCACCAGCGCCGGATCGGTGAGGAAGTCGAGGGCGGCGCCGGCCAGCACCTTGGCGCCCGCGACCGCGCCCTTGTGGGCGATCGAGGTGGCGAGCGCCACCCCCGCCGCCCAGTGGTGGTAGCTGATGTTGGGGACGTTGGCCGGGAAGTAGAACTTCACCATCGGCACCTTCCAGGAAACGTCGCCGCCGTCGTTGGCGCTGGCGCGCTGGCGGGCCTCGCCCCGGTAGGGCGGCACGCGGTCGCGCAGGCCCTCGACCGCGACCCCGGCGCGCTCCTGCAGCCGGCGCGCGAGCGCATGCTCGTCCTCGCTCCAGCGCGGATGGCCGACGATCTCGAGGTTGCGCCGCACCGTGTCCGCCACCGTGCGGTTGCCGCGCGTCGGCCACACCGCCGACAGCACGGTGCATTCGGCCTCGGTGTTGGTCATGAGGGCGGCCCCCTCGGCGATGCGCCGGGCCTGGGCGAACAGCTTCTCCGCCCCCTCCGCCGTGGGATCGCGGAAATACCACCAGATGGTGGCGCGCTTCGGGATCACGTTGGGCTGCAACCCCCCTTCGGTGATCGCCCGGTGCAGGCGGCTGGTGGGCAGCATGTGCTCGCGGTACTGGGCGAGGCCCGCGTCCATCAGCACCACGGCGTCGAGCGCGTCGCGTCCCTTCCACGGCGCGGTCCCCGCGTGCGCGGTCTCGCCGTGGAAGGTGAAGGTGGCGGAGATCAGCGCCGACTGCTGCAGCCCGTGGCCCACCGACAGCTCCGGGCCGATGTGGGGATGCAGCGCGACGTCCACGTCGTCGAAATAGCCGTCGCGCACGAAATAGGGCCGCGACAGCACCTGCTCCTCGGCCGGCGCCCCCAGCACCTTGAGGGTGCCCTTGAGGCCGCATTCCTCCATCGCCCGCTTGAGCGCGACCGCCGCCCCGATCATCACCGCGGCGTTGACGTTGTGGCCCTCGCAGTGCCCCGGCGCGCCCGCGACGATCGGGCTCGGCTCCGGCACGCCCGGCCGCTGGCTGTTGTCGGGATTGGCGTCGAACTCGGTATGGATCGCGATCACCGGCGCGCCCGAGCCGTAGGTGGCGAGGAACGCGGTCGGAAAGCCCGACATGCCGCGCTCCACCCGGAAGCCTTCCTTCTCCAGAAGGCCCGACATCAGCGCGGCGCTCTCGTATTCCTGATTCCCGAGCTCGCCGAAATAGAAGATGTTGTCGCCCGTGAGCGCGATCGCGCGCGCGTTGCGCTCGATCGTCTCGAAGGCGAAACGCTTCTCGCGCGAAAGGTTGGAGCCGTCCATGCGCGCGCCCTCCCTGGTCGTTACTACGCCCGGAAATCCCGGGTTCCCGCCACGATAACCCCGGTCCCGGCCCGGGGCAACCGCACCCCCGCACCCGTCGCCGCCCACGCCTTGCCGTGCCCGTCCCCTGTGCTAGACTCGACAATGCGCGGGCTCGGGCTCGACGCCAATGGAACCCGGGGAGGACAAGATGACGATCCGTTCGCTGGCCGCTTTCGCGTTCGCAACCCTGCTCGCCCCCGCCGTCCTCGTTCCCGCCGCCCAGGCCGACGCGGTGGCGGAGTTCTACAAGGGCCGCCAGATCGATCTCTACGTCGGCTCCGCCCCCGGCGGCGGCTACGACACCTACGGCCGCGCCATCGCCCGCCATTTCGGCGACCACCTGCCGGGCAACCCCGGCCTCGTGGTCAAGAACATGCCGGGCGCGTCCGGCCTCAGGCTCGCCGGCTACATGTACAACAAGGCGCGCAAGGACGGACTCGACATCGCCGGCATCCACAATACCGCGGTGGTGGACGAGTTGCTCGGCAGCCAGGTCCAGTTCAAGTCGGTCGAGTACAACTGGCTCGGCAGCGCCAACCAGCTCACCTCCACCTGCGTCGCCAGCGCCAAGTCGGGCGTGCGCACCATTCAGGACGCGATGGAGAAGGAATTGCTGGTGGGCTCGACCGGAGCGGCCAGCTCCTCCACCCAACTCGTCGCCGCCTACATGAACAGCCTGATCGGTACCAAGTTCAAGGTCATCCGGGGCTACCCCAGCACCGGCTCCGTGTTCCTCGCCATGGAACGCGGCGAGGTCGGCGGCCTGTGCGGCGTCGGCTCCGACAGTCTCTCGGCCCAGGTCGGCCAAGACATCAAGGACGGCAGGATCATCGTGCTGGTCCAGACCGGCATGAAGCCCGCCCCCGACCTCGCGCCCGACATCCCGGTGGTGGTGGACCTCGCCAAGAACGAGGAGGACCGCACCGTGCTCGAATTCCTGGTGGCGCGCCAGTACATGGGGCGGCCCTACGTCGCGCCGCCGGGCACGCCGGCCGACCGGGTCGCCGCGCTCAGGACCGCCTTCACGGCGACCATGAACGATCCGAAGTTCCAGAGCACGGCCAAGACCATGCAGGTCCCGCTCGCGCCGATCACGGGCGAGGAGGTCGAGGCTCATGTCAAAAAGCTGTTCGCCATGCCGCGCTCGATCCTGGATCGCGCCAACGCCGCGACCCAGGTCAACCCCGCCGCGCTTCAGGACGCCAAGCTCGACTGGAAGACGGCCAAGGGCGCCCGCATCGAGGACGCCGCCAAGGGCACGATCCGCTTCACGGACGACGGCAAGACCGTATCCGCCTCCGTGCGCGGCGCCAAGGTCACCGTCGGCGGCAAGGAGGCCAAGGGCGGCGAGATCAAGGCCGGCATGACCTGCGACGTCACCTATCTCGGCGACGGCGACGAGGCCGACATCGTCGCCTGCAACTGACGCCGCCGCGCGTCGCAGCACATGCCGCAGCACATGGGGCGGGACCCACCGGTCCCGCCCCGTTCATTTTCCGCTCCACCGTCATGCGGAGACCCGGCCTCTCCCCACCGTCACGCTCGCGCCTGACGCGCGCAACCATGGATGCGCGGATCACGTCCGCGCATGACGTAGACCCGACCTCTTCCCATCGTCATGCTCGGCGAAGGCCGAGCATCCACGTTCTGTTGCGCCCCAACCGCTGCAGAGCTCCTGGATGGTCGTGCCAAGCACGACCATGACGCAAGGTGCGCACCAGTTCGAACCCCACATGCGCGGATCGCGTCCGCGCATGACGTGAGGCGTGGAACAGCCGGGACATGACGACGGAAGAGCGGCCGGAGGAAAGTCCGCCTACTGGTCGAACGATTCGAGCAGCTCCACCGGGTCGCCGTAGCGCGCGGCGGCGGCGACCACGTCCTCGTCGCGCAACGCCGCGAGGAAGCCGTTGTCGATCAGCGTCGCGTTGCCTGCCGTCACGGTCATGTCGAAGCTCACGAAGTCCATGTGGATGTGCGGCTCCTCCCAGTTCGGGATGGCGCGGCGCAGATAGGCGCTTTCCTTCTTCGCGTTGCAGCCGAAATGGAGCCCGCCCGGCGAGTTGGGCCCAGCCGGATAGACCTGGTAGCGCGGCGCCTTGGGGTTGAAGCCGCAGCCGAGCTCATTGAGCCGCGCGCCGATCAGGTACTCGCGCAGGTGGTCCGCCTCGCGTCCCTTGCCGTGAATGGCGACGATGAAGTCGTCCTTGAACTCGACGCCGATCTTCTCCTCGAACGGGCGCGGGAAACCCACCGCCCATTGGGGGAAGATGATGCCCTCCATCTCCGCATGGGCCTTGGGCTCTCGCCTGTGCGCGGTGTTGCCGTAGAGATTGGGCCCGTGGGTCGGCAGATAGTGGACGTAGCAGCCGGGCGCATCGCCCGTGTTGATGCCCTTCCAGCGCGTGATGCCGAGCAGGTTCTCGGTCATCTGCGGCGTGAACTTGATATTGAGGTCCGAGCCACGCGGACAGGTGAAGCGCATGTCGAACGGCACCCCGCGCGGATACTTGCGCGCGGTGGCGCGGATGATCTCCCCCACCAGGTCCACCGGGAAGCGCGCTTGCGGCGTGTCCAGAAGGTCGAGGTTGCGGAAGAAGGTGATCTTGATCCAGCGCTGCCCCTTCTCCTTGCGCAGCTTGTTCGCGAACGGGCAGCCGGTCGAAGCGAACCAGGACGAGACCACGAAATCGCTGTCCTCCAGCAGAGGACGCGCCTCGGCCGGGATTTCCGTGTTGCGAGTCGAGTGCCACATGAATTCGCGGAAGGTGGCGCCGTTGGCCCGCGCGATGCCCGCGATGGCATCGATCACGCGGCGGTCGAGCAGCGGGTCGGTCAGGAAGGCGACGCGCTCGCCGGGCCGGATCGCGAACACGCGCTGCATGTTGGCAATGGCCTGAAAGCGGTCGCGCACACGGGTCGACTCGCTGACCTCGGCCGACGGCATGGCGGCGGCCGTGCGGGAAGCGAGGATATCGGCGATGGTGGGCGGAATGTGGGTCATGGGGGTTCCCTCTCTGCTCGCATCTTCGTGCCGTTTCCGGCGGCAGCTTAGCATGTCCGGCACGGCTCCCGCGAACGGCCGAAAACGCTCATATGCAGATAATTTTTCGTGCCATTACGCAATACCGGGCAAACGAGTTTTTTCGGCGTTCGCATCCCCTCATCCCCTTGCGGGACAACCGTTTTCAGAAAATAATGGCCGAAAAGAAGGGGCATTTCGATACTCGAAATGCTCGGGTTTCAGCCAAGAAACGGGAGGCCTGGGCGCGTCAAGCGCCCGTATCCGAATGTCCTACGGCAAGGGTGACACGCTCGACGCCTTCAACGCCCGCCTCGCGGCGGCGCATATGCGCGGCCAGTGGACCTCCGACGAGGCCCGCGACAAGGGCCAGGGGGGCGCCTGGCAGGGCGAGGTATGGCAGTCCGCCGCGCGCGGCAGCGCGCACGTCTGGAAATGGTCGGACACCGAACGCTTCCTCGAGGACTCCTGCGAGGCGATCCCGGAAAGCTACACCGCGCGGCGCTCCCTCATCTTCAACGCGCCCGGGCTGCCGCGCTCGACCACGCACACGCTCAACACCGGCATCCAGCTCATCAAGGCGGGCGAGCTCGCCTGGGCGCATCGCCACACCATCTCCGCGCTCCGCTTCGTGATCGAAGGGCATCCCGACCTGTTCACCGTGGTCGACGGGATCGCCTGCCCGATGCGCGACAACGACCTCGTGCTCACGCCCAACTGGCACTGGCACGACCACCACAACGGGTCCGACGGACGCGCCCTGTGGATGGACGTTCTGGACGGGCCGCTGGTCTCCGCGCTCAACCAGACGGTGTTCGAGAACTTCGGCGAATCGCGCCAGCCCGTGAAGAACGCCCCCGCGCCGGCGATTCTGCACTACCCCTGGACGGACATGGAGACGCGCCTTGCGAGCGTGCCCGACGACGGCGTCTCGCCGCACGACGGCCGCACCGTCGCCTATTCCGAACCCGGAACGGGACGCCCGGTGCTGCGCACGATCGGGGCGGCGGCGACCTCGCTTCCGCCCGGATTCTCCGGCGCGCCGCACCGCCATTCCTCGAGCGCGGTCTATCTCGTCATCCGCGGCGCGGGGCGCACCGAAGTCGAGGGCGCGACGCTCCCGTGGGGCGCGCGCGACGTTTTCGTGATTCCGGCGTGGGCCAGCCACGCCCATTTCAACGCCTCGCGCGACGAGGACGCGCTTCTGTTCAACGTTACCGATGCACCGGCCCTGGAAGCCCTCGGGCTCCACAGGGTCGAACCCGCAGGCACGACCGTCAACTGACCAGTCCGTTTTCCAAGGAGAGGAAGCCATGGCTACCGCAATCGACGTCAACAAGCTCCGCAAGGAGTTTTATGCCGAGGTCCGGCGTCTCGCCAACGCCCAGTTCGAATCGCCGCAGTACAAGCGTATCCTCGCCTTGCCCCTCACCAAGGAACGCGCGCAGCGCTATGTCCTGCAGAAAGGCTTCTGGAACCTGAACCGCCGCGACTGCTGGGCGTTCTGCCAGGGGCTCGCGCCGATGGACGTAAAGGCGCTGATCTGGGAGCACGAGCTGGACGAGCTGCAGGGCAACGAGAAGCGCGGCGTCGAGGATCACTACTCGCTGCAGGTGCGCCAGGCCGCCACCATCGGCCTCACCCGCACCGACTTCGAAAAGGAGAAGCCGGCCGACGAGACCCTCACCTGCATCTATGCCTGGATCCATCTGGTCAAGGACAGCGCGTGGCTCAAGGCGTTCGGCGCCTGCGTGGCGCTCGAGGTTTCCAACTCCTCGGAATGGCTCGACAACGGCGGCATGTCCTACCGCTGGGGCAAGAAGCAGGAGAAGGAGCTCGGCATCCCCTTCCACAAGCAGATCAACGCCCTCGAGCATGCCGAGGTGGACGTGGAGCATGCCAGCCTGCTGCACAAGGTCGTCGAGCGCCACTGCGACACGACCGCCAAGCTCGATCTCGTCATGGAAGGGCTGAGCGAGAGCTGGGCGCTGGACCGCGCCTGGAAGGGCGTGCTGTGCAGCCTGATGGAGCAGCTTCCCGGGCCCAAGGCCTGAGGACCAGGCACGGGCCATGAGCGTTTCTCCCGACCGGGACAAGAAGTTCCTCCTCGATCCCTATCTCGACTTCTGCAAGTCGGAAGGCGTCCCGGTCGTGGAGGACTTCGCCATCGACCTTCTGGCGGTCGAGACGGCGCCGTGGGACCGCTTCGGCATCCGCGGCGCCTTCGCCCATCTGGTCGGGCGCGGCGACTTCGTCGCGGTGCAGTGCCTGGAACTGCCGGCCGGCACCAGCAGCGCGCCGATGCGCCACCTCTACGACGAGGTGATCTACGTCCTGTCCGGCCACGGTTCCACCACCGTCACCCTGCCCGACGGTCGCGAGCACAGCTTCGAATGGGGGCCGCGCTCGCTGTTCGCGCCGCCGCTCAACAGCGCCTACCGGCTGCACAACGGCTCCGGCCGCGAGCCCGCCCGCCTCGCGTCCGGCAACAACCTGCCGCTGCTGATGAACGTGTTTCACGACGAGAGCTTCATCTTCGGCTGCACGCACGACTTCCGGGGGCGGTTCGGGCGCGACGAATGGTACGGCGGCGAGGGCGAGATGATCGAGATCAGGCCCGGCTCCCACATGTGGGAAACCAACTTCGTGCCCGACCTCGCCGGCTTCGCCCTCAAGGAGTGGGAGGCGCGCGGCGCGGGATCGCGCAATCTCAAGCTGATCCTCGCCGACAGCGCGATGCACGCCCATTCCTCCGAGATGGCGGTCGGCACCTACAAGAAGGGCCACAAGCACGGGCCGGGCGCGCACGTGTTCGCCGTCACCGGCGAGGGCTTCAGCCTGCTGTGGTACGAGGGCGACGCGGACTTCGTCCGGCACGAATGGCGTCATGGCTGGGTGTTCGCGCCACCCGACAAGATGTTCCACCAGCATTTCAACACCGCGCCGGAGCCCGCGCGCTACCTCGCCGTGTCGCTCGGCTCCCACCGCTACCCGATCACCAACCAGAAGCGCGCGCGCAAGACCGACGCCCTCAAGAGCGCCAAGGAAGGCGGCTGGCAGATCGAGTACGAGGATCAGGACCCGCGCATCCATCCCATGTTCCTGCGGGAGCTCGCCCGCACCGGCGTCGCGTCGCGCATGGGCAAGTATTTCGACGAGACGAAAATCGTAGCGGAGGCCCGCTAGGGCCGCGCCGCACCGCAGGGAGGTACCATGTCCAAGCTTACCCCGGAGGATATCGCCCAGTACCGCCGCGACCGCGTGCTGGTGGACCCCTACCTGGAATGGGCGGACGGCGAAGGCGTGCCGGTGATCGAGGACTTCGGCGTGGACCTGCTTGCCGTGGAGACGGCGCCATGGGCCCGATTCGACTGCCGTGGCGCGATCGTCAACCTCAAGGGGCGCGGGAACTACTGCTCCGCCTTCCTGTTCGACCTGGCGCCGGGCGGCTCGACCGCGGTGCAGCGCCACCTCTACGAGGACACCTACTACGTCCTCTCCGGCCACGGCTCGACCCAGGTGCAGACCTCGGACGGTCGCACCCATACCTTCGAATGGGGCCCCAAGAGCCTGTTCGCGCTGCCGCTCAACGCCCCCTACCGCCTGTTCAACGGCTCCGGCAGCGAGCCCGCGCGGCTCGCCTCCACCAACACCGCCTGCATGGTGCTCAACCTCTACCACGACACCGATTTCGTGTTCGAGAACCCCGAATGGTTCGCCGAGCGCGAGGCGCAGGAGGCGTGGTTCTCGGGCGAGGGCGAGATGACGGCGATCCGCCCCGGCCGCGTGCTGTGGGAGACCAACTTCGTGCCCGACCTCTCCTCCTTCGCGCTCAAGCCGTGGGAGGCGCGCGGCGCGGGATCGGCCAACATGCAGTTCATCCTCGCCGACGGCGTGATCGGCGCGCATATCTCGGAGATGCCGGTCGGCACCTACAAGAAGGGCCACCGCCACGGCGCAGGCCTGCATATCTTCATCGTCCACGGCGAGGGCTATTCCCTGCTGTGGTACGAGGGCGACGAGGACTTCGTCCGGGTGGACTGGCGCCACGGCATGATCTTCGCGCCGCCCGACGGCATGTTCCACCAGCACTTCGACACCAGCCCCGAGCCCGCCCGCTACCTCGCGGTGGGGCTCGGCTCCAAACGCTATCCGGTGATCCACAAACGGCGCATCGGCTCCGAGGGCAACCGCTCCGACGTGTCGATCAAGCAGGGCGGGCGCCAGATCGAGTACGAGGACCAGGACCCGCGCATCCATGCGCTGTGGCTCGACGAGATCGCGCGGACCGGCGTCAAGTCGAAGATGGGCAAGTATTTCGACGAGGGCGGTATCCTCGGCAAGATTCCGGCGGAGTAGGACAAGGATGGATTATCTCGAAGGCACCAAGACCAACGCCGAGCTGCGCTACCTGATCGACCCGTACCTCGATTGGCTGGCGGAGGAAGGCGTGCCGGTCCACGACGACTTCTGTGTCAACCTGCACGAGCTGCCGGTCGGGCGCTGGCCGCGCTTCGGCATGGACGGTGCGGCGGTCCACCTCAAGGGGCGCGGCGACTTCATCTCGATCTTCCTCTACGAGCTCGCGCCCGGCGCCAAGAGCGCGCCGATGCAGCACCTGTTCGAGGAGGTGATCCTGGTGCTGGAAGGCCACGGCAGCGCGGCCGTCGAGACCCACGACGGGCGGCGCCATAGCTTCGAATGGGGGCCGAACTCGATCTTCTCCGTGCCGCTCAACGCCAAGTACCAGCTGTTCAACGGCTCGGGCGCCGAGCGCGCGCGCTTCGCCTCCACCAACACGCTGCCCGTCACCATGAACCTGTTCCACCGCGAGAGCTTCATCTTCGGCAACCCGCGGCGGTTCCCCGCGCGCGAGGGGCGAGATCCCGGCTGGTACGCGGGCGAAGGGGAGTACGTCCCGGCCCAGAAGGGCCGTCAGATGTGGGAGACCAACTTCATCCCCGACGTCACCACGTTCGAGCTGCGCAAGTGGAATTCGCGCGGGGCGGGCTCGTCCAACATCCAGTTCTGCATGGCGGACGGGGTGATCCATACCCACGTCTCGGAGATGGGGGTCGGCACCTACAAGAAGGCGCACCGGCACCCGCCCGACTTCCACGTCCATATCGTCTCGGGCCACGGCTATTCGCTGTTCTGGTACGAAGGCGAGACCGAAATGCGGCGCTACGACTGGGCCCACGGCTCGGTATTCGCGCCGCCCGACATGATCTTCCACCAGCACTTCAACACCGCGCCGGAGCCGGTGCGCTACTTCGCGACCGCGATGGGCTCGACGCGCTACCCCTTCACCGCCGAGAAGCGCGCCCTCAAGCTGGGCGTGGACGTCTCGGTCAAGGAGGAAGGCGGGTTCCAGATCGAGTACGAGGACCAGTCGCCCGAGATCCACCGCACCTTCCTCGCCGAGCTCGCGAAGCACGGCGTGCGGTGCCGCATGGGCGAGTTCATGGACGAGTCCGCGCTGCCGGGCGGCAACTGAAGCCCTTCCTCTCCGGCCGCGCGGGCGGGCGACGAAAAAAGGGCGGCCCCGGGGGGCCGCCCTTTCTCGTCGGGTGGAGAGCCGCGCGTCAGCCGCCGTGGTTCTCCAGCATCTCCGGATGGTCCTTGTAGAGCGCCTCGATGAAGCCCGAATCGTCGATCTCGCGCAGGAAGTGGAAGTCCCACAGCGCGAGCGGATGGATGCGCGCGGCATCGCCGTTCTTCTCGTCCTGCTTGAGCGCCTCCTGGTAGACGTTGTTGATGGCGTCGAGGCCGGGATAGAGGCGAGGCTCCAGGATCGGCGCGAGGTCGTCGTAGAGCTTCTCGGCGGCCTTGCGGTCGAGCTTGCCTTCCTTGACGTGCTTCTCCATCAGGATCTGGATGGTCTTCTCGCGGTTCTGCTTGAAGAACGCGATGCCCTCCAGGACCGCCTTGAGGTTGCGGGTCACGATGTCCGGATGCTCGTCCACCATCTTCTTTGAGGACGACATGGTCATGAAGAACACCATCGGCTGCGGCGGGATGTCGATGACCTTGAGACCCTCGCGGAGCGCGAACTCGATGCGCGGCATGCTCATGAAGCAGGCGTCGACGTCGCCGTCCTTGACCATATCCATCATGGTCTTGCGGTTGATCTGCTTGGTGCCGTCGGGCAGCTCGGTGCGCACCTCGCGCACCAGCTCGACCTGGTCGGTGTCCGGGTCGAGGCCGGCCTGCCTGAGGTAGAGCCAGGTGTTGAGGCCCGGGTGGCGGCCGCGCGAGCCGAACTTGCGGTGCCGCACGTCCTCGAGCTTCTCGATGCCGGTGTCGTTGCGCGTCACCAGCTTGATGTTGTTGCGGCTCACGGTCTGGCCGAGATAGACCCAGGTATCGCCGCGCGCGCGGGCCGCGTAGGTGGAGACGTGATTGCCGGACACGAACTCCACCTCGCCGGTCGGCACCAGGTCGTGGGCGTCGCCCCGGCTGATGATCTTGTCGAACTCCACGTCGAGGCCGTGGCGCTCCCATGCGCCCGATTCCTGGACGACGTGCATGAGCGCGAGGTGGCTCGACGAACGGTACGGAAAATGAATGCGATCCAAGGGCGTTCTCCCTGACTTTCTGTTGTGAAATCCTATGCCCGGCCGGGCCCTACTACTTGCAGACCACCGCGCTCGCCTCGGTGTTGTTGCCGGCGTACGAGATCTCGCACGACATCCCCATCTTGAGGTCGCCGCGCTTGCTCTCCTTACCGGCCACCACCACCTTGGTGCGGTTGCCCGACACCTCGACCTTGTGCTGGCTGCCGTCGTCGGCCTTGAACAGCAACTCGCGGCCGTCGTTGTTGACCGCATCGAGCGTGGAGACGGCCTTCATCTCGTTGAGCAGCCCGCGCTCCTTGGCGAGCTTGGCGACCTCCGCGTCCGAGAGCGGCTCCGCCGGCAGGCCGTGGCGCTCGGCCATCTTCGCCATATACGACAGAATCTGCGGATTCGGATAGGTAGTCACCCGGAACAGCGCGAGAACCTCGTCGCCGGTCTGGGGCGCGAAATCCTCGCCGAACTGGTGCCGGCCGATTTTGTCGAACTCGGGGTCCTTCACCAGCTTGGAGAAGGCTGTGCGGTAGACCGCGAGTATCTCCTGGGGCGTCCCCGGCGGCAGCGCGTACCACTTGTCGATCTGGTTCGTCTTGACCCAGAAGTCGAAGGCTTCCCCGGCCTCTCCGGCGAGCTTGTCGCCGAGCACGTCGGCCATGATGGGGACGTCGGGGAAGGTCGCGCGCGGCACCACCTTGCCGTCGGCGGTCTCGCCGATCTGGATGAAGGGATCGAGGTCGCTGTTCTTCTGCAGCGAACGCAGCAGCGCCTCGGTCGAGGTGCCGAACGCGTCCACCTCGCCGCGCCGTGCCGCCAGCAGCAGCGCGGGCGCCCCCGGATAGCCGATCACGAACCTGAGGTTCCAGTCGAGCTTGTCCTTGCCCCACAGCAGCATCTGTTCCCAGCTGCGGCTGCCGTCCACGGTGCCGATGATCACCGGCTCCTTCGAAGGATCGGTCAGGTTGGGAATCTTGGACCTCCGGACGGACACCACCGAACCGCCGCGCCCCACGCCGCCGATAATCCCGAACTCGAGCGGGTTGTATTCGATCATCGGCTTGCGCAGGTTGTTGGGATCGACGTAGGAGCTCGAGCCGCCGGTCCAGGAGGTGCCGTCGCGCCTCGCCTGCTTGGAGAAATAGTTGAGCGCCTGGACGCCGCGGCCGGCGGGCATGTTGCGATAGACGATGCTGGGATTGCCCGGCAGGTATTTCTCGAAGAAGCGCCCGACCAGCCGCGTGGTGCCGTCGGTGCCGCCGCCCGGCGACGAGCCGATGATGGCATCGAGCCGCTTGCCCTTGAAGGTGATCTCCTGGGCCGACGCTGCGGTGCCGGCCAGGCCGATGCAAAGGACGGCGCCTGCCGCCGTCACTGCGCGGAAGGGAATGGCGAAGAAGGATGGCATGATCAGTCTCCCGGTTCGGTCCCGTATTGCGGCCGATGCGGTCGCACGACGCGCCGCCCGGCTGTTTTCGTTATTCTCGATTTTCTTCCAAAAACCGAGAAATCTCAATCGAGATCGGCCAAAAACGCGGAATTTCAATGATTTGCCAACCTAGGGCAAAAGATAATCCACCCACGTGTAAAGATCGGGCAGCAACAGCGGCGCGGGCCACACCACCCGGATCACGGTGTCGAACAGGCCGATCAGCACCGCCTCCGCCAGCGCGCCCATCGTGAGCGCGACGCGCCAGTTGGCGCCGTAGATTCGCGCATAGGCGATCGGCACCAGCAGGAAGCTCAGGTGGAAGCCGATCAGCACGATCAGCACCAGGATCGCCGCGATCCAGCCCGCCGCCTCGAAATAATAGCGGGTCAGCTTGGTGCCGGTGATCGGAGTCTCGATCGAGCTGGGGTTGCGCCAGTAGCGCCAGCCGTCGAGCGCGAGCTGCAGCGTCACCAGCACGATACCGATGGCGGCGACGAAATAGACGTCGATGGACGCGCGCAGCGGCCACTCGAGGGCCGAGATCAGGCCATAGACCAGCACGCCCAGGAACAGGAGCGTAAAGACCACGCCCCCCACCGACTGCATCTTCGGCTTGTCGTAATCCATGTAGTAGTCCATGGCCATCTTTTCGGTTTTGCGGTTCTTCCACATCGGCAGGAAAATCGTGGCGACGATCACCGCGAAAATGATGATGACGCCCGGGAAGGTCATCCACTCCAGCCCGTAGCGGTCCATCGACAGCCACAGGTAGGTCTGGAGCTGCGGTCCCAGCACCACGGCCACCAGAACGGGCGGCCTCGGCCAGCCGTAACGTCGCATGAAGAACCCGATGAAGGAGAACACCACCAGCGCCATCAGGTCCTGATAGGTGAAGCTGACTCCGTAGGCCGCCGCGATGGTGAAGATCAGCGTCATCGGCACGATGATGTAGAAGGGCAGGATCGAAACCCGCGCGAAGGTGCCGGCAAGTCCCATCGACAGGACCGTCGCCACTATGTTCGCCAGCACCACCACCGCGATCATGGCGAAGAGCAGGTGCTTGTCGGAACCGATCATCCGCTCGCCGGGCGAAATGCCGACGGCCGCGAAAGCCACCAGCACCAGCGCGAGCGAGGACGAGCCCGGAATGCCGAAGAACATGGTCGGGATCAGCGCCCCGCCCTCCTTCGCGTTGTTGGAGCTCTCCGGCGCGATCACGCCGCGCACGTCGCCCTTGCCGAACTTCTCGCGATTCTTCTCGGTCTGCACCGCGTGCGCATAGGCGAACCAGTCCGCGACCGACGAGCCCAGACCCGGCAGCATGCCGACCCAGATGCCGATCACCGAGCAGCGCAGCACCAGCCACCAGTGACGGAAAGCGTCCTTAACGCCCTGAAACAGGCCGCTGCCGAGAGAGCCGGTCTGCGAGATCGAGGAACGCCGTACCGACAGGTCGATCAGCTCGGGGATGCCGAACAGGCCGAGGCCGATGATGGCGATATGGACACCGTCCCATAGGTAGTAGCCGCCGAAGGTGAAGCGGTCGATACCGGTCCGCATCTCGGTGCCGATCATCGCCACGGCCAGCCCGAACACCGCAGCCATCAGGCCCTTGATGGGGGTCTTGCCCGACAGGACCGCAACCGCCGACAACCCCCACAGCACCAGCATCAGGAGTTCCGGCGAGCCCAGCATCAGCACCAGCGGCGTCATGACCGGAAGCGCGAGGAAGAACATGGCGCCACCGATCAGCCCGCCCAGCAGCGATGCCGTGAAAGCCGCGCCGAAGGCGCGGTTGGCCTCGCCGTTCCTCGCCATCGGATGGCCGTCGACGATGGTGGCCTGGGAGCCGGACCCGCCCGGCACCGCGATCAGAACGGAAGGGAACGTATTGGCGGTATTGGAAATGATGGTGATGCCGAGCAGCAGCGCAATGCACTCGTACGGCCCGAGCGTCATGGCGAACGGCAGCGACATAGCGAGCAGCGTCGACGAACCCACCCCCGGCATCGCCGCGAAGACGCTGGAAAGCACGACCGCGATGATCATCAGCATCAGCGGCTTCCAATGCAGGATGCCGGCGAACCCCTGCAGGATGCTGTCCAACTCGTACATACGCTCCCCCTTTTCGCGAAACGGCTACGGCCGGTCCCTACCGCCGCAGGCGCCACACTGTTTTCGACTATGCCGGATGGTACGGCACCTCGGCGCCGCGCTGCTCACCGCGCACGGCGCGGCACCTGCCAAGCCCGATCGAGCTTGGTCTCCTTGGCAGGTTTCGGAAAAAGCGCCACTTCGCGGCAGGCTTCGGCGGCCGCGTCGGGCGAAAGACTCGCGTCCCATTCGGCGGCATTGTACCGGCAACCGTTGACGCCATCGGACAGGGGCGAGGCGAGCCACAGGGCGCAGGGCACGACCACGGTCGGCGGAAAGCCGCGTCCCGTGAGGGTGCCGCGCCCGAACTTGGTGTTCACCGCCCCGCCCGGCAGGACCGTGTTCACGGTGACGCCGGTACCGGCGAGTTCCTCTGCCCAACTCAGAGATTCCGCCTCGAGCGCCGCCTTGGACGGCCCATAGGCGCCGGTGTGCGCCTCGTGCATCGAATCGAAACCCTTGGTGATGTTGATGACGCGGCCCCAGCCCCGCTTCACCATGCCCGGTACGGCGGCGTGGGCCATCATGTAGGGGCCGACCACGTTGGTATCGATCACGAGGCGATAACCCTCGGGCTCCGTCTCCCAGAACGGAATGCCGCGCGCGCCGTGATACCGCGGGCTTTTGGCTGCATTGTTGACGAGAATGTCGAGGCTGCCGAAAGCCTCTTCCGTGCGCCCCACCGCCTCCATGCAGGCGCGGCGGCTGCAGACGTCGGCATGCAGCGCAAGTCCTTTCCCGCCCGCCGATTCAATCAGGCGCAGCGTCTCGGCCAGCTCGGCCTCGATCTCCTCGGTCTTTTCGTCCGAGGCCGCGGCCGCGATCACCGTGACGCCCTCCGCACCCGCCCGTGCGAAAGCCACAGCCATCTCGCGTCCCAGGCCACGGCTGCCGCCCGTCACGAGCGCAGCTTTCCCGGCGAGCGTAATCCCGTCCATGCCCCGCCCTGTTCCTTGTTTTCGGGAACGCCGCGCAGGAGCGCGTCGGAGAATCCCTTTGCTTATCGTAAAATCATTTCACAGGCAGGAAGGTGGTGCAAGCGGACACGCGATAAAATGCCCATTACGCCATCTGTGGCAAAACTCCTGTTTCGCGCCTAAGCTGCAGCCGGATTCTCGAAGACATCATCGAGCGTCGGGAGCAGATCAATGGGCGCACAGACCCGGATACCCTGCGTCCTCATGCGGGGCGGCACCTCCAAGGGTGCCTACTTCAGATCGGACCACCTACCTACCGATCCACGCCTGCGCGACAGCGTCCTGCTGCGCGTGATGGGATCTCCGGACCCGCGCCAGATCGACGGCCTGGGCGGCGCCGATCCCCTGACCACCAAGGTCGCGATTGTCGGGCCCGCGTCGCGTCCGGATGCCGACGTGGACTACCTGTTCGCACAGGTCGTCGTGGACGAGCCCGTGGTCGACATCTCCCCCAACTGCGGCAACATGCTGGCCGGGGTCGGGCCGTTCGCGATCGAGCAGGGACTGTTCAAGGCGCGCGACCCGGAAACCCGCATTCGCATCCACATGGTCAACAGCAACAACGTGTGCGAGGCCGTGATCCGCACTCCCGGCGGCATCGTCGAGTACGACGGCGAAGCCAGCATCGACGGCGTGCCCGGCACGGCGGCGCCGATCATGATTCACTTCCTCGAGACCGCGGGCTCCGCCTGCGGCGCACTGCTGCCGACCGGCAACGTGAAGGACGAGATCGCGGGCATACCCTGCACGCTGATCGACAACGGCATGCCGGTGGTGGTGATGGACGCGCGCTCCTTCGGGCGCACCGGCTACGAGGACCGCGCCGCGCTCGACGCCGACGCCGGACTCAAGGCGGCGATCGAGAAGATACGGCTCGCGGCAGGCCCCCTGATGAACCTCGGCGACGTCGCGGCAAAGGTCGTGCCGAAGATGTGCCTGATCGCGCCGCCGCAGAAGGGCGGCGTAGCGGCGACGCGGTGCTTCATCCCGCATGACTGCCATTCGACGCTCGGCGTCCTCGCCGCCGTCACCGTCGCGACCGCCTGTGCACTGCCGGGCTCGGTGGCGGACGGCATCGCCCGCGTGCCGAAAGGGCCGCGCAAGCTGATGTCGCTCGAGCATCCGACGGGCGAAGTCACGGTCGGGCTGGAGATCGACGAATCGGGCAACATGCCCGCGGTCCGACGCGCCGGGCTGCTGCGCACCGCGCGCCGCCTGATGGAAGGTTATGCTCTCGTGCCCGCCCGCGTATGGGACGGGCGCACCGGGTTCCTGCCCGGCGCCGCCGAATGAACGTCCAGCGCGAAACGCGCCCCAGGAAGGAAACGCGATGAACGACCAGGTATCCGCCGAACGGCAGGCCCGGAAGCTGCAGGAAGAGGCCAAGTTCCTGCCTCGCACGCCGAGCGAGGAGATCGGCCCCATGTACCCGGTGGAGAAGCCGGAGGACCGCGGTGCCGACCTCACCCGCTCGCCGAAGGACGGCGCGACCGTTTCCGGCCAGGTCATCCATCTGCGCGGGCAGGTCAAGGACCTGACCGGCGCGCCGGTCGCGGGCGCGGAGGTCGAGGTGTGGCATGCCGACCCCCATGGACGCTACCCGCATCCGTGCGACCTCAACCCCGCCGAGCTCGACCCCCGTTTCACCGGCTGGGGCGTGCAGGTGACGGGTGCCGACGGGCGCTTCGCCTTCCGCACCACCATGCCCGGGCCCTATCCCACCTCCACCCCGGGATGGTGGCGGCCGCCCCACGTCCATTTCCAGGTCACCACCGCCCATGACCGGCTGGTGACGCAGATGTACTTCCCGGGCGAGACGTTGAACGACCAGGACGAGCTGCTCACGCGCCACCGCCGCCTCAACCAGGATGCGCGCGTCACGGCCCGCGCCCTGCCGCCGGAACCCGGCATGGAACCGGGCGCACGGCTCTATGCCTTCGACATCGTTGTGCCGACGCCCCATTCCGTCGCCGCGCAGAAGCGCGCACGGGAGAAGAAATAGTCCTAGCGATCCTCGACTGGCTTCACTGACCGGTTCGAACGATGCGGCAGGCTCCCCGATCGGTTCGTTCGGCCCTTCCTTAGCACGGGCCGGGACCGCCATTGACCGGGTTTGCCCCTGCGGGCAAGGCGGTTATGGTACCCGACCCCGACCGTCACGGCACAGAGGAGAACGATGGCGACCGCACGCACCGCCGCCAAGGCGAAGAACCGCAAGCGACAGGCTTCCGCCGGCGGCGACCGGCCCGCCTTCCCCGCCGTCGACCGGCCCGAGGGCCTCGGCAACCGGCGCATGGGCTGGGGCTCCGACGTGATGGCCGAGGCGATTCGCCGCCTCGACCTCAAGTACATCGCCCTGGTGCCGGGCGCGAGCTACCGCGGGCTTCACGATTCGATCGTCAACTACCTCGGCAACGCCAACCCGCAGATGCTGGTGTGCCTGCACGAGGAGCATGCGGTCGCCATCGCCGACGGCTACGCCCGCGTCACGGAGCGGCCGATGGCGGTCGCGCTCCATTCCAACGTCGGCCTGCTGCACGGCACCATGCCGATCTTCAACGCCTGGTGCGGGCGCACCCCGGTGATCGTGCTCGGTGCCACCGGGCCGGTGGACGCCGCCCGGCGGCGCCCGTGGATCGACTGGATCCACACGGCCAAGGACCAGGGCGCGATGGTGCGCCCCTACGTCAAGTGGGACGACCAGCCGGCCTCGCCCGAGGCCGCCGTGGAATCGATCCTGCGCGCGGCGCAGATGGCGACGACCAGGCCCTACGGCCCGGTCTACGTGTGCCTCGACGCCGATCTCCAGGAGACGCCGCTCGCGCGCGAGGTGACGTTCCCCGACGTGCGGCGCTTCCGTCCGGCCGCGCCGCCGCCGGCGCCCGCCGAGGCGGTCAAGGAAACCCTCGCGCTGGTGCGCAAGGCGAAGTTCCCGGTCCTGATGATGGGGCGCGTCTCGCGCGACGCCGAGGACTGGAAGCGTCGCGTCCGGCTCGCCGAGGCGCTGGGCGCGGCGGTCGTCACCGACCTGCACAACGCCGCGGCGTTCCCGACCGAGCATCCCAACCACCTCGCGCCGCCGTCGTTCCGGCCCGGCCGGCCGGTCGCGGAGCTGATCCGCCGGGCGGACGTGCTGGTGTCGTTCGACTGGCTCGACCCGGCCGGGTTCCTGCAGCAAATCTTCGGCGCCGCGCAGACCAGCGCGCCGGTGGACGCACGCGTGGTCTCGTGCTCGCTCGACCCTTATGTCCACAACGGCTGGAGCATGGACCACCAGGCCCTGCCCGCGGTGGACGTGCCGATCCTCGCCGATCCCGACACCTTCGTCGCGCAACTGCTCGACGCGCTCGGGCCCGCGGCGCGCAGGACCGCCCCGCTGCCCGCCGCCACGCGCGGGATGCCCCACTGGACCGGGACCGAGCGCGGCCATCTCAAGCCGACCGCGCGCGGGCCGCTCAACCCGCTCGACGTGGCGCTCACGGTCGCGGATTTCGCGCGCGCGAACCGGGCGACGCTCTCGCGCACCGCGCTCGGCTGGCCGGGCGAGGCGTGCCGCTTCACCCATCCGCTCGACTTCCTCGGCAACGACCAGGGCGGCGCGGTCGGCACCGGCCCCGGCCACAGCGTCGGCGCGGCGCTCGCGCTCCGCGAGACGGGCCGCATGGCGCTCTCGGTGCTGGGCGACGGCGACTTCCTGATGGGGGTGAGCGCGCTGTGGACCGCGTCCCACGTCGGGCTGCCGATGATGATCGTGGTGTCCAACAACCGCTCCTACTTCAACGACGAGGCACATCAGGAGCGCGTGGCCAGGGACCGCGACCGGCCGGTCGGCAACAAGTGGATCGGCCAGCGCCTCGACGCGCCCCCGGTGGACCTCTGCAAGATGGCGGAGGCCCAGGGCTTCGCGGCGGAGACGGTGGACACGACCCGCAAGCTCGCCGCGGCGCTCGCGCGCGGGCGCAAGGCCGTGAAGGCCGGCGGGCGCTACCTCATCGACGCGCGCGTGCTGCCGGGCTACGCCGAGGCCCACACCGGCGGGCGCGGCGGGAAGTAGCGGCGGCGGACCGGGCGCCGCCTCACGCCTTCTTCGCGCGCCATTCCTCGGTGGTTTCGAATACCTCCTCGGCGAGGTGGATCGCGCCGTTGGCCGCCGGCAGGCCGCAGTAGAGCGCAGAATGAAGCAGCGCTTCCTTGATCTCGGCGCGGGTGACGCCGGTGTTGGCGGCGGCGCGCAGGTGCATGCGCAGCTCCGCCTCGCGGTTGAGCGCCACCAGCATGACGATGGTGACGAGGCTGCGGGTCTTGCGGTCGAGGCCGGGCCGCGCCCACACCTCGCCCCAGGCGTAGCGCGTGATGAAGTCCTGGAAGTCGCCGTTGAAGTCGGTCTTGCCCTTCTCGGCGCGGTCCACGTGGGCGTCGCCGAGTACGGCGCGGCGCACCCCCATGCCCTGCTTGTGCCGGTCGCGTTCGTCCATGATGAGGCCTCCGTTCAGGACCGCCGGTGCGCGGCGAGCGCACGCTCGATGAAAACTTCGGCCGCGCCGAGATAACCCTCGGGCGCGAGCGCGGCGTCGATCTCGGCCGCCGACAGCGCGACCGCGATCTCGGCGTCGGCCAGCAGCGCCGTGCGCAGGGTCGAGCCCTCCCCCGCCGCGCGGCAGGCGCGCGCCACCGCCGCATGGGCCGCCGCCTGGCCGATCTTGCGCCCCAGCGCCATTTTGACCGCTTCCGCCATGAGCTGGCCCCGGGTCGCACCGAGGTTGTCGGCCATGCGCGCGGGAAACACCTCGAGCCCCTCCACCAGCACGACCGCCTGGGCGAGCGCGCCAGCGGCGAGCCGGTAGAGCTCCGGCAGCACCGCCCATTCGGCCTGCCAGCCGCCGAGGCCGCGCTCGTTCTCCTGCGGCATGGCGGCGAGCAGGGTGGCGGCGAGGCCGGGCGCACGCGCGGCCGCCGCCAGGATCGCGGCCGAGGACACCGGGTTGCGCTTGTGGGGCATGGCGGAGGAGCCGCCGCGGCCTTCGCCCGCCGGCTCGGCCACCTCGCCGATCTCGGTCTGCGCGAGCAGCGCCACGTCGCGCGCAATCTTGCCGAGCGTCCCGGTCAGCAGCGCCGCGAACAGCCCCGCCTCGACCACCCGGTCGCGGGCGCCGTGCCACGGCACCTCGGGCAACGCGAGGCCGAGGTCGCGGGCGAGCGCCTCGGCCACCTTCGGGCCCTCCGTCCCGAGCGCGGCGAGCGTGCCGGCCGCACCGCCGAACTGCAGCGCGAGCACGCGCGGGCGCAGCTCGGCGAGCCGCGCGCGCTGGCGCGTCGCCGCGTCGAGCCACAGCGCGGCCTTGAGGCCGAAGGTCACGGGCAGCGCCTGCTGCATCCAGGTGCGTCCGGCCATGACGGTGCCGCGATGGGTTTCGGCGAGCCGGGCGAGCGCCGCCGCGAGCCGCGCGAGGCCGCCGTCCAGCAGACCGAAGGCGCAGCCCAGCTGGAGCGCGAGGCCGGTGTCGATGGCGTCCTGGCTGGTGGCGCCCCAGTGGACGTGACCGGCCGCCGCCAGGTCGCGCGCCGCGACCAGCGCCACCAGCATCCCCTGGAGCGGGATGAAGGTGTTGCCCGCCTCGCGCGCCTTGGCCCCGAGCGCCTCGAGGTCGATGAGGGACGCGTCGCAGCACGCGGCGATGGCGGCGGCGGACTCGGCCGGGATCACGCCCGCGGCGGCCTCGGCCCGGGCCCGCGCCGCCTCGAAGTCGAGCATCGCCTGGACGTGGGCACGGTCGGAGAACACCGCCGCCATGGCGCCGTCCGCGAAGATGTGATCGAACAGACCGTCGCCGGCCATGACCTCTCGTCCCGCGTTGGTGTCCCGCGCCCGGGCTTCGGCCTCAGGCGTCGAAGAACACGGTTTCCCGCTCGCCCTGCATGTGGATGTCGAGGCGGTAGATCGCGCCGCCCGGCGCGTCTTCGCGCACGGCGATCAGGGTCGCGCGGCGCGCCTCCGGGACCGTGGCGAGCACCGGGTCCTCGGCGTTGGCCGCCGCCTCGTCGGAAAAGTAGATGCGCCCGAAGGCGTGCGACATCATGCCGCGCGAATGGATCGCGATGCTGACGTGGGGCGCCTGCAGCCGGTTGCCGAGGCCCGGCACCCGGCCAGGCTTCACGGTGTCGAAGGCGAAGCTTCCGTCCTTGGCCGTCATGCAGCGCCCGAATCCGGCGAAGGACGGATCGAGCGGCACGTCGTCGCGCGCATCGGCGGGATGGGCGTAGCGTCCCGCCGCATTGGCCTGCCACAGCTCGATCAGCGCGTCGTCCATCGGCGCGCCGGTGCCGTCCAGCAGCCGCCCGGCGATGCGGATGCGCGCGCCCTGCGTTTCCGGCGTCGCCAGCACGCTATCGGCGATGCCCGGCCGGCCGTAGGACGCGGGCGTGAGGCAATAGGCGAAATACGGCCCGATGGTCTGGGCGGCGGTCTGCACCAGCTTGCGTTCGGTCATGCTCAAAGCCCCATGGGCGTGGCGCCGCGCCCGCGCAGCACGATGTCGAAGGTGTAGCCGAGCGCCCAGTCGGCCACCGTCTCCTCGACCGAATAACGCGACACCAGGCGCGCGCGTGCCCCGGCGTCCGGCACCGAGAGGAAGATCGGATCGAGTTCCAGCAGGGGGTCGCCGGGGAAATACATCTGCGTGACGAGGCGCGTGACGAAGCTCGGCCCGAACAGCGAGAAGTGGATATGCGCCGGGCGGAACGCCTTGTCGTGGTTGGCCCAGGGGTATTCGCCCGGCCGGATCGTGACGAAGCGGTAGCGGCCGTCCGGCCCGGTCAGGAAGCGTCCCGCGCCGAAGAAATTGGGATCGAGCGGCGCGTCGTGCCGGTCCACCTTATGGACGTAGCGCCCGCCCGCGTTGGCCTGCCAGATCTCGACCAGCGTGTTCGGCACCGGCCGCCCGTCCTCGTCCAGAACGCGCCCCGCGACGACGATGCGCTGGCCAACCGGCGCGCCGTTGACCGCGCCGTTGCGGGTGAGGTCGCTGTCGATCTCGCGCGCGGCGTCGTGGCCGTACACCGGCCCGGTCAGCTCCGACAGCGTCTGGGGAAGCGGGATCAGGGGCTTGCGGGGCGACCGGTCGATCGTCGATTTGTACTCTTTCGCAAGGTAGGGGGGCTGGACGCTCCAATCCCGCGGCCGGTAGTTTGCGGTCTCGCTCACGGTTGCTCCCATGCTGCGCGCGGCATCCGGCGGATGATGCTTTCCCGCCGAACCATTAGACATCGAACGCTGTATATTAGCGTTCTTCGCCGCAGACTTAACCGGAAAAGTGGCAGCGGTTTCTCAGGCCCCGTCGGCGCTCACGTTCTGCATCCCCGGCGACGGCAGCACGAGCCGGCGCCGAAACCTGTCCAGGCATGTCCGGTACGGGCTTCGCCCGCGCGGTTTCCCCCCGGAAGCTATCGATGGTCATGGACGGTCCTCGTCCAGTCCTTCTTGGGGGTGTCGGCCGGAACCGGACGTCTCGGCCCCGGCCACTTTCCTATCGGCTTTTCCTGTCGGCCGGCCCCTCGGAGGATACGGCCGCGACGAATCGCGCCACGACGTTCGCCGGGGCATTGGCGATCCCCTCCACCATGCGCTGCAAGTCCTCGCCCCCTATGGGCTGGATGTCCAGCTTGGCCTGGCTCGCCTCGCCGAGCAGCATGGGATCGGCGACGGCGGCGGCGAACGCCTTGCGCAACAGCGCAATACGCTCGGGCGGCACGCCGGGAGGGGCGATCATCGCGCGCCCGATCGTTTCGGTCGTCGCCAACAGCGAAACGACGCCTCTTTCCTCGTCGTTGGCGGCATACTCGATCAGACACGGAACATCCGCGAGCAAGGGATCGCGCGTCAGCGTCATCTGGAACAAGGGTACGATTCGGCCGTCACGGACCCAATCGGGGTTCTGGAACCTGTAGGACAGCCAGGAATTGCTGCCGCGTCCCTGCACCTCGCCACGCTCCATCGCGAGGTTCACGTCGGTTCCGCCATTATAACCCAGCACCACCCGGAATTTCGTACCGAACAGGCGATTCGCCATCAACGGATACATCTCCATCGTGGTTCCCGGCGTTGTGGCACCGATCAACACTTCCCGCTGCCTCGCATCGTCCAGGGTACGCACGCCGGCCATATGCCAGACCACGAGCACGTTGGCCGGGCTCGCCGCGCTGCCGATCCAGTTGAGCTCCCCCACGTTGTACTTGGCCTGGTCGGGACGGGTAAGCTGGGTAATCGGTATCGTGTTGAGCGTGGCGCCGAGCTGCGTGCCGTCGCGTTCGGCGACTCCATGAATGAAGGCCGCCACACGCGTGCCGGCCGCCCCGGGCATATTCCGAGGCACGAAGGTCGGATTTCCGGGAAGATGGCGCCCCATGTGCCGCGCCATCAGCCGGGCATAGGCGTCATAGCTGCCGCCGGCGGCCGAGCCGATCGAAACCGTGACGGTCTTGCCTGCAAAAAAATCCTCGGCGGATGCCGCGCCGGCGACACCGAAGGCTGCCACGGCGAAACAGGCAGTATGGATAAAGGCGGCCATTCTCATATTGTCCTCCCCTTATTCTTGGAACGTGAATGTTGCGTCATAAGTAGGCATAGCCCGATTTTGAAATTCAAGATTGTTTTCCTGATATCCCGGCTTGGCTATGCTGTGGCCTGAAGCCCGGACACCGAATCGGGTGCAGGGAGAACCGGAACCGCCATGACCGAGCAGACGGAAGCGCTCGCCGCCCTCGAGGCCCTGATGGCCAAGGCCCACATCAAAGGCCAATGGCAGGTCGGCTCGAACCGGCCGGAAAACGCCGCGCGCGGCCTGGACGGAAGGATGCGGATCGAGCCGCGCCCCGCCGCCCGCCCGACGCTTTGGGCCTGGCGCGACATCGAGCCGATTCTCGACGGCGCCTGTCGCGCGCTGCCCGAAAGCTTCACCGCGCGCCGCAGCATGATCTTCATGAACCCCGGCCTCGCGCGCGGCACCACCGCCACGCTGATGGCCGGCGTGCAGATCATCCAGCCGGGGGAAATCGCCTGGGCCCACCGTCATTCGGTGAACGCGCTCAGGTTCACGATCCAGGGCGGCGAGGACGTCTTTACGGTCGTGGACGGCGAGGCCCTGCCGATGCACCCGTACGATCTCGTCCTGACCCCCGGCTGGGTTTGGCACGACCATCACAACGGCATCGGCCGTCCCGCGATCTGGCTCGACGTGCTGGACGTACCCTTCATCGGCGCCATCGACCAGAACTTCTATGAGGAATTGGGCGAGACGGTGCAGGACCGGCGCAACGTAGCAACCGACGCGACAAGTCACCTACTGCGTCCATTGCGCACGGATAACGTGACGGCAAACCGCGCGCACCGCTATCCATGGACCGACGTGCGCGCGCGGCTCGATGCGCTCGCAGAGCAGCCGCCCCACCCTGCCGACGGCGTCGCCCTGGAATACGTCAACCCGGCGACCGGCGGCGCCGCGCTTCCGACGCTGTCCTGCGTCGCGCAACTGCTGCCGCCCGGCTTCAGCGGCGCACGCCGCAGGCGCGCGGCCGGCGCCGTCCATTTCGTTGTGGCGGGCGAAGGCGCTGTGGTCCTCGACGACACCACGCTCGCTTTTTCGCGCCATGACGGAATCGCCGTCCCTAACTGGACCTGGCACCGGCTGACCAACACATCGTCGCGCGAGCCCGCCGTTTTATTCACGGTGACCGACCGGCCGATCGCGGACGCGTTCGGGCTCTATCGTGAACAGATCGAAGATTGACCAACGGGCGCGCGCGAACGCTGCCTATACAGGAGAACACGATGGCCACGCTCATCAACGATACGGCGACGATCCCCCAGCGGACGGCTCCCTACGACCCGCCGATGGCGAAGGCGCCGAGCCCCGAGCTGAAGGCGCACGAAGATGAACTCTACGAACTCGCCAACGCGCAGTTCGAATCGGACGCCTACCACCGCATGTTCGCCGCGCCATGGACCCTCAAGGGCGTGCAGCAGTTCTTCCTGCAGCATGCACAGTTCAATCTCAACCGGCGCGACTGCTGGGGTCACGTCCAGGCGCTGGCGCCGCTGCCCGCCAAGAAGCTGGTATGGGAGCACGAGGAGGAAGAGCTAGGCGGCGTCGCGCACCGCGGCGGCGCCAATCATTACGAGCTTGCCGTCAAGCAGGGCGAGGCGCTCGGCCTCACGCCGGACGACTACTACAACGCGCCCGTGCTGGACGGCACCTATGTCTGCGGACAGGCGTGGCTGCACCTCGCCTGCCACTCCCACTGGCTCGAGGCCTTCGCCGCTTCCGCCGCGCTCGAATACTCCAACTCCGAGGACGTCATCCGGGGCGGCTGCCTGTCCCGTCGCATGGGCGAAAAGCTCCAGAAGGAGCTCGGGATTCCCATGCGCAAGCAATATTCCAACGACGAACACGTCACCGCCGACCAGGAGCACGGCAAACTCCTGATCGCGATCGGGCGGATGTACGGCGACACCGCCGAAGCGCGCGCCCTCATCCGCTCCGGCGCGGTCAGGAGCTGGGCGATCGACCGCGTGTTCCGGGACTTCCTCGGCGGATTGCTGGAACGGAATGCCTGAGCCGGCCTATTCCTCCTCTCCATTGGCTCCCAGCCGGCGCGACAGGTCGCGCGCGGTCCGCTTGAGGATGCGCGCCGCCTCGCCGGAATAGGAAACGTCGAAGCTGCCGCGCACCCCGATCAGGGTGATGGTGAGCTCGAGCTTACCGTCACGCCCGAAGACCGGCGCGGCAAGCGACGCCTGGAACGGTCGCCGCGGCCCGGAGACACGGGTGATGCCGCGCTTGCGCACTTCGGCCTTCATCTTCTCCAGCCGCTGGGGCGTCATGGCATCGCGGCCTTTGTGGATCGCGTTCCATTCCTCCAGCTCGCGCTGGACCAGCCGCTGGGTCAGCGCCGGCCTCTCGAAAGACAGGAACAGGTTGCCCGCTGCGGTCGGCAAGAGCGGTAGGACCACCCCTTCCCGGATCCGGATCGGCGCCGCGAGGTTGCCGTGCTCGCAGCGGATCACGGTCGGGCCGTGGCTGCCCCATATCGAGACCGACGCGATCAGGCCGGTACGTTCGGCAAGCTTCGGCAAGATCGCCATCGCCTGGCGTACCGGGTCGATGCGGCTGATCGCGGCGAGACCGAGCCTCAGGACTTCCGGTCCGAGGTCGTATCGCCCCGAATTGGCGTCCTGCTCCACGAGGCCGCTGTCCACCAGCCCCCGAAGATAGCGGTAGGCGCGGCTCGGCGACATCGAGGCCGCCGCTGCGATGCGCGTGAGGGTGGTCGGACCGCCGAACTGCGAGACAACGCCGAGCAGGTTCGCACCGATAAGGATCGTACTGTTTCCGCGCGTCGTCGGCGCCTTGGTGCGCCCGCGCCTCGTCCTGGTTTTGGCCATGTGAACGGAGCCTGCCTTTGATGGGGAGAGGGAAAGAAAACGATTATCCCTAAATCATAAACTCTGTTTTTACGCAAATTGTATTAATGGCCGTGATAAAAGGCCAGCGGCAGATGCTTGATAAATTTTGCGAATAGCGGCACCCTGATTCAAATCCTAAAAACAGGGGGCTTGCAAACATGACACAGACGACGGTCGCACGACATGCAATGGCGCTGATCGGAGCCGCCATCATCGGCCTTTCGGCCGGCCACGCCCTGGCCGATGTCACCTTCCAGGGACAAACCGTCCGCATGATCATCAATTCCAAACCCGGGGGCGGCACCGATGCCAGCGCGCGCCATATCGGAGCGCTGCTGATCGACCACCTGCCCGGAAAGCCGCAGATCGTTTTCCAGAATCTGCCCGGCGGAGCCGGCATCAAGGCCAACAACTACTTCTTCTCGCAGACCAAGCCCGACGGGATGACGGTGCTGTCCGGGTCGCGTACCCAGGTCAGCCCGCAGAAGCTGCGCCACGCGAGCGTCAAGTACGATCCTGCCAAATACCATTTCGTCGGCGGCACGGCCCGGCTCGGGACGCTGCTGCTCATCAAGAATGACCCCGACCTGCTTGCACGGCTCAAGGATCCCAAGGCGCGTCCGGTAGCCTTCGGCGACATCGACGGCGAGCGGACCGGTTCCCAGGGCGCGGTCTGGGGCAAGGAGTTTCTCGGCTGGAACCTCCGCTTCGTGCTCGGCTACCAGGGCACGCCCGAGATGCTGCTGGCGGCGCGGCGCGGCGAGATCGACATCGTCCACAACCAGAACGTCTTCAACCTCGAACCTCTGCTCAAGGACGGCTTCATCGCCATCGCCCAGCTCGGCAACCGCGACGAGAACGGCAAGATGGTGGCGCGCGCCGAATACGCAAACGTGCCGCTTCTCGGCGACATGCTGAAGCCCAAGCTCGACGAGAAGGCGATGAAAGCCTATCTCGGCTGGCTCGAGGACCAGACCGTCGAGAAATGGATCGCGCTGCCGCCCGGCTCGCCCGAGCCCTACCTCAAGGCGTGGCGCGCGGCCTACGTGAAGGTCATGCACGATCCCAAGTTCATCGAGGTCGCCAAGCGCGAATACGGCGGCGACTTCGGCTGGCACCCCGGCGATCAGATGGACAAGATCGTCCAGGCCCTCGCCGCCACCACCGACGAAGATCTCGAATATTTCGTGGAGCTTCGCAAGAAGCACAACCTCCCGATTCCCCAGTGACGCGTTCCGCCCGGTCCCGGCCATTCGCCGGGACCGGGCGATTCCTCCGTCTTCCGAACCGCGACGCGGTTCCGGCCGCGCACCGGCAAGGCATCCCCCATGAGTGACCTCTACAATCCCGCCGCGATCCTCGCCGGCCTCGCAGGGATCATGACTCCTACCAACATCGTGCTGTTGGTGGCGGGCACGCTCGCCTGCAGCATCTTCGCGGCGATGCCCGGTATCGGAACGTTGCTGCTGATCTCGATGGTGCTGCCCTACGCGATGAAGCTCGACCCTTTCGCCTGCATCGCCCTGCTCATCAGCATCGGCGCCGTGGGCGGCACCGCCAACACCTTCTCCTCGGTGCTGATCGCCGTGCCGGGAAGCTCGGGCTCCCAGGCGACCATCCTCGACGGCCATCCGATGGCCAAGAACGGCGAGGCGCCGCGCGCCTTCGGCGCGGCCTTCACCGCGTCCGCCGTGGGCGGCCTGATCGGCGGCACGGTCTTCGTCCTGTCGCTGCCGGTGATGAAGCCCCTGGTGTTCTCGCTGGGCTCGCCCGAGTTCATGCTATTGGTGCTGTGGGGACTGTCGGCGGTCGGGGTCCTGTCGGGCAACGCGCCGCTCAAGGGACTGATGGCGGCCGCGCTCGGACTCGGAATCTCTCTGATCGGCACCGACGCGCGCACGGGCATCGAACGCTTCACCTTCGACGACTTCTACCTGTGGGACGGCATCCACCTCGTGCTGATCGCCATCGGAATCTTCGCGGTGCCGGAACTGGTGGACCTATCGGTGCGCCGCACCAGCGTCTCCGAAACGGGACGCATCGGGAAAGGCCAATGGGAAGGCGTCAAGGACGTGTTCCGGCACAAATGGCTGGTGCTGCGCAGCTCCATCCTCGGCGTCTGGGTCGGCATGATTCCTGGCCTCGGCTCCTCGGTGGCGGACTGGTTCGCCTACGCGCACGCGGTCCAGACCGAGAAGAATCCCGAGAAGTTCGGCACCGGCGACGTGCGCGGCGTGCTCGCGCCCGAAAGCGCCAACAATTCCAAGGAAGGCGGCGATCTGATCCCCACCATGCTGTTCGGGATTCCGGCCGGCGCCTCGATGGCGATCATGCTGGCGGCGTTCCTGTCGGTCGGAATCCAGCCGGGCGAGCGGATGCTCGGCGAGCAGCTGCCCTACCTTTACGCCATGCTGTGGGTGCTGATCATCGCCAACCTGATCGCCACCAGCATGAGCATGGGCTTCGCCAACGCCTTCGCGAAGCTGTCGCTGGCGCCGTTCTACGCCATCGTGCCGATGACGCTGGTGCTGTGCACGGTCGCGGCGTTCAGCTCCAACTA
Source organism: Alphaproteobacteria bacterium (assembly GCA_050485485.1). Classification (GTDB taxonomy): domain Bacteria; phylum Pseudomonadota; class Alphaproteobacteria; order SMXQ01; family SMXQ01; genus WHSO01. Next base: position 36,878 of record JBJHBM010000001.1, on the reverse strand, counting down.
CTCCTACGCCGACCTTCTGGTGCTCGCCATCTTCTCCGTCATCGGCGTCTACATGAAGCGCCACGGCTGGCCGCGCCCGCCGCTGCTGGTCGCCGTCGTGCTGGGGCCCCAGCTCCAGAACTACCTGTGGCTGACGGTCGAGCGCTACGACTTCGACGAATGGGCGACGCGACCCGGCGTGCTCGTCCTGCTGGTCGTCCTGATCCTCACCATCTGCGTGCCGATCATCCGCAACCACCGCCGCAAGAGCAAAGGCCTCTACCTCGACCTCGCGAACGAAGGACCCGCCGCCAACCCGCGCGGCGACATCGTCATGATCGCGCTCTACATCGCCCTGTTCGCCTTCGCCGTGAGCGAGGCCCTGGCCTGGCCGCCCAAGGCCTCGTTCCCGGTCTACGCCTTCGCCGGGCTCGGGGTTACGCTGGCGCTCGCGCAGCTTGCCCTCTCGGCCCGCGCCGTGGCGCGCCAGCGGGCGGCGCCGCCGCGCCCGCCCGATCCGCTGGACGCCGAGAAGCGCCGCCGCCTGCGCGAGGTCGTGCTGTGGATCGCGGGCCTCGGCGCCAGCATCCTGACGGTCGGCTTCCAGGTAAGTTTCCTCGTCTTCCCGATCCTCTATGCGCGCGCCTACGGCGCGAGCTGGCGGCTCGCGGTCGGCCTCGGGGTCGGTGCGGTGGCGATCCTGTTCGGCCTGTTCGACACGCTGATCCACATCATCTGGCCGGAGCCGCTCGGGCTCCTGCTGCTGCGTGCGTTCGGCCTGCCGGTCTGAGAGTCAGCGCGGGATGCGGGATTCGTCCATGAACGCACCGAGGCGGCAGGGAACGCCGTTCTTCGCGAGCTCATCGAGGAACATCCGGTGCACCCGCGGGTGCTGGTCCTCGTACTCGATCTGGTAGCCGCCGGCCTGCTTCGAGGACACGTCGACCCCGAGCTTCGCAGTCTTCTTCTCCGTGGTGAAGGGATAGCGGGTCGAGCCCATCGCCGTCGCCAGGTAGCGCGCGGGCTCGGCCGAAGTGTTGAAGTGCTGGTGCCAGATCATGTCGGTCGGCGCGAACACCGAGCCGTGCTTCCAGTCGAAGCGGATCACGTCCGCGTCGTCGTCGTGCCAGAACAGCGAGTAGCCTTGCCCCGACAGCAGGTAGACGTGATAGTCGGGCGGATGGCGATGGCCCTTCTTGTAGGTACCGACCGTCATCTCCGAGCAATGGGCGTGGATGTTGCCGTCCGCGAGGCAGAACTGGATGTTGGTGCTGCCCGCGCCGCGCGAGTCGAAGGGACGCAGCGGGAACGCCGTCATGTCCGGGACGAAATTCGTCTCCCACATCTGGCGCCCGCGCGACGACGGCACGTACTTGCCGCCGCCGTCCCAGGCGGACGGATCGCCGCCCTCGCGCGCCGGGAAGCGCCACGGGTTGTCGAAGATGAAGCCTTCGTCGTGAATCAGGTTCATCACCAGGCACAGGTTGTTGGTGGCCGCGAGCCGCGCCCGCTCCGTGCCCGAGCCGTTGAAGATGCGGTAGCGCGCATTCAGCGGGATCGCGAACACCGAATTGGGCCCCCACTCGAAGCTGTGGCTGGTGCCGTCCGCGAGCTCCACCGCGGTCGAGCCCGTGCCTTCCACCACCACGAACAGCGCCTCGTAGAGGTGCTGCAGCGGCTCGGTGCGGGCGCCCGGCGCGAGGTCGTAGAGGAAGATCGAGATGAAGTCGCCGCGTCCCTTCATGTGGACGAAGGCGCCATCGACGCCCGCGCGCGCCCACGGGCGCGTCTCGACCGCATGGAGATCGACGCAGAACTCCTCGACGACCGGCAGGCCTTCCTTCGCGCACCAGTCGAGATAGGGCTCGAACAGGATGCCGGTGTAGGTGGTGCGCTTCTTGAGCTCGGCGACGCTGCTCATGGTCATTCCCCCGCCCGCGCGGCGCGCCGGTAGGGCGCCTCGTCGATGTAGTCGCCCATCAGGGAGTCGACCCCGTTCCGGGCCAGCTCCTCGAGGAACATCGCATGGATGCGCGGGTCCTGGTCCCCGTACTCGATCTGGTTGCCGCCCTGCTTCACGTCGACGTCCACGCCGAGAAAGATCTGGCGCTTCGCCTCCACCAGCGGATAGCGCAGCGATCCCAGCGCGAACGGCAGGTAGCGCGCGGGCTCGCGCCCGGTATTGAAGTGCTGGTGGAAGATGTTGTTGGTGGGTGCGAACACCACGCCCGGCGCCCAGTCCACCCGCCGGAAATCCGCATCGCCCTCGTGCCAGAACAGCGAGTAGCCGGTGCCCGACAGCATCAGGACGTGGAAGTCCGGGCCGTGGCGGTGGCCCTTCTTGTAGGTGCCGACCGCCATCTCCGAGGTATGGACGTGGATCACCCCGTCGGCCAGGGCGAAGCGCATGTTCGACGAGCGGCCGCCGCGCTTCTCCCACCCCTCGAGACGGAAGTTCGCGACGTCGGCGACGAAGTTGGTCTCCCACATGAAGCGGCCGGGCTGGGTCTCGATCCGCTCTCCGTCGCCCTCGAACCAGCCGGGCTTGCCCATGCGCCCGGGGAAGGCCGCCAGGTTCTCGAAGACGAAGGCCGGATCGTGGAACAGGTTGAGCATGACCGGCAGCGAATTGGCCGACACCAGCCGCACGCGCTCCGTGCCCGAGCCGTTAAAATGCCGGTAGCGGGCGTTGAGCGGCAGGGCGAACAGCGCGTTCGGCCCCCATTCGAAGGTATGGGTGCGCCCGTCGGCCTCGATGGTGGTCGAGCCGTGGCCTTCCAGCACGTAGACCACCTCCTCGTAGAGGTGGCGCTGGGGTGCGGTGCGCGCGCCGGGCGCGAGGTCGATCACCACCACCGACATGAAGTCGCCGCGCCCCTCGAGATGGACGAAGGCCGCATCCGCGCCGAGCCGCGGCCACGGCGCGGTCTCGACCGCATGCAGATTGACGGCGAACGCCTCTACCACCGCGACGCCCTCCTCGACGCACCAGTCGAGGTAGGGATCGCAGAGGACCTTGCCTTCGGACGACTGTCCCGCCATCGCGCCGGCCTCAATCCTGCAGGAACTTGAGCTTGGCGCGCCACTTGCGGCGGATTTCGTCGGCATAGGCCGGGTCCACCGCGTTGACCTTCGGGAAGTCGTCCTTCCAGTGCCAGGGACGCACCGCGTAGATGATCATGCGCGAATTGGTGGTGTCGTGCGCCGCGCGTTTCTCGGGCGACAGCATCGGGTCGATATGCCCGGTCCAGCAGCCGTCGATAATATCGGTCTGGGTCTTGGGGTCCCAGCGCGTGGCGACCGCCCACATCACCTCCGCCGGATCGGTGATGTCGATGTCGTCGTCCACGATCACCACCAGCCGCGTCATGTAGGCGCCCGGCCGGCAGCCGGCCGCCACCAGCCCCGCCATCTTGGCGTGGCCCGCGAACTGCTGCTTGATCGAGATCACGGGAATGAAACGCGAGCCGCCGCCCTGCATCAGCCACACGCCGGTGATGCCGGGCACGCCCGCCGCCTCTATGGCATCCCACAGGCCGGCGACGCGCGGAATCTTGACCTGGCGGCCGGGGTAGTTCGGTTTCACCGGCGGCTGGCCCAGGATCATCGGATCGTCGCGGTGATAGACCGCCTTGACGTGGACCACCGGCTCGGGCCGGTCGGCGGAGGCGTAGTAGCCCGGCCATTCGCCGAACGGCCCTTCCGTCGCCGATTCCTCGGCGACCGGCGGCATGAAGCCCTCGAACACCAGCTCCGCCTCGGCCGGGATCGGCAGGCCGGTATGCTTGCCGCGCACCACTTTGACCGGCCGCCCGATGCGCCCCCCGGCGAGCGCATACTCGCTCTCGCCCTCGCGCGCGGCCTGGGCCGCGACCACGCCCAGGATCGGCGCCTGGCCGACCGAGATCGCGATCGGGCACGGCTCGCCCCGCGCCCAGTACTTGCGGCGGATCACGTCGCCGTGCTTGCCGGGCTCGATGAACACCGAAAGCCGCTTGTCGTCCTGCACCATGACCCGGTAGGTGCCGATGTTGACCCAGTCGGTATCGGGATCCTTGGTCAGGATCAGGCATTCCGTGCCGATGTAGTTGCCGCCGTCGTCCGCGTGCCAGCGCGGCGCGGGATAGCTGCGCAGGTCGATGGCGTCGCCCTCCACCACGTTGTCCATGACGGGGCCGGTATTGACCTCCTGGGGCGGGATCGGCTCGCGCTTCTCCTTGGGGCGGGCGCGGTAGGCCTTGACCGCGTCGAGGCTGACGTCACCCACCAGGAACTGCGAGGTGCGGACGTTCGAGAGGATGCGGAAGCGCGGATCGAAGCCGGGAATGTCCTCGAACAGCAGGACGGGCGGATAGAGATGCTCGTTGGAAAGCTCGAACAGCGCGCCGATCTCGAGCTCCGCCGAAGCGCCCGACACGCGCGACAGCTCGCCTTCGGTCTCAGCCTCGCGCAGAAAGACCCGAAGGTCGGCCATCGCCTCGTTGCGCCGGGCGCGCAGGTCCGCGCCGCCCTTTACGTCGTCCGCCATTTCCATCCCCGTCATTCGAAATTCGACAAGCTTTTGCCGAATTCTACACCGATCGCGGCGTTACGCCACGGCCGATGCGGATTCGGCAGGTTTGGGAAAAACTGCTTTTTTCGCGGCGCGGCCTCAGGCGCCGGGCGTGGAGGAGAACGGCCTCTCCGGCACCTTCCAGTCGGCGAGCGGACGGCCGTCGAGCATGGCGCCGACCTCGCGCATCCACATGCGGCGCAGGAGCAGCACGCGCTCCTCCCCGACCGTCGTCAGTTCCGGACCGCGCCCACGCACCGGCCCCTGGCCGACCTGGGTGACGTAGTCCTCGATGGTGAAGCTGGTGTAGGCCCCCATGTCGTCGGGCAGGTCCTCGAGCGTCATCTCGCCCGCAAGGATCTTCTCGGCAAGGTCCCAGCGCGTCTCGGCCTCCTCCTCCTGCTGCTCGCGGCGGCTCTTCTCGTATGCTTCCGCCTCGGCACCCACCAGCGGCGTGTGCGTCACGTCGAAGGCGGCATGGGTCGCGTCGTTGACCGGCACCGTCCATACCACCTTGGTGTCCCACAGGTCGCGACGATGGTCGAAGCCCCTGGCCCGCGTGCGCTGGAACCACAGCCGGGTATTGGGCATGAACCAGTGAATGAAGCGTTCCGCCTTGAGCGCCTCCTGCGCCGCCGCGCGGCCGCCGGCATCGGTGCCAAGCGAAGTTTCGACGTCCCCCTCGGCGCCCTTGACGGAACGGAACCCGCGCCAGCCGTAGGGGGTTTCCTCCACCGTCTCGTGGCGGATGACGAGAATCTCCCTGCGGTTCTTGCGCAACGCGGTGGCGCGATGGACCCAGGGCCGGTGGCCGTGGTCGTTATCGAAGCGGTTCCAGAACGTGCACGGCAGCACCTCCACCGGGTCCGCGATCAGCACCCCCGGACGGTCGAGGTCGGGGTAGCGCCGGAACGGCGGCGATTCCCCCTCGCCCAGGTAGACGAACACCAGCCCCGCGTACTCGCGCGTGGGATATGTCCTGAGACGCACCTTGTCGCAGAACGGGCGGTCCTCGTTGGGCTGCTCGACACATTTGCCCGAAGCGTCGTAGCGCCAGCCGTGGTAGCGGCAGCGCAAGGAGTCCCCCTCCACCCAGCCGACCGAAAGCTGCGTGCCCCGGTGCGGACAGCGGAAGGCGGTCACGTGCGGCGCGCCGCCCTCGCCCCGGTAGATGGTGAATTTCTCCCCCAGCACCTCGAGCGGCTTCGCCCGGCCCGCCGGAAGATCGCGGGCGCGCATCACCGGATGCCAGAACAGCCGCAGGTACCGCCCGGACGGCGTGCCGGGGCCGACAGGCTCGAGGTCGGCCAGTTCCATCGATGCGGCGCGTGCCACGATACTCTCCCGGTTAGGCGGACGGCGGGACTAATGTTGGCCGGCGGCGGCCATCCCGGCCAGGCCCATCGCCGTGAAGGGCTCGTCCGGAATCTTCCAGTCGGTCAGCGGCTTGCCCTGCACCAGCGCATTGACCTCGCGCAGCCACAGATTGCGCTGGAACACCGGTCCCGCGTCGCCGGCGGCGAGCATTTCGCTTCCCCGTCCGCGCACCGGTCCCTGGCCGACCTGGGTCGTGTAATCCTCGATGGTGAAGCTGGTGTAGCCGCCGATGTCGTCAGGAAGGCCCTCGAGCGTCATCTCGCCCGCCAGCACCTTCTCCGCGAGGTCCCAGCGCGTCTCGGCCTCCTCCTCCTGCTGCTCGCGGCGGCTCTTCTCGTAGGCCTCCGCCTCGGCCCCCACCAGCGGCGTGTGCGTCACGTCGAAGGCGGCATGGGAGGTATCGTTGACCGGCACCGTCCACACCACCTTGGTATCCCACAAATCGCGCCGCCCCTCGAAGCCCTTGGCCCGCGTGCGCTGGAACAGCATACGTGCGTTGGGCATGAACCAGTGCGTGACGGCGGCGAGGCCCATCGCCTCCTCCATCTCCGCGCGCATGCCCTTCAGGATTTCGCCGAAGGAGTTTTCGGCGTCTTCGCCACGGTCCTTCATCACGCGCCGCCCGACCCAGCCGTAAGGTGTCGCTTCCGGAAGCTCGTTGTGCAGCACGAGGATGTCGCGGCGGTTGCGGCGCAGCGCGGTGGCGCGATGGACCCAATGCCGGTGGCCGTGATCGTTGTCGAAGCGGTTCCAGAACGTGCACGGCAGCACCTCCACCGGGTCCGCGATCAGCACCCCCGGACGGTCGAGGTCGGGGTAGCGCCGGAACGGCGGCGGCTCCCCCTCGCCCAGGTAGGCGAACACCAGCCCCGCGTACTCGCGCGTGGGATAGGTCCTGAGGTGCACCTTGTCGCAGAACGGACGGTCCTCGTTGGGCTGCTCGACGCACCGGCCGTCCGCCTCGTAGCGCCAGCCGTGGTAGCGGCAGCGCAGCGTGTCGCCCTCGACCCAGCCGACCGAAAGCTGCGTTCCCCGATGCGGACAGCGGAAGGCGGTCACGTGCGGTGTGCCGCCCTCGCCCCGGTAGACGGTGAATTTCTCCCCCAGCACCTCGAGCGGCTTCGCCCGGCCCGCCGGAAGATCGCGGGCGCGCATCACCGGATGCCAGAACAGCCGCAGGTACCGCCCCGACGGCGTCCCGGGACCGACAGGCTCGAGGTCGGGAAAATCGAGGGGCCCGAAACGCGACATATGCGCCTCCTTACGCTACCGATACGTTGCTACTTGTCGCGGTACGTCAGGGCCTCCCGGGCACGCTCCACCACGTCCTTGGGGGTCTTGATCTGCTCCGTGACCACCTGCTCCATCTCCTCGCCGCTGAGGGGCGAAACCTCGAGGTTCATGGAAGCCATCTGGGCGAGCGCCGTCTGGTCGCGCGCCGTTTCCATGAACGCCTTGCGGATTGCCGCCACGCGCTCGGCCGGCACGCCCGCCGTCATCATGAAAGGCTTGCCCATCACCTGCTCGGCGAAGATGAACTCGAGCGTCTTCTTCTGCTCGGGCGTCTTGGCAAGCTCGGTCACGAGCGGCACGTCGCCGATCTCCGGCACCTTGCGCAGCGACAATTGGACCAGCACGTTGACCTGCTTTTCCTTGAGCCAGTCGCCGCGCTGAGTCTTGAGGGATCCCCACGACCAGCCGCACCTGGCCTGGACCTCGCCGCGCTCGATCGCGATCGTGATGCCGTCGGAGCCGCTATAGCCGCTGATGATCTTGAACTTGGTGCCGAGGATGTTGTTCAGCACAGCCGGAAATTGCCCGGTATCGTTGTTGGGGCTGATCGCGCCGACCAGAAGCTCCTGCCGCTGAGCATCGGCGAAGGTCTTGACGGGTGCCGTATGCCATGCCACGCACACGCTCGCGTCCTCATGGAGCGAGCCGACCCAGTTGATCCGGGACGGATCGTATTGCGTCTGCTTGTCGCCGAGCAGCGCAAGACGCACCACCGAACGCTGGACCGCGCCGATCACCGTTCCGTCCTTGGGCGCGACGTTGTATACGAAATTGGTGGCGACGAGGCCGCCCGCGCCCGGCATGAACTGGATCACCATCTGCGGCTTGCCGGGGATGTACTGGCCCATATGAAGCTGCAGCATCCGGGCATAGGGGGCATAGCCGCCGCCGGCCGTGCCGCCGACGATGATGCGCACCTGCTTGTCCTTGTAGAAATCCGCGACCGCGTCGGCCGCCGCCGGCGCCGCTACGAGAACCGGGGCGAACGCCAGACATGCCGCGCCGAGCGGCACCCCGGCGAAGCGGAATCGGGCGATCATGATCTTCATCGTGAGCCTCCTTGGCCCTCGATCGAGGGCGTGCCGTTCGTCTTGGAAATGTCCCGCGCGGGCAGTTCCGAAAGGTCCGGACTTCGCGTCCGGTTCGGTGCCATTTTTTTCTTATGATTGTAAATTGTCAACAATTAACGGCATGCGCGAGGCAGAAAATCGGCCGCACCGCCCTTCAAGCTTCCGTGCGCGCGAGGAACGGCAGCCTGTCCCGCCACTTGCGGCGGATTTCGTCGGCATAGGCCGGGGCCACCGCGTTGACCTTCGGGAAGTCGTCCTTCCAGTGCCAGGGACGCACCGCGTAGATGATCATGCGCGAGTTGGTGATCTCATGGGCCGCGCGTTTCTCGGGTGTCAGCATCGGGTCGATGTGCCCGGTCCAGCAGCCGTCGATGATGTCGGTCTGGGTCTTGGGGTCCCAGCGCGTGGCGACCGCCCACATCACCTCCGCGGGATCGGTGATGTCGATATCGTCGTCCACCACGATCACGAGACGGCCGAGATAGGCGTTGGAGCCGCAGCCGAGCGCCACCAGCCCCGCCATCTTGGCATGACCCGCGAACTGCTGGCGCACCCGTACCACGTTGATGAAGCGCGGCCCGCCGCCCGGCATCTTCCAGACGCCGGTGACCGCCGGCACGCCCGCCGCTTCCAGCTCGTCCCACAGGGCGGCGGCGCGGAAATGCGCGGAGCCGGCCGTGCCGTACCAGAACCCCGGCAAGGTCGGACGCATCGGCGGCGCGCCGACGATGATCGGATCGTCGCGGTGATAGACCGCGCGCACATTCAGCACCGGCTCGGGGCGCGAGTTGGAGGCGTAGTAGCCGGGCCATTCCCCGAACGGCCCCTCCGGCGCGGCGCGGGTCTCGGGCGGTTCCATGAAGCCTTCGAACACGATCTCGGCCTCGGCCGGGAACGGAATTCCCGTATGGCGCCCGGCGATCACGTCGATGGGCCGGCCGATGCGCGCGCCCGCCACCGCATATTCCGAAACGCCCGGGCCCGGCGTCGAGGCGGCCGCCGCGCCCAGCACCGGGGCCTGGCCGACGCAGACCACCATGGGGCACGGCTCGCCCCGCGCCCAGTACTTGCGGCGGATCGCGTCGCCGTGCTTGCCGGGCTCGATGAAGACCACCAGCGTGCCGCGGTCGTGCAGCGAGACGCGGTAGGTGCCGATGTTGATCCAGTCGCTGTCGGGGTCCTTCGTCACCACCAGGCATTCGGTGCCGATGTAGCGTCCGCCGTCGGCGGCATGCCACTTGGGCGTAGGGAAGGCGAACACGTCCACGTCGGCGCCCTCGCGGACGTTCTCCAGGACGGGGCCAGTGTTCACCAGGCGTGGCGGGATCGGCTCCGAATGCTTGCGGCGGTGCTTGCGGTAGCTCTCCACCAGCTCGAGCCCGCCACCGGTGTCGAACACGCGCGAGGAGCGCACGTTGACGGCGACGCGCCAGCCCTTGGGATAGCCCTTGATGTCGTCGAAGACGATGACGGGCGCATGCTCCTTTTCCAGGCTCAGCTCGTAGAGCGCACCGATCTCGAGCTCGGTGTCCGCGCCCGAAACGGTCTCGAGATCGTCGATCTCCGCCGCCAGGTCGAGGCAGCGACGCAGGTCGCCCAGCGCCGCGAGGCGCACCGCTTCCCGGTTGTCCCCTTCCACCCTTCCCTCCTCCACGCCCCGAAGCGGTCAGTTCACGGCTTCGCGGTAGCGTGCGATCAGCGACGGCGGCCGCGAGTAGACCGCATCCAGCAGCTTGTTGATGCGCTCCCCGCTCACGGGATTGATCTCGAGCTTCTGGGCCTCCGCCTCCTTGAGGTAGGCCGGATCCTTCATGGTGGCGTCGAAGGCGGCGCGCAGCGCCTTCACGCGGTCGGCGGGCACGCCCGGAGGCGCGAGGAAGGGGCGGCCCATGACCTGCTCGGCGAGCGCGAGCTCGAACAGTTGGCGGTCCTCCTCGCTCATGGGCAGCTCCATGACGGCGGGAGCGTCCGGGAAGGCGGAATCCTTTTCCATGCCCAGCTGCGCGATCACCATGATCCTGCCGTCCTTGAGCCAGGGCGCGATGCGGTTGCGGAAACTGGCCGACGAGCCACCGGAGGCATGGGCGTCCACCTCGCCGCGCTCGAGGGCGAGCAGCCCCTCCTGCGAGCCGGCGTAGCCCTCGATCACGCGGAACCGGGTACCGAACACCTCGTTCATCAGGCGCGGATAGATCGAGGTGGCCGCGCCGCGCCCGGTGGAGGACGCGGTCAGCTCCTGCTTCTTGAGATCGTCGAAGGTCTTGACGCCGGTCCGGGTCCCCACCAGTAGCAGCCCGAGCTCCTGCTGGGGCGAGCCGAGCCAGTGGAACTTGCGCCCGTCGAAGCGCAGCGGCGTCGCTTCCTTCTTGTCGCCACCGGCGGCGAGCAGCGCCATGAAGGGCACGTTGCGCTGCAACTGGCCGAGCACGGAGCCGTCCTGCTCCGCCACGTTGTAGAGGTGGTTGGCCGCGATCACGCCCGCCGCCCCGGTCATGTTCCTCACCAGGATGCTCGGCTTGCCCGGAAGGTGGCCGCCCATGTGGCGCGCGAGATGGCGGGCATAGAGGTCGTAGCCGCCGCCGACCGAGGCCGAGGCGATCATGGTGACCTGCCGGCCCTTGTAGAAGTCCTCGACCGACTGCGCCCCCGCCGCGAGCGGCGCGCCGAAGACGGCTGCCGCGGCGGTCGCGGCGAACAGGGCTGTTTTCACGGGTTCGTGGATCATCGGTGCCTCCCCGGCTCGTCGTTTGGCCCTAGGCGGGGCCAAAGCCCCTTATGGCGCTATTGAAACAGCGCCCCGGCGGGCGGACAACAGCAAAACCTCTGCGAGCGGGACAAAATGCCCCACGAAAACAAGGGGTTTTAACCCCCGAATTTCCGACGGGAACCACTGGATTTTCTCGGCGGGGATGTCACACTACGGCCCGGCCGCGCCAGGACGGCCAACGTACAGGTACAGGGTGGCATCGACGTTGATTAATCCGACGGACACGTCAGATCCCGATTACTTCCACCGGGTCGTCGATTGCCAATGGGCCTGCCCCGCCCATACGGCGGTGCCCGACTACATCCGCCTGATCGCCCAGGGGCGCTTTACCGACGCCTACCTCCTGAACCGCGAATCCAACGTGTTTCCGGGCATCCTCGGGCGCGTGTGCGACCGGCCGTGCGAGCCCGCCTGCCGGCGCGGGCGCCTTTCGACCGAGGAAAAGCCGGTCGCCATCTGCCGCCTGAAGCGCGTCGCCGCCGACCACCGCGACGACGTCACGGCGCGCCTGCCCAAGGCGCCCCGGCAGAAGAACGGCAAGCGCATCGCCCTGGTGGGCGCGGGCCCGGCCTCGCTCACGGTGGCGAACGACCTCGCGCCGCTCGGCTACGACTGCACCGTCTTCGAGGCGCTCGACAAGCCGGGCGGGCTGATGCGCTCCAACATCCCGTCCTTCCGCCTGCCCGCGCGCGTGCTCGACGAGGAAATCGGCTACATCCTCGACATGGACGTGGACCTGCGCCTCGGCACCCCGGTCGAGAGCATGAAGGCCCTGCTCGACGAGGGCTGGGACGCGGTGTTCGTCGGCTCCGGCGCCCCCAAGGGCAAGGATCTGGAGCTGCCCGGCCGCGACGCCGCCGCCGCCAACATCCACATCGGCATCCAGTGGCTCGAATCGGTCGCCTTCGGGCACATCGACCGGATCGGCAAGCGCGTCCTCATCATCGGCGTCGGCAACACCGCGATGGACTGCTGCCGCACCTCGCTCCGGCTCGGCGCCGAGAGCGTCAAGGTGATGGCGCGCAAGCCGCGCGGCTTCTTCAAGGCCTCCGAATGGGAGCTCGAGGACGCCGAGGAGGAAAACGTCGAGATCGTCGTCAACCACTCCCCCAGGGAGTTCGTGATCGAGGACGGCCGGCTCGTGGGCATGGTGTTCGAGAAGCTCGAATACGACCTCGACGCTTCGGGCGAGATCACGGCCCAGCGCACCGTCGGCGACGTGTTCCTGCCGGCCGACGACGTGGTGCTCGCCATCGGCCAGGAGAACGCCTTCCCCTGGATCGAGCGCGACCTCGGCATCGACTTCGGCAAGTGGGACGTGCCGGTGGTGGACAAGGCCACCCACCAGTCCACGCGCCCCGGCGTGTTCTTCGGCGGCGACGCGGCGTTCGGGCCGCTCAACATCATCTGGGCGGTGGAGCACGGACACCAGGCGGCGATCTCGATCCACCGGCATTGCATGGGCGAGGACGTGCGCGACCGCCCGCCGCGCGGCATCAACCTGCAGTCCGCCAAGATGGGCATCCACGAGTGGAGCTACTCCAACGACTTCGACCCGTCGGCGCGGCGCCAGATGCAGCACGTGGACCTGCGCAACCGCTTCGAGAAGCTCGACGTCGAGGTGGAGCTCGGCTTCACCGCCGACCAGGTGGCGACCGAGGTCGAACGCTGCCTCAACTGCGACATACAGACCGTGTTCACGGCCAAGCTCTGCACCGAGTGCGACGCCTGCATCGACGTCTGCCCGGTGGACTGCCTGACCATCGCGCCGAACGGCGAGGACGCGGAGGTCCGCCAGCGCCTCACCGCCCCCGCCGTCGATTCGTCCCAGCCGCTCTATGCCTCGGCCCCGCTGCCGCTCACCGGCCGCATCATGCTGAAGGACGAGAACGTCTGCCTGCACTGCGGCCTGTGCGCCGAGCGCTGCCCGACGGCCGCCTGGGACATGCAGAAATCGAGGGTCAACGTCCCCTATGCGTGGGACGAGACGGGAGGACTTCAACCGTGTCAGCAGCGCAAAGCCGGCTGAACGACTTCGTCGTCAAGGTGGCGACGGTGAACGGCACCGGCTCGGCCAGCGCCAACAGCCTTCTGATGAAGTCGTACTTCCGCATGGGCATCCCCGTTGTGGGGAAGAACTACTTCCCCTCCAACATCCAGGGCATGCCGACCTGGTACGAGATCCGCGTGACCCGCGACGGCCATTCCGCGCGCGCGGGCCAGGTCGACATCATGGTCGCCATGAACGCGGAGACCTACGCCCAGGACGTGAAGGAGGTCGCCCCCGGCGGCTACCTGGTCTACGACTCCACCTGGCCGCGCGAGGCGTCGCTCGCGCGCCCCGACGTGACCCTGCTCGGCGTGCCGCTCGCGCAGATGGTGAACGACGCCTTCGCCAACCCGCGCGTGCGCCTCCTGATGAAGAACATGGCCTACGTCGGCGCGGTCGCCGCGCTCACCGACATCGACATGGCCGTGATCCGCCGGCTGATCGAGGAGACCTTCGCCTCCAAGCCCAAGCTGGTTCCCGCCAACATGCAGGCGATCGCGCTCGGCTACGACTACGCCAAGGCCAACTTCGACTGCCCGCTGCCGCTCTCCGTCGCGCCGATGGACGCCACAGCGGGCCACATCATGATCGACGGCAACACCGCCGCCGCGCTCGGCTGCGTCTATGCCGGCGCCACCGTCGGCGCGTGGTATCCGATCACGCCCTCCACTTCGCTGATGGACGCCTTCAAGTCGTTCTGCGCGCGCTTCCGCACCGACAAGGAGACCGGCGAGAAGCGCTGCCTGATCGTGCAGGCGGAGGACGAACTGTCCTCGGCCGGCATGGTGCTCGGCGCGGGCTGGAGCGGCGCGCGCGCCTTCACCACCACCTCCGGCCCCGGCATCTCGCTGATGGCGGAGATGATCGGCCTCGGCTACTACTCCGAGATTCCGATGGTGCTGTTCGACATCCAGCGCGTCGGCCCCTCCACCGGCATGCCGACCCGCACCCAGCAGGGCGACATCCAGCTCTGCGCCTACGCCTCCCACGGCGACACCCGCCACGTCTGCCTCTACCCGGCCGACCCGCGCGAATGCTTCGAGATGGCGGTGCAGGCCTTCGACCTCGCCGAGCGCCTGCAGACGCCGGTATTCGTGGTCTCAGACCTCGACGTCGGCATGAACGACTGGATGGTGCCGGAGCTCTCGTGGGACGATTCCTACGTCCCCGACCGCGGCAAGGTGCTGTCGGACGCCGACCTCGAGACCATCGCCAGGTTCCACCGCTACCTCGACGTGGACGGCGACGGCATCCCCTACCGCACCCTGCCCGGCTGCCACCCCAAGGGGGTCTTTTTCAACCGCGGCGCCGGCCACAACAAGTGGGGCGGGCGCACCGAGCTGTCGGACGAGTACCGCGACGTCATGGACCGCCTGCTGGTCAAGTGGGCGACCGCCCGCAAGCTGGTGCCGAAGCCCGAGGAGATCTCCGCCGCGAAATCCCCGGCGCCGTGGGGCATCCTCGCGGTCGGCAGCTGCGACGGCGCCTGCAAGGAGGCGCTCGGCATCCTCGCCGCGCGCGGCGAGCACATCGACTACATGCGGGTGCGTGCCTTCCCGTTCACGGCCGAGGTCGAATCGTTCCTCGCCGCCCACGAGCGCGTGTTCGTGGTCGAACAGAACCGCGACGCCCAGCTGCGCGGCCTGTTGGTCAACGAGACGGCGGCGGAGAAGTCGAAGCTCGTCTCCATCCTCCACTACGACGGCATGCCGATGGATGCCGGCATCGTGGTCCGCGCCATCGAAAGCGCGCTCGCAAGGGAGGCCGCGGCATGAGCTACATCCGCAAGCCCAACGTCGCCTTCAAGGGGCGTCCCGCCAACGCCCTCGGCCTCACCGAGGCGTCCTACGAGGGCGCCATGTCCACGCTCTGCGCGGGCTGCGGCCACGATTCGATCACCGCCGCCATGACGCGCGCCTTCTTCGAGCTCTCGATCCCGCCCAACCGCGCGGTCAAGGTCTCGGGGATCGGCTGCTCCTCCAAGACCACCGCCTACTTCCTTGCCCAGAGCCACGGCAACAACACCGTGCACGGCCGCATGCCCTCGATCACCACCGGCGCGGCCGCTGCCAACCGCGAGCTCTACTACGTCGGCGTGTCGGGCGACGGCGATTCGCTCTCCATCGGCCTCGGCCAGTTCGGCCACGTCATCCGCCGCAACCTCGACATGCTCTACGTGATCGAGAACAACGGCGTCTACGGGCTCACCAAGGGGCAGTTCTCGGCCTCGGCCGGGTTCGGCGCCAAGACCCGCAAGGGCGAGGTCAACCCCAACCCGCCGATCGACCCGATCAAGACCGCGATCGCGCTCGGCGCCAGCTTCGTCGCGCGCTCGTTCTCGGGCGACAAGTCCCAGCTCGTGCCGCTCATCAAGGCCGGGCTCCGGCACAAGGGCTTCGCGCTCCTCGACGTCATCTCCCCGTGCGTCACCTTCAACGACCACGAGGACTCGACCATGAGCTACCGCTACGCCTATGCCCACATGCACAAGCCGGCCGACCTGATCGAATCGAAGGAGGAGATCGTCGCCGACTACGCCGAAGGCGAAGTGGTCCCGGTGGCGCTCCACGACGGCAGCACCATCTACCTGAAGAAGGCGGACCCGGACTACGACCCGCGCGACCGCGCACGCGCCTTCGACTATATCTCGCGCCACGAGGACAAGGGCGAGATCGTCACTGGCCTGCTCTATGTCGAGGATGGGCGCGACGATCTCCACGCCGCCAACCGGACCGTCGCGGCGCCGCTCGCGACCCATCCCTTCGCCGGCCTGTGCCCGGGCGCGGACGCCCTCGCCCAGCTCCAGAAGCGCTACCGCTGACCGATCATCCGCGGGAAACGGCGGCGAGGCCCGGCAGGGCCGCCCGCAAATCGTCCAGCATGCGCCGCGCGTCCGTTTCGCCGTAAGGCTCGGCCGCGCCCACCCCCCACACCGGCGCGGGCCAGGCGGCGTCGCCCGCGCGCCGCGCGACCACGTGGACGTGGAGCTGCGGGACGATGTTGCCGATGGCGCCGACGTTGATCTTGTCGGGCCGCTCCAGCGCGGCGAGCGTGCGCGAGGCCGCCGCCACCTCCTCCATCAGCCGCGCGCGGTCGGGCGCGGCAAGGTCGTGCAGCTCCCGCAGCCCGGGCAGCGCCGGCACCAGCACCAGCCACGGGTAGCGCGCGTCGTTCATCAGCAGCACCCGGCTCAGCGCGAGGCTTCCCACCGCCAGCGTGTCGGCGGCGAGGCGCGGATGCAGCACGAAGCCCTGGTCGGTCCCGGTCATGGCGCGCCAAGGTAGATCATTCCGACGGGCGGCGGTACCGTCCTCGCTCCCTTTTCATTTTCCCGAGCAGGGGGGACCAATTCCGTTTTCGCGGCGCCTGCTCTAGACTGCGGCCCGCGCGGGGGGAAGGAGCCGCGCGGACCATGGCGGACTCCCGCGCCCATCCCGTCTTCACCGAGGGCGGCACCACCGTGTTCGAGGTGTTCTCCGCGCTCGCGCGCGAGACCGGCGCCATCAACCTGGGCCAGGGCTTCCCGGACCACGGCGAGCCTGCCGAGGTGATCGCCGCGGCGGCCGACGCGCTCGCCGGGCGCTCCAACCAGTACCCGCCGATGCTGGGGGTGCCCGAGCTGCGCCGGGCGGTGGCCGCGCACGCGCGCCGCTTCTACGGTCTCGACGTGGACCCGACGGCGGAGGTGATGGTGACCTCGGGCGCGACCGAGGCGCTCGCCGCCGCCATCCTCGCCTACGTCCGGCCCGGCGACGAGGTGGTGACGTTCGAGCCGATGTACGATTCCTACGCCCCGATGGTGCGGCGCGCGGGCGGGCGCGTGGTGCCGGTCCGGCTCGCGGGGCCCGACTGGGCGGTGGACATCGCCGCGCTCGAGGCGGCCTTCGGCCCGCGCACCCGCGCCGTCATCGTCAACAACCCCATGAACCCGACCGGCAAGCTGTTCGCGGACGCGGAGCTCGCGGCCATCGCGCGGCTGTGTGTGCGCCACGACGCCGTCGCCATCGCCGACGAGGTGTACGAGCATCTGCTGTTCGACGACCGGCGCTTCACGCCGCTGATCTCGGTGCCGGGGATGCGCGCGCGCACCGTGCGGGTGGGCTCGGCGGGCAAGACCTTCTCGCTCACCGGCTGGAAGGTGGGCTACGTCACCGCCGCGCCCGAGGTGCTGGGCCCGGTCGCGCGCTGCCACCAGTTCCTCACCTTCACCACCCCGCCCGCGCTCCAGTACGGCGTGGCCCACGGGCTCGGCCTGCCCGATGCGTTTTTCGCGGAACTGGCCGCGCGCATGGGCCGCAAGCGCGACCTGCTGGCGGGCGCGCTGCGCTCGGTCGGCCTCGCGGTCAACGCCTGCGCCGGCACCTATTTCCTGATCGCGGACATCTCGCCGGTCGCAAATGGAGAGGACGACGTGGCCTTCGCCATGCGCCTCGCCCGCGAGGCGGGCGTCGCGGCGATTCCGGTCAGCGCCTTCTACGCGGCCGATCCGCCGCGCAACCTCCTGCGGTTCTGCTTCTGCAAGACCGACGAGGTGCTGGAGGAGGCCGTGCGCCGCCTCGCGGCCTGGTTCGGGCGTGGCGCCGCCGGCCGCGCCGGCACGAAGTAAGCGGCCGCCCTGCCCCGGACTCGTTCATACCTTCCGTCATAGTCGTGCTTGGCACGACCATCCACGTGTTTTTATTTCGTGCGCCTGCCAAAACAGAACGTGGATGCTCGCCCTTCGGCGAGCATGACGATGGGGAGGAGCAGGTACGCCGCCCTATCCCGGAACGCCGTTGCGCGGCAGGCCGGCCGGTGGCGGCACCGGCAGGCCGGTCGCCTCCGCCCAGTAGGACATGTCGTAGAACGCCTCGGCCGGCTTGTGGGGCGGCTTGTAGTAGCCGAGCTCGATGCGCGTCTCGACGTTCTTGCGGATCGCGGCGGGATCGATGCCGGCCTTCGGGACGACGTGGCCGAACAGCTTTTCCGCGCGCGGGCGGCTGAGCTTCTCCGACGCCATCACCATGGCGATGGCCTCCTCGCGGTTTTCGGGCGCCGTCATCCAGTCGGCCGCCGCCGTCCAGCCACGGATGAAGCGCACCACGACGTCGCGGTGGGATTCGATCCAGCGCCGGAGGCCCCAGCAGCAGGTATGCGGCCAGTCGGTGATGTGGTCGGCGCCCTCGGCGACGATATGGCCGCCCGCCGCCAGCGCCTTCTCGGTGTGCGGCGAGGTCAGCATGGCGGCAGCGACGCGTTTTTCCAGGAAGGCCTGCAGCCGGATCGGCGTATTGCCGATCACCTCGTAGCGGTATTCGCTCTCGGGGATGCCGTGGTCCACCATGATCTTGTTGCGGACCATGTCGAAGTTCGAATCGACCGGGTCGGCGGCAAACAGCTTGCCGCGCAGGTCCTCGACGGACTTGATCTCGGGCTGGGCCACGAGCTGGACGTCCATGCCCTCCTCCACCTGCATGACCAGGAGGAAATCGACGTGGTCCTGGGTGGTGCGCGCGAGCATGGTATCGGCCGAGGACAGCGTCAGGTTCCAGACGCCTTCCGCCAGTTCCCGGTTGTGCTGGGGCGCGAGGTGGACGGTGTGGTAGTCGAGCTCGATCCCCTCGCGCGCGAAGAACCCCTTATTGATGCCCACGATCTGGGCGGGACGGCGGAAATAGCCGGTGATCCTGATGGTGTCCATGCGTCTCCCCTCCTGCGGCGCGCGCTTACGGCCAATGCCACCGCGCGATCTCGTTCAGCCATGACGGCAAGTCGAAGTATTTGAGCACGGCCTCGTCCGAAAGCGAAAGCGCAATCGCGCCCGCGAACGACAGCAGGATGCCGACGATCACATAGCGGTCGAAAGCCTCGTGCTCGCGGTTGATGAAATAGCCGAAGATCATCCGGAACAGGAGCGACATGCTCTGGAGCGGCTGCACCACCGTCACCGGCGCGAGGCTGAGGGCCAGGTAGCGGAACAGGTGCGAGACCGTGACGCCGAGCCCCGAATAGGAGAACCACTTGGCGGATTCGCCGTTGATGCGCCGGGTCTCGGCGAGCTGGGACGGGATCAGCAGCAGGAGCGCCACCACGATCGTCGCGGCCACGCAGGACACGAAGCCGCCGACGAAGGCGAGGTTGTTGCCGGTGAGGCCGGCCTTCACCAGGATCGGGCTGGTGCCGAAGCCGATCGCCGCCAGGAAGGCGAACAGGTAGCCCTCCGCCATGCGCGGGGTGAACTTGGGCACGGGCTTGGGCTCGGCCGCGTCCGCGGCCGCGTCCGGCGGCGGTGCCGCCTTCTCGCGCGCCCGCGCCTTGGCGCGCTGGCGCAGGATATAGGCGGGCGCCGAGACCACCAGCACGATGCCGAGGATCTTGAGCGGCGTCAGCACCTCGCCCAACAGCCAGATCGCGAGACTGAGCGACAGCAGGAGCTGGACCTGCTGCACCGGCCCCGCGAGGTTGGAGCCGATGGCCGCGAGCGAGCGGATGTTGCAGTAGCGGCCCCACACGAAATGCATGAAGCCGCCCGCCGCGAGGAAGCCCACGGCGGCGAGGTCCACGGCGGCGGCCTGAGCCCATTCGCCGAAGATCCAAGCGAACAGGGCGAACGTCACGACGCCGATCGGCATCGAGATGACGAGCCCCTGGATCGCGGTGCCGCTGAGCACGCCGCGCCGCGCGCTCGCGTTGTTGAATCCGAACGCGGCGGCGGCCAGGATGCCGAACAGGACGCCCAGCATCGTCCCTACTCCCCCCGCTTATGGAAGCGGGCCGCCCGACGGGCGGCCCGGTTCGTGGCTGCCTAGCGCCGGGCGCGCTTTCCGCCCTTGGCGGCGCCGGCCAGCATCAGCTTCACCGCCTCGTCCGCCGACATGATGCGGCCCATGCGCGGGAAGATGCGGTCCATCAGGAAGTCATTGTTGTTGCCGCGCATCGAGTAGCAGCAGTCGCGCACGATCACGAGGCCGAGGTCGAGGTCGCGCGCGGCAAAGGCGGTGGCCGCGATGCCGACGTCGGTGGAGCCGCCCGCGAGCACGATGGTGTCGATGCCGCGCATCTTGAGGTGGAACTCGAGGTCGGTGTGGAAGAAGGCGTTCCAACGGTGCTTCGGCACCAGCACGTCGCCCTTGGCGGGCTTCACCTCGGGCGCGATCCCGCTGTCCTTGGAGCCCTTGTGGAAGCGCGGCGCGATGGTCCCCTTGCGGGCGCCACGCGGGTTGAGGTCCATGTCGGTGTCGGTCAGGCGGGCCACCGTGTCGGAGCCGTCGGCGGCATGGGCGCCCATCGGGTAGAAGGTGGTCAGCCCCGCCTTGCGCGCGCCCGTCACCAGCCGCTTCATGTTGGCGAGGATGTTGTGCTCCTTGAGGAAGGCGCGCTTCTTCGCGTCCTTCGGATGGAGGTATCCGTTGAGGGTATCGAACAGCACGAGCCCGGTATGGTCGGGACCGAGGGTGGGCTTGGTGCGGGAGATGACGGCCATGGGAATACCTCCTTGCGGCTTATGGTTGGCGACGAAGCCCGCAAAACCTAGAAGCTAAAGCGCCTCTTGTATAGAGGGCCGTCGCGCTAGTTGAGCCGCCAGATGGCGCCGTTGAGGAGCAGCGCGAAGCCGACCCACAGGACGTAGGGCACCATCAGCAGGCCCGCCGCCCGGTCGCGCCGCCAGAACAGCGCGGCGGTGACGAGGATCGCGACCCACAGCGCCGCCATCTCGACCAGCGCGGCGCCGACGGCGCGCAGGCCGAAGAACAACACCGACCAGCCGAGGTTGAGGACAAGCTGGAGCGCGAACATCCCGAGCGCGGCCCGGTTGGCGGCGAATCCGCCGCGTCGCCACACGCGCCAGGCGGCGAGCGCCATCAGGACGAACAGCGCCGTCCACACCGGCGCGAACGCGGAATCGGGCGGGTTGAACGGCGGCTTGGCGAGGTCCTGGTACCAGGTCCCGACGCTGGTGGCGGTGACCGCGCCGCCCGCCGCCGAGACCGCGAAGCAGGCGGCGAGGAATCCGGCGAGGCCGAGGAGGTCCCGGGTGCGCGGTGTCATGGCCTTTGTCTCCCCCCTCTCCCGCCACGCCTCACAGCGCGCGCAGGTCATGGCGCCCCGTGCCGCGCGCGAACAGATGCTCCGCCATCTCCGTCCCCGCCTCCGCCAGCGCCGCGTCGAAGCCGTGGGGCGGGTTGACCGCCGCGAAGCCGCTGCCCACCAGCCCGCGCAGGCGCGCGGGGCCGCGCAGCTCCGCCGCCAGCACCGGGACGCCGTCCGCGGCGATGGCCGCGAACCCCTCCAGCAGCGCCGCGTGGCGGCCTTCCGGCAGGATCGGGTACCACGCCAGGTAGATGCCGCCGCGCCAGCGCCGCAGCGCGCGGGCGACGACGGCGGGCACGCGCGCGTAGTCGTCCTTCACCTCGTAGGACGGGTCGATCAGCACGAGCCCGCGCCGCTCGAGCGGCGGCACCAGCGCCACCAGCCCTTCGAACCCGTCGCGCCGGTGCAGGTGGACGTTGCGCCGGCGCGCGAGCGCGGCGGCGAGCGCCGCATGCTCCGCCGGGTGCAGCTCCAGCGCGATCAGGCGGTCGGTGGCGCGCATCCCCCCGAGAGCCACCAGGGGCGAGCCGGGATAGCGCGCGAGGCCGGCCTCCCCCGTCGCGCCCGCGCCGGCGAAGGCGCGCACCGCCGCCAGATAGGCGGCGAGGCCTTCGCTGCGCGCGGGCCCGCCCGCGAGCAGGCGGCCGATGCCCTCGCGCCACTCCCCGGTCTTGGCGGCCTGGGGCCCGGCGAGGTCGTAGGCGCCGGCGCCGGCGTGGGTGTCGATCACGCAGAACGGCGACGGCTTGGCGCGGAGATGGCGCAGCGCCAGCAGCAGCGCCGCGTGCTTGTGGACGTCGGCAAGGCCGCCCGCGTGGTAGCCGTGCTGGTAGCTGAGCATGGGCGGCGCGCCCGGCGCGGGGAGGCGCCTCAGGCGGAAAGCGGCCCGCCCTCCACCGTGCAGCGCCGCAGCAGCCGGTTCTCCTCGGGCGGGAACCAGGTGCGGCCGTGGGTCAGGCAGCGGTTGTCCCACATCACGAAGTCCTTGAGCTTCCAGACGTGCTCGTAGACGAACGTCGGGTTCTCGGCGTGGTCACAGAGGTAGGCCAGCAGCCGCTCGCTCTCGTCGGGCGGCAGGCCCTCGATCCGGTTGGTCATCAGCCGGTCCACGAACAGCGACTTGCGGCCGGTCTCGGGGTGGCGGACCACCACCGGGTGGATCCAGTGGGGGGCGCCGCTGATATCGCCCGAGGCATCGACCTTCTCGGAACGCTTGTATTCGTGGATATGGAGCGCCTTCAGGCCCTCGAGACGTGCCTTGATGTCGTCCGGAAGCGCGTCATAGGCCTGGTACATGTTCGCGAAAAGCGTGTTGCCGCCGCGCGACGGCAGCTCCAAAGCGTAGAGGAAGGTATAGGCATAGGGCTTTTCGGCGTAGCCGGAATCGATGTGAAACCACATGTCGCCCTCGCCGAAGGCACCGATCGGCTTGCCGTCCACCTTGATGTTGCTCACCAGAAGCGAATACTTGTCGGTCTGCCGCGACCCCTCGACGCGCTCGCGCAGCGGCTCGGGCGCCTGCTTGCGCTCGCCGAGCGACCCGAAACGGGACGCGAAGCGCAGCTGCTGGTCGAGGGTAAGGTCCTGGCCACGGATCACCAGCACCTGATAGCGGTGCCAGGCCTCGCGGATTTCCCCGATCGCGGCGTCGGAAAGCTCCCGGGTGAGGTCGGCGCCGACGATCTCGGCGCCGCAGGCGGGCGACAGCGGACGGGCCTCGATCCGTGTGATGGTTGACATGGGCATTCCTCCTTTTGCGCCATCTTCCCACCGCGCCCGCACGGAGGCAACCCCCGCCCCCGCGCCCGCCCTAGCCGAGCAGCCCCAGGAACGCCGCGGCGACGCCCATCAGGCTTTCGCCCGCGACGAGGCCGGCGGCGAGCGCGATGGTATGCCGGCGCGCCCAGCCCGGCGCGAGACGCGCGAGCACCGCAGCGCCGAGCGCCCCCAGGAACAGCGCGAACGAGATCGAGGCCGGGATCACGAAGGCGAGCCCGAGCGCCGGGGCGCTCGGCAGGCGCGCCACGATCTCGGGCCGCAGGCGCCGTTCCGCGATCCCCGACGCGAGCCCGAGCGCGGCGGCGATGGCCATGGCGGGCGCCGCGCCCTCGGGCAGCGCGTGCAGGCCCGCCGACAGCACCTCGGCCACCGCCTTCCAGGTGGCGACGGCGGGCGCCGGCCATTCGGGCGTGAGCAGCATGGCGCGCGGGTCCGGGATCAGCACCAGATAGACCAGCGTGCCGACCAGGCTGCCGGCGAGGACGCCGAACGTCTGGGCCACGATCTGGTGGCGCGGCGTGGCGCCGATCAAGTGCCCGGTCTTGAGGTCCTGCAGCAGGTCCGCGCACTGCCCGGCGGCGCCACCCGTTATGTTGGCCGTCATCAGGTTGGCTGTGAGGCTGCCCGGCGTCACCACGGCGAAGGTCAGTTGCGTGATCTTGCCGAGCGCCCCGATCGGGGTGATGCCGGTCTCCCCTGTCACGCGCGCGGCGACGATGGCGAGGACGTAGCTCAAGGCGACCGCCAGCAGCGCATCCCAGGGGGAGAGGCCGAACACGGCGACGCCCGCCGCCGTCACCAGCGCGGCGGCGGCGGCGGTCGCGAGCGGATAGCGCGCGTCGAGCCGCCCGAGGGCACCGCGCCGAAAGGTGCCGGCGCGCGACGCCATGCCCCACAACAGCAGCGCGAGCGACACCAGCGCCGAGACCACCAGCAGGGTCACGCCCGGCCACAGCAGCCAGGCGACCAGCGGCTCGAACCAGACGGTGCCGGGCGCGCCGGCCTCCGCCCAGCCGAGGCCGAGCACGACCGGCGCCAGCAGACCCCAGGCGACGATCGCGCCCAGCAACAGCGAAAGGCCCGCGCGCAGGCCGATGATGGCGCCGAAGCCGATCATCAGCAGCGAGGGCTCGAAGGAGAATCCGAGGCTCGACGCCGGCACCCCGCCGCGCAGGGCACCGAAGGAGGGGAAGACCAGAGGCAGGGCCGGGCGCGGGACTGCGGCGGCGAATTCGGACACGCCCTTGACCGCCGCCGAGAGCGCCGCGGCCGCGACCAGCACCCGGAGGCGCGCCGAGGTGCCCGGACTTTGCGCGTGGATTCGCGTCATGGTCTCCGCCGTGGCGACCCCCGCCGGAAAGCGCAACTGCTCCACCACGATCATCTGGCGGCGGATGGACGCCGCCACCACCACGCCGAGCAGGCTCACCGCCAACACCCAGAAGGCGAGCGCGTGCCAGCCGAGCGTCACCCCCGTCAGCAGGGTGAGCGCCGGGATCGGCGCCACCAGGCCGGCGGAGATGATGTTGGCCGAGGATGAGGCCGCGGTCTGGTTGATGTTGTTCTCGAGCAGGCCGAGGGGCCGCGTGCCGGCCACGCCCTGCATCGTGCGCCAGAAGCCCGCCGCCAGCAGGCCGGCGGCGATCGACATGTTGAATGACCAGCCGATCTTGAGGCCGCTGTAGACGTTGCATGGGGTGAGCAGCGCGCCCAGCACCATTCCCGTCGCGACGGCGCGGCGGGTCAGTTCGGCGGGGCGCGCGGACACCCCGCCGCTATGGTCCGGCTGTGACACGCATCGGGCTCCGCCGCCAGTCCTAGAGCATTATGCCCCGGGATTGAACCCCGATGCGCCAAACGGCAACGGCGCCGCCCGAGGACGGCGCCGTGCGCGGAAACGTGAGAGTGCGGGGAGGCCGACTCAGGCGGCCGGGCCGGTCCACTCGGACATGATCTCGGACGGCGCCGGACGCTCCATCTTCGGCAGCTTCATCTTCTCCGTGCCGACGTAGATGAAGCCGATGAGGCGGTCCGGATGCCTGAAGCCGAGCGCCTCGTTCACTTTCGGGTCGTAGCAGTTGTCGCCGGTCACCCATTTGCCGGCGTAGCCGAGCGCGTGGATCGCGTTCAGCACGTTCATGGCGGCAGCGCCGGTGGACAGCACCTGCTCGATCTCGGGGATCTTGCCTTCGGTAACCTTGGCACCGACCGCGATGATCATCGGCTGCATCAGGAACTTGTTGCGCAGCGTCTTGAGGTCGCCCTCGGTCGCCTCGGGCTTGCGCGCCTTAGTCGCGGCCGCCAGCACGTCGGCAAAGGCCTCGCGCGCGGCACCCTTGATGACGACGAAGCGCCACGGCCGCAGCCGGCCGTGGTCGGGGGCGTGGGTCGCCGCCTC
Source organism: Alphaproteobacteria bacterium (assembly GCA_050485485.1). Lineage (GTDB taxonomy): Bacteria > Pseudomonadota > Alphaproteobacteria > SMXQ01 > SMXQ01 > WHSO01. The sequence goes on along the minus strand of JBJHBM010000001.1, from coordinate 11,543 downwards.
CATGATCAGCTCAAGGTCGCGCCCCTCGGGCACCGGCTCGGTCAGCATGTTGTTGGACACGCGGCTGGTCAGCACCTCGATGGTGGCCTCGCCACGGGCGGGGGCATCGGAAACGGTCATCACGGACTTCCTCGATTCGGGCCCTGGGCGGACCTCGGTTGAAAACGTGGCGCGACTCTACACGAATTGAGAACAATTCGCAACAGAGCCGGGGCCGGCGGGCCGGCCGGTCTGCTAGAGCTTATACGACGGATCGATCCGGTCTACCATACGAACGTAGGCATCCCAGTCGTCCTTGCCGAGCACCAACTTGCCGCCCGCGTAGCGCTTGCGGAACTGGGCCAGGGTGTGCTCGCACACCTCCTTCGGGACGTGGCGCACCTCGCGGCCGGTAGACAGCACCTTGACCTGGAGCTGGCAGGCCTCGACCAGCCTTTGCGTGTAGTAGAAACCCTCGTAGATCGAGCGCCCGGTCGCGAGCAGCCCGTGGTTCCACATCACCATTACCATGTTGTCGCCGAGCTCGCGGGCGATGCGGGGCCCCTCCTCGGCCTCGGTGGCGAGCCCCTCGAACTCGTGGTAGCCGACCTGGCCGTAGAGCACCAGCGCATCCTGGCTGGTGTAGATCAACCCTTCCTTGAGCGAGGACACCACCACGCTGTCGGTCTCGTGCAGGTGGATCGAGCAGTTGCGGTCGGGGTTGGCCTTGAGCACCGCGCCGTGGAAGCTCAGGCCGGCCGGGCCGGGGATGTAGGGCGATTCGGTGTGGCAGTTGCCCTCGAAATCGACCTTGAGAAAGTCCGAGGCGGTGATCTCGCTCCACATCAGGCCGCGCGGGTTCATCAGGAACTTGTCGGGCTCGTCCGGCACCCGCGCGGTGAAGTGGTTGCGGATCGAGTTGTTCCAGCCGAAGTGATGGCTGATACGGCAGCCCGCCGCGAGCGCGACGCGGGTTTCCCACTCCGCGTCGCTGACCTGGCCCCTGAGCGAGTTGTGCTTGCGCCCGGCGATGCCCGATGCGTCCATGTCTTCCTCCCCGTTCCGGCCGCGCCGGAAGCCTGCGTCAGCGCTCGAACTCGATCACGTCGAAGCCGCGCGCCTTGTCGGTGATGTAGAGCAGCCCGCGGTCGTCCATCTCGACGTCGTTGGTCTGCGGCGCGTTCTTGCCCTTGCCCGGCTCGGGGATGAAGTAGCCCACCTCCTTCGGCGCGAACGGGTCGGCGATATCGAAGATGCGCAGCCCCGCCGCGAACCAGGTGACGTAGGTGAGCGTGTCGTCCATCTCCTCGCGGAACTGGTGGGCGCCGAAACGGATGCCCCTGCCGTTGTAGGGCGAGGCGCTCTCCGGCACGTGGTATTCGGCGATCGGCTTCATCTTGGCGGGATCGCTCACGTCGAAGACGTAGAGCGGCGCATGGGGCTTGCCCTCGTCGCCGCCGCGGCTGGAGCGCTCCTCATCGGTGCCGAGCGCGATATCCATGCCCTTCACCTTGAACGGCACATGCAGCAGCGTGTGGCTCGGCTCGAGCGCCCGGGGATGGACGTCGTACATGCCGAGCGTCTTCGGGCGGCTGATGTCGCTCACGTCGATGATGCCGAAGCCGGACATCCACAGGCCCGCGTACATGCGGTCGCCGGATCGCAGCGCGTGGTGAAGACGGTGCTCCGCGCCCAGCGACTTCGGGGTCTCGCCCGCCGCCACGTTCTGGCCCGGCATCCACCAGCGCCCCACCTCCTCCGGCCTGGAGGGATTGCGGATGTCGTAGATCACGAGGATATTGCCGACGAAGCCCTCCATCTCGGTGGACATGTAGGCGTAGTTCTCGTCCACGTCGAAGCGATGCACGCCCTTGGCGTAGGTCTTCTCGAAGTGGATCAGCTTCGGGTTGGTCTTGTCGGCGATGTCGTAGATGCGCCAGCCGCCGTCCTCGTAGGTGCCCGAGACGCGCCCGCGCAGCTCGCTGTTGACGAACATGAGGTCGCCCACCACCCGCACCTTGTGGGAGTGCGAGCCTTCCGCCTGCAGCATAATGGTCGAAAGCACTTTCGGCTTGCGCGGATCGGAGATGTCGAGGATCGAGGTGCCTTCCGGCCCGTACATGTAGCCGAGATAGGCGTAATGGCCATCGATCGTGACCTGCCCCGCCCCGCCCAGGTCCATGCGGCTGATGGGCTTGATGTTGGGCGAATGCAGGACGCCGTGGTTGGTTCCGACGCTGAGCGCTTCCGACATGCCGGTCTCCCTCTTGAAAATGAATGCAGCCTGTTATTCCCCGTCCCGGAAGACGGGGCCGCCTTGTTTTCGATAGTACCCGACCGCGAGCGCCCCGCAAATGCGGAAACGGGCGGCCGCGAAGGCGGGAACGACCAGGAAATCCCGGAACCCCCGGCACGGCGAAGGCGTTGTTCGGACATGGCTCGCCTTGCGACCATGACGGAAGGACAAAACATGCGATTGCGCTGCCGGATTCTGGCGATGGCCGGAGCCGCCCTGGTGCTCGCGGCCTGCGCCTCCCCCACGCCCTACCAGCCGCGTACGAACGGCAACGGCTACGCCGAACAGTTGCTGGAAGGCGACCGCTACCGCGTGAGCTTTACCGGCAACTCGGTGACCTCGCGCGATACGGTCGAGAATTACCTGCTCTACCGGGCGGCGGAAATCGCGCTGCGCGAGGGCAAGGACTACTTCATCCTCGTCGGACGCGACACGGAAATCTACACGTCGGGCGACGGCGGCCCCACCTACGGCGGCATGGTCGGGCGCGGCTGGGGGCCTCACGGCTGGCGCTCCACCTTTACCGGGCTTTCCGTCGGCACCGGCACCTATCGCACGAACTACAGCGCCCAGGCCGATATCATCCTGCATGCCGGCCCCAGGCCCTCCGACGATCCGCGCGCCTACGACGCGCGGGCGCTCGTCGAGAACCTCGGCCCCACCATCGTGCGGCCGGGCACCTGAGGCTCGGAAAGACAAGGAGAAGACACATCATCATGAACAGCCACGACGAGAAGCTCGACAAGGCGGTGCGCGATCCCACCACCGTCTACCGGACGCCGGCCGACGTGCTGGCCGACTCCGCGTTCGACCGCGCCGCCAAGCGCGCGATCCTGAAGTCGTGGGAGCAGGACGCCCGCGAGCTCGCCGTCGCCGAATCCGAGAACATGGCGGGCGGCGAGCCCAGCATGCTGGCCCGCGTGCTCGAGGCCCTCACGACTCTCGACGAAGCCGGAACCCGGCAGGAGGCGCGCGGCGCCAAGGTTCCGACCACCCATGGCTCGGCGCCCGCGGGCGGCGCCCCCGAGCCGCCACCGCAGAATCCCGGAGGAGACAGCAACATGGCGAACGAGAACGCGAAAATCCGCAACGAAGGCGCCCGCAACGAAGGCGCCCGCAACGAAGGCGAAGGCAGCCGTTCCGCGGCGCGCGCCTACAACAAGGACCAGCAGCAGTTCGTGAAAAGCGGCAAGGTCGGAGAGGCCGCCGCGAAGGCGAAGAAGGCCTTCGAGGGCCGCGAAGGCGAGAAGCTGCGCGAGGCCGAGGCGACGGGCCGGGCGCACGCCAAGGAGCACGACCCCGCCGTCAAGCGCAACTACGGCAAGGCCACGCGCTGAAACACAGGAGTGGACGGCCGCCGCTAAAGCGCGCGGCCACGCCGATGCGCCAAAGCGCGTCGCGACGGGCGGGCCCAAGGGGCATCGCCTGGAGGAAGGCCGCCTTCGGGCGGCCTTTTTCATTGCCCCCCACGAAAACCTTGGCACGGCGCGGCACGCGTTGTTCAATTGCGCCCGACCGGTGGGCGCAACGCAACCGGGACGGGAAACGCACCGGGAACGGACAGGGAGAGCATCGTGACGCTGACGCAGGAGACGGGAACGGCCGAACGGGCGGCCAAGACGGGAAAGCCGATCGATTGGGCCGCACGGGCGCGTGCGCTCGCCCCTCTGATCGAATCCCATTCGGCCCGCATCGAGCGCGAGCGGCGCGTGACACCCGAGGTTCACAAGGCCCTGCTGGAGGCGGGCCTGTTCCATATGCTGGTGCCGCGCTCCATCGGCGGCGGCGAGGCCGATCCGTGGTCCTACAACCAGGTGCTGGAGGAGATCGCGGCAGCCGACGGCAGCACCGCCTGGTGCCTCGGCCAAGGCATCGGCTGCACCATGGCGGCCGGCTATCTCTCCCCCGAAGTCGCGGCGGAAGTGTTCGGCCCCGGCCAGGTGCTCGCGTGGGGACCGCCGAGCGGCGCCAAGGCGATCGCCACCGACGGCGGCTACCGCGTCAGCGGGCGCTGGCGGTTCGCGAGCGGCGCCCCCAACGCCACGTGGTTCGGGGCCCACTGCACGGTGTGCGAGCCCGACGGCACGCCGCGCAAGGGGCCGGACGGCAAGCCCATGGTGCGCACCATGATCGCGCCCGCATCCAAAACCATCATCCACGACGTCTGGGACGTGATCGGGCTCCGCGGCACCGGCAGCAACGACTACGAATACAAGGACCTGTTCGTCCCCGAAGCCTATACCTGCTGGCGCGACCGGTCGCCCGATCGGCGCGAGACGGGGCCGCTCTGGAACGTGCCCCTGCTCACCATGTACGGGATCGGCTTCTCGGGGATTCCGCTCGGCCTCGCACGGGCATCCCTCAAGGCGTTCATGGAAGTCGCGGCCGGCAAGGTCACGAGCGGCATGACCGGCCCGCTTGCCGAGAACGCGGTCATCCAGTCGGAGGTGGCGCGGTCGACGGGCAAGCTGGAATCCGCGCGTGCCTATCTCAAGCACGCGATCGGGGAGTTCTGGGAACATGCGCAGCGGGGCACGGACGTTCCGCTCGACGTGCGCGCGCGGCTCAGGATCGCGATCACCATGGCGATGGGCCAATGCAAGGAAGTGGTGGACTACTGCTATCAGGCGGCGGGCACCAACGCGATCTTCGAGAAGGGCCCGTTCGAGCGCCGCTTCCGCGACATGCATACGGTCACGCAGCAGGGCCAGGCCCACGAGAGCAACTACGAGTTCTCCGGCCAGGCCCTGTTCGGGAAGGTGCCCGACCGGAGACTCTAGCCGCGCCCCCGCCGCGGCCTGCGCAAAAGAAAACGGCGGCCCCAAGGGCCGCCGTTTCCGTGTCCACGGTCAGGCGATCAGGCCGGCCACTTGGGAACCGGGTTGGCGATCGCCTCGTCGAGCGACTTCGCGCGCCGGAACAACTCGGGCGGACGCAGCTTGCCGCTCTCGTCCACCTGGTCCATCTGGCAGTAGATCTCGAACTCGTAGCCGTCGGGGTCGAGGAAGTTGATCGAGACGTTGCAGCCCGCGCCCTTGCGGCCCTCGAACACGATCGGGATGTTGTTGGCCTTCAGGAACTCGCGCGCCTTGAGCAGCATCTCGACGTTGTCCACCTCCATCGCGAGGTGCTCCATCTGCATGCCCGCCTCCTTGGAGGGGCGGCGGCCGCCCTTGCTCGGCTTGAGGCCGATGGCGTGGTGGTCCGCATTGCAGCGGAAGAACACCATGCCGTGCTCGTTGCGGTCGGTCTCGACGAAGCCCATCACCTCGGTCCAGAACTTGACCGTGCGCTCGACGTCGCTCACCTCGTAGACCATATGGCCGAGCTTGTTGACCCTGATCGGCGACTCGCCCTTGTAGGAATCGGGATGAAACTTCTGAGTCGTCGCGGCTTTCTCGCGCCGGGCCTCGGTTTCGGTATGTCCGTCCATTGTCGGCTTCCTCCTTGAGATTAACTAAGACAATTATAGCCCAACCGACCGGCGAAACCAGCCCAGAAACGGGAAAAGCGCCGTTCTCGGCCGCCGTCTTCCGCCGTGCGGGGGGCGAGAGGATGCCCGCCGGCGGTGGCGACGGCGCTGCCATTCGCGCGTCACCTCCGCACCGTAGAGCAGGATCAGGCTCGAATAATAAACCCATAACAGCACCACGATGAAGGTGCCGGGGGCGCCATAGCTGGAGATCAGGTCGGTAGTGGCGAAATAGAAGCCGATGCCGGACTTGCCGGCCGTGAACAGAAGCGCGGTCAACGCGCCGCCGAGCCAGACGTCGCGCCATTCCACGACGGCATCGGGCAGGACCTTGAACATGAGGGCGAACATGAGGGTCAGCATCCCGAACGCGAGCGCGGCCTGGAGCGCCCACGCCAGGATGGCGGAGGCCAGCCCCCCGAACAGGTAGACGCCGAGCGCGACCGCCACGGTGTCGAGCGCGAGCGACACCGCCATCAGAAACCCCATGACGACGATCAGCGCGAAGCTCACCAGCCGATGGCGCAGGAACCGCCACAGGCTGAATTCCTCCGCCTTCACGTCCCATATGTCGTTGAGCGTGGCCTGAAGCTGCGCGAACACGGCGGTCGCGCCGACCACGAAGACGACCGGCCCGACGATCAGCGCCACGGTGCCGCCTTCCGCGCGGCCGGCGCTTTCGATCATGTCCCGGATCGCGCGCGCGCCTCTTGGCCCGACGAGATCCGCGATCTGAGCGAACAGTCCCGCGCGGGCCTCGTCCTCGCCGAACGCGAACCCTGCCACCGCCAGGGCGATCAGCAGGACCGGCGGCAGCGAGAAGATGGTGTAAAAGGCCATCGCCGCCGCGCCGGTCGGGGCGCGGTCCTCGAACCACCGTCTCCCGGCATTGCCGAACACCCGCCAGACGGGATCGGGCATTCGCCCTTCCTCTCCGGCGCGGCGCTCCTCTTGCGGCGATGTCACCCCTGTCTGGAGCCGGCCCGCTTCGGCAGCTTCTTGCGCCCGGTCCCGGCCAGTTCCTCGATCTGCGATCGGGACATCGAGTCGTACATATCCCTGGACGCGCCCTTGAGGTCCTTTTTGGCCATTTCGCCGCGCTTGGCGGCGAGGGCCGCTCCGGCGGCCATCTGCTGCGATTTCGACTTTGCCGGCATGGCATCCTCCTTGCGGCAATTGGACAATCCGTCCAACGCATGCAGAAAGGCCCGGTTCCGCACGGCGGAAGCCGGATTCGGGGGAAAACGCCTATTTCGCCGGGGCCTTGCCGCGCACAGGCCTGCGCGCGGGCGGCTTGGCGGCCGGCGGTCGCGCGCTACCGGCTGCCCGCCGGCGCGGCGCGGGCCGGACGGCAGCCGGCGGCGACAGCTCCGCCAGAATCTCGCGTTCCGCCCGCCACCAGTGCTCGCGGTGGCGCCCTTGCGGGCGGCCTTCGCTCTCCCAGATGGCGTAGGCGCGCTCGCGCACCCGCTGCTCGATCAGCTTGTCGGCCGAAGTATCCATCAGGTCCCTCCATGCCCTCTTCGTGCGGCCGTCCGCGAAGGACCGCCGCGCCGGCGCGCGAGGCAGGCGCTCAGGCGATCGCGCGCGCTTCCATCCCGTCCGGCGGCAAAAGCCGGTCGTAGACGTCGAGGTATTCGCGCGCCGAGCGCTCCCACCTGAAATCGGTCTTCATCGCGGCGCCCTGCAGACGGCACCAGGAGAGCGGACGGCGATAGAGCGCGATCGCATCGTCGATGGCCTCGAGCTTCGCCTGCCCCGTCGCTTCCCAGAAATGGAAGCCGGTGGCGGTGCCGTCGGCGATGGTGCCGTCGTTGGCGTGGATCACCGTATCCGCGAGACCGCCCACCGGCCGCACGATCGGCGGCGTGCCGAAGCGCATGGCGTAGAGCTGGGTCAGGCCGCAAGGCTCGTAGCGTGAGCCGTGGATCAGCATGTCGCCGCCGGCGTGCAGCCGATGGGCCTCGCGCTCGGTGTAGCCGATCCGGACGGCGACCCGGCCGGGGAAGGCCATCGCCAGATTGCGGAAACCGGATTCGATGTCGCGGTCGCCCTGGCCGAGCAGCGCGAACTGGCGGTCGGGCTCGCGCTTGAGAACCTGGGGCAGCACGTCGCGCATGACGTCGGCCATCTTCTGCCAGGTGAGCCGCCCGATGAACACCATCAGCGGGGCGCTGTCGTCCTCGATCAGGCCGAGCTCGCGCTGCAGGTCGCGCTTGCACTGGCGCTTACCGGAAAGATCGCGCTCCGAGTAGCTGGCGGCGAGCCAGCGGTTGCCGGCCGGCGTCCATAGCCCGGCGTCGATGCCGTTGAGGATGCCCTTGAGGCGGTCGGCGCGCGCCGCGACTACGCCTTCAAGGCCGTAGCCGTAGTCCGAGGTCTGAATCTCGCGCGCGTACGTCGGGCTCACCGCCGTCAGGTAGTCGGCGAACTGCAGTCCGACCTTGAGCAGGTTGCCGCGCCCGTAGAACTCGAGCGCCTGGTAGGCCCCCGGCAGATCGGGCAGGCCGACCGCGGAAAACTGATCGAGCGGAAACTGGCCCTGAAAGGCCATGTTGTGGATCGTGAACACGGTGGAGGGCCGCGAGCCCGTCTCGGCGCGCAGCAGCACCGGGATCAGCCCAGTATGCCAGTCGTTGCAATGCACCACGTTGGGCCGCCACGACGAGCCGGCGCGGCCCTGGGCGATCTCCACCGCGGCATGGCTCAGCGCCGCGAAGCGGACGGCGTTGTCGTCGCGGTCGGTGCCGTCGGCGCGGAGATAGATGCCGCCGCCGTCGCGGTAGAGCGCGGGAATGTCCACGAGGCTCACGGGAAGGCCGCTGTCGGGCATCCGCCCCGCAAGGACGCGGGCGCCGTCGAAGCCGAGCAGGTCGTCGATCCTGCCAACGGTCCGCAACCCCTCGGCGCGGTCGAGCGCCTCCATGTAGCCGGGCATCACCAGCCGTACGTCCGCGCCCATGGATGCGAGCGCCGCCGGCAGCGCGCCGGCGACATCGGCGAGGCCGCCGGTCTTGGCCAGCGGGAAGATCTCGGATGCGACGAACTGGACTCGATAGCGGGCCATCCGCCTGTCTCTCTTCCATGGGGGGCCCCTGACGGCCGCCCGGTACGGGGGATCAACGCGACGCTACCATTCGCATCCTAAATCCTCAGGAATTGTATGAGTATCGCGATTCCTGCAGGGCTGGCCTCCCGGTCGCGCATAGCCTCTCACCTGCAATTGACAGTTTATTGATCATTGCGTGTCTTAACTGTGACCATCGCGACCACTCTTTGGTCAGGAGCGTTTTTTTGGTGTTTTGGCGCTCGACAAGAGCGCGACAGCCCGTCACAACATCGGGGTTCTTCCCAGCCGCTCAGGCCCGCCCGCATGTCCTCCGCCTTCGACGATATCTCTTTCGACCAGCGCAACCTCACCATCGGTCCCTATCTCGCCCGGACCCGGATTGCCTATTTCTCGATGGAAATCGCGATCCGTCCCGAGATTCATACCTACTCCGGCGGCCTCGGCGTGCTGGCCGGCGACACCGCGCGCTCGGGCGCCGACCTCGAGCTACCGATGGTGTTCGTCACCCTCCTGAGCCGCAAGGGGTATCTGCGCCAGGAATTCGACGAGACCGGCTGGCAGGTCGAGCGGCCCCATCCCTGGCACCCGGAGACCTTCGCCACGCCGCTGCGCGCCAAGGTCGCGATCCCGATCGCGGACCGCGAGGTCTGGGTGCGCCCGTGGCTGCACGTGCTGGCGAGCGCGCTCGGCCATCCGGTGCCGGTGCTGATGCTCGACACCGACCTCGAGGAGAACCACCCCGACGACCGCGGCATCACCGACCATCTCTACGGCGGCGACAGCGAGTACCGGCTGCGCCAGGAGATCGTGCTCGGCATCGCCGGCCTGCGGCTGCTGTCCGCGCTCGGCTTCGCCAACATCTCGACGTACCACATGAACGAAGGCCACGCGGCGTTGCTGGCGCTCGACCTGATGCGCCGCCACCCGCGCCCGGTGGACCTGCTCGACGATTGCGGACCGCGCTTCGATGTAAGCCCGGTGCGCGAGATGTGCATCTTCACCACCCACACCCCGGTGGAGGCCGGGCACGACCGCTTCCCCTACGACCTCGTCCACCGCCTGCTCGGCCATTACATCGACATCGGCCAGATCAAGCTTCTGGCGGGCGAGCACGAGATGAACATGACCCATCTCGCGCTCAATCTGTCGGGCTACGTCAACGGCGTCGCCCAGCGTCATGCCGAGACCACCAAGCGCATGTTCCCCGGGTACCGCATCCGCGCCGTCACCAACGGCGTGCATCTGCCGACCTGGGCGCACTGGACCTTCCGCGACCTCTACAGCAAGCACTTCCCGTCCTGGGGCCACGAGCCGGAAATCCTGGTCCAGGCCGACCAGATTCCCGACGATGCCGTCTGGAACGCGCACATGACCGCGAAGCGGGAGCTGGTGGACTTTGTCCACAAGAAGACCGGGGTATTCATGAACGCCGACAAGCCGATCATCGGCTATGCGCGGCGCATGACCTCCTACAAGCGGCCGGAACTGCTGTTCACGGATATCGAGGCCCTACGGCGCATCAACGCGCGGCGCCCGTTCCAGATCGTGCTGTCGGGCAAAGCCCATCCGCACGACGAGCCCGGCAAGCGCCACATCCAGGCCATCCACCGCCACATCGCCGAGCTGAAGGACGAGATCCCGATCGCCTTCATCCCCGACTACGACCTCAACGTCGCCAAGTCGCTGGTGCCGGGCGTGGACGTGTGGCTCAACACGCCGGTACCGCCGATGGAGGCATCCGGCACCAGCGGCATGAAGGCGGCGCTCAACGGCTGCCTGAATCTCTCCGTGCTCGATGGCTGGTGGGACGAGGCGTATGAGGAAGGCCTGGGCTGGGCCATCGGTCGCGGCGAGCAGTACGACAACCATGAGATGGCCGACGACATTGAATCGCGGGCGCTCTACGACCTGCTCGAGCATCAGGTCCTGCCCATGTTCTATGACCGCGATGATCAGGGCGTGCCGCGCACGTGGGTGCAGTGGATGAAAAAGTGCATCTCCGTGCTGGCTCCGCGCTTTAACACCAACTGCATGGTTCAGGAATACGCTCAGCAGTACTATCTGCCCGCGTTGCACCGTGCCCGGACGCTGGAGGCAGACAACCTCAAGCCTTCGGTGGAACTGGCGCACCAGAAGCTGCGTCTGCGTCAGCACTGGTCGGCGCTGGCGGTCAGTGATGTGCGCACCAGCGTTGCCTCGCACCTGCTGGTGCATCAGCCGCTGGTGATTGATGTGGATGTGATGCTTGGCGAGCTGCGCCCTGATGAAGTCCACGTTCAGGCCTATGCCGGGCGCACGGATGGCAGCGGCCATCTGCACGAGGGCCAGACCTATGAATTGACCCATCAGCAGGACCTGGGCAACGGACGCCATCACTACACCGGACAGATCAAAGCGATCAACTCCGGCTCGCACGGCTTTGCCATCCGCATCATTCCCGGCGGCGGTCTGATGGAAGGCGTCACCGAGCCGGGCCTGATCTATTGGGAGTCGCCCAAAGCTCCGCCCCCGGAAAAGAAGAAACCCGCGCGGAAGAAAGCGGAAGCCTCACCCTGAGCATGACGGATGCCATCGGTCTGATCGCGCTGATCGCGCGCGGCAAACATCTGCCGGCGAGCGCGGTCGATGGGTTTACTCTTCATCAAACTTCGACTCGACCAGCTCGCGCAGGCTGTTGATCGCTTCTTTGGCGTCGGAGCCTTTGGCGGTGATTGTCAGTTCGGTGC